>JAEWDM010000010.1 GCA_023390115.1 Bacillota bacterium
GGTACTACGGGCGCTACAGGTGCAACGGGGGTTATAGGTGTTACTGGTGTTACTGGTGCTACCGGCGCAACCGGTATAACTGGAGTTAATGGCGTTACTGGTCCAACAGGTACTACTGGAGTCACTGGCGCTACGGGTAATACAGGAACAACTGGAATTACAGGTTCTACAGGTGTGACCGGGGCTATTGGAGCTACCGGCGAGACTGGTACTACTGGGGCTACAGGTGAGACTGGAGCCACTGGAACAACTGGCACTACCGGGGCTACTGGATCTACGGGTGCTACTGGAGCCACTGGTGCTACAGGTGAAACTGGGGCCACCGGTGTAACTGGAGCCACTGGTGCTACTGGTGAAACAGGGACCACCGGTGATACTGGAGTTACTGGTATTACTGGAGCTACTGGTGCCACCGGCGAAACGGGTGCAACTGGAGTTACCGGCTCTACGGGCACTACTGGTACCACTGGTGTTACAGGCACTACCGGGGCTACAGGCTCAGCAAATGGCTTAAACGCATTTGCACATGTATTCCAATTAGGATCTCAGTCAATATCCGTAACTTTACTGGATCCCTCTGAGCCTGTCACCTTTAATACCAATGGTGTTCTTATCGGAGGAATAACTCACACAGTCAACACTGCTCCCGTGGTTGTTTCAACTGCCGGGTATTATGAAATAAGCTTTATTGTTTACTTTACAGCAGCTCTGTCTGTCTCAGGAAGCTTTCAAATACAGATAAATGGTACACCAGCCTCCGGAGGAACCTTTGCACAAACCTTGGGCACAGGTCTTCAGATATACTCAGGAAGTGTAATAGCGTCAGTGCCTGCAAGCGGTTCTATAAGTCTTGTATTCAGTGCATTAGTTGCTTTGGGAATAACGCTTACGGGTGCTGATGTATCTGCAGAGCTGATAATCAAAAAACTGGACTAAAAAAAGAATATTAAGCGGTAAAAATTATATGCTCCCTTTATGATATACAGATAAAATAATAAAACTGTTATCATATTGAGGAGCATTTCTTAATTGTAGCTTATATTCGATTTTTTTATAAGACCTTTTAAGCATAAGCTCTAATAATTAGCTTCAATTCGGTAACGTATTACTTTAACTGAACATAATCTGTATATTAGGAATATTATAGTGATTTATAAATATAGGAGGCATAAAATAAATTTATGGAAATACAAAACCCTTTTGGCCTCAGCACAGATAATGCCCGTTCTGTTGGACTTACGGGAGCAAGCGGCCCTGTCACAATCATAGTTCTTGCAGATCAGACCGGAAGCACCGGACCCGATGGTCCTGCCGGACCCGCAGGTGTTACTGGTCCTACAGGAGCAAGCGGCCCCGTCACAATCATAGTTCTTGCAGATCAAACCGGAAGCACCGGACCCACTGGACCGACAGGACCAGCAGGCTTAAGCTATACTGGCGCTACCGGTGCAAGCGGACCGGTAACAATTATAATAATTGCAGATCAGACCGGAAGCACTGGGCCCACTGGACCGACAGGACCGGCAGGCTCAGGCGCTACTGGTGCTACTGGGGTTACCGGTGAAACCGGAGTTACTGGGGCTACTGGTGCTACCGGCGCTACCGGTGCAAGCGGACCGGTAACAATTATAATAATTGCAGATCAGACCGGAAGCACTGGACCCACTGGACCGACAGGACCTTCGGGTACTGGAACTACTGGTCCGACAGGGGCTACCGGTGCTACGGGTGAAACTGGCGCTACAGGCGCTACGGGTGAGACAGGCGCTACTGGTGCTACGGGTGAAACGGGCGCTACCGGTACTACCGGTACTACCGGTGCTACCGGCGCTACTGGTGATACCGGGGCTACCGGGGCTACCGGTGAGACGGGCGCTACTGGTACTACCGGTGATACTGGCGCTACTGGCGCTACCGGTGCTACGGGTGAGACGGGCGCTACTGGTGTTACCGGCGAGACGGGCGCTACCGGTGCTACTGGTGAGACAGGCGCTACTGGTACTACCGGTGAGACGGGCGCTACCGGGGCTACGGGTGCTACTGGCGCTACTGGCGCTACCGGTGAGACGGGCGCTACCGGGGCTACCGGTGCTACTGGTGAGACAGGCGCTACGGGTGCTACTGGTGAAACGGGCGCTACCGGTGCTACTGGTGAGACAGGCGCTACGGGTGCTACTGGTGCTACTGGTGAGACCGGCGCTACTGGCGCTACCGGTGAGACGGGCGCTACGGGTGCTACTGGTGCTACCGGTGAGACAGGCGCTACGGGTGCTACTGGTGAGACAGGCGCTACTGGTGCTACCGGTGAGACAGGCGCTACTGGCGCTACCGGTGAGACGGGCGCTACCGGGGCTACTGGTGAGACGGGCACTACCGGGGCTACAGGCGAGACGGGCGCCGGCGCCATAATACCTTTTGCGTCCGGAGGGCCAATTATAATGACCAGTATAGCAGGAGGATTAGTAGGTACTACAAGTCTTGTAGGATTCGGGAACTCCGCCACAGGAATAAGCCTTGTAGGTGGAAATATAGACCTTACGGGTACCGCTCTGGGTCCATTGATAAACTTTTCTTTCTCAGCACCCAGAGATGGCACCATTACGTCAATAGCAGGGTTCTTCAGCAATACTGTAGCCTTGACACTGCTAGCCACAACTATCACCATTACGGGACAGTTGTTCAGTTCAACTACACCGGATAACACATTTGCTCCAATCCCTGGTGCTGTCGTAACATTGGCTCCGGCCCTCACAGGCGCAATTTCACTTGGTTCGGTCAGCAACGGTATTACTACAGGACTCTCTATACCGGTAACCGCAGAAACGCGTCTTTTGCTGGTATTCTCTATAACAGCCGCCGGAGTAGACCTGTTAAATACGGTAACAGGCTATGCAAGCGCAGGAATCACTATTGTTTAATGCATAAATCCACAGCAGTATAGCCGAACTTCCTGATAAAGTATTTTAGTAGCATTTTTATTAAGGCTGCCGAAAAAATTCGGCAGCCTCCTTTTACCCATATTCTTTTTCTGAAGCTGAAATTTTATAGGGAATTCCCATGCAAGGAAATATCATTCTCCATACCAATAATCTCGGCCTTGCTCATGACATAAACCGTGTCGGCAATTTTACGGGCAAGAGCCTGATTCACAAACAGCACTGCAAAGCTTCGGCTGTTCTGCAGCCCATTCAAAAGCCTCAGTAAATTTACTAATATCTAAGCTTTTTGCCGTGCTTCAGGTTGTAGCCTTCAATTCTCCTCTCCATAAACTCTTCAAAATTCCTGTTTAGCGTAAATGCATGGAATTAAAATGTTTATTTCATTAGATTTCGTCAGGTTTTGTATGAATTCATTATAACATTATCAGACAAACTGTCAAGTATTTTGTAATATTTTTTTACAATCCTTCACATTTTAAAAAACACCATGACTTTTTTGGCGCATAAAAATATATGAAAGCTTTTATTTTTATATTAAGTGCCCTTGCTTTAGGTAAGGAACTCCTCATATGGCGTTCCGGAACAGGCATACTCCTAAAGCAACATAAAAGCATCTGGTGTAATAGTTTAAAACAGTATTTATGAATGTTGAATTAATACAAGCTGCATGATATAATCTTTTTATAATACTTAATTTGTTTTTAATAGTTATTGTCAGGTTTTGTTCAAGCTTACTTTTCAGGAAGGAGAAATCATGGAAAACAAGCCTTTAACTCCCCAGGAGGTTGCCGACATTTTAAAAATCTCCAAGTGCACGGTGTATGAATTGATAAAGCGAAAGGATTTAAACGCCTATAGGGTAGGAAACAAAGTCCGTGTAGATTATGAAGATGTCGAAGAATACAAAAACAGAACAAAAAGCAGAAAAAGCCGGGGCACAGTATCGGCACAGCCGGAGGCAGCGACATTTTCTGCAGGTAATGGCTATGATAGAGACAGTGAAGAAAAAGGGTTTGTCATTTGCGGCCAGGACTCCTTATTGGATACGCTGTGCCGTTATCTTGGCAGACATCCCAATGGAATCCGTGCAATACGTTCATATGAAAGCAGTTACAGCTCTTTATATTCCCTTTATCAAGGAAGTGTGCAAGTCGCGGCCGCCCATATCTGGGATTGCAAAACCGGACTGTATAATATCCCTTATGTAGAAAGAATGCTTCCGGGTATTCAGGCTGTAATTATACATCTTGCCAAACGTGTTCAAGGATTTTATTTATTAAAAGGAAATCCTAAAAACATAAAAGACTGGGATGATTTAAAGCGCAGAGATGTGGTACTTATAAACCGCGAGCCCGGGAGCGGATCAAGGATACTTCTGGATGAGCATTTGAAAAAAATGGGCTTGCAGGGGAGTACTATTAACGGATATTCAAACGAAACCTATTCCCCAATGATGCTGGCAAACTCCATTGCCCGCAGACATGCCGATGTAGGCATAGGGCTCGAGATGCCATTTTTACAGGCAAGAGAAATTGAATTTCTGCCCATCCAAAATGAATATTATGATTTGGTAATAAAAAAGGAAAATATCAACCACCCCGTATTTAAAGCTATTTCTGATATTATACTCTCGGAGGACTTTAAAATGGAAATGCACGGCGTAACGGGCTATGATCTTTCAGAATGCGGTAAAATTGCAGCAGAAACATAATTCCATATATTGGCTCAAAATGCGCGCATTAAGTTCACCATTTCGATAGCGCTAACGGCACTATCAAATCCTTTATTTCCAGCTTTTGTTCCGGCACGTTCAATTGCCTGTTCAATGTATATCCGTCCGAGATTGCCGCCCTGCAAAAAGACTATGCTGAATTATGGGGCCGGGTTTCGGATGTACTCAAACAGCTTACGGCGGCGGTATAGAAAGCTGCTTGATCACTAAATTTTTGAGGTAAAGTAAATCAAGCTGTCCAACTTGTTACTACTAGACCTATCCAAAAATATTTCTTGCCGCAATGTATCCAAGTGGCAGATACATAAACAGCAGATTCATCCTTTGCCATAGTCCCTCTTTAGCTACTACTGTTCGCTGCAATTCCGGCTTATCTGCCATGATAAACAACACGAAGAACAGCAGAGCAAACACGAAAGAAACAGCAGATATCGTTCCGGTTGTTTTATCATTGGCCTTGAACGAGAGTATTGCTAAGAACAGCGGCACAAGCAAAAACAGCATAAAGCCGATGGCTGACCCGGCACCATGTATTTTTGAGGCAGCAGTAACTACATCTTTTGTTTCGTTTACACTGAAAAAGCAGGTAAATATACACGCCCCCACAGCAAAGATTGCAACAAATAAAACGGATACCATTATTAAAGGCTTTGATGCCTGATAATAGGCGTTATATATTGCAGGAGTGGATGTCAAAAACAATAAACCGGCAAGCAACATCCATAAATTAAAGGGTAATCTAACAGGACTATTGCTATTCCCTAATGTACTGATTGCCATTGTAATATGTCTGTATCCTTTATAAAACGGTGCAAGGATAATTGGTATAAGCATTTCCCCAATAACAGCAATCAACAAGGCATACCAACCATACTTAATAATTAAATCCATTATATCGATTATCCCCCTTAATCTCTATTATGAGTATTCAATAAATTCTTGCTTATCTGCGTTTCATATAAATAGAATTTTATTATACCAAAATATGTTTAATAATTCTACTCTAGCATGCTATTTTATGTGATCTCCTAGCAAACCGCAGGACAGGGCGGTTCCCAGCCTGGATTTTTCAACTGCTTTAGATGAGACTGTATTTTCTTGCCTCTATTAAATCGGGTATAATACTCCGCGCCCAAATCGCAGAATTTCCTCCCCGATAAAACATAATAAATGGCAATCAGTATGGAATGGGCAACCGTCATGACCGCCTTTTTCCCACCTTTTCGGATGACCAACCGCTGATACTGCCTATTCAGCATATCCACAAGCGTATTGATGTTGCGTTCTTCCTCTGGCGCTTCAAAGACGGTATACCCGATTAAAACACAATAGGGCAAGGTTTCCAACAAGAATTTTTTTGCCGGCTTCCTGAGCAAAAATAATCGGCCTCTAACAGTACCCCCTGCTTATTAGAATCAGCACATGTAATTGACACGCTGCATATATTAATCTGTGAAGTACATTCCCAATTATCCGGGATGAATTAGGGGTGGTTTGGTGACAAGAATCAGCTTATGCATGATTGTAAAAAATGAAGAGGATACCTTGGCAAGATGCTTGGAAAGCGTAAAGGATATCGTGGATGAAATAATTATAGTGGACACGGGCTCCACGGACAGAACAAAGGAAATCGCGTCGGAATTCACCTCCAAAATATATGATTTTGAGTGGATAGACGATTTTTCAGCCGCAAGAAACTATTCCTTTTCAAAAGCAGCTATGGACTATATTATGTGGCTGGACGCAGACGATGTAATTCTGGAAGAGGATAGAAAAAAGCTTAAGCAGTTCAAATCGGACATGGACAAAAGCATAGATATAGTGATGATGAAGTATAATGTCGGATTTGATGCCAACGGTAAGGTTACCCTGTCCTACTTTAGAGAAAGGCTTTTCAAAAGGGCTAATAACTATACATGGAATGATCCTATTCATGAGCATATACCAGCGTGGGGAAAGGTAATAAACTCTGATATATGCATAACCCATAAGAAAATACATGCCTCTCCCCCCCAAAGAAATCTCAAAATTTTCAGAAAAATGATTGAGGAGGGCAAAACATTAAGTCCGAGAAACCTTTTTTACTGCGCAAGAGAATTCTATCATAACGGTTTTTTTGATGATGCCATAGAATACTTTAATAAATTTTTAGACTCGGGGCAAGGCTGGGTGGAAGACAATATAAGCGCGTGCTTTGACCTGTCAAAATGCCATAGTGAAAAAAAAGATGCCGAAAGCTCTTTAAAAACCCTGTTCAGAAGCTTTCAATACGAAGTACCGAGGGCAGAAATTTGCTGTCAGATAGGCTACTACTTTAAAAATATAAATCAATATGAAAAGGCCATTTTTTGGTTTGATCTTGCATTAAATTTAAAAAAACCTCAGGACAGTTGGGGATTTATTTTACATGACTACTGGGGCTACATACCTCTAGTGGAGCTATGTGTGTGTCACGACAGGCTGGGGAATTATGACATCGCTATGAAATATAATGACATGGCGGGAGAAATAAAGCCCAATGATTCAGCGGTACTATACAATAGAAACTATTTCAACAATTTGAAAAAAGAACAGAAATAAAATAAATAAAATGGACATTTCTTCTCCAAGGGGTGAAAATGTCCATTTTATTTGTTTTCTATGTGGTTTAAGCATCCCGCCATATGTTTTCTTCATAGCACTTGCTGAGATTGGGGTAAACAACTTCCCTATATACCCTGCATCCCGGAATACCCGCTCTTCTTATAACATTTACGGCTCTTTTATAGTCAAGCTCACTGAACTTTACTCCCAAATTACAAAGGTCTCTCATTATTTCTCTGGGCATGAAAGCCAGCTCACATTCAATCCCTTCATTTTTTAAGCGTCTTTCTATTAAAAAAGCCTGCGATCTGGTCTGGAAAGCTACATACATGTTCGTCATACATTCACCTCTGAAGCAAAGTACAAGAACTACATGTTCTCATGTAGTTCTTATACATTTTAAAGAACTGCGCTGCATAATACGGCATCTGGAAACAATTTCTCCAAATGCAGTTCTAATCATCCCAATCTTCTTTTTTGCAAATGTCAAGAGGATTCATTTTCTGATCGGGGAAGAACTGTGTCGGGAATGGGGTCTTGCACCTGTCATTAAATGTGCAGCAGTTAAGAGTGGAAGGATTATTCTGCTGCTCGGGAGGAACAGGACAATATCCGTATGCCGGAATTAAAAGCTGTACAACGCACTCACATTTTACAACAAAGAATACTCCCACATCCAGAGTTAAAACTCCCGTAGTGGCATTAACTGCATCATTAAACGCTTCAGTCAGCGCTTCGATTTTGAGAATCAATCCATCCTCATCAATTGTAGTTGGATCCTCGGGATAGCGTATAACACCTATCTGTGCCAGGCAGCTTGGGCAATATATCTCATTTACGGTCAGGTTGAATGCCGCTTCATCTGTCTGGGCAAGCTGATTAACACCGTCATTATAATGGATGGTATATCTTATTTTTACAAACAGCTTAAGTTTTTTAAAGCCTGCTTTTGTAAGAGAATCCGTTCTGGAAATAACCTTAACTTCAATAATGTCAAAGTCAGTTGCCCCCTCAAATGAAAACATGGGATTAATTACCCCTGAGCCCGGTATCAATGTTACCGTTCTTGTAACGCAATCTCTTAATGCAACCTGGTCAAAAACCTTGGGTACCTGAACACATACCAGCTCATTTGGTGGGGGAAAATGATCGGGATTTAAAATCTGGCCCGCTTCAATTTTTACAAAATGATTGTCATTTTTTGACATAAAATAACCTCCTTACAATAAAACCTTATAATCAATAAATATAATACTTTCGTAATTCATTCCATTTTTTTATCCCACTGTATATGCTTACATTAATATTATATTTATCATTGTTAAAAAGGTTACATCTTTTAATATTATGTTTATAAAATGACAACTGGTGCCAGCCGGCACAGGAATATAAAAAAACTCGATTTTCATCGAGCTTTTTATGATAAATATTTCTTAGCTATTTGGTTTATTATTTTGCCGTCGGCCCTGCCTTTAATCTTTGGCATCACTGCCTGCATGATTTTTCCTAAATCTCTGGCAGAATTTGCTCCGGTATCTTCGATTGCCTGCCTTACTATTACTTCAAGCTCTTCCTCTGTTAACTGTTGTGGTAAATACTGCAACAATACCTCTATCTCTTTATTTAAGTCTTCTACCAGATCAAGCCTGCCGCCTTTCTCGTAATCCGGTACCGAATCTCTTCTTTTCTTAACTTCTTTAGCTATTATTTCAATTATACCATCATCGTCAAGGGTAACTTTTTTATCCTTCTCTACCTGAAGCACTGCCGCTCTGGCCATCTGAACAGCATTTTTTTTAATACTGTCCTTATCCCTCATAGCTATCTTCATATCCTCTGTTAATCTTTCCTTAAGGGACATGTTGTAAGTCCTCCCTTATTTAAACTTCCTTTTTCTTGCTGCCTCAGATTTTTTCTTTCTTTTTACACTCGGCTTTTCGTAATGCTCCCTTTTTCTAACTTCAGCTAAAACGCCGGACTTTGCGCAGGATCTCTTAAATCTTTTAAGAGCACTATCCAGAGACTCATTCTCTTTAACTCTAATTTCAGACATGTATTTCCCTCCCTCCGATGGTAACAATTGTGCCAAGAATAATCTACATATCCTTCTCTGTATATTATTGGAAATAAAACTAAATACAGCACACACTATATTATATATTAATTTTTAAAAATGTGTCAACAATTAATTACTTCGAACTTTAAGCAATTACAGCCTTAAGCCTCTGTAATTGCTAAATAGATTAAACTGTAGCTCTATTATAAACCCTGAAATAGTATATATATGGATTAGCTTTATTTTGCACTCCCTTCTCCTCCCGTATAAGGCGCCACTTTGCATAGTCTATATGTGGGAATACGGAATCCCCCTCAAAGGCATGGTCTATAAAGGTTAAATAAAGCTTGTCTGCGTAAGGCAAAAACTCGCTATATAAGCTCGCCCCTCCTATTACAAAAGCCTCATCTCCTTCTTTAACAATGTCTAACGCATGACCGGCACTGGCACAAACGACACATCCCTCACAACTGAAATTACTGTTCCGTGTTAGTATTATATTCTTCCTTCCCGGCAGGGGCCTTCCTATAGATTCAAATGTTTTACTCCCCATAATTACGTCATGGCCCATAGTTACCCTTTTAAAGTAAGCAAGATCGGCCGGAAGTTTCCATGGAAGCTTATTCTCTCTTCCTATTATACCATTTGATCCTACCGCGGCTATTAACGATATCATACCGCAATCTCTCCCTTTATATGTGGATGAGGATCATATCCCTCCAGCTTAAAATCCTCATATTTAAAGTCATATATAGACTTTACATCGCTGTTTATTTTCATAACCGGCAGTGCCCTGGGCTGTCTTGAAAGCTGGAGCTTTACCTGCTCAATATGGTTTATATAAATGTGGGCATCACCCAGGGTATGAACAAAATCTCCCGGTTCAAGCCCGCAGACTTGAGCTGTCATAAGCAAAAGCAATGCATACGACGCTATGTTAAAGGGCACGCCTATAAAAACATCGGCACTCCTCTGGTAAAGCATGCATGAAAGTCTGTTCTCAGCCACATAAAACTGATAAAAGCAGTGGCATGGCGGCAGAGCCATATCAGGTATGTCCCCCACATTCCACGCACTTACTATATGTCTTCTGGAGTCGGGGTTTTTTTTAATGTCATTTATTACATTAGACAGTTGATCTACCGTTCTTCCGTCGCCTGCTGTCCATGACCTCCACTGGTACCCGTATATGGGTCCGAGATCACCGTTGGAATCAGCCCATTCATCCCATATGGAAATCCCATTATCCTTTAAATATTTTATATTTGTATCTCCCTTTATAAACCAAAGCAGCTCATGTATTATAGATTTCAGATGCAGCTTTTTTGTAGTAACCAGCGGAAATCCGTCTGCCAAGCTAAATCTCATCTGATATCCAAAGGTGCTTATAGTGCCCGTACCCGTTCTGTCCTCCTTCCGAATGCCTTTATTTAAAATATGACGGCAAAGGTTAAGATATTGTTCCATTGGACCTCCTCCATTTCCCCTTTTTAATCTTTTAATACATCTGTCCAACCTGCAAACACAATTTATTTTATCTTGCTGCTTACCTCTTCCACAATTTTATTTATAAAATCCTCTGCAGACATAGAGCCCAAATCTCCATCCTTTCTTGATCTCACTGCCACAGCCCTGCTTTCCATTTCCTTGTCTCCAATAACGAGCATGTAAGGTATCTTTTCCATTTGCGCTTCCCTGATCTTATAGCCTATCTTTTCGTTCCTTATATCCGTTTCAACCCGGATATTCTTTTCTTCAAGCAGCCTTTCAAGCTCCATTATATAAGGGACATGCTTTTCTACTATGCTTAGGATTTTTACCTGGACAGGTGAAAGCCATACAGGGAATGCCCCGGCAAAATGCTCTGTCAGAATAGCAATAAACCTTTCTATACTCCCGAATACCACTCTGTGAATCATAACCGGCCTGTGCTTTTCTCCATCTGCACCAACATAGGTTAAATCAAACCTCTCGGGCAGGTTCATGTCAAGCTGAATTGTCCCGCACTGCCAGGTACGTCCGATAGAATCCTCCAGATGGAAATCTATTTTTGGGCCATAAAAGGCTCCGTCTCCCTCATTAACCTTGTATTCTATACTCTTTGCATCCAGAGCCTCTCTCAAGCCAATCGTGGCCTTCTCCCACTGTTCATCCGTACCTATGGATTTTTCAGGCCTTGTAGACAGCTCAACATGGTATTTAAATCCAAACACGTTATAAAAATCGTCAATCAAGTCAATAACCCCTATTACCTCGTCCTTAATTTGCTCCGGTGTCATAAAAATATGGGCGTCATCCTGTGTAAAGCAGCGTACTCTCATTAATCCGTGCAGGGCTCCCGACAGTTCATGCCTGTGAACCAGCCCCAGCTCCCCCATCCTCTGGGGCAAATCCCTGTAGGAATGAAGCTTTCTTTTAAATACAAGTATTCCTCCCGGACAGTTCATGGGCTTTATGGCAAAATCCGCCTCGTCAATCTTAACGGTATACATGTTCTCAGCATAATTTTCCCAGTGTCCCGAACGCATCCATAAATCGCGGTTAAGTATAATTGGAGTTTTAATCTCCTGATAACCCCTTCTGGTATGCTCCTGTCTCCAGAAATTCTCCAGAAGATTTCTAAGCACCATTCCTTTTGGCATAAAGAATGGAAACCCCGGCCCTTCTTCCCAGATATCAAAAAGATCCAGCTCTCTTCCAAGCTTCCTGTGATCTCTCTTTTTTGCTTCTTCTATCCTTGCAAGATACTCATCGAGCTCACTCTTTTTCGAAAATGACGTTCCGTATATTCTTTGAAGCATTTTATTCTTCTCGCTTCCCCTCCAGTACGCCCCCGCAACCTGAGTAAGCTTAAATGCCTTTACCTTGCCTGTTGACGGCAAATGCGGTCCGGCACAGAGGTCAACAAACTCTCCCTGCTTATAAAAGGAAATCTCCTCACTCTCGGGAAGATCCCGGATCAGCTCCACCTTATACGGCTCCCCTCTTTCTCCCATATACTTAATTGCCTCATCTCTGGGAAGTACAAATCTCTCCATACAGAGATCCTCTTTTATGATTTTACTCATTTCCTTCTCAATTTTATCCAAATCCTCAGTTGAAAACGGCTTTTCCACGTCAAAATCATAATAAAACCCATTCTCTATAGACGGGCCTATTGCAAGCTTTATGTCGGGGTACAGCCTTTTTACAGCCTGAGCCATTATATGGGAGGTCGTATGTCTGTACGCATGCTTGCCGCCGTCGCTTTCAAAGGTCAAAAGACTCAGCCTGCAGTCATTCTCAATTTTATAGCTCAAATCCTTCACAACCCCGTCTACCTCTCCTGCAAGTGCGACCCTTGCAAGGCCTGAACTTATACTCTCTGCAATCTCCTTTATGCTTGAGTTCTTCTGATACTCTTTAATGCTTCCATCCTTCAATGTAATTTTTATCATCTTTTATTCCTCCTTAAAATCTAAAAAGCTCCCGTCCCGTAAAGGGACGAGAGCTGTCTCCCGTGGTTCCACCCTAATTTGTATACGGTAAAACCGCATATCTCTTAGTGCAGCCTTGCTGCCGATTATAACGCATCACCGCTTCCGCTCGGAGGTGGTCTTCAACTGTTATTCAATAAAAGCATTTTCAGCCAAAGGATTTAAACTAAAACCCGATGATGCTTTTTCTCTAAAAAGAAAAACCCAGCCTACTCGTTCTCGTCACAGCAGAATAGTATATTTATTAAATAATTATATTCTCATTATGCTTTGCTGTCAACGCATTTGCAATAAGGATTTTATTACTATCGAAACGTATCTTTATATTATTTCCAGGTAATAATATAAAAATGCAGCGTATGGTATAATGGAATAATATTCCATATGAAAGGGGGGAAGAAATAATGAGAGTGAAAAGAGTAAGCAAATTCAGACGAAGCAGGTTAAAAAAAAATAGAAATGTAATATTTTTTGCATTTGTTTTACCGTTTGCACTGGTTTTTTTGGGATATCTGATATCCTCATTTTTCTTTCTGCCGGTTATGAGCGCCAGATAAAATAAGCTATTCTACCCTATGCCTAATAAACGCGCGGCGCTGGCTACAATAAAGCACACGGCAATACCGGCGGCTGTCGGTGTCGCAAAGGAAACAAGCGTCCATTTGAGGCTCTGCGTCTCTTTTTTGATTGTGAGGCAGGTGGTGCCGCAAGGCCAGTGCATCAGGGAAAACAGCATCGTACAGACGGCCGTGAGCCAGGTCCAGCCGTGATTTGCAAACAATGCATGCAGCTCATACAGGCTATCCAGCTCAGTAAGCCTGGATGTCGCCATGTAGCTCATAATCATTACGGGGACAACAATTTCATTTGCCGGAAAGCCAAGAATAAAAGCCATCAGAATATAGCCATCCAAGCCTATGAGTCTGGCAAACGGATCGAGAAAGCCGGCACAATGCGCAAGAAGGCTCAAATCCCCGATGTAAATATTTGCAAGCACCCAGATGGCAAGGCCGGCGGGTACGGCTACGACGACTGCCCGGCCAAGCACAAACAATGTCCGGTCCAAAATAGAGCGCACCACTACTCTGCCCACCTGCGGACAGCGATATGGCGGAAGCTCCAGATTGAAGGAAGAGGGAATTCCTTTTAATATGGTCTTTGAAAGCAGTCTGGAGATTAAAATGGTCATGGCAATACCGAGAATAATTACTCCGGTAAGCATAAGAGTGGAGACTGTGGACTGAAATGCCCCTCCCGCTGTTCCGGCAAAAAACATTACAATAATTGCAATCAGTGTGGGGAATCTTCCGTTACAGGGTACAAAGCTGTTTGTAATAGTTGCAATCAGGCGCTCGCGCGGTGAATCAATGATGCGGCAGCCTATTACTCCGCAGGCGTTACAGCCGAAGCCCATACACATTGTAAGAGCTTGCTTTCCATGAGCACAGGCCTTGCGGAAAAAATTATCAAGGTTGAAGGCAACGCGGGGAAGATACCCTAAGTCCTCCAGAAGCGTAAACAGTGGAAAAAAGATTGCCATTGGAGGCAGCATAACAGAGATAACCCACGCCAGTGTCCTAAAAATGCCGTCTACAAGTATACCATGAACCCATCCGGGTACATCTGCCCATAAAAAAAATTTAGAAACCTGCTCCTCCAGATAAAACAGGCCTGAAGCAAGAAGGCTTGACGGAATATTGGCACCGGTGATTGTAATCCATAATATGCCGAACAGAAGCACAACCATTATAGGAATGCCAGTCAGCCTTGAGGTCAGAATTTTGTCAATTTTGCCATCCCGTTCTGCGTATTCCTTTTTCTCAAACACAACAGCTTCACGGACGATGTCCTCACATGTCTTAACAATTTCGGCAACCACCGAGTCCCTGAATTGATCATGCGGTATGCCTGCCTCCTCAAGAAAATTTCTGGCATCTACTGTCTTTTTCAATATTTCCTCATTGTCCATCAAATCAAAGCCGAGATAGGCTTTTAGCGACCTGAGCAGGCTTTCATCCCCGTCCAGCAGCCTCAGCGATACCCATCGGGCACTCATATGCTCTTGCAAAATACATTCCACCGCAGGCTCTAGCATAGAAATGGCAATTTCGATTTCATCCCTGTATTTAATATGCAGAGGCTTTAATTCTTTTGAACCCTCTGTTACACTGAAAACTGCATCCATCAGGCAGTCAAGGCCCCTGCCGGCCCTCGCACTGGTTCCGACGACCGGAATGCCCAGTCTGGAAGCAAGCAAGTCCAAATTGATACTGATTCTCTTCTTTTCTGCCTCATCCATAAGATTGGCACACAGCACGACCTTACCGGTAATTTCCATTGTTTGGAGCACCACATTCAAATTTCGTTCAAGACATGTGGCGTCGGCAACTACCACTACAGCATCAGAACCTCCAAAACAGATGAAGTCCCTTGCAACCTCTTCTTCTGCCGAGTTAGCCATAAGGGAATAAGTGCCCGGAATATCCACCATAATAAAGTTTCTGCCCCTATGCCGATATTTCCCCTGCGCATTAACCACAGTTTTTCCGGGCCAGTTGCCGGTATGCTGGTTAAGACCAGTCAGGCTGTTGAATACTGTACTTTTTCCGACATTCGGATTGCCGGCCAGTGCCACAATTTTATCCTGCTGTGTTTCCCTCTCGATATGTAGTCCGCAGCAACTTAGCACTCCCGCACCCGTTGATGTATTTGTTAAGCCCATACAAAGCCTCCTTACAAGCTGTAAAACATTTATGGTAACGACATTATAATCTTTTCCGACACATCGGATCTCAGTGCAATCACAGCTCCTCTTATTAAATAAGCCACCGGATTGCCGGATGGACTTTGATAAAGCGGCTTAATTTCGGTTCCGTATATTATGCCCAAATCCAACATACGTCTTCTGGTTGCTCCATCGGACATCAGCATTGCAACATTTGCCTTTTTTCCTATTGGCAATTTATTCAGCGAAATTTCATCACAATTCATAAAGAAATCCTCCAAAAATAATAAGCGCAGGGCAAAAAACTTTCCCTACGCTAATATATGGATAATAAACTCATTATGTTACTATGTATTGAACTTATCATAAAATTTTATTAGTAATATTTAATTCTACAGACAATAACATAAATCTGAGATTCAAGATTTTCCGGCCTCCCTATTCCTTTTTAGAATCCGTAGAGGCAAAATAAGCACCGGTTATCATAATGGCAAGTGCCATTATGAAGCTAATTGTAGGAAACTCTCGAAAAATTGCCAGTGAGAGCGCAACACCAATGAACGGAGCAATTGCATAATACGCACTGGTTTTTGCAGCACCAAGCTCACGTTGCGCGTGAACATAAAAAAATATACTGAGTCCGTAAGCAATATGGCCAAGCAGCATGGCAGCAAAGATATACGTCAGACTGCCAAAAGGTTCTCCAATCACTAATGCAATCACCAGAGAGCCGAAACCGGAACCAAAGCCTTTAACAACAACTACCTGCAATGGGTCTTTTCCTGCAAGAGCCCTTGTACAATTGTTCTCTAATCCCCAGCACGTACACGCTAAAAGAACAAACAGCGAACCAAAGGAAAAAGAAAAGCTGCTCATGTCCTCAAATGACAGTATTATACTGGAAGCAGTAATCAGTGCAATAGCTAACCATAGCCTTTTACTGACAGCTTCTTTGAAAAAAACAAATGCAATCATGGCAGTGGCTGTAATTTCAAAGTTGTTCAGTAATGAAGCATTGGCCGCTGTAGTCATGCCAAGTCCAATCATCAAAAAAATAGGCGCTGCAATATCCAGTGTGATCATTGCAGCAGTAAATGGGAGCTCCTTTTTAGTCAATCTCCGCTCCGTACCTGTTTTATTGGCGCGCCTTTGGATAAAACCAACTATGGCCATGCCAACGCCTGCACCAAGGTAGAGGAAAGCTGCCATCATAGCCGGTGACATTTCTCTAAGCAGCAATTTGGAAAACGGGGAACCGATAGCATAAAGTGCAGCAGCGGCCACAGCAAAAAAAATAGCAAGTTTATTTTTCTCCATAGTGCTTTATCACTTTAAAAATTTGTCAATAGCGGTGGAAAGATCATCAAGTACCTTTTGATCTCCAGTCTCTACTGCATGTACAACACAATGCCCGATATGATCCTCTAAGATAATTTTCCCAATGCCATTAATTGCTGATTTTACAGCAGCTATTTGTATAAGTACCTCACTGCAGTCTCTGTTCTCCTGAATCATTCTCTTAATTGCTTCCATATGTCCAATCGCACGGGACATCCGATTAATTACCGCTTTAGTATTCTTATGAGAATGAGTATGTTCCATCTTTTGCCCCTCCTCCTTTTAATATCCCCCACGGGGGGATATTAAAAGGATATCACGATTTACCTGGAAAGTCAAACCGGAAGAGGAAAGCCTGGCTGTATAAGAGCCCAATGCAGGTATTGACCGGCATATACTTTATTTATGATAAAATAAAAGCAGGCTGGCTCCTTAATTTTATGGAACCAACCTGCTCGACAAAACCTGTCAATATTATTTATACCGACTGACTATTCGTAAATCAGCGACTCATCTCTTTCAAACGCTGCGTCAAACTCCGAGTGTATAAATATATCGCGCTTTTCCCCTTCAATAAGGAACTGGACCTTTTCTATGTTATCAAGCTGCGTCATGGTATTGACAATCGAATATATGGTCATCAGCTCTCCTGCCGAGCCTCCGGGGTGGTTATCTATAAATTCACGGGATAAATCTATTGTGCAGGTATCCCCCTCAGTAGAAACAGACAGCAGTCTTGTTCCCTCGGGTATCGGAGAAGGAAGTCCGCTTCCTGAAGGGCCCTTTTGCAGTTCCTCAAACAGTACTTTCTCTTCAGTATCCCCGCTTTTAACTAAAATTTCTCTCTCCTCCGGCATCAGGACATCGGCATTCTCGCTTCCGAAATATAAAATTGCCGTTTTCCTCTGCTCATCCGCAGCACTGCGATCACCCGCTGCCGCTGTTCCTTCCGCAGCTTCCCCATTGCCTCTTGATATGGAATTTCCTGCGCCGCACCCTGACAGTGCGACAAGCACTATAAAACATACTATAGCAATAAATTTTTTATTCATAATTAAGACCTCGCTTACTTTATATAGTTTTGCCGCAATTATACATAATATTATACCCCTAATACCTTATATTGCATAGTATGACTTTTATATTTCCCTCACGCCCTAGTCCGCACTTATCAAGTCCTTCATGCGGGCAAACTTGCTTTCGCCTATTCCCGGCACATTCATGATATCCTCGGGTCTTTTAAAATTGCCGTTTTTCTCTCTGTATGCAATTATATCGCCTGCTGTTTTCTCTCCAACTCCCGGCAGCTCATCAAGCTCGGCAGAGCCTGCGGTATTTATATTTATTTTTACGCTTGCCTTATTTCCCTCCTCCTCAAGGCTAACAACGGCACCTCCGCTGTCTTTTGTGATAATAACTCCGGGATTTGTCTTAGAAGATTCTTCAGATGTATGGAGCTTTATGTCCTCATTTATTTTCTGAGTATCTTTTTTTGGCAATACCTTAATCATGGTGTTGTCCTCCAAACGGTATGCCAGGTTTATATTTTCCACATCCGCCTCGTCGGTAAAGCCTCCGGCAGCCTTTATCGCATCATCAATTATCTGTCCCTTTTTTAAAGTTACTATACCCGCCTTTTTTACACATCCTACTACATACACCTTTATTTCCTCCTCAGAGGCAGCCTCCTCCTTCTCCTCATACTCCTTCTGCAAGGTCGAATGCTGCTGCAGGCTTGTCTGCACATTGTATTCATTTTGCCTGTCTATTATTATACCGCTGTCGTTCCTTCTTATCATAAATCCTGCCAGTGCCGCTGCCAGAACAATAAACGCGGCAGCAATAACCACGAGCTCCTTTTTTATATATATTTCCCTTCCCAGTATATTAAGCTCCATAAACGATCCCTCTCTTAAAGTATTCGTATTCCAATTTTACATAATATGCAATATTATATATTCTACATATATGCATTTTTCCCTTTTTTTACTTCATTTTTTTTCAAAAATCAGTACATTTTTATTATCTTTTCTGGTATACTTTTATTTGCAGAATAATATTTAACGCGTGTATTTTATATGAAAGGTATGGCATAATTATTATCGTACCTTAAAAGGCACTTATATATTTTTTGGGAGGAACTGATGAGGAAGCTTTTTTCATGGACAATAACGCTTTTAATTGTAGCCCTATGCTTTTCTGCGGCTTACGCAGAGCCTTCAATAGAAGGCATAGACGCTCCCTCTTACATACTTATGGATTTAAAATCCGGAAGAGTGCTCTGCGGAAAAAACGAGGGCGAGAGAATGTACCCCGCAAGCACCACAAAGATAATGACCGCGATTATTGCACTTGAAAACGGGAAGCTTGATCAGTTAATGACAGCAAATGAAAAGAATATAGACCCCGGTCCGGGGGGAATGAACGTAGGCATTATGGCAGGCGAGCAGCTCACCATGGAAGCCCTTTTGCATGCTCTTCTTATGAAATCCGCCAATGAGTCCGCAAATATAATTGCTGAAAACCTATGTCCTACAAGACAGGACTTCCTTGATCTTATGAACAAAAAGGCAAAGGAGCTTGGCGCATATAATACTCATTTCGTAACTACAAACGGAATGCACGACGACGATCATTACACCACTGTCCATGATATGGCAAAAATAGCGTTCTATGCAATGAAGCTGGAAAAGTTCAGGGAGATAGTCTCAAAGCCCAAATATGACATGGAAAGCACCAACAAGCATGAAAAGTGGGATACCTTCTATACAAC
Organism: Bacillota bacterium; assembly: GCA_023390115.1. Classification (GTDB taxonomy): domain Bacteria; phylum Bacillota; class Clostridia; order Acetivibrionales; family DSM-27016; genus Anaerobacterium. The sequence continues at coordinate 19,623 of JAEWDM010000010.1, forward strand.
AAACAGGCTGATATCCATGTACTCCGAATCGGATTATTTCTCCAGCGTTCTGGGCATAAAAACAGGATATACAAGTCAGGCCGGAAACAACCTCGTATCCGCTGCGGAAAATGATAAAGGCATGCAGCTTATGGCAGTAATGTTCGGGGTGAAAAACAATGTAAACGCCAGCAACGTATATATTCAGTCCAGAAGGCTTCTCGAATACGGCTTTCAAAATTTTTCCGAAGCCGTTATCGCAAATGCGAACGAAGTTGTAAAGACAGTTGCTGTCGAGGACGCAAAGGATGATGCAAAGCTTCCGCTTATTTCCGAAAGCGGCCTGTCTGCGGTAATGCCTTCAGACAACGCCCTGTGGAATTTAAATATCAAGCAAAGCTTTGTCTCGGACAGCTTTAAGGCTCCTATAAGTAAGGGAGAGGTCTTAGGGCACATAGAGTATGAAAATGACGGGGTATCTCTGGGAAGGGTAAATATTATTGCCGCAAATGACGTGGAAAAAAGCTTTATCGCCGAGCTTAAGCAAAGCGTGTATAGCTTTTTAGGAGGAACCTTTAAAAAAATAATTCTTTCTATTGCCGGAGTAATAATATTTTTTATTTTATTGAGAATCGTACTCAGGAGAATATCCAGGGCGGTAAATTCAAGAAAAATATAGCAGGCTTGCAGCATCAGGCTCTGCTTTCTTTATATAATCCGTAAAATAAATATTATCTTAAAATTCAAGCAAAGCAATGCTATGTTACTGTTTTTTTTAATATAATGTAATATAAACATGGATTTATGCTGCAAAAATATAAGGGCTTTAATTTTCATAAAATTTAATGTATAATATGTACTATTGCATTTTTAGTGCTGCAATTATAGCATTTGATGTATATACATCACAAAGGAGTGGTATGTAATGGTGTCTGAGCCCATTTACAGCGTGAGGCCAATAAAGAATTTGAAAGACATGCTTGAGCAAAGTGCGGACCTCTACAGTGAAAAGGATGCTTTTCTCATAAAAGAAGGCGATAATAATTATAGGGGGATAAAGTATTGTGATTTTAAAAGAGATGTGGACGCTTTAGGCACGGCACTTTTGGATCTGGGTTTAAAAGACAAATTTATAGCTGTAATAGGAGAAAACCGTTATGAGTGGGGAGTAAGCTATATGTCCGTTGTAAACGGTACAGGTGTTGCAGTTCCATTGGACAGGGAGCTCCCTTTGTCGGAAATCGAAAATCTTCTTATAAGGTCGGACGCGTCCGCAATTATCTTTTCCGAAAAGCTTGACAAGGAAATGAGGATGCTGTCCGCCACCCTTACTTCTGTAAAATATTTTATCAGGATGGACTACGCACATATGCGGCAGCCTTCCTCCAGCTCTTCCACGGAAGGCACAGACGGCAGATTCATTTCATACACCGGTTTGATTGAGTACGGAAGAACGCTTATTGAAAGATGCGGAAACAGGGATTTTCTGGACTCTGTAATTGACCCCGATAAAATGAGCATACTGCTTTTCACCTCGGGGACTACGGATCTGGCTAAAGGAGTAATGCTGTCCCACAACAATATATGCTCAAATATAATGGCAACCTGCTCGGTTCTCTATCTGGACAGCAACGATTCGGTTCTGTCCATACTTCCCATGCACCATACCTATGAATGCACCAACGGTTTTCTGCTTATGCTTTATAACGGTTGTACTATTTCCTTCTGTCAGGGCTTAAAGCATATCTCAAAAAACCTTAAGGAGGTCAAATGCACTATACTTCTGGCAGTGCCCCTTATACTGGAAAACATGTATAAGAAAATATGGGAGCAGGCAGATAAGAAAAAGGGCATGAGGCTCAAGCTTAAAACAGCCATTTTTATAAGTGACATACTGTATAAAGCCTTTAATATTGATATAAGAAAAAAGCTGTTCCGTCAGGTGCATGAAAACATTGGAGGAGGAATAAGGCTAATAATCTCGGGAGCCGCCGCCATAGATCCCAGGGTGTCCAAAGGCCTCGGCTCTATGGGGATACGTGTAATACAGGGATACGGACTGACAGAGTGTGCACCTATTGTAACTGTAAACAGGGATGACGCCTTTAGGGACGCGTCGATAGGCTGGCCTCTTCCTGGAACAGAGGTAAGGATAGAAAATCCAAACAGTGACGGAATAGGAGAAATAGCGGTAAAGGGTTCCCATGTCATGCTTGGCTATTTTGAAAACAGTCTCGCTACCGAAAAGGTATTAAAGGACGGATGGTTTTATACCGGCGATCTGGGGAGAATTGATGATTCCGGCTTTTTCTATGTGACAGGCAGAAAGAAAAATGTCATTGTGACTAAAAACGGCAAAAATATTTTCCCTGAGGAGGTTGAGGCATACCTCAATAAGAGTTCCTATATTCAGGAATGCTTGATATGGGGAAAGTATGAGGAAATATCGGGTGAAACCTATGTAAGTGCCCAGATCGTGCCCTATATTGAGGCAATAAAGGAAAAGCTCAGGATTGACAACCCCTCGCAGGAGGATATACTCAAAATAATTAATCTGGAGGTAAAGGCCGTAAATTCCCGCATGCCTTTATATAAACGCATACGCAAATTCACAGTCCGTGAAAACGAGTTTGAAAAGACCACTACTAAAAAAATAAAAAGGTATATTGAGAAAATAAGCTAATCTCATATAAAGACAGGCGCTATGCAGAGACTTCAGTCCTTGCCCGTAGCGCCTGTCTTATATTACGAAGTTTTTTATTTGACGTGCAGTACAAGCTCTCCCATATCGTCTATAATAATATCAGGCTCAGCCGCGGTCAGTGCCTTGGTATCTCCTAAGCCGTAAGTCACTCCGCAGGTGTGAGCTCCAACTCTCTTCCCGACTTCTATATCGGTGTATGTATCCCCTACCATTAAGGCGTTTTCAGCACTTTCTCCAAGCTTTTGCAGAACCTTTACCAGACCCTCGGGATCAGGCTTCAGCCTTTGCACCGACTCAGGCCCTATAATAAGCTTGAAAAATTGCATTACTCCCAACCCTTCAAGTATTCTGTACGTTAGAGCCTCGGACTTATTTGTAAGTATAGCCAGCTTCTTTTGGCTAAAGAAGCTCAAGGCATCCCTGACATTGTCATAAAGCCTCGTCTCAACTATGCAGTTATCCAGATAGTATTTTTTATAAAATGGAAGAGCCTCTTTTATTACATCCTCACTACAGCCCTTAAAGCTTTTTCTTATAAGCTGTTCCGCGCCTCTTCCCACATAGCCTATTATCTCTTCCCTGCTTAAGACCGGCCTCCCAAAAGCTTTAAGGGTGTGGACTACGGCATTGGCTATGTCCGCTCCCGAATCTACAATAACTCCATCAAAATCAAATACAATTGTTCCAGCCTTTATCCCCATATTCAAAATCTCCTTTTAAGAACCGGCAAAGGGCTGCTGCCAACTTAAAGGCAGCGGCCCTTGTGATGCTACAGCCTATTTATATATCACAATTCCATCCGACCACAGCCTGTCAAGGTTGTAGAATTCCCTGTCCTCCTCATGGAATATGTGTATTACTATTTCACCATAATCAAGCAATATCCATCTGGCAGTATTGTAGCCCTCCTTATGCAAGCAGCCATACCCTTCGCCGGACAGCTTTTCATCGATTTCGTCAGCAAGAGCCCGTATATGTGTGGTCGATGTACCGCTGCAAATAATAAAATAGTCCGCCAGAATTGATATATTTGTTATGTTAACAGCACTTATATCCCTTGCTTTTTTCCCTTCCAAAATTTCAAGAACCTTTTGCGCTATTTTTTCGGAATCCAAATGAATTTTATCCTCCTTTTTAAGTTAGTCTACAGCTTTATTATACCATTAATTACGGCATAGTAAAGCACCTTCACAGGCATGAATTTTTTGGTTATTTGGCCTTGCTTCGCCGTTCATAAATAATATAATTTCTTGCGTTAATGGTATTGGGATGAACAAGCGTACCCTTGTCCATTACGAATCTTACTGTTTTTTCCAGAGACATAAGTATTGCCTTATCAATATCATTATATACAACCTTGCGCGCCTCAAACACCGCCGGAAATGTTCTTCCCGGCTCAATATAATCCGCTATGAACACAATTTTGGCCAGCATGCTCATTCTTTCGCAGCCTGTAGTATGATATCTTATTGCATCAAGTATCTCGGCATCTGCAATACCATATTCTGTCTCGGCAAGTCTGGCTCCTATGGGTCCGTGAAGAAGCTCGGGCTGAGTGCGCGTTATATAATCCGTTTCAATTCCCAGCTCGTCACAAAGCTTGAAAACCCTTTCTCCTTTTATATCCCGGGCGCAATCATGCAGCAGGCCCGCAACAGCCGCCTTCTCTTCCTCTACCCCATACTTTCTTGCGAGAAGTATTGAAGTTTCCATAACATTAACCGAGTGTACAAACCTCTTATGCTTTAAACCCGGCTTCAGCCTGTCCTTCATTTCCTCAATAGTCATAGTCAATGTCCGCTCTATCCTTGCGTATCCTCCAAATACAGTCTATTTTCACCCACATACCTTTCCACAGCCTCCGGCACCATATATTTTATGGATTTGCCGCATGCAATCCTTTCCCTTATAGCTGTGGAGGATATCTCTATTAAAGGCGACTTAACCAAGTTTATTGCAGCGCCATACTCACCTTTTAAAAAACCAATCCGGTTCTGGAATTTTTCCTCTTCATATCCAGGTCTGACTGCCGCTATAAACTCACACAGGGTAAAAACCCTCTCGTAATCCTTCCAGGTATGCAGATCCAGTATAACATCCGCTCCTGTTATAAAAAACAGCTTCGCATCCTTTCCATATAAATCCTTAAGACAGAGCAGAGTGTCAATTGTATAGGTATATCCCTCTCTCTCTATTTCTATATCCGACACATCAAAAAAAGGATTTGACTCTGCGGCAAGCTTTACCATATTAAGCCTGTGCCTTGCAGAGGCAACCTCCAGCGTCTTTTTATGAGGAGGAGCTCCTGAAGGAATAAATATGACCCTGTCGAGATGAAATATTTCCCTTACATGCTCTGCGAGAATTAAATGTCCATAATGTATGGGATTAAATGTTCCTCCTGTAATACCGATGTATCTGTATCTATTCATTATATCGATTTCCTTAAAAAACGTTATTGCATATTATAACATAAAATTATATTCATGCCTATATGCTTACGCTATTTTGGGGCAAAAGCAGGAAAGGCTCAGTTGACAAGGTAAATGCAACCGCAAAGAATGAAAGTAGTTGCATTAAAAGCTTTTTCATGGCAGGATGATATAAAATAAAGCGTCTTTAAGCGGCTGTAAATGCAAGAGCCTCTTAAAGACGCTTTGTATGCACAAACATCACTAAATTATTTTAATGCTGAAAGCACATTTTCCACCAGCTTTAAGCCGTTATTTTCCTTTAATGTCATTATAGACTCAGGATGAAATTGCACTGCGCTTATGGGAAGCTCCCTATGCTCGACGGCCATAACAACATTATCCTCCGAAACAGCCGTCACCTTTAAGCATTCGGGCACCTCCGCAGCATAAAGGGAATGATACCTTCCTACATAAAAAGCCTCCGACAGCCCCGCAAATAATTTGCCTGTGCTATCCGCATTTATCCGGGACGATTTTCCATGCCAGGCATAATCAAGCTGCCCCAGCTTTCCTCCAAAATACTCGACAAGCCCCTGTAATCCGAGACATACACCAAATATGGGTATACCTTTTTCAATACTCAATTTAATGGTCAGGTTTAAATCAAATTGCTCCGGCCTTCCCGGCCCCGGGGAAAGAACAATAAGGTCGAAGCCAGTTTCTTCCGACATTAAGACCTTTTGAGCCTGATTTGAACGCAGCGTCACAACAGAAGCTCCCGTTTGCCTGAAATAGTCTGCAAGAGTGTGTACAAAAGAATCCTCATGATCTACAAACAATATTTTTTTGCCCACACCGCTTTTTAATTCCTCCTTCGGCAATTCCACCTTCTGAGCCTTATTAAATTCCACTGCCTTTACCAGTGCGGCAGCCTTTATATATGTTTCCTCTTCCTCATCCTCCGGAACGGAATCTATAAGCAGGGTAGCGCCAACTCTTATTTTGGCGGTTCCGCTGTTTTCTATTTTAATGGTACGAAGAGTAAGACCGGTATTGATATCACCGTTAAATGCGATATACCCTACCGCACCTCCATACCACTCCCTGCATGAATCCTCTTCATTCTCTATCCAGCTTATGGCTGCCTTTTTTGGTGCTCCCGTTATTGTAACTGCCCACATATGTGTCATAAAAGCGTCTAATGAGTCAAATTCAGGCCTTAAATATCCTTCAACATGATCGACGGTATGGATCAAATGCGAGTAAAACTCGCATTGCCTCCTCCCTATAACCTTTACAGTACCGGGAATGCAAATCCTCGATTTGTCATTTCTGTCAACATCGGTGCACATTGTAAGCTCCGATTCATCCTTGTAAGAGCTTAATAGCTTTTTAATCTGCTCCGCATCCTCTATTGCATCCTTGCCCCTTTTAATGGTACCGGAAATAGGGCACGTTTCAACGCGATTATTCTCAACGCGGACATACATTTCAGGAGATGAGCCCACAAGATATTCTCCGCCCATATTAATTATAAAGCCATATGGACTTGGATTGGACGCCTTTAAATTGCTGAAAACCTCCGAAGGAGTTGAGCTGCATTTGTAATAAAGCATATGAGAGGGTACAACCTCAAACATATCACCGACCTTAAAGGCCTCTATAGCCTTTCTGACAATAGAGGCATATTTCCCCTTCCCGGCTTTTGGAAGCTGCACGTCATTTTCGTCTGCGCCGAATTGATATTTGCTGCCACAGACAGGTATTCCCTCTGTGCTGGCACCGTCAATAATAAATTCATAGCTTATTTCACTGGCCTGCACCATCCTATGGTCTACTACGGTTATGCGGTCAGGCATAAAGAGCACAAGATCATTGGCAGCATCAGGGCGATCATGCTTTAATTCAATGGGATCAAACTGAAACACGAGGTCATATCCGAAAGCCCCGTAAAACCCGAGAAATTTATCATCCTTACACGAAAACAGCCGATTAACAGCTCTGATTACCGAAAAAATACTGGGCTGCTTGCTTCTCTCCTCTTCGCTGAAAACAGCATCGCTTTTCTTTACCGTTCCTTCGATACATGAGCTGCTTAAATTGACGCCTTCTATATCCTTATTTCCCTTCAAATGGTTATAAATAACACCAAGCAGCACTTCTCCGCGCTTGTTTAAGGCATTAAAAGCAAAAGAACGCTTTTTGCTCTTCAGCTCCAGGCATGGATTTACAAAGCCTATATCCCACCTCGAATACCTCCCCGGATACTCGTAGCTGCTTGAGAAAAGGGCACCCTTGCTGCTGTCAATAAGCTCTAAAATTTTATTAACGCTTGTCTTTGCATCAGATGAGGCTGTTCTTCTTTTAATTTTTATATTTCCATCGGTCAAATACTCAAAAAACCCATCATTAGATAAATACTCAAACATAAAAAACACTCCTTTAAATTTAATTTAGAAGGAGTGAAGAGAATTGTCCTGCGACAGAATCCTTAAAAAGAACCACCACGATTAAACTTTCTCTTCTCTGCTCTTCTCTACTCTTCTCATCTTGCTCTCATTTATACTATTATAAGAAAATTATTTATTTTCGTCAAGCTTTCTATTTTACGCCTTTCAATTCGCAGTTGGCTGCATGAGGGATTATCTGGAAGAAAATTTCATTTGACCCGTAAGGAATACTTCTAAGAAAAATGCCTGATGACAGACCCTAGAGACGTTTCCCTACAAGGCATTTTTCAATGCTATTGAAATTTTCTGCAAGATTTCCCTCGTGCAAAGCCAAATTACAAATCGTTATTTTACGCCTATATCCTTCCTGTAATGCATGTCCTTAAAGCTTATCCTTTTAACGGCATCATATGCCCTTTCAATGGCATCCGTAAGAGAAGCCCCTACGGCAGTTACTCCCAAAACACGTCCTCCCGCTGTATAGTATCTTCCGTCCTCGTATTTTGTGCCGGCATGGAAAACAATGTTTTTGCCATCTTCGCAGGCATCCTCAATACCGTTTATTTCATAGCCTGTAGAATAGCTTCCGGGATACCCGCCAGAAGCCATTATAACACATACCGCAGCGTTATCATGCCATTCTATGCTAATATCGTCAAGCCTCTCGTCTATAACAGCGTTAAATACCTCAACCAGATCATTTTTAAGCCTTGGAAGCACTACCTGAGTTTCAGGGTCTCCAAACCTTGCGTTATATTCCAGTACCTTAGGCCCGTCTTTCGTTATTATCAGCCCGAAATACAATACCCCTTTAAAATTCCTGCCCTCATTATTCATTGCGGCTATAGTAGGCTCAAATATCTTTTCCATACAATATCGGGCCGTTTGGGTGTCATAAACCCTGCTGGGGGAAAAGGTACCCATTCCTCCCGTATTAAGCCCATGATCATTGTCCAGAGCCCTTTTATGATCCTGAGAGCTTACCATCGGCACCACCGTGCTTCCGTCGGTAAACGCCAGCACAGACACCTCGGGGCCTGTCAGAAACTCCTCTATTACAACAGTATCCCCGGCGCTCCCGAAGGCCTTGCTTTCCATCATGCTTTTAACAGCCTCCGAAGCCTCATCAAAGGACCGGGCTATGATTACTCCCTTTCCCAGAGCAAGCCCGTCCGCTTTTACCACTATGGGGTAGCTCTGATGCCTTAAATACTCTACAGCCTTGCTGCTGTCATCAAAAACCTCATATCCGGCGGTAGGTATGCCGTATTTCTTCATGAGAGCCTTGGAAAAGGACTTGCTTCCCTCAAGAACCGCAGCACTTTTGCGAGGACCAAACGCCCTTATACCGGCATCCTCAAGGGCATCGACCATTCCGGCCACCAATGGATCGTCAGGTGCTACAATAACCATATCCATTCCATTCTTCTTTGAAAATTCAACTATTCCTTCTATGTCCATGGTCTTTAACGGAACACATTCGGCCAAGCCGGAAATCCCTCCGTTTCCTGGGGCACAATATATTTTCTCAACCAGAGGGCTTTGGGACAGCTTCCACACAATGGCATGCTCCCGGCCTCCGCCTCCAACCACCATTATTTTCATTTTACGTCCTCCAATTTTAATGCTTAAAATGTCTCATCCCTGTAAACACCATAGCAATTCCATGCTTGTTGCACGCATCTATCGACTCCTGATCTCTTACGGAGCCTCCTGGCTGAACAATAGCCTTTATCCCGGCAGCCGCCGCGGCCTCTACGCAGTCGTTAAACGGGAAATAGGCATCTGATGCCATAACCGCTCCGTTTGCCCTGTCGCCCGCATATTCTATAGCTATCTTTGCCGCCATTATCCTGTTGGTCTGGCCGGGGCCTATGCCAAGCGACTGCTTATTTTTAGCAAGCGCTATTCCGTTTGACTTTGTGTGCTTTACCACCGTCATTGCAAAAATCATATCCTCAATCTGTTGGGCGGTAGGCCTTACCTCGGTAACAATCTTAAGATCGTCAAGGTTTATAAGCTCATTGTTGTAATTCTGAACAAGCAATCCTCCTGCAACCTTCTTCATATCATAAGTTCCTGCGGGAAGCTTTGCGGATATATTATCAAGCTGCATGAGCCTTAAATTCTTTTTCTGAGCCAGTATGCGGAGTGCCTCCTCTGTAAAGGAGGGTGCTATAATTATTTCAAGAAAAATTTTATGTATTTCCTCCGCCGTAGCCGCGTCAATCTCCCTGTTCAAAGCCAGTATTCCCCCATAGATTGAAACAGGATCGGCCTCGTAGGTTTTCATATAAGCATCATATATGCTGTCGGAGCTGGCAACTCCACATGGATTTGCATGCTTTACCGCTACCGCCGTAGGCTGCTCAAACTCCTTTAAAAGCTCCAGCGCCCCGTTTATGTCATTTATATTGTTGTATGACAGCTCCTTGCCGTGAAGCTGCTTTGCAGAGGTTATACACCCGACATTAGCTCCCACTTCCTTATAAAATACCGCCTTCTGATGGGGATTTTCTCCATATCTCATTTCCTGTGCCTTTTCAAAGGTCAGAGAAAGGGTCTCAGGGAAAAATTCCTCTCCAAGCTTATCCCTCAAATACCCCGCTATAAGCGTATCATAATGGCTGGTGTGCTCAAACACCTTATAGGCAAGCTTAAACTTTGTCTTTACGGATATTTCCCTTGATGCCTTTATTTCCTCCAGCACCATTCCATAGTCCGAAGGGTCCACAACTACCGCTACATCCTGATAATTCTTGGCTGCGGCACGGAGCATTGTAGGGCCCCCTATATCTATATTTTCAATAGCCTCCTCAAGGTCCACATTCCCTTTGAGTATGGTCTGCTTGAAGGGGTAGAGGTTTATAACAACCATATCTATGGTTTCAACCCCCAGCTCCTTAATTTGCTTCATATGCTGCTCATTATCCCTTATTGCCAGAAGTCCTGCGTGAATATTGGGATGAAGTGTCTTAACCCTTCCGTCAAGACATTCGGGGAAGCCTGTTATATCGGATACATTTATCACATCTATACCCGCATCCTTTAAAGCTGCCGAGGTTCCTCCGGTTGATATTATTTCCACACCGCAGCCTGCAAGCTCTCTTGCCAGCCCCACTATTCCCGTTTTATCGGATACGCTTATCAATGCGCGTTTAATCATCTTTACGTTTCCTCCTTTATATATTATCTTGATATATTATCTTGGAAGTATCCTTACCCTTCTCCCCTCAACCATAAGCCTGTTTTCAGAAAATAGCCTTATTGCCCTGGGAAGTATATCCCATTCAGCCTCTTCCATCACTCTCTTCTGCAGAGTCTCAGGAGTATCCTCCTGCTCAATGCAAACAGCCTTTTGCAGTATTATCGGACCGGCGTCGGCCTCCAGTTCCACAAAATGCACAGTTGCCCCCGACACCCTCACACCGTACTCCAGGGCTTTTCTATGCGGAATTATTCCATAATAGCCCTTTCCGCAAAACGCGGGTATAAGAGAAGGATGTATATTTATTATTTTATTTTGAAAAGCCATTGTGAACTTTCCCCCGAGAATGGAAAGGAACCCTGCCATAACCACAAGGCCCACCTCATACTTCTTAAAATGCTCAATTATTGCAGTATCATACTCATCTATCGAAGCATAGTCCTTCCTGCTGATGCAAAGAGCAGGAATACCATACTTTGCGGCACGCTGCAGAGCATACGCGTCATGCCTGCTGGACACCACCGTAACAATAGAGCACTGATCTAAATAGCCGTCCCCTATTCTGTCTATAATTGCCTGCAGGTTAGTGCCTCCGCCCGAAACGAGCACTCCTATCCTCAGCATAGATCCACCCCGGCCTCACCCCGTATAACTTCTCCGATAAGGTACGCCTGCTGAGAGGTGCTTTGCAGATATTGCAGCACATCCCCGGCTATTTCCTCATCAACTGCTATTATCATTCCTATTCCCATATTGAAGGTGTTGTATATATCCTTTTCCTTAATATTTCCCATTTTTTGAAGGAGTGTAAATATGGGAAGAACCGGCCATGTCCCTTTGTCTATCCTGACCTTAAGCCCATCCGGAATCATTCTGGGTATATTTTCTATGAAGCCGCCTCCTGTAATATGAGAAACCCCATTTATTTCATATCTTTGCTTTAAATCAAGTATGGTCTTAACATACAGCCTGGTAGGCTTTAGAAGCTCATCCCCCAAGGTTGTGCCAAGCGCCTCGACATACTCGCTCATTTTTTCGCTATTCGGGTTCAGCAGCTTTCTGACAAGGGAATAGCCATTACTGTGAATACCTGAGGAGGCCAGCCCTATAAGCCGGTTTCCCTCTTTAATCCTTTTACCGTCTATAATCTTAGCTCTGTCAACTATCCCTACGGCAAAGCCCGCCAGATCATACTCGTCTTCAGGATAAAATCCCGGCATTTCCGCCGTCTCTCCCCCGATAAGTGAGCAGCCCGAGGCTGCGCATCCGTCTGCAACCCCTTTAACTATCCCGGCAATTTTATCTGGATTATTTTTCCCACAGGCTATATAGTCAAGAAAAAACAGCGGTTCTGCTCCCGAGCATACAATGTCATTTACACACATGGCTACGCAGTCTATCCCTATGGTGTCATGCTTATCCATTAAAAAGGCTATCTTAAGCTTGGTTCCCACTCCATCGGTGCCCGAAACAAGCACAGGCTCGTGATATTTATCCCGGCTTAAGGCAAATAGCCCTCCAAAGCCTCCTATATCGGAAATCACCTCCGGCCTGAAGGTTCTCTTTACGTGATCTTTCATAAGCCTGACAGCCTCATAGCCTGCCTCTACATCTACTCCTGCATCCTTATATGTCGCCATTAACTATCCTCCTTAAAAGTGTAAAAATCAACTGCATCCCCCGCAGGAAAATTTATTTCCCTCCAAAGGCACACTCATGGGATACTTTCCGTCAAAACACGCGCTGCAAAAACCGCACCGCGCACCTACAGGAGTTTTCAGCAATCCCTCCAGGCTTAAATATCCCAAGCTGTCCGCCCCTATCATCTGTCTTATCTGTTCAATTGAATTGGCGGATGCAACAAGCTGCTTGGTAGACGGTATATCCACTCCAAAATAGCAAGGAAATCTCATGGGAGGAGAGCTGACCCTCATATGCACCTCCTCAGCCCCGGCATTTTTGAGCATCTGCACAATCCTGCGGGTAGTGGTACCTCTGACTATTGAGTCGTCTATCATTACAATCCTTTTACCCTCTATGGCACTTCTCATTGCATTGAATTTTATCGTAACCCCTATTTCCCGCTGCGCCTGATCAGGCTGTATAAATGTTCTTCCGACATACCTGTTCTTTAAAAGACCCTGTCCGTAAGGTATACCCGATTTCTCCGAAAAGCCCATAGCGGCCGTAAGACCTGAGTCAGGAGCTCCTATTACCAAATCGGCATCCACAGGATGCTCCTCGGCAAGCCTTTTTCCCGCTTCCATTCTTGCCTGATGAACGCTTATTCCGTCAATGTAGCTGTCAGGCCTTGCAAAATATATAAACTCAAAAATACATAATTTTGATTCTGCGGGTGCCTCGGTCTGAATTGACTCTAAGCCGTGTTCACCTATAAGAACTATCTCTCCGGGGTTGACATCTCTCACATATTCCGCCCCTATTGCATCTAAAGCGCATGTCTCCGAAGCAAGCACGTATGAATTATCCAGAAGCCCTATGCAAAGCGGCCTTATTCCAAGAGGATCTCTTATTCCTACAAGCCTTTTGGGTGTAAGCAGCAGCAGAGAATATGAGCCTCTCAAATCCTTTATCATTTTAGTAAGAGTTTCTTCAATGCTTTCACTGGTAATCCTATACCTCGACAGGAGATTTAAAATAACCTCGGAATCATTGCTGGACTGAAATATTGCCCCCTTATTCTCCAAATCTGTCCTCAGCTCCAACGCATTCACAAGATTTCCGTTGTGGGCAAGGGCCATCTGTCCGTTTCTGTAGTTTATTACCATAGGCTGTGCATTTTCTCTGCGGCTGGCGCCGGTTGTCGAATACCGGACATGCCCTATGGCGATCTGCCCCTTAAGGTGGTTTACAACTACGTCATTGAACACCTCGGGAACCAGTCCCATATCTTTATGATAAAGTATGGTCCCATTGTCGTTTACCGCAATGCCGCAGCTTTCCTGCCCCCTGTGCTGAAGTGCATACAAGCCGTAATAGGTCAGACGGGCAATGTCGTGGCGGTCATTGTTGAATATGCCGAACACTCCGCACTCTTCTCTCAATTTGTCAAATCTTATACCATCCCTCATGCTATTATAAAAATTCATGGTCATTCTCCTATAAACCGCTTGATGGCTGTTAATTTTATATTTCCTTAAGCTTCTCCTGCAAATCGTTATTTTTTTCCTCTACCTTTTTTACCAGCTTTTTTTTATAATCCTTCATCTTTGCCCTTAATTCCGGGTGTAATCCCGATAGTATCTGGACCGCCAGCAATGCGGCATTTTCAGCGCCGTCTATTGCGACTGTGGCTACCGGTATTCCCGTGGGCATTTGAACTATTGACAGCAGCGAGTCAAGTCCGTCCATTGTAGATGATTTAATTGGGATCCCTATAACAGGAAGGGTTGTAAACGCGGCTAATACTCCCGGCAAATGTGCCGCCTTTCCCGCAGCGGCGATAATGACCTCAATGCCGTTTTTTTCAGCATTTTTTGCAAATTCGGCTGCCTTGTCAGGTGTTCTGTGAGCAGAACAGACCATGGCCTGCACCTCTACTCCAAAATCCTTGAGAAGCTTTATGCAGCTTTTTAAGGTAGGGAAATCAGAGTCGCTTCCCATAATCACAGCAACTTTTGCCGCTTCCTTCTTTTCCGAGGCTTTCGACTTTTTATCCATTCCAACCAGCTCCTTTTGGCGCTAAAATATCAGCAATCATATAAAATATTTATCAAAATGCAAAGTCCGGCTTTTTATGAAGTCGGACTTTGCATTTTGCTGCTAGGCGTTTGCTATAAAGCTCAATATAAACAGCAGTGCAAATATATACATAAGAGGGTGTACTTCCTTATACTTGCCTCTCACTATTTTCACAAGAGAATAGAATATAAATCCAAAGGCGATTCCATCCGCAATGCTGCCTGTCAAGGGCATCATTATAACGGTAAAAAACGCCGGAAGAGCCTCCGCAAAATCCTCAAAGTTTATTTTGCTGACAGAGGACATCATGAGCACACCCACAATCACAAGCGCCGGGGCCGTGGCATATCCGGGTACTATACCTACTATTGGGGCAATAAACAGTGACAAAATAAACATTATTGAAACCACAACGGAAGTAAGTCCGGTTTTGCCTCCCTCGGAAATTCCCGAGGCACTTTCAATATAGGTTGTAACGTTGCTTGTCCCCAGAACCGCACCTATGGAGGTGGCTGTCGCATCTGCAAAAAGCGCCTTGTCAAGCTTCGTTTTCATACCCTTGCCCGAATATTTGAGATCTTCATCCTTAAATATTCCGGTTTTTCTGCCGGTGCCTATAAAGGTCCCCAATGTATCGAAGGTGTCCGAAAGGCTAAAAGACAGTATAAGAGCAAGAACCGTGAATATAGGAAGTGTTTTGAAAAGGCCCGCAATATCTAGCTGGAAAAAAGTAGGCATCATGGACGGTGGTGCCGAAACCGGCGAAAATCCCTGAGGTATGGGATTCAGCCCAAAAATTATCGACAGCAGCGTCACTCCGAGTATTCCAATAAGCATTGCGCCCTTAACCTTGAGCAGCATTAATACCGCGATAATTACAATTCCCGCTATAGCCAGCAGTGCAGTAGGCGAGGACAAATTTCCAAGCGCTACCAGATTGACGTCATGATCAACTATAATTCCCGCCGATTTAAAGCCTATAAACGCTATAAACAGCCCTATTCCGGTACTGATTGCATACTGAAGGTTTAAAGGCACTGCGCTGATAAGCATTCTTCTTATCCTTGTAACAGTAATAATTATATTTATAATACCGCAGATGAATACAATAGCCAGAGCCTGCCGCCAGTCTATCTTTACTGTGCCGCCTGCAAACCCGGTCAAAACAATGGTGACAAAAAAGCTGTTCATACCCATGCCTGCAGCCTGGGCAAAGGGAACATTGGCAACCAGTCCCATGATTATAGTACCGATAAACGCCGAAATACATGTAGCAACAAACACGGCGCTCTGATCCATTCCCGTCAGAGTCAATATGGATGGATTTACAAAGATAATGTAGGCCATGGTGACAAAAGTGGTCAATCCTGCAACAATCTCTGTCCTTACGCTGGTACCGTTTTCCTTAAGTTTAAAAAGCTTATCCATAGAAACCAAACCCTCCCTAAATCATAAATAATAATATGCTCTTAGCTCTTTGAAATATACCTTACGCTTGCTTTGTTGCCTTCTTTTTCACATAAAATATAGTATCAAATTGAACTACCTTTTGTCAATGAAGCAACGTTAAAAACACGAACATTATTTGCCCTGCAGACATAAAACATTCGTGTTTTCTCCATGTATATTAATATATGACAGGCTTTTTAAAGCCCTGTATGCTTATAGACCGATTTAAATATCTCCTTATCCGAATATTCCTAAAATATAAACCATCACAGGCAATGTAACAACAGACAAAACAGTAGTAACAAACACACCCTCCGCCGCAAACTTATAATCGGATCCATACTGTGAGGTCAGTGCCGAAACGAGGGTAGCTGATGGCATGGCAAGCTGAAGTACTACTATAGCCTTAACTATTGGATTTAAAAGCGGTCCTGCAAGCGACATCACAGCACATGCCAAAACAGGAACCACAAGCATTTTCAGAAAAGACAATACAAATAAAGGATATCTTTTCAGTATGTCCGAAAAGCCGTGTATTTTTACCTCCGATAATATCAAGCCTATAAAGAGCATGGATAAATATATGGTCGTTTTTCCAAGAGGACTAAAGGTTTCGAATAAAACGGTATATATCTCATTAACCACAGCATTTGAAGAAACATGCTGCTGAAGGTTTGTTGCAATAAAAATAATTCCCGCAGTAAAGGCAACTGTATTTCCGTTTATCAAATGCTTTATATTTTCCCTCCAGGTATTGTTCTTATGCTTATTAACCAGATATATTCCCAGAGTCCACAGCACCGCATCGCTGGCAATGTTAAAGAAAATGGCATAAATTATGCCTTCTTCGTTATATATGGAGCCTAAAAGAGGATAAGCCATAAATATTACATTTCCAAACATTGAAAGCATCTTATAGACATTTGATGCGGCCCCTTGTATTTTAAGGACTTTGCACGCACCTACACTTATAGCTCCCGATATGAGAATAAAAATTATACCGAACAAAAATATCCACAGTCCGTTTATTATTGTCTGCCTTGTAAAATTGTAGCCCGCCATGGTTGTAACTATAAGTATCGGCGCAGTAAGCTTTACAACCACCCTTGAAAGTATTACCCCCGAGTTCTCAGGCAAATACTTTGTCTTGCCTGCAAAAAATCCAGTCAAGCCCAGAAGGGTCAACATAATTATCTGTCTTAAAACTATAACGTCCGTTCCCTGCACTTTAAATTCCCCCAACTATTTTTGCTATTTCTTAGATACCTGAATTTCCCATATATTTTGAGTTAATATATTACTCATATTTGCAAGCTGCTGTTCTTGCTCCGGCAACATATCAAGCATGTCTATTATTTGTTTTGCTACTGGTGTCATATAATCATCTCCTTTATTTATAGACATCTCCCCGAGAACCTATGTCCTTTATAATTAAAACCTGCTTACTCCCACTCAATAGTGGCAGGGGGCTTGCTGGTTATATCATAAACTATCCTGTTTATGTGCTTAACCTCATTGACTATCCTGTTAGACACCTTCTCTAACGTATCATAGGGTATTCTTGCCCAGTCCGCCGTCATAAAGTCGGTGGTGGTAACCGCCCTGAGCGCCAGGGTATAATCATAGGTGCGCTCATCCCCCATTACTCCCACGCTTCTCATCCCGGTCAACACAGTAAAATACTGGTTTATTTGCCTCTCCATACCGCAGACCGCAATTTCCTCTCTGAATATGTGATCGGAATCCTGAAGTATCTCAAGCTTTTCTCTTGTCACATCACCTATTATTCTTATTGCAAGCCCAGGCCCCGGAAACGGCTGCCTCCATACCAGCTCATGGGGAATTCCAAGCTCCTCCCCAACCCTTCTTACCTCATCCTTAAACAGGCTTCTCAATGGCTCTATTATCTCCTTAAAGTCAACATGCTCGGGAAGTCCTCCCACATTATGATGGCTTTTTATAACCGCCGCATTTCCCGCCCCGCTTTCAATGACATCAGGATATATTGTACCCTGCACAAGGAAATTCACAGCGCCTATTTTTTTTGCCTCATCCTCAAATACCCTTATGAACTCTTCTCCTATTATTTTCCTCTTGGTCTCCGGATCCGATACTCCTTCAAGCCTTGATAAAAACCTGTCCTGTGCATTTACCCTTATAAGGTTTATATCAAATTGCTTTCTGAATATCTCCTCCACCTGATCCCCCTCATATTTTCTCAGCAGTCCGTGGTCGACAAATATACAGGTAAGCTGCTTTCCCACAGCCTTGTGAATCATGACCGCCGCTACGGATGAATCAACTCCGCCGGAAAGCGCGCACAAAACCTTTTTATTCCCTATCTTTTCCTTTATTGACCGTATGGACTCCTTTGCAAAGGAAGACATTTTCCAATCTCCCGAACAGCCGCATATGTTAAACAGAAAATTTTTCAATACATCCCTTCCCTTGGGAGTATGCTCAACCTCCGGGTGGAACTGAACGCCATAGAAGTTCCTTGCAGCATTCTCCATAGCCGCAATGGGGCAATTGCTCGAATACGCCGCGCCCTTAAAGCCCTCTGGAAGCTTGTCTACATGGTAGGTGTGGCTCATCCAGCATGTGGTATCGGGCTCAATGCCTCTAAAAAGCGAGCTTGCTTCTTCAAATTTAATGCCAATCTTTCCGTACTCCCTCTGCTCGGCTCTTTTTACGCTGCCTCCCAGCATTACACTCATAAGCTGCATACCATAGCATATCCCCAAAATGGGAATGCCAAGCTCAAATACTCCCTCGTGGCAGAAGGGCGCGTCGGCATCCAATACCGAAGCCTGACCTCCCGTGAATATTATTCCCTTGGGGTTCATGGCTTTAATTTTATCAATAGAAGTAGTACAGGGAATCACCTCACAGTATACATTAGCTTCCCTTACCCTTCTGGCTATCAGCTGGTTATATTGTGCACCAAAGTCAAGGACAAGAATCAATTCATTCTTCAAAATAACAACCCCTCATCTGCATTAATTATAATTTATTATTATATATAACTTTACAGGACAACGCAAAAATAATTTAAAATTCCTTCATGCATGCTTCTCCATTGAGATAGTTGAATTTGCGTCCCTGAAACCTTCCCTCTGCCTCCATTCTTTGCTCTATAGCGCCCCTTATTTTCCACCAGCTTGTGTCCCAGCCGCAAAAAAGGCTTCTGCTCTCAGGTGCACGGCCTATAAGCCTCTGCACCACTATGGATGGATCAAGGTATTCAAGGAAGGCAATTGTTCTCTCCATAAAATCCTCCATTTCAACAGGCATAAACTCTCCTTTTAAATACATTTCTCCAAGCTCGGTGTCTTTTAAAATATACAGGGAATGGCATTTTACCTGTTTTACCCTGAGCGCCGATATAATTCTGGCCCCTTCCGTAACATCCTCAAGGGTATCCATAGGAATATCCGTTATATAGTGAGCACATACCTCAAGGCCATAAAAATTTATCCTGACTGCGGCATCTATGAATTCAGCAAGCAAATGACCTCTTTTAAGAAGCCTCAGAGTGTGGTAGTTGACGGTCTGAAGCCCAAGCTCGATAACTATGTCGACCCCGCGCTCCTCCTTAAATGACTTAAGAAACTCAAGGTATTCATTTTTTATACAGTCCGGCCTTGTAGATATGTATACCGCCACAACTCCTTCCGCACAAGCCTCCTCTATAAGCTGCCGAAAGGTATTTAGGGGCAGATAGGTATTTGTGTAATTCTGAAAATAGGAAATAAACCTTTCGGCCTTATATCCCGACTTTATATACTGTGAGTTCCTCTTAATCTGCTCGCTTATGCTCAAGGAGGAAGACAGGCTTTCAAAGCCCGCGCCCTCCCCGCCGCAAAAAATGCAGCCCCCCGTGCTGAGCCTTCCGTCCCGGTTGGGGCATGTAACAGGGATATTCAAAGGCAGCTTATACACCTTGCCGCCGTATTTGCTTTTTAAATAATCGGAAAATTTATAATACAGCATGCCGCCTTCACTTAACCAAGCTTGCGAAGCACAAGCTCATATACCTCTCTGACAGGCATCCCTGTCCTTCTGGCTATATCCCTGCAGTCCTCATATTCCGGCGCGGCCTTTTTAACATCTCCCCTATATGCCGCTTTTACCCTTACATCCCCGTACTCTGTACATACCTTTATGGTTTCCCTTTCCATAAAGCATCTTCTTACATTGCTTTTGCGTATTCCAAGGGTGGTGGTCTCCGCCAGCATTATGTCACAAAGCTTTTGCTCGTCCTCCGGCCGGGACAATACAGTAAGCATATAGGCAGGACGGTTCTTTTTCATATAAATAGGGGTGAAAAACGCATCCAGGGCTCCGTTCTCAATAAGCCTTTCTAAGGCATAGCCCAAAATTTCGGCGCTGATATCGTCCATATTGGTTTCCAGCACCACGATCTCCTCATCGTTAGTCCCTTCCTCAGCATACAAGGTACCCATAACCACTCTTAACGCATTGAAGCCACCGGTATCCCTCTTTCCCATTCCATAACCCACACCGTCCACCGACATGGAGGGCATCCTGCCGAAGCCCGCCGACAGGCATTTTATTATTCCCATTCCGGTGGGAGTAACCAGCTCTGTGTTTACATTCTCGGAAACAACCGGTATATTGCTGTTTTTAAGCATTTCCATAACCGCGGGAACAGGCACCGGAATAGTGCCGTGCTGGCATTCTATGAAGCCCCTTCCGTCATGCAGAGGCGAGGAATATACTTTTTCAACCCCCAGCATGTCCAGGCATACGGCACATCCTACAATGTCTATAATTGAATCTACGGCTCCCACCTCGTGAAAGTGCACCTCATTGATATCCTTGTTGTGCACCCTGCCCTCCGCCGCGGCAATTTCATAAAAAACCTTTTTGCTGAAGTCCTTTACGCTGTCCTTAAGACCGCTTGAATCTATCATTTCAGCAATGCTTTTAAGATTCCTCTCAGCATGGGAATGTCCATGGCCGCTATGGTGATGGCGGGTATCATCTTCATTGCTATGAAAATGCTCATCGCCATGAGAATGCTCATGCTTCCCATGATCATCGCCGCAGTGTGAATGCCCGTGCATATGATCCTCGATATGAACATGCACGTCTGTC
Source organism: Bacillota bacterium (assembly GCA_023390115.1). Lineage (GTDB taxonomy): Bacteria > Bacillota > Clostridia > Acetivibrionales > DSM-27016 > Anaerobacterium. The sequence goes on from JAEWDM010000010.1 coordinate 40,650, forward strand.
CCGGCAATACCGTTTAACAGCTTTCCGGATACTGAGATACCATATCCCTGCAAATTAAGCTTGCTAAGCTCATTTTTTAAAGCCCCTTCATCTACGCCCAGATCAATCAGGGCACCAAGTGCCATGTCTCCGCTTATGCCCGAAAAACAGTCAAAATATAATACCTTCATATACCTCTATACCTCCGCTATTGCACTACCTACAGCTTATTTATCATGCTTGCCATATATCCTGCCCCAAAACCGTTGTCTATATTTACCACAGCTATTCCGCTGGCACAGCTATTCAGCATTGTAAGGAGTGCCGAAAGGCCCCCGAAGTTTGCTCCGTAGCCCACACTCGTGGGTACCGCTATTACCGGCTTGTCCACCATTCCGCCTACTACGCTTGCAAGCGCCCCTTCCATGCCTGCAACAACCACCAGCACATTTGCCTCCATAATTACGCCTGCGCTGGCAAACAGCCTGTGTATCCCTGCAACTCCCACATCATACAGCCGGTTTACCTTGTTCCCCATAGTTTCGGCCGTAACAGCCGCCTCCTCTGCAACAGGAATATCTGATGTGCCTGCCGTTATGATGGCAATAACCTTTTCCGGCACCTGTATGCTGCGCCTTTTTACAACAACTATTCTTGCCGTTTCATAGTATACCGCATCGGGAGTGACCTCGGAAATTCCTTCATATATCTCATTTCCCGCCCTTGTCGCCATAATATTGGTATTTGATTCCAGCATTCTGGAAACAATGGCCTTCACCTGCTCTACCGTCTTGCCCTGACAATAGATAACCTCGGGATATCCGTTTCTTATATTGCGGTGATGATCCACCTTTGCAAAGCCGATATCCTCAAAGGGCAGCTTCCTGAGCTGGGCCACGGCCTCATCAACGTTGGTCACACCGTTTTTCACATTTTCAAGCAGATGCTTCAAGCTATCAGAATCCATCCTTCTCCTCCACATCACTGCACTGCATGCAGCCCTCTGTTTTCTCACTTAACAAACCGCTCATAATACGGGAGGCCTCGGAGCCTACACTTCCCCTTTTCACAGCCATGTCCAGCGTCAACTCTCCAAGCATCCTGTATATGCGGCTTATACCGGGCAGGCTTTTTTGCATTGCGTCGATATGCCCCTGCACCGTCCCCCAGTCACCTCTCGATATAGGCCCCGTTAAGGCTCCCATGCTGCCCAAATCCTCAATATTTTTTACCGTTCTCTCTAAAAGAGGCATTAAAGCCTTTACACCTGTGACAGAGTCTATGCCTATTTTATTGAAAATTTCTCCTGCCATCCATGAAAGAGCTACGGTATAATTGGACAATATACATGCAGCCGCATGATACAAGGGCTTATCGTTCCTGCCTATATATATCATGCTGCCTTTTAAGGCATCCACAATTTCCCCGGCGGCGCTTTTGGCCTCCATATCACCCTCATAGCCGAAATAAATGTTGTACAGCCCCTTCCAGCCGTTCTCCCTGTCTGCAAAAGTCTGTAAGGGATGAAGCGATGCGGTATGCCCTCCCTTTAGCCTCAGCGGCTCCAGCAATGATGAATCCACAGCTCCGCTGCAGTGAAAAAAGGCCCTGCTCTTTATATGGCTCTCATCGGTGCAATCAATAATATTTTGCACCACATCTGCAATTTGGCTGTCGGGTACGGCAATAAAAATTATATCCGAGTTTGCAACTGCATACAAAAGGCTGTTCATACACTTAATACCAAGTCTTTCACAAAGAAGCTTTGAGGAAGCATGGTTTTTAGAGTATACGGCTGCGGGAATATGCCCCTCTCTGCTCATGGCAACTGCCAGAGCAGTTCCAAGCCTTCCCGCACCAATTATTCCTGTCCTCATTATATAAGCCGCTCCTCCTTTAAAGCTCTATTTGCCGGGGTTCAGCGTTTCATTCATGCTCCCTGTCCTGTAGCCTCTAAGATCAAGCGCGGTATAGTTAAAGCCTATTTCCTTAAAGCTTGTATAGATTCTGTCCATCAAATCGGTACTAAAAAATTTATTTCTTTCCTCGGCAGACACTTCTATTCTGGCAACCTCTCCGTGATGGCGCACACGCACCTGCGTAAAGCCCAAATCCAGCAAAAGCTGCTCCGCCCTGTCTATCATTCCCAGCTTTTCCCTTGTAATTTTCTGTCCATACGGGAATCTGGATGAAAGACATGCAAACGCCGGCTTATTCCATGTAGGAAGCTCCATATCCTTTGATAATATCCTTATATCCTCTTTTGTCAAGCTCGCGTCTCTTAAAGGGCTTGTCACATTCAGCTCCCTGGCCGCAGCCATTCCCGGCCTGTAATCTCCGAGATCATCGACGTTTGAACCGTCCGCTACATATTCTATATTATTCTCTCTTGCAACGTCATTTATTTTTGTAAAGAGCTCCTTTTTGCAAAAATAGCACCTGTTTACAGGATTCTCCGAAAAGCCTTCTATATCAAGCTCTTCAGAAACTATTACAACATGCTTTACCCCAAGCCCTTTCACAAAATCGACAGCTTCCCGAAACTCCCTCTCGGGATATGTGGATGAACGCGCAGTAACTGCAAGAGCACGGGAACCGAGAATATCGTGAGCCACCTTTAAAAGAAAGGTGCTGTCCACCCCTCCCGAAAAAGCAACTGCAAGGCTTCCCATTTTTTCTATGTTCAGCTTCAGCACATTAAATTTTTCATCCAGATTCAAGTTCATCACCTGCTTCATTATATTATTGATTGAATTATCCCTCTCTGCTTAAGTATTATGTTATTTTATATACGAGCAGCAATAATCCACCAATTCCTTTACCACAAGCTTAAATTTTGAATTGGCGGCAACCTCGAAGGTCTGTCCTCCTTTTACCGAAATCCAATTTTCACTTCCGGGGAGAATTACATCAAGCTCTCCTGCCATAATTTCCATTATCTCCTTATCTTCCGTTCCGAATTCGTACTCTCCCGGCATCATTATACCCAGTGTCTTTTTTTCTCCGTTTGAAAACAAAACTACACGGCTTGTAACCTTCCCCCCAAAATACACATTTGCTTTTTTTACTACCGAAACATTGTCAAAGCTGTTCATATTCATCCTCCAAACAATTTAATATAAAATAATAATAGAATTCACGATGATTAAAACGCTATTTATTGTTAAACGCTGTATAAATCAGCATAAACATAATATATTATACCTGAATGTCCATAATAAATCTACAAATTACTAAGAGAACTTCAAAAAGCCTAATTATGAATCGGTATAAAGAATAAAATGCCGCCCTTTGCAGCATAATTAATTATATGCGGTGCCGAGGAAAAGGCATATGCATACACAGTCGTGAAAACAAATATAAAGAAATAAGGGTGGCTTATGGACTATAAAGACAACCAGGACAAAAAACAATCCCAGGAGGGAAATTCACCCTCCTTAAGAAGCGGCACTCATGAGAGTCATAAAATACCGGTGTGGTTCATTCAGACCCGAAACATTATTTATTATATTTTAGGAATAATTGAAATACTGCTGGGCTTCCGGCTTGTTTTTAAATTACTGGGCGCCAGCACAAAAAGCAGCTTTGTCACTTTTCTTTATTCCTCAAGCCAGGCTCTCATATCACCATTTACAGGAATATTCAGTGCTTTTACAGGCGACGGGGCAGGCCCGTTTGTTTTAGAGCCCTCCACCATAATAGCAATGATTGTATATGCTGTTGTAGCACAAGGCCTGATAAGCCTTTTTAAAATTAAAGCCGTCAGCGACATGAATTGATTAATGTGGCTTGTGAGGAAGCCTTACTGTAAATTCGGATCCTACCCCTGCTTCACTTTTTACCTCTATGCTTCCTCTGTGTGCTTCAGCAATTGCCTTGGCTATGCTCAGGCCTATCCCTGAGCCTCCGGTAGCTCTGTTTCTTGACTTATCGGCACGGTAAAAGCGTTCAAAAATATAAGGCAAATCTTCCTCGCGTATTCCTGCCCCATTATCCTTCACCGTAATTTTAACATCATCCTCATCCCTGCACAGGTGTATCTCAACGCTTCCTCCCTCGGGGGTATACTTCAATGCATTTGACATCAGGTTTATTATAAGCTGGCTTATTTTGTCCCTGTCTGCAAAGATAATCTCACCTTTTCCATATGAAGCAATGGCTATATTCTTACTGAAAAACTCGCTTTCAAAATTTTTAAGCATATGTGCTATAAGCAGGTATACATCAAACTCAGTCTTATTAAGCACCATTCCTTCGCTTTCATATCTTGCCAGCCTTTCCAGATCGTCAACAAGCCTGCCTATTCTGACCGCTTCCTCATGACAGCTTTTCAATCTTTCGGTGTCAGGATGCCATATCCCGTCGATCATCGCCTCCATGTGGCTCTGGAGGGTTGCAATTGGTGTACGCAGCTCGTGAGCTACATCGGCAGTAAGACGCTTTCTCAATAATTCCTGCTTTTCCAGGGTATCCGCAAGGTCTTTTATTGCGGTAATAAGCTGTGAAATTTCCTTTGTAGTTGAGCCCTCTGCCGATATTTCCGCGACGGATCCGTCCCCAAAATGCCCTTTAGAAATCATCCTTGCAGTATCAATTACTCTTATAATAGGCTTGCTGAGCCTGCGGGCCATCACCCAGCCTATTACAAGCGCAAAAACCAGTGAAAATATTCCAACATAAATAAGAAGCTTATTAAGAGTGCTTATGAACGCAAGATCATTGTCATTGTAGTAGTATGGCCCATAATAGCCTATTTCGACCTTGCCTACTCCGGCATCTTTTGAAAAAACAGGATAGGTTTTTGTCGTATAATTGCCTTCCCAGCCGGGATACCTGCTAAGCATGTTATGTGCCATGTGGTCCAGCATCTGACGGCACCATCCGCTGTTATGAACTGCCGCGTCCCATATTACCGTTCCGTCCGATGCTGTCACCTTTATTATCATACCGCGTTCAAGCGCACTGACCCCTATATTTTCAATGATACCGGCGTCCCATGTTCCGCTGCTCCTATACTGCTGTACAAGCAGAGAGACTATTTCGTTGTTCTCCCTCTCCTGCTTCTGTATAACATAGGCCGTAAAGTGCCTTTCCAGAAAAAAATTGGTAAGGTAGCTGAGAAGGGCCACACACGCAATGGCGACAAGCACATAAGATACCGAAAGCTTGCTTCTTAGGCTGAATTTCATAGCTATCCACCGCCAAACTTATAGCCCACTCCATGAACCGTCAATATATATACCGGCGCTTTTGAGTCAGTCTCAATTTTTTGCCGTATATTTTTTATATGAGTGTCTATTGTTCTGTCATAGCCGTCATAGTCTTGCCCCAACACCATGTCAACCAGCTCTTCCCTTGTAAATGTTTTTGAAGGATACCTTATCATTGTCATAAGGAGTCTGTATTCGTTGGGAGTGAGATTTATAACATGCCCTCTCTTTTTGACCTCGTATCTTGCCGTATCTATTACAAGATCCTCTCCAAAGGATATTATATTGGAAAGATGCACCGTTTCGTCCCCAACCCTTCTTAAATGTGCCGCTACCCTTGCCACCAGCTGTTTTGGGCTGAACGGCTTTGTGACGTAATCATCCGCGCCTATATCCAGTCCCCTTAAAATATCCTCCTCCTCTATTTTTGCGGTAAGCATAATTATTGGAACTCTTGATTTTCCACGCAATATTTTGCAGACCTCTTCTCCCGGCATGTCAGGAAGCATCAAATCCAATATGACCAGAGACGGAGCATGCTTTTCAAATGCCAAAAGAGCTTCATGTCCGCTAAACGCAGTGCTTACAAGGTAATGAGCATTTTCAAGATAGGACTTTACTACCTGAACTATTTTTTGCTCGTCATCGACGACGAGTATCCTTTTAGTATTCTTATTCATTTTCTCTCCTATAATAAGCCCATCGCTGTGAAAAAAGAGAAATGCTGCTATTTACACTACGTCGTAGCCCTGATCTTCAATAGCTTTTTTAATGCTGTCCAGGCTCACGTCATCCGGATCGTATTCTACCGTAACCTTTTTGCTTTTCAGATCGACACTGGTGCCGTTAACGCCATAAAGAGCTCCTACCGCCTTCTTGACACTGCTTTCGCAATGACTGCAGGACATTCCCTCTACAAGTAAAACCGATATTTCCTTCTTCATAATATAATACCTCTTTTTCTCTTATTTTATCTTTTACAAATTTTTATTTTCGATCTTTATTTTAATATACTCTCTATTTTGCACAGCAGCCGCCTTTCCGGGAAGGCAGCTCATTTATTTCTTCCTTAATTTTTAATGTATCCGTACTGCCAATATCCTCTATAACACTTATTGTACTGCTGATCATGCCCATCCAGCAGGTATATCTTATAGTTCCCTCCTGCATTGGAGTAAATTCTATAATATTATCTCCCGGCACAAGCCTTTTCTCAATACCATATTCAGGAATAATAACAGGGTTATTACAGCCATTCAGCCCTGCCTGTTCCGCCCTGATAGTCCACCTGACGGGAATGCCCTTCTGCACTATTATAGGCTCGTATGCACCCGACTTCAATTCAGAGGTCACCGTCTGTATGCTTCCCTGTACCTCTGCGACAGCCGTTTGGCCCGCTGGAGATGCAAAAGCCGCAAAATTTACTCCCGATAGGCTGAGCCCTCTGTCAATCATTACAAGTCCCAGCATCAGCACCAAAGCCGCACTCACCTTCATCATCTTATGCGTAAACCTGCTGCTAAGCAATGAGCTTACGGCGCTAAAGCCAAGCATGAGCGGAATTGTCCCCAGGCTGAACAGAAACATTGATAAGGCCCCCGACAACGCACTTCCCGTACCTAAAGCATATATTTGCATTGACTGCAAGGGCCCGCAGGGCATTAATCCATTTAAGAGCCCTACATAAAACGGACCGCGCTTTCCTCCGCCCGCATAAATAATTTTGCCCAATGCCTTCGGCATTCTTGGAATCAGTCTTCTCAGCCATGGAAATATGTTAAGCATATTAAGCCCCATGACAACCATCAGCACTCCCGACAAAATTGCAACCGTTCCCTTTGCAGCACCTGAAAAGCCTATTGCCGAACCAACCGCACCTGCAACGGCTCCTACCGCCGTATATGATACAACTCTGCCCGCATTATACATAATTCCGGGCCTTAGCCTTTCCATTTTCTTACCGGACACATCATCAGTTCTGTATCCCACGCTCTGCGAAAGGTTTATTCCCCCGCACATCGCTATACAGTGGAGAGATGTTAAAAGCCCCATGACAAACAATATACCATACCCCATGGACTGGTCAATTTGAGGTATAAAATTAAAGCCTGCGGTATTCTTTATTATCACATATAAGGCAAGAATTATAATAAATATACCCACTATCTGGTTAACAGGCATCTTGCCGGAATCCGGACGCTTGCCGCGTGTCTTTTCAGCAGTATTGCCTGCAGCTTTGTTTTGAACATTATAACCCATATTTTCTATTGCTTCAATAATCTTTTCTATATTTATTTTTTGCGGATTATAAGTTACATACACATTTGAGCTGGCAAACATGGCGTTAACCTCAGTAATACCGTCAAGCCTTTTTAAATAATTTTCAATCCGTGCTTCACAGCCTGTACAAGTCATCCCTTTTATGTGCAGGACTCTGCGCATTAAATTCATATTATTGATACCCTCCTGTCAGAAAAATAAACCTTTAAAGCAATAAAGTTTTATTCATACAGATTTTAGCGTATTAATATGTGGATTTTATGAAGATAACAAAAAAGACTCCCATTAAAGCCTTTTTTCCTGAATATAATCTGGATTAAAACTTAATATGAACATATATGATTTTCTTGAATAGTATATACTGAACGGAGAGGTTGACATGTATTCTATTGAAATTGACACTAAGAACCGTATATTGAAGCTGCTGGAAGACGGAGCAGTAAAAAAGCAATATCCGGTAGCAGTCGGAAAGCCGTCCACACCAACACCTTTAGGGAGCTGGAGCATTATTATGAAGGGACTTTGGGGGGAACAGTTCGGAGGTCACTTCATGCAGCTCAGTATACCATGGGGCATATACGGAATTCACGGCACCGACAAGCCCTGGTCAATAGGACAGGAGGTATCCGGAGGGTGCGTGCGCATGTACAGCAGTGACGCTAAAGAGGTTTATGATACCATTTCTGTTGGAACTCCGGTAAAAATTTATTAGTACCCGTTAAGGTCAGGCTGCCCCTTTTATTTCCTCTTCCACAGTCAAAGCGTACTTCTTTTCATCGCGGTTAAATATAATTATTTTATATTTCCCGAATGCCCAGCCCAAGATAATACAGGCATCTTAAGACAAATTCTTATCAATTATTGCCCGGCATTTAAAAATTTTCATATATTATTTTTTGTATTTAAAGGCACTGTTTAAAAGCTTTCATCATACAAAAATTTGTAATATATATACTTATGTTAAAATTCAACAAATTTTTAACATATGCATAGTGTATAATTATTCCAGGTGGTGTTATTAATATGAGAAATGAATTGGAAAAATGCTGTGAAATAATATTAAAATTATTGGAGCAACTGGCACACGAAGGAAAAATAACTCAGGAGGAATATATAAAACACTCTATAGAAAAAACAAAATTCTTAAGAAGGCAGTAATTCAGCAAATGTGACAGCACAAGCAGCCCAGCTCCTTACGGCCATGCTTTTAAACCAAATTCTATTTAACATGGTTCTAATGGATTATAGCAAAATTCATTTGTTAGTGCAAATGTACCATTTACGTATTTTCTCCTTAATGATAGTATATTATCAGGTGGTGATTAGCACGGACAGTTTAAAAGATTGTTGCAAACTTATGCTAAAACTGCTCACTATATTACGTGACGAAAGTAAAATTACTAAAGATGAATTCGATAAACACGCAGAACTAAAGATAAAATTTTTAGAATAGTCCCTGGATGGATTCATCCGCAGGGGCTATTGTCTTTTTCTGGCCCTCTTTTTTTAAATTTTAATTTTCAACAGGGATTATGATCCTTTCTCCCGCTTTTATATCGCTTGATTCCATATTGTTAAGCTGCTGTACCTTATATATGTAGCTTCTTATATCTCCCCTATTGTTGTATTTCAGCGCCAGCTCCCACAGGGTATCTCCCGGCTTCAGTGACACCGTACGGTACTCGGGAGCTTTGTAGCTGTAGGCTCTCCCTGCAAATATAAGCACAAGAAGTACCGCTGTTAATAAGCCCACGATAATAGCAAACCTTCCTTTATTTTTCAATACATATGTTTTTTTCATTCTGACCACTCCTCACTGAACATTTGTTCTTCATAGAATAATTATATATCGAACGTACGTTCATTGTCAATATTTTATATTTTTTTTCGAACACAAGTTTGATTTTTTCTTACAATATGCTATAATGTATTTATATATATTAGAGGAGGCTCAGCTTATGCAAAAAAAGCTTACTGAAAAACAGCAAAAAATCCTTGACTTTGTGAATAGTGAAGTTGAAGAAAAGGGTTATCCTCCTTCTGTTCGTGAAATATGCCGCGCAGTTGGTTTTAAATCGACGTCAACTGTGCACGGATATTTGGAGAAGCTTGAAAAGGAGGGCCTGATACGTAAGGACCCTACAAAGCCCAGGGCACTTAAGGTAGTCAATCCTCATGGACACAGTCCCAAAAGAGAAAACGGGTATTATTCAATGAAAGAGCTGCAGGATGTACCGATTGTAGGCAAGGTTACCGCAGGGCAGCCTATTCTTGCAGTGGAAAACATTGAAGACACCTTCCCCCTCCCCGTAGACTTTGTCCAGAATTCATCGGCATTTATGCTTAAGGTTCAGGGGGACAGCATGATTGACGCGGGAATACTTGATAAGGACCTTGTACTTGTAAAGCAGCAGTCCACTGCAAATAACGGAGATATTGTAGTTGCACTCATAGGCGATGAGGCTACTGTTAAGACCTTTTACAAGGAAAGAGATCATGTAAGGCTTCAGCCTCAGAATCAATTTTTAGATCCAATCATAGTTAAAAATGATTTATCTATTCTCGGAAAGGTAATAGGCGTATTCAGAAAGCTATAAAATAAAGGGGCCCTTCCTCTAAAGGGCCCCTTTATTTTATGTATACTTATTCCTTGTTTTCATTAAATATAAGATTTACAGCTTTTATCGGGCTTATTGTAGATATTGCATGCTTATATACCAACTGCTGCCTCCCGTCAGTATCAAGCACCACTGTAAAGTTGTCAAATCCCTTTACCATGCCTTTTAACTGGAAGCCGTTGGTAAGATAAATGGTTACGGCTATATGTTCCTTTCGGACCTGATTTAAAAAAACGTCCTGCAAATTAATGTTGTTTTTAACCACAAAAAATCCTCCTCTATCTCGTCTTTTATCTATAAGTAAAGTTAGCCCTTATAAAACTAATCGGAACCCCACTCATATTCTACAAGAAAATTCCATATAATGCAATATGATATTTTATATTTTTTACTATTTCATATATGCTTTTATGTCTACCCACATCTATCCAATGCACATTTTCCAGCCTTTTAAACCATGTCATCTGTCTTTTGGCATAATTTTTGGTACCCTTTTTTATTGCATAAACAGCCTCCTCAAAGGAAATTTCCTCTTTAATATATGATAATATTTCCTTATATCCTATGGCCTGCATTGCTATTGTACTTTTATCATATCCAAGGTCAATAAGCCTTTTTACCTCCTCTACAAGCCCCTCCCTAATCATTATGTCAACTCTTTTGTCAATCCTTTCATAGAGCTCTTGCCTGTCCGGCATGAGCCCTATTATAATAAACCTGTAATCAGGAGGTATGCTCCTGGAAATATCCTTATGATGAGAAATAGTTTCTTTAGTATGCTCATATACCTCAATAGCCCGTATAACCCTTTTTACATTATTGGGATGAATTTCTTTAGCCGCCTCGGGATCAATTTTCTTCAGCTTTTCATGCAAAAACATATTTCCCTCAGTCTCAGCTTCCCGGTTTAGCCTTTCTCTCAGCTCCCAATCTGTAACTGTCTCGGAGAAATTCAGATTATATGCCAGTGAGTTTATATAAAGCCCCGTGCCTCCCGCAACAATAGGCTTTTTACCCTTTTTAAGCACCTCCCTTATATATCTGAGCGCAAGCTCCTTATATGCGGCAACACTGAATGGCTCATCGGGAAATATTTCATCTATCAGATAATGCTTTATGCCTCCCATTTCCTCTATGGATGGCTTTGCAGTGCCTATATCCATATACTTATATATTTGCATTGAGTCTGCGGAAATAACCTCTCCGCCTATATCCTTTGCCAGCTCAACAGCAAGCCTTGTCTTTCCGGATGCTGTCGGTCCTGCAATGATTATTACAGAGTCCACCCCTATACCCCCAAAATTTATAGCTAGTGATTATAGCGTTCATATAATTCTTTTAAACATTTTTTCAAGCTCATGCTTTGTAAGCTTTACAATTGTAGGCCTGCCATGCGGACAGGTGTAAGGGTTATCAAGCCTGGCCAAATCCTCCAGCAGGCTCCTTATTTCCGCACCGTCCAGCCTCTTATTGGCCTTGACGGCAGCCTTACAGGCTATGGTATACAAAGCCTCCTCAGCTACTGCGCCATAAGAATTTTTATCAAAGCCGGACCCTGCCGAGCTTATAATTTTATCCAGAACCTCAATGAAGGCCTCTTTTGCAGAAATGCCGCTATCGCTGTAGGGTATAGACCTTAGCATAATTGTATTATTGCCAAAGCTTTCATAAATAAAACCCAGGCCTTCAAGAAATTCCGCCGTCTCCTCGAGGAATTTTATCTCCTGATTTGTGAGCTCTATAACAACAGGAGATATAAGCTGCTGGCAAATAGAATCACGATTAATATATTTCTTTCTTAAGCTCTCATACATTATTCTTTCATGAGCGGCATGCTGGTCAAGCATAATCAGCTCATTGCACAGCTCAAGAATGATATAGGTATTAAAGGCCTGTCCTATAATCGCGGCATCCGTGGCAAGCCTTGCGGCATTATTTTCTTCAGCCTCATCATAAGCCTCAGCTATACTGCAAAATTTACCGTCAGCTTTGGATTCATCCTGAATGCCTTGATATTGCAATTCTAAGGGAACGGCCTTCTGCCTGTCATTGTTTCCGGCATCGGGAGTATTTGGGTACAACAGCTCCCCCTTTTGGAGCTCTTCCTTTACTTCAGGAATGTATCTGTCTTTATTCCTTTCAGCAATGAATTCCGGCATAGCGTGCTTTGTACTCTCCGTCTGAAAGCTTTTGTCTTTTTGAGGGGTATTATATTGCGCCGGAATATGTCCTTCCCCATCCCTGTTTGCAAGGTCTCCTCGCTTAAGGAAGCCGGCTTCGTCTCTCGCTCCGGTATTCCGCGCCGTATCAATTCTTTGCTGCACATATTTAAAGCCGGAATCCTGCTGATTGCCAAATTTATAGGAATCCTTGACGTCATGGCCGACATGTGCCTCCTTTACGAGGGATTTTCCTGCAAGAGCATTGCTTACGGCATGAAAAATGCTTCTGAAAATCTCTTTTTCCTCTGAAAATCTTATTTCCATTTTTGTAGGGTGAACATTTACATCTATCAGCAGTGGACTAATTTTAATATTTACAACTGCAAAGGGAAACTTGTTTTTCATTAAAAAGGTTTTGTACGCCTCGTCGATTGCTGACGAAACCAATTTGCTTTTTATATACCTTCCGTTTATAAATATAGACTGGTAATTCCTCGTGGAGCGTACAATCTCGGGCCTGCCAGCGTAGCCCTCAATTCTGGCCCTTTCGTCCTCATAGTCAATTTTCAGTGTCTGCCTTGCAATATCCTTTCCGTAAATACTGAATATGGCACTCAAAAGATCGTTATTTCCCGGAGTATGCAGCACGGTGGCGCCGTTGCTTATAAGCCTCATGGATATATGAGGCCTTGCAAGTGCAATACGGCTTACTATATCGGATATATAGCCTGCCTCAGTGCTGTCCTTCTTTAAAAATTTAAACCTGGCAGGAGTATTGTAAAAGAGATCCCTTACGGTAAATACCGTCCCTACGGCACAGCCTGCCTGCTTAACCTCCCTGACGGAGCCTCCCTGCACTTTTACACAAATACCGTAGGGGTTTTTACTCACTCGCGTAATAAGCTCCACGGAAGAAACCGACGCTATGCTTGCAAGTGCTTCTCCCCTGAAGCCGAGAGTAGCTATTGCCTCAAGGTCTCCCGAGCTTCTGATCTTGCTTGTGGCATGGCGCTCAAAAGCAATCTCGGCGTCATCCTCCTCAATGCCCGAGCCGTTATCCGACACCCTTATAAAGGTAATTCCGCCATTTTTTATTTCTACTGAAACGGAAGAAGCCCCCGCATCTATAGAATTCTCAACAAGCTCCTTTACAACCGAGGCCGGTCTTTCAACAACCTCTCCCGCGGCTATTTTGTTTGAGGTGCCCTCATCCAGCACAACTATATTTCCCAATCACACCACCTCCTTTGTCTCTTGGTGAAATCTCTGGTGCCCGGTAACAGAATTTGCCTCCAGCAGTCAGGGCACTAGCTGTTTTTTATTTTCCGCTGCAGCCCGTACAGCACATTTAAGGCTTCAACGGGAGTAAGCTCATGCACGCTTAAGGCCTTCAGCTCACTTATTACTTCATCACAGCATTTTGACCTTGTATTGAATGAGAATAAATCCATTTGCCCCTCTATCGCTTTTTTTGCTTTTCTCTGCTTTGCGTTCCTTTTGCTTATATCGGCATCTTCAAGCTCTCCTAAAATCTCCCTCGCTCTGCCTATTATGCGCTGAGGAACCCCCGCAAGCCTTGCAACCTGTATGCCGTAGCTTCCGTCAGCACCGCCCCGGATTATTTTTCTTAAAAATATTATGTCCTCTCCCTTTTCCCTCACAGATATGCAATAATTCTTTATACCCGTTATTTTGCCCTCAAGCTCCGTTAATTCATGATAATGGGTTGCAAACAGAGTCCTGCAGCCCAGCCTCTCCCGGTCACTTATAAATTCAATAACCGACCACGCTATACTAAGACCGTCAAAGGTGCTCGTACCCCTTCCTATTTCATCAAGTATGAGAAGGCTTTTAGGAGAAGCGTTTTTTAATATGTTTGCTACCTCCGACATCTCTACCATAAAGGTGCTTTGCCCTGCCGCAAGATCGTCGGAGGCTCCTACCCTTGTAAATATGCGGTCCGCAATTCCTATATGCGCGCCTGACGCAGGCACGAAGCTTCCCATCTGAGCCATTAAAACAATTATGGCAACCTGTCTCATATAGGTTGATTTTCCCGCCATATTAGGGCCGGTAATAACTGCAAGCCTGTTGTCACAGGTGTCGAGAAGCGTGTCGTTGGGAACAAAGGAGGACTGCTGGAATGCAGGGCTTTGAGCCATCATTTTTTCAACAACAGGATGTCTGCCATCCTTTATATCTATTATGCCCTCCGCTGTCATTTCGGGCCTTGAATAGCCTTCCCTGTCCGCTACCTCCGCAAGAGAGCATATTACGTCTATTTCCGCGATTGCCTCCGCAGTATCCTTTATTCTGCCCACCTCAAGCGCAATGGTATTTTTTATGCCGGTAAACAATTCATATTCCAGAACAATAACCTTTTCCTCCGCCCCCAATATGCTTTCCTCAATTTCCTTCAATTCGGGGGTAATATACCTTTCGCAGTTTGCCAGAGTCTGTTTTCTTATATAGCTTTCGGGAACAAGAGAAAAGTATGACTTTGTTACCTCTATATAAAATCCGAAAACCTTGTTAAATCCTACCTTAAGATTTTTTATCCCGGTCTTGTCACGCTCGGATGTCTCCAGAGCGGCAATCCAGTCCCTTCCCTCGGTGGTAGCCCTTCTTAGCCTGTCAACCTCCTCATTATAACCCTGCTTAATAAGCCCTCCGTCCTTAATCGAAATGGGAGGATCCTCAATTATTGCTCTCTCAATCAGTCCGAATATATCCTCCAGAGTATCAAGCTGCTCATAGCAGCGAAGATTCAGTTCAGCCCCGCAGCCCTTTAATACCCCCTTGATATGTGGAATCTGTCCTATGGAATTCTTCAGTGAAATCAGATCTCTGCAATTTACATTCCCCAGAATAATTTTTCCCATAAGCCGCTCAATGTCATATACCCTTTTTAACAGCTCACGTATTTCCATACGCAGCATGAATTTGTCCTTGATTTCTTCAACTGCGTCAAGCCTGTCGTTTATGTCCCTTATATTTATCAGGGGCTGTTCTATCCACTTTCTTATATTCCTGCCTCCCATTGACGTCATGGTCCTGTCCAGCACCCACAGCAGGCTGCCCTTTCGTGACTTGTCCCGCATCGTTTCGGTAAGCTCCAAATTTCTTCTGGTAGATACGTCAATGCTCATGTATTCCTCAACCGAATACATGCTTATGCACTGAATATGGCCCAGATTAACCTTCTGTGTCTGCTCAAGGTATTCTAAAAGGGCCCCTGACGCATTCAATGAAATATCGGGCTGCCGAAAGGAAGAACAAAGCTCTTCAAATTTGCCTCCTATTTTTTTATACGCCGTCTCACTTTCAAAATAAATGTCTTCAAAGGAGGTTATGTAAGAATTAAATCTTGAGGCTATAGATTCAACACAGCCGGCATCCTCCAGAAACTCACCGTTTGCAATAATCTCCGAAGGAGAAAACCTGGCAATCTCATCAATTAGCTTTCCCGCCGTATTTCCCCTGTCTATTCCGGCTGCCTTAAACTCGCCTGTAGATATGTCAACCGCTGCAATTCCGAAAAAATTCCCTCTCTTATATATTGACATAAGGTAGTTGTTTTTTTTATCATCCAGCATTGATGCATCTATTACAGTCCCCGGCGTAACAACCCTTATAACATCTCTTTTTACAATTCCCTTTGCAACGGAAGGATCCTCAACCTGCTCACATATTGCCACCTTAAAGCCTTTGTTTATCAGCTTTGCTATATACGACTCGGCAGAATGAAAGGGCACCCCGCACATCGGAGCCCTTTCATCCATACCGCAGTCTCTTCCTGTAAGAGTAATTTCCAGCTCCTTAGATGCCACCTCGGCATCCTTAAAAAACATTTCGTAGAAATCGCCAAGCCTGAAAAAAAGTATGCAATCCTTATATTGGTTTTTAATATCAAAATACTGCTGCATCATCGGTGTCAATGCTGCCATATCCGCCAACCTCTTTCAGAAAATTTCAAATTTGATTTTGTTAAGGGGCATGCTGTCCGCATCCCCCGCATGAGCCGCAGCCGCCTGTGGAGCATGGCTCCTCCCCTGTTATAGCATATATCATTACGCTGTTTATGGTGCTCATGAGCCTGTCAAATTCATTTTTCGCTTCAATGTAGTTTTTTGTAATCCCATAGTCATTTATCTCTCTCTGCTTTGCCGCAAGTCTTTGATTTATGCCTTCTGTCACCGGCTTTCCGCTGTCTTCTCTTAAGGCTCTTGCAGCCTCCACCTGAAGGAGCTTATAGTCAGTCATAAGAGCTCTGGCCCTTTCATCCATCTCTATTCTCTCTTCGGCCTTTGTCAATCTGCTCATCTGCTCGGAATCAGCAATCATCAGCCCAAGCTCTGTGGCCTTTTCAATAATATCCATTTTCCTCTCCTTTGCCATAATTTAAATTCTATCACAAAACGATTTATAAGGCAAAGCCCGGCCTTTCCCACCTTATAACCTTCCCCTCAAGAGACCAGGTGTGAACCCCTTCTATTTTTACAGTAACAAGCTTTCCTGCCATTTCGCTGCTTCCCTGAAAATTAACCACCTTATTTGTTCCCGTTCTGCCCGTAAAGGCGGCATCACTGCTCTTACTGAGGCCCTCTGCCAAAACCTCTGTTTCCATACCCATATAGCTTAAGTTAATTTCTTTGCTTATGCGGTTTTGAACCTCAAGAAGCCTTTCAAATCTGAGCTTCTTAGCCTCCTCCGTAACCTGCAGGACATTTTTTGCCGCCGGAGTCCCAGTTCTTTTTGAATAAAGAAAGGTGTACGCAGAATCGAACCGAACTCTCTCAAGTATGTCCAGAGTTTCATTAAAATCCTCTTCCGTTTCTCCTGGGAACCCTACAATTATATCTGTTGTAAAGGCTATTCCCGGAACAGCGCTCCTGACCTTTTCCACAAGGCTTAAGTAATGCTCCCTTGAATATTTCCTGTTCATTTCCTTTAATACCTTCGTGCTGCCAGACTGTACCGGAAGATGAAGATGAGGACATACCTTTTCACAATTCCTTATCGCATAGATAAGCTCATCCGTCAAATCCTTTGGGTGAGAGGTCATAAACCTGATTCTTTCTATCCCGGAAACCCTGTTAACCTCACTTAAAAGCTTTGCAAAGCTGGTATCCCGCCCCAAATCCTTACCAAAGGAGTTAACATTCTGCCCTAAAAGGGTTATCTCCTTGCAGCCATGTTGTCCTAACATGTTGACCTCATTAACTATATCGGAAATGCTTCTGCTTCTCTCTCTTCCTCTGACATAAGGCACAATACAATAGGAACAGTAATTGTTGCATCCGTACATCACGGTTACAAAGGCCTTTATGCCCTGCTTTCTCTGTATAGGCATGCCCTCTGCAACAGCTCCTGTCGTCTCCCATATGTCTATTATGCGGTCATGTGAATTGAGTGAGCTGAACAAAAGCTCGGGAAATTTATACAGATTGTGGGTGCCGAAAATGAGATCTACATGCCTGTATTTTCTCTTTATATGCTCAACGACCTCTTTTTGCTGCATCATACAGCCGCATACTGCTATGGCTATTTCAGGCTTTTCCTCCTTGAGCTTTTTTAAGGCTCCGAGGTGCCCGTACACCTTGAGCTCGGCATTTTCTCTTACGCAGCAGGTATTATATATTATTACGTCGCTGTCCTCAGGCTTTTCAGTCTCAACATAGCCCATATTCGAAAGCATTCCAGCAAGCCTCTCCGAGTCATTCTCATTCATCTGGCAGCCAAAGGTCGTTACGGAATACCTTTTCAATCTTCCGAGGTTAAGCTCCTTAATATTATTGATAAATTCCTTTTGCTTTAGTATTTCCTCCTGCGGTACACATACTGTCTGTCTTTCGCTCATCTTTAAAGACCCTCTCCGGCAAAGCAAGTTTATAATTACGCTCTAAAAAATGCCTTCATATATAACAAAAAACGTAGCTGACGGTAATAATATTATTACCTTTGCTACATCATCCAAACATTAAACGAATAGCATTGCCTCCCAGAAGCTGCTTTGCAGCACTGCGCCTGACTTCTTTAAGCCCGGCCTTGTGCAGGTTAAAGGCATTTTATTGCTCAACGCTATTTTAACAATTGCACCAACCTATGTCAAGACATTGTAATATATAATGCACGGTAAAAGCATGGGCCAACTTCCTACCAAAGCTCTTTATTTAGAGTTTTAAAAAATGCCATTTAAGCAATTTATATTCAGTAGGAAAGAATGATTTGCGGTGAACGCGTCATTTGGGGGAAAGGAGATAAGCGGGCCGTTTGGCTTGCAGCGCATGGCCCGCGCATATTATACCGATACGCCGGAAATGTGCACGTTACGCCGGGGGGCTGGACCGGGGCCATGAAAAGTGAATGAGGCGAGAGAACCGTCCCTACGTCTCACTAACAACACTCAAAAACTTCTGTGGTGTAATTACCATAGGATTACTTGGAAAATGCTTTACATTTCCTGTCACCAGATATGCTTTGGTAGTTTTGGCAACTTCATAAAACATTTTGTCATCCTCGTCCTCAAATGCATCCAATATGGGTATAGGAACAACCGAAATTCCTGAATGGACAATAAAATCAATCAACTGTTTAACCGTCTTCTTTTCAAAGCCAAATTTAGGCCGCAGAAGTACCTCCTGATATTCCGCTATTATCCGGCTGTCGTAACACATTATAACATTTCCGTTTAATACGTGGTCAATTACCTTTGCCGGACTTCCAGACGGTGACAGAAGCGCGGAAACAAGGATATTAGTATCTATTGCTGCCTTAATCATTTGCGTTTCTCCTTACGCATTTTAGATATTTCAGCATCTATTTCCTCCGCAGTTATTTCCGCTCTTCCACTCCTTATTGAAGCAAGACGCAGCTTGTTCACCGCTCTCATAGCCACAGACTGGCGTACACTCGCCAGCACGTCTTCAAGACTTTCATCGTCTATCTCAATCATTAATGCACTTGGTTTACCATTATTAGTTATAATCACCTCATGAACTTCAGAAAGCTTCTCCCAAACTTCACGTGGGTGTGTCCGTAAATCTCTCACTGTATAAAAGTTCATATCATCACCTCGGTTATTTAATGATTTTAGTATATCACATTGTCACCCAAACGTCTACATTTTATACCACCTTTGTTTTCTCAACAGGTAGCTGTTCGATACTTAATTTACAAAAAGGGCCGAACATTCTGAATATCCAGCCCCTTTGAAGCTGCCGTGCTTTTTTACCATAAGCGGTCGGCGCTATTTTCTCCTTTGCATATACAGCATTGCTCTCTCACGGGTTTTGGAATCGGAATTCAGGGCTTTTTCCAGAAACTCTGGGTATTGCCGGAAAAACCGGTTTACAAACCCTGACGGATCTGCAATATATTCTATAATCATATTATACTGTTCTTTGCTTATAAGCCCCATAGCCAGGACTTTTTCAAAAAGCGGCCGATCTATTCCTACCATTGCAAAGGATTTTACTCCATGCCCGGAAAGCATAGCTTCTCCGCCCTGCTTCCGGTCAACCACCACAACACTCCACTTCATCTCTCCCCCTGCTTTTGCAATGGCAGGAATCCATGCCCTTTCATAACTCGAAGCTTCAGTTATAAGGTCTGCTATATGAAGCACCTTTTTTCCGCTCAAGCTGCAGACTGTTTCATTTTGTTCCTCATGGGATATGACAGCCGTAAGATCCTTATATATTGTTATATGAGGTTTCTTTAACAGCTCTGCAATAATGAGTGAAAAAAACCAGTCTCTTCTTTCTCCTCCCGATATATAGTCAACCTCATTTAAATCTATATTTTCTTTAATAAATTCGCACATCTCGTCTATAAGGCCCTTATAAACAGCATCTGAGGAATAATTCCCCAAGGCGGCCTCCAGCACCTTAGACGGGCAGGAATATACTTCGCCCTTGCTTGCGTCGATTAATGAAAGAAGCTCATTTGCCTTCTCTTCGTTTCCGTATAAAAAATGCGTGTTTATGTAATAAGGCCCTATAGTCCCTGAGGTATACCAAAAAGGGCTGTTTTCCGGGCATACCCTCACAGCGTTGGTTTCAAACAGCCATGCCGCAAGCCTTTCATTTGCATTGCTCATATTTTCCTCCTTAAAAAGCAACTCAGTATTTATAAAGCCCCATTATCTTTATTAAAACTCTCCATATACTTCTTCCACCACTCCTGATTCTCAAGGGTACTCAGCTCCTTATCCAGGTGTGAGATATCTCCCTCAAGAACCACACTAAATTTGCCGTCCTGATAATCTATCACTGTAACAGAGGTATTGTCAAACCAGGGGATGTTAACCATTTCCTCAAGGCTGCAGCTCCTGAAGGAGCACAGCATTGCTTTTATTGCAGTACCATGTGTTACAATGCATATGTTTTTTCCTTCATTATTTTTTATTATATACTTAACCTCCGAAAGCAGCCTTTCCTGAAAAGCCTCCATGCTTTCTCCGTTTGGCATCATATGCAGATGAGGCTTGTTTTCCCATGTGTCATATTCCTCCGGCCATATTTCGGGAAGCTTCTCCCAGCTTTCTCCTTCCCAATCCCCTCCGTTTATTTCCTTAAGCTTATCGGTCTTTATTATGGGAAGGCCCTTTGCCTTTGCAATGTATCCGCATGTCATAAGTGTCCTCTTCAAGCTGCTGCAGTATATAACATCTATGGGAACATCCCTTAGCCGCTCCGCCACCCTCTCGGACTGGAGGTGGCCCTTTTTGGTGATATCTCCGTCAGTCCACCCGTGGAAGCGCCTCAATGCATTCCCCTCAGCCTCTGCATGGCGTACAAAAACAAGTCTCGTTTTGATAATATCCCCTCCTCCGTACATATTTGCTATAAGTTTAACATCTTATGCCGTTAAATATTCAGCTCCAGCTTACCTATTATATCTTCGACACTTTTATAATTATACCTTTCCAGATAGTCTTCTATTCCCCGGCTTACATCCTCGCACACCGACGGATTAACAAAATTTGCCGTACCTACCATTACGGCAGATGCCCCCGAAAGGAGAAACTCAACGGCATCCTCGCCGCTGCTTATTCCCCCCATGCCTATAACGGGAATTCTAACCGCCTGTGAAACCTCATATGTCATTCTTACCGCAATAGGCTTTACTGCAGGTCCGGATAGGCCTCCCATATTATTTGCAAGTATGGGGCGTTTCTTATGTATGTCAACCGCCATTCCCAAAAGGGTGTTTATAAGCGAAACGGCATCCGCCCCTCCCTCTTCTGCGGCAAGAGCGATATCTCTCACATCGGTTACATTTGGAGAAAGCTTTACAATAAGAGGCTTCCTGCAGCACTCTCTTACCCTTCTGGTTAAAACGCTTGTGCCTCCCTTGCTTGTACCGAACACAAGGCACCCCTCCTTAACGTTGGGGCAGGAGATATTCATTTCTATCGCGTCTATATCTGTACCGCTCAGTATTTCCGCCATTTCACAATAATCCTCAATAGTGCTTCCCGCAATGTTGGCTATAACAGCAATATCAAACTGCTTAAGAAAAGGAAGCTCCTCCTTGATAAAGAACTCCACACCAGGGTTCTGAAGCCCTACGCTGTTTAAAATCCCCGCAGGGGTTTCGGCAATTCTCGGGGGCTTATTGCCCTGCCTTGGCTTTAACGTCAGCCCCTTTACCGAAATACCTCCCAGTTTATTCAAATCCATGAAACGGAAATATTCCCGCCCGAAGCCAAAGGTACCCGAAGCGGCTATAACAGGATTTTTAAGCTTTATGCCGGCTATTTCCACACTAAGATTTGCCATAGCTCCCTCCTCATTTAAAGGCTTTATTAATTCATTATTAATCCAGTATCACGTCATTGCTCCAAAAGACCGGCCCATCCTTGCAGACATGACTGTATTGCCATTCGTCCCCGTGCTTCGTTTTACATGCGCATACAAGACATGCCCCTATTCCGCACCCCATTCTTTGCTCTAAGGATACCTGGCACTTTATTCCATGTCTATCTGCTGTCCGTATTGTCTCCTTTAGCATTGGAAGAGGCCCGCAGGTGTATATTATATCAACCTTTCCTGTGGAAAGCTCCCGATCCAGCAGGCTGGTAATAACCCCCTTATGCCCCTCGCTTCCATCGTCGGTTGATATTAAAAGTCTATTGGATGAACTCCTGAACTCATCCGCAAGAACTATATGCTCCTTGCTCCTGAAGCCTAAAAACGCCATTTTTTTCGCATGCTTCATGCTCTTTAAAAGATACAGCAGCGGAAATATGCCTATGCCCCCGCCCACAACGGCAATCCTTTTATATTCAGGAGACACGTCAAAGGGTTTTCCCAGCGGCGCGATTATGTCAGCCAGATCACCGGGGCGGCTTCGTGAAAGATACTCCGTACCCAGTCCCTTTACCTGAAATACTATGTCAAAGGTGCCTCTGCTCCGATCTATATCACAAATACTTACGGGACGCCTCAGCAGGGCATTTATTCCCTCACTGCATTTAATATTCACAAATTGTCCCGGAAGGGCATTTTCCGCCACGTATTGACATTTCAAGGTCATTTTAAAAATGCCGGGAGCCAGCCTGTCAATGCTTTCTATTTCCTCCTTCAGAGCCTTAGCCATTGTCCCCTCCAAATTTTATTATTTTATATATCAAATACGCTTAAATTGACAATGTCCAGATCTCCGGGCTCCTTGCCCAGCCTCAGACATTCAATTACCGCATTTGCAGTGTCCAGTGACGTAAGACAGGGAATGGACATCTCCACTGCCTTTCTCCTTATTTTAAATCCGTCCCTCTCGGGCTTTCTGCCCTTAGTCGGGGTATTTATAACCAGGCTTATTTTGCCCGAGTCAATGAGGTCAATAATATTGGGAGAGCCGTCGTCAATCTTCTTTACGGCATTTGTCGCTATCCCCTGAGTATTAAGCATTTTTGCGGTTTTGCCGGTTGCCCACAGCTCAAAGCCCAGCTTTTCAAACCTTTCCGCTATTTCAATAAGCTCAGGCTTATCGGTATCTCTCACCGTCATGAGAATTCCCCCGCCTTTTTGGGGCAGCTTTATTCCCGAGCCTATTATTCCCTTGTACAGAGCTTCCGCCACAGTTTTTGCTATGCCGAGCACCTCTCCCGTGGACTTCATTTCAGGCCCTAAGCTGGTGTCAACATCGTGCAGCTTTTCGAAGGAAAACACAGGAACCTTTACCGCCACATAATCGGCCTCTCTGTACAAGCCCGTACCGTATTTGAAATCGCTTAGCTTTTTCCCCGTCATCAGCTTTGTGGCAATGTTTACCATAGGTATTCCAGTAACCTTGCTTATATACGGAACAGTACGGCTTGAGCGCGGATTTACCTCTATGACATAAACCTGCCCGTTGGACAGCACATACTGGATATTAACCAGCCCCACCACATGAAGCGCCTTTGCAAGCCTTTCGGTATAATCTACTATAACCTTTTTTATTTTATCCTCTACAGTCTGAGTGGGATATACCGAAATACTATCCCCCGAGTGTACGCCGGCTCTTTCAAGATGCTCCATAATTCCCGGTATAAGTATGTTCTCACCGTCGCATATGGCGTCCACCTCTATTTCCTTGCCCACCATATATTTATCAATAAGTATAGGGTGCTCCTGTTTTACCCGGTTTATTATCTCCATAAACTCGGCGATGTCCTTATCATTGTATGCAATTTCCATTCCCTGGCCTCCCAGTACGTAGGAAGGCCTTACAAGCACAGGATACCCCAGCTCCTCCGCCGCATCCAGTGCCTCCGGAAGAGTAAACACTGTCCTTCCCCTGGGCCTTGGTATGTCAAGCTCCTGAAGTATTTCATCAAATTTTTCCCTGTCCTCCGCGGCGTCCACATACTTAGGCTCGGTGCCAAATATTTTTAGCCCCATCTCGCTTAAGGCCTTGGTAAGCTTAATAGCAGTCTGTCCTCCGAACTGTACAATGGCGCCCACCGGTTTTTCAGTTTCCACTATATTCTCAACATCCTCAGCAGTTAAGGGCTCAAAATACAGCCTGTCGGAGGTATCGAAATCAGTGCTCACCGTTTCAGGATTATTGTTTGCAATTATTGTCTCGTAACCGGCCTCCTTGAGAGCCCAAACCGAATGTACCGAGCAGTAGTCGAATTCTATTCCCTGACCTATTCTTATAGGCCCTGAGCCTATGACCAGCACCTTCTCCCGGTCCGACTCCTTGACCTCACAAAAGCTGTCATAGGTTGAATAATAGTAGGGTGTAACCGCTTCAAACTCTGCCGCACATGTATCCACCATCTTATATACGGCATTTATGCCAAAGTCCTTTCTTCTCGTACGGATATCTCTCTTATCACATGCAATAAAGTCCGCAATAACGGCATCGGTAAACCCAAGCTTCTTTGCCTTTCTTAAAATTTCAGGCGTCAGATCCTCCAGAGTGAGGGCCTTCAGCTTTTCCTCCATAAGAACAAGCTCCTTTAGCTTGCAAAGGAAAAAGTCATCTATCTTCGTTATTTCATGTATTTCCTCAATTGATATGCTCCTTCTTATGGCTTCCGCTATTACAAAAATCCTTTCGTCATTCACGTCGTTAAGCCGACGGAATATCTGCTCCCCGTCCAGCTTCTTATATAAATCCTGCTCAAGCGTGAACAGCCCCAGCTCAAGAGAGCGTATTGCCTTCATAAGAGCCGCTTCAAAGGAGCTGCTTATTGCCATTACCTCACCTGTCGCCTTCATCTGCGTCCCGAGGGTCCTTTTAGCCTTTACAAACTTATCAAAGGGCCACTTGGGTATCTTCACCACAACATAGTCCAGAGTGGGCTCAAAGCAGGCATATGTTTTGCCTGTGACGGCGTTCCTTATTTCATCCAAGCCATAGCCTATCGCTATTTTTGTGGCAACCTTGGCAATCGGATAGCCGGTAGCCTTCGATGCCAGGGCAGATGAGCGGCTTACCCTCGGGTTTACCTCTATAACGGCATATTCAAAGCTTGTGGGATGCAGTGCAAACTGCACATTGCAGCCTCCCTCTATTCCAAGCGCGGATATTATTTTAAGAGAAGCAGAGCGCAGCATTTGATATTCCTTGTCTGCAAGCGTCTGGGAAGGAGCCACAACAATGCTGTCCCCCGTATGTACACCCACAGGGTCAATGTTTTCCATATTGCATACCGTGATTACGTTTCCCTTGCTGTCCCTCATGACCTCATATTCTATTTCCTTCCACCCCGATATGCACTTCTCAATCAATACCTGTGTCACCCTGCTGAGACGCAAGCCGTTAGTTCCTATTTCCTGAAGCTCCTCCTTAGTATACGCTATTCCCCCTCCCGAGCCGCCAAGCGTGTAGGCGGGACGTACTATTACGGGATAGCCTATTTCATTTGCAAAGTCCAGAGCGTCGTCTATAGTATTTACAACCTTGCTTGCAATGCACGGCTCGCCTATGC
The DNA here is from genome assembly GCA_023390115.1 of Bacillota bacterium. Classification (GTDB taxonomy): domain Bacteria; phylum Bacillota; class Clostridia; order Acetivibrionales; family DSM-27016; genus Anaerobacterium. Next base: position 66,331 of record JAEWDM010000010.1, read on the forward strand.
GCTCCATAGTATCCTTAAAGTCCTGCCTGTCCTCCGCCATTTTTATTGCCTCGGTGGCGGTGCCAAGCAGCTTAACACCCTGCTCCTTTAAAAATCCCGATTCCGCAAGCTCCATTGCCAGATTAAGGCCAGTCTGCCCCCCGAGCGTCGGCAGAATACTGTCGGGCTTCTCTTCAGTAATTATTTTCTTTACTACCTCCGCCTTAAGAGGCTCTATATATACCTTGTCCGCTATATTAGTGTCGGTCATAATGGTTGCAGGATTGCTGTTTACCAGTACCACCTCAATATTTTCTTCCTTCAAAGCCTGACAGGCTTGTGTTCCCGCATAATCAAATTCAGCGGCCTGACCTATTATAATAGGTCCCGAGCCTATAACCAGTACCTTTTTTACATCCTTGCGCTTTGGCATTTTAATCCATCCCCCATTTATATCAATTACATACTGTTAGCTGACTTTGTGCTTCTTCATCATATCAATAAATCCGTCGAACAAATAAGCTGTGTCGGCAGGCCCGGGTGACGCCTCGGGGTGGAACTGTACCGTAAACAAAGGAACGTCCTTGTACCTTACCCCTTCAACAGTCCCATCATTCATATTCCTGTGGCTTACCTCCATTCTGCCGCTGTCCATCGAACCCTCAACTATAGTGTATCCATGATTCTGTGACGTAATATAGGTTAAATCCTTTTTCAAATCCTTAACAGGATGGTTGCAGCCTCTGTGGCCATACTTAAGCTTCTCTGTGTCCGCGTTGTTTGCAAGGGCGGTAAGCTGGTGCCCCAGGCAAATTCCGAAGATAGGCTTTTTACCCATCAAGGCTTTTATTGTTTCTATCTCATGAGTACAGTCCTTAGGATCTCCGGGCCCGTTTGAAAGCATTATACCGTCCGGATTGACAGACAGTATATCTTCAGCGGAAGACCATGCCGGGAAAACATATACCTCACAGTCTCTTTTAAGCAGTGAACGGATTATATTCTGTTTAATACCGTAATCCAAAAGAGCCACCTTAAGGCCTTTTCCTTCGTAGTGAATTACCTCCTTCGTTGTCACCTGGCGCACAGGATCTTTTATCGTGTACTGCTTTATTTCCTCCAATCTGCTTTCCAAATCAAAGTCCTCATGAGTTGATATTATGCCCTTCATGGTGCCCTTATCCCTCAGTATCCTTGTAAGGGCTCTGGTATCTATTCCCTCTATGCCTATTATGTTATGCCTTTTAAGATATTCATTTAATGACTCTATCGATCTCCAATTGCTTGGCGTTCTGCAGAGCTCCCTTACAATAAAGCCCCTTACCTGAGGCTTGCCGGACTCTATATCCTCCAGATTAACGCCATAATTCCCTATAAGAGGATAAGTCATTGTTACGATTTGTCCACAGTAAGACGGATCCGTCAAAACCTCCTGATATCCTGTCATCCCCGTATTAAAAACTATTTCGCCTATTATTTCCCCTGTTATCCCGAAACTGTTTCCATAAAAAATTGTACCGTCCTCTAAAGCTAAAACCGCTTTCATCCAAATTCCTCCCTTTAAGATAAGCACAGCTTATCAGATAAGCAACAGATTAACGGTTGCTTGAAGCCCATGCAGAGCACTAACAAATTGCCTTATTTATATCTTCCTTCATCCTTATTGCCTCGGCCCTGCATGCCTCGTCAAAGCAATCCTCTCCATACCTGCCCTTCCATGTATCGGATTTATAAGCGCACATTATGCTTCTGGATGCATTTACTATTGCTCCAAGTCCGTCCTTGTTAAATGAATTGGCAATGTCCCTTGCTGTTCCGCCCTGGGCACCGTATCCCGGCACAAGAATATATGAATTTTTCATAATTCCCCTTAAAATCTTTGCCTGTCCGGGGTAAGTGGCGCCCACTACTGCCCCGATGCTGCTGTAGCCATACTTTCCGGTCATGCCTTCTCCCCACTCCGCAACATGTCCCGCTACAATTTCATATATGCTTCTTCCATCCTGAGTTACAATATCCTGCAGCTGTCCCGAGGATTTATTTGATGTCTTTACAAGTATAAAAACACCCTTTCCATACTTTTTACAGTCCTCTACAAAGGGCTGGATACCGTCACATCCTAAGTATGGGTTCACCGTCAGGGCATCGGCACTGAAAGCCTCCTCAAAAACCCCGTCCGCAATTTGCGTTTTGCCCAAAAAGGCTGTGGAATAGGCCTCTGCCGTACTTCCTATATCATTTCTTTTTCCGTCGGCAATTACCATAAGACCCTTTTCCTTTGCATATTTCACAGTTCTGTCAAATACCCGGAGTCCTTCAATACCATACATTTCATAATACGCAAGCTGGGGCTTCACGGCAGGTACAATGTCATGCACGGAATCTATTATTCTCCTGTTAAAAATCCATATTGCCTCCGATGCACCCTTAATATTCTCTCCATGCTCGCCGAAAGCAGAAGCTCTGACGGCTGAAGGCACATATTCTATTCTGGGATCCAGGCCCACAACCGTAGGATTATTTTTCTCCTTTATTTTCTCAATAAGCTTGTCTATAAACATTTAAAGCACTCCCTTTTAGGTTTATCTGCAGCCTAAAGCAATTATGTTCTATAGCAGCACCTTTTCCCTCACAACAATTTTTCCGTTAACAATAGTACAGTTGACTGTTCCGCAGAGGCGGTATCCATCAAACGGAGAGTTCTTTGCCTTTGATTTGAACTTCTGTATGTCAACGGCGTATTCCTCATCCATGTCAACAATCACAATATCCGCAGGCCTTCCGGTATCAATAACACCCTTATTGAGTCCCAGTATTTTTGAAGGATTGACGCACATTTTTTCCACCAGCTGCTCCATTGTAATATGTCCAGGCCTCACAAGGTTTGTTATTGCAAGAGGAAGAGCCGTCTCAAACCCTACCATCCCATTCAGCGCAGCATTAAACTCAACATTTTTTTCGTCATAGTGATGAGGAGCGTGATCGGTGGCTATTATATCTATGGTTCCGTCCCGGAGCCCGTCAATTACCGCATCGACATCCTTTTGCGTCCTCAATGGGGGATTGACCTTCGCATAGGTATTAAAGCCGCTGCATGCCTCCTCTGTTATGGAGAAATAATGGGGGCAGGTCTCGGCCGTAACCTTTACCCCCCGCTTTTTTGCGTTGCGTATAAGGTCAACCGACAGCTCGGTGCTGATATGCGCCAGGTGTATGGGTGTCTTTGTGTATTCTGCCAGAATTAAGTCTCTCGACACCATTATTTCCTCCGCCGCTGACGGAATTCCCTTAAGCCCCATCACCGTTGACTGGTAACCCTCATTCATAACACCCTCATCCGCAAGCTCAAGATCCTCACAATGTGAAATGACCGTCATATCAAACATGGATGCATACTGAAGCACCTTTTTCATTAAGGATGCACTTCTTACGGGCTTACCGTCATCCGACACCGCAACGGCACCGGCAAATTTAAGCTCGCCTATTTCGGACAGCTCCTCACCCTTTTGCCCTTTGGATATTGCCCCTATGGGATATACATTTACCAGGCCCTCATGCTTGCCCTTATTCATTACATATTTGATCATGGCCTGATTATCTATTACGGGGTTTGTGTTGGGCATGCACGCGATAGATGTGAAGCCTCCCATTGCGGCACTCCTCGTCCCGCTTTCGATATCCTCCTTATACTCAAAGCCGGGATCCCTCAAATGGCAGTGCGCATCCACAAGCCCCGGCAGAATATACTTTCCCGAGGCGTCAATCAGGTCACAATTAGGCGGCTCCTGTATGTCCTTTCCTATTTCGGTAATTCTGCCGTTTTCTATAACCAGGTCCAGAGTTCCGCTTTTCTTTTGATTGCTGCCTATAACATGTCCATTTTTAATTAAGATTTTCACTGCTGCCCCTCCTTGTTAAAAGATATAAAAGTGCCATTCTGACTGCCACTCCGTTGGTTACCTGCTCGTTAATAACAGATTGTCCGCAGTCCACTACCTTTGAGGACAATTCAACACCCCTGTTGACGGGGCCGGGATGCATTACCAGAGCGTCCTCCTTAGCAAACCTCAGACGCTTGTCGTCAAGCCCGAAGAATCTTGCGTATTCCCTTACTGTGGGAAACAGGCCCTTCTTTTGCCTCTCAAGCTGTATTCTCAGCCCCATTACAACATCGGCGTCTATAAGCGCCTCCTGTATTGTGCTGTATACTCTTATGCCGAGATTTTCTATTCCAGGAGGCATTAACGTTGCCGGACCTGCAACACTAACCTCTGCTCCCATCTTAACAAGTCCCCATATGTTGCTTCTCGCAACCCTGCTGTGGTATATATCCCCTATTATGGCTATTTTCAAATCCTTCAGCGTGCCCTTTTTCTCAAGTATGGTAAACATATCAAGAAGTGCCTGAGTGGGGTGCTCGTTCATACCGTCTCCCGCGTTAATTACAGAAGCATTTACATTCTGTGCGAGAAGATGCGGAGCTCCGGACATGGAATGTCTTATCACAATTACGTCCGCTCCCATCATGTCTATTGTTTTTCCGGTATCTATGAGAGATTCGCCCTTTGCTATACTGCTTCCAGATGCAGATATGTTTGCCGCGCCGGCACTCATATATTTAGACGCCAGCTCAAACGACAGTCTTGTCCTGGTACTGTTCTCATAAAATAAGGTGATTATTGACTTACCCTGCAAATGCGGCGTCTTTTTGTTCTTTGAAGCAAGAATATACTTCATTGTCTTAGCGGTTTCCAGAATGTAGCCAATCTCTTCTGCCGTCATATCCTTAAGTCCCAGTACATCCTTTGATTTTAATATCACCGTACACCCCACCTTTTTACTTAGTTTGTTAAAGAACTTACTTATAAGGCGCTTTATAAGCTGTCAGGCCGCTTAAATAGCTGCCAGCTGCTTAAACTTTAAAAAAAAGTAAGGAATATGCTTCCTTACTGTTTAAAAATAGACAGTTATCAATATTAATTTTAAAAGGAAATAAAAATAGAATAGAGAAACAGGAACATTTTTTTATGTGTAAAAGTGTCTTTTTAATAATCTTTTCTCTCATCATTTTGTAATCCCTTCCGTTTCTATTACAAAAATATATGCTTATCACCCTTATTACATAGAACCGCCTTATTTCCTCATATCACTGATTGTAACAGTGTTTATCCCGTCTACATCCATAAGCTTGACATGGACAATTTCATTTTTTGAGGTAGGTACATTCTTTCCCACATAGTCAGGCCTTATAGGCAGCTCTCTGTGTCCCCTGTCAATAAGAATTGCAAGCTGCATTATTCTGGGCCTTCCGATATCCATTATTGCATCAATCGCAGCCCTTATAGTTCTCCCGGTAAAAATAACATCATCCACAAGAATAACCTTTTTGCCAGTTATTGAAAAATCAATTTCAGTACCGTTAATAATAGGATGCTCTGACAGAGTACTCAAGTCGTCCCTGTATAAGGTAATATCCAATATGCCGACAGGTACGGCGTTTCCCTCAACATCCTTTATTTTTCGCGCTATCATCCTCGCAAGCGGAACTCCGCGCCTTTGTATTCCGATTATTACGACATTCTCTACACCCTTATTCTTTTCAATTATTTCATGTGATATTCTTGTGACGGCTCTCATTATACCATTTTCATCCATTATTTCAGCTTTATCCGGCATAATTCTCACTCCATATGGAATATTTTAAAAGCACAGGCGATGTTGCAAGCAAAATGTCCTGAAAACCAAAAAAGCTTCTTACCAAGAGGCAAGAAACTTAACATAACAATTTGCAAGTAGATAATAAGCTGTAAATCTACGCTTAATCTGTTTTTAATTGTTACCCTTTCAGCCTCTCTGGACATGTTAAAAGGTCTAAAAACTTATTTTCTAATGACAATATTATCACAGCACACCGACATTGTCAAGAAGGTCAAAAGGGGACGCTCCTGTTAAATAATATAATAAAAGCACCTTATTGACAACCCTTGCAGCTTATTAAATGCCTTAGTTTTTTTAAGACTGTTTTAAGCACAACAGAAATAGGCCTCTGCCCTCTATGCATGGCCTATTCAGAAATCTAAATCGTCTTCCGAGCTTTATCTTAAAGCCTATCCCATTTGAATTAATGAATTGAAGGCGTTGCTATACCGTATGTTCTCCTTAAGCAGCTTGAATCCCTCATTCGACAGCCTTGATACTCCGCCCGCCGACATATTGCCTATATATTTGCATATGCTTTTATATGTATATCCACATAATACCCTCATTATATAAGCCACAAAAGCTCTATTACTGCTGGTTTCCCGGCTGTGCTTCCTTCTTAAGCCTTCCTCCAGCCTTTCCCCAAGAAATTGGCCCGCCTTCCGTACTATCTCCTCTGGCTCCCTACTCCTTACAATGTAGCATTTTTCACTGTTATACACGTTTTCGGTGTATGCCCTTATAATACTGTCATCCACTTCCTTCATTATGCCTGTATCTCTCATTGATTCGGTAAAAGCCCTGTACTTTTGCTGAGCTGCTTTTCTGTCCCTGCCAAAGTGAGCAAGTATGAATGCTGTGTCCACTATTTCTTCAAGG
>JAEWDM010000024.1 GCA_023390115.1 Bacillota bacterium
GATAGATATGGACTATATTTCAACACAGCAGGCCGCTGAAAAATGGGGTATTTCAAACAGGCGGGTTCAACAATTATGCGACCAGGGACGCATTACAGGGGCGATTCGATTCAGCCGTGTTTGGGCTATTCCAAAGGATGCGCCAAAGCCAAAAGACCCGCGCTTGAAACAGCGCAAAGAGAACAACGGAGGTGCATTATGAAAAGAAAGATTTTGATATTGGAAGATGACGAAAATTTAAGTCGCGGCATTGCGTTTACCTTTGAAAAGGATGGCTACGACGCAGTTACAGCAGGCAGCATTAAGGACGGAAAACGAATGCTGGAACAGCGTAAGATTGACCTAATCATACTGGATTTAGGATTACCGGACGGAAACGGGATGGACTTATGTAAAGAAATTCGGATACATTCAAAAGTTCCTATTATCATGCTGACGGCCTGTGATTTGGAAACAGACGAGGTATCCGGCCTGTTAGCCGGTGCGGACGATTATATTACCAAACCCTTTTCCCTGTCCATTCTCCGGGCAAGAGTGGAAGCCCTGCTGCGCCGCATGGAGGCAGAAAGCCGCCATATTATCCGTTCCGGCAAGTACAGGCTGGACACAAACCTTTGCAAACTTTTCCGGGAGGATGAAGAAATACCCATCAGCGCAACGGAATATAAGCTGCTCTATTTTCTGATGACAAACGCCGGGCAAGTGCTTTCGAAGGAACAGATACTATCCTCTCTGTGGGACAACGAGGGGAATTTTGTGGATGAAAACACCTTGCCAGTCAATATCAGCCGCTTACGCGCAAAGCTGGAGGACGATCCCAAAAATCCACAAATCATTAAAACTATTCACGGAATCGGCTATATATGGAACGGGGGTGTGTAGAGATGGCGCTTGCGGTTACGATTATCATAGCCATTGCTTTATGCTTCCTGACTGTCCTACTCAGCTATCGCTATGTAAGAAAAACCTTTGATTCGATTGATCAGGTTTTGGACAGCGTATTAGCCAGAAATACAGAGCTTCCATTTGAAGCGGCGGCGGACAACAGGCTTTCCAAGCTGACACATAAAGCCGTTAAAATCATTCAGATGAACACAATGGATATTTCCCAAACCAAGCAGGAGAAAGAAATCATCCAAAGCTTTATTTCGGATATGTCCCATCAGATGAAAACGCCCCTATCCGGTGTCGCCATGTATACCGACCTGCTGCTGGAAGGACGTATTACCGAAGCCGAGCGGCAGGAATTTTTATCGCGTGTCAAAACCGGAACGGAAGAATTGCAATGGATGATGGACAGCCTTGTAAAAATGTCAAGGCTGGAGGTGGGAGCCATCGAATTGTCCCCTGTTCCCACGGGCATCAAACAAACTATTTCCGACAGCATCAGCGCCGTATACGGCGCGGCGGCCAAGAAGAACATTTCTATTCAAACGGCATACTTCGAGGATATTCCGTTGTTGCATGACCGAAAATGGACAAGCGAGGCAATCACAAATATTTTGGAAAATGCGGTCAAATATTCCCCATCGGGCGGAGAAATCAATCTATCCGTGGAAACCTTGCCCATCTATACAAAAATCAGTGTTACCGATTATGGTATCGGAATTGCTCAAGACGAGTGGAACTCTATTTTTAAGCGGTTTTATAGGGGCCGGAATGCAAAAGGTGTTGACGGGGCCGGATTAGGACTTTATTTGGCATCACTGATATTTCAAAAACAGGGCGGATATATCCTTGTAGATTCCAAGCCGGGGAAATATACGACATTCTCAATGTTCTTACAGAACTGTAAGAAATAAATCCGATTCTGTTAGGAGCCTGTAAGAATTGCGGTTTATGATGATGGTATCAGGACAAGGAGGTATATAGCATGTCGGTTTTGAAAACAGAAGCCTTAAAAAAATATTATGGAAAAGACCCAAACACCGTCAAGGCATTAGACGGCGTTGATTTGGCAATACAGGAGGGCGAATTTGTCGCCGTTGTTGGTACGTCAGGCTCGGGGAAAAGCACGCTCCTGCATATGCTGGGAGGTTTGGATACGCCAACGAGCGGTAAAGTAATTGTCGGTGGCAGGGATATTTCGGGAATGACGGATGAACAGCTTACCATCTTCCGGCGCAGGAATGTAGGCTTTGTATTCCAGAATTATAACCTTGTGCCCATTCTGAATGTTTATGAAAACATTGTTCTGCCGATTGAGTTGGACGGAAATGCTGTGGACGAAAGCTTTGTGAAGAATATTATTGACACCTTGGGCTTATCGGAGAAGAAAAACAATTTGCCGAACAATCTTTCCGGTGGGCAGCAGCAGCGCGTTGCCATCGCCCGCGCTCTGGCGGCAAAGCCATCCATTCTGCTTGCGGACGAGCCAACCGGAAATCTGGACAGCAAAACCAGTCAGGATGTTTTAGGAATTTTAAAGGTGACTTCGACTAAATTCCATCAGACAATGGTGATGATTACCCATAACGAGCAGATCGCCCAGCTTGCAGATCGAGTGATTCGGATTGAGGACGGCAGGATCGCCGCTACGGAAGGGCGGTGACGGTATGAGGAATAACAATCGAGCTATCGTAAGAAGGCTAGCGAAACAAAGCTTTCTGGCGAATAAAAGCCGGAATATCTTTGCGTTGATTGCGGTTGTGTTGACCACTGTTCTAATTACGGCGGTGTTCACCATCGGCATCAGCCTCTCCGATGGTATGCAGCAAATGCAGATACACGCCTACGGGCGCAGTACGGAGGTAGATTTTCAATACCTTACCCAAGATGAAGCGCAGCGTGTGGCCGAGCATCCGCTAATTGAGGAGTACGGCCTGTCAAGGCTGATAGCTGGAACCAGCGAGGGCATATTCCAGCAGACGCCTTGTGAGATTTATACGGCAGATGAAAAATTTACTGAGTTCACCTTTAGCAAGCCAACAACGGGCAGAATGCCCGAAAAGGAAAATGAAATTGCTCTTATGAGCTGGATTTTAGATGCGATGGACTTGCCGAGAGAATTAGGTCAATCGGTACATCTGGACTTTGAAGTGGACGGAACACCTTATAGCATGAACTTCACTGTTTGCGGATTTTGGGACAGTGATGTAAACCTCAAACCCTACGGCAGAGCATATTTTTCCGAAACGCTGGCGAACAAGTTACTGGCAGGCGTAGACCCGGCGGAAACACGCATGGGCGCAGGTTATTATGGCGTAACTAAACTAACTGCCAATATAGACGGCAAGCTGTCCAATGTTGAAGAGAATGTCGATACCATCTTGCAGGATACCGGAATTGATGCCGAGGCTGCGGGCATTCTCTTTAACGACGCTTACGACCGGGCGAACGCGGACGGTGGAATCATCGCGGCAATGGCATTGATTATCGCGATTATATTAATAAGCGGCTATCTCCTTATTTACAACATCTTTTATATTTCAGTCATGCGTGACGTGCGGTTTTACGGCCTGCTGAAAACCATCGGCACGACGCAAAAACAACTTGGACGCGTCGTCAATTTTCAGGCGCTTTTGCTCTGTGCGATTGGAATCCCTGTGGGGCTGCTTTTGGGCTATCTGCTGGGCATCGTACTGATTCCTGTGCTGCTCAGCTTTATTAATATCGACTATATTGCTACGCCTCCCAATCCGTGGATATTCTTACTTGGAGCTGTGATTGCGCTGGTTACGGTACTGGTCAGTTGTTATGGCCCTGCAAAAAAGGCGGGAAAAGTCAGTCCTGTGGAGGCGGTGCGTTTTACCAATGTTGCCGTCAGTCCCTCAAAAAAAGTAAAGCGCGGGGGCGGCGGTGCGAAAATACACCGTATGGCATGGTCGAATGTCTTTCGCAGCAGAAAAAAGGCGGTGCTTGTTATTGCGTCCCTATCTGTCGGGCTGATTCTGTTTAATGTCGTCTATACCTATGTAAACAGCTACGATGTCAATAAGTTTCTGCAATCTTACATCAATGGTGATTTCCTGATTGCCGACACGGATTATTTGGGTCGTTCCAAATCATATACACCAAGCTATACATTAAAAGAGGATTTGCTGTCAGAGGTGAAAGAGCTTGAAGGTGTGCAGGAAATTGTCAAAGTCTATTATGAAGTCGGATTAGCTCCCATAGAGGGCGATCTTCTCGATAACATTGATAATTCCAGGCGCAGAAATATTTCAAATGAGGATTCCTCTCTTACAGAGCAGGATATTGAGAAAATCATCAAAGAACAGGATTCGGCCACCATATATGGCGGGTTCATAGATACGCAGATTTACGGCTTTGACAGCTATTGGCTGGATAAGCTGGAGGAAAACATGATCGAAGGAAGCTTTGACCGCGAAAAGTTTTTGTCCGGGGACTATTTGCTGCTTGGCTTTGATGGGAATGGCATGTTAAAGGTAGGTGATACCGTTACCTTGCCTTTGGGTGGTAAGGATGGCGAAGCACGCAGCTATGAGGTCATGGGACAGGTGGATTTTCATGCGCTCAATTCTTTAAGCGCTCGTTTTTACTCTATGCCCGGCCTTTCCGTTTATCTGCCGTCGTCCGAGTTTGAAAGCCTCGCCAATCCCGATATTATGTCTGCTACGGTTATAGCAGACGAAGCTTACGTTGACGACCTCCAAACAGAGATCGGAGCGCTGCTCGCCAATAATCCCGAGGTGGATTTTCGCTCCCGCGCCGACTATATTGCGGAGATGAAAACCGATAACCAACAGTTTGCGCTCATTGGCTTTACGCTGTGCGTCGTGATTCTTCTGATCGGTATCCTGAATTTCGTCAACACCACTATGACCAACATTTTTTCCCGCAAACAGGAGCTTGCCATGCTCCAGAGCGTGGGCATGACCGCCAAACAAGGCAAAAAGATGCTTGTACTGGAAAGCATATACTATATGGCGATGGCGCTGCTTGTCTTTGTAACGGTTGGCTATGGGATCAGCTACTTTGCTGTCAACGCTGTAACGCAGGGCAGCGCCGCATATACCTATCAATTCAGTTTTGTGCCTCTTGCCATCTGCTTCCCGGTATTACTGATCTTGGCCTGCGTATTACCAATTCGTATGTATCAAAGCATCTCAAGGGATAGCGTAGTGCAGCGGTTACGGGAAAACGAATAGAATAATCAGTTAAATATATCAATATCGGCCGATAGATTTATAACCATTGATATATATACGGTTCGTAACTACTCTGCTGTTGACGCAGAAGGAAATGGGAAACTCACAGGCGTTAACCAAAGCGGTATTTTAAGCATGATGGCGGCCGACTATGAAATGGAGCAGAAGGAGGGCGGCTGGCGGTTGGTCGGTGTGTACTACAGAACGGCCCCCCCCTGTCCCAGCCGATGAATTTTGTAATCCACGACTTCGGATATATGGCAGACCCGAAGGCGGCGCTAGAGAACATCCATATGCTACTTTTGGTTTGCGGCACGAAACCCTACGAAATCAGGCGTTCTATGCGTTTGCTGAAGCAGTTGGAAACAAACGACGCCTATATTCTGTGCCCATTCACCCATGAAAGTGTAAGAAACGATTATGCGAATATTTTTCAAAGCGATTTCCACACGGTACTGTTTTTAGAATACCAGCCTGAGCTTACAGATGGTATGAGCAATGCGAAGTCCTATAAGGCGATGGTGACAAAATATATTGCGAGGGGTAGCCATGGTGTAAGGGAAAGGTTAACGTATTTTCCCCAAATGCAACTATGCGATACAAGGAAATAGGTGTCAGCATGAAAGTAGATGTAGTTAAATACTAAGATATTTTGTCATGGTCTATATTAGTCAGGGTAGTATCCTCTTAACGCATTATTTCCATCAATTGTTATTGATAAAATTATGTTGATTTTAGCCTTGACTTTTTTGGAATTATTGCTATATAATAAAATAAAATTTTGAATGGAGGTGAGTAATATTATGAAAACTATTTTATGCATGAAAAGCCGAAACAATATTGCTCACTTAATAAATATGGCGAAATAGCACTTCTGTTTATTATTTCAGCAATAAATTTTTGCGCTTCTGTTTTTCAGAAGTGCTTTTTATTTTGAAAGGATAAACACATGCTTAAATTAAAACATTTGAATGAGAATTTTGAACTGGTAAAAGAAATCTTGAAGAGGTATTGGGAACATGACACCGTCGGGTTGGATGATATGCTGGGTTTTTATCGGATATCCTCCAATGCAATCTATCCCTATCGCTGCCAAGGGGATGTATGTTTTCTTCGTCTTGCGCCTGTTGAAGAAAAACTGAAGAAAAATCTATACGGCGAAATGGAGTTCATCCAGTATCTGTCAAAGAACAACTATCCCGCATTGAGACCCATCTCAAGTAAATCTGGAGATATGTGCTTGGATTTACATACACCGTGGGGGCGCTATTATGTCACGTCTTTTAGTTGCGTAAAAGGAATACAAATTGCAAAGACAGATAAATCCAGTGATATCATGTACGCTTACGGAAAGGCACTGGGAAGGCTTCATACATTGTCATCCGCATATCGTCCGAACGTAAAAAAATGGGATCATGCCGAAGTTTTAGAGTGGATCCATGCCACGCTTTCTGAATACGAAGCCCCAAAATGTATTTTTACAGAATGGAGGCAAATCAAAGCATCGTTTGATAATTTGTCAATTCACACGGACAATTACGGACTCATCCACTACGATTTTGAGTTTGACAATGTATTTTACGATAAGAATGCGAATTTCTGTTCCGTAATAGATTTTGACGATGGGATGTACCACTGGTATGCTATGGATATTGCTCAGGTTTTCGATTGTATAGAGGAAGAATTGAGCAACAGTATGATCGAAGAAGCAAAAACAGAATTCCTAAAAGGATATCGTTCAGAACATTGCCTGACCGAGGAAATGCAAGCGTCTTATTCGCTTATGCGGCGTTTTGCAAATCTATACGGTTACGCAAGGTTGATTCGTTGCGTTGCAGACCAATTTGATGTTGAGCCTGACTGGATGTCAGAGCTCAGAATTCAGCTGAAAAGCGAAATGCACAATAAAGAAGCTAAAATGAATTGATAAATAAAAGTAAGCCTGCGGATTTTATCAATCCGCAGGCTTGCTTTTATTATAGATACACAAATTGTAAAATAAATTGCTGCAAAAGGGAAAAAGAAGGAACCTCCTCCTTCAGAATCAGTTCCATTGAATTTAAGTCAGGAACAAACGTTGATGTGACCATAGAAAAAATTTTATTGCACCATAAATATATTATAAATAGTGGTTAAGATATTTGCTAGGATGCAGGGACGTGTTACAGAATTATATTTCGTATATCTTGCTTTCTATAACGGATCTATTTTTGATAAAGCAATCATAGGTTGCATATATTCAACTACAGGTTTATTTATTTTATTACATAATTAGGATAAAATTAGTGCAAATACATTATTGGAGGTTCAAATGATCTTTTCTGAAAAACTCGCTCTTATTCGTAGGAGTAAAGGACATACACAAGAACAGTTAGCTGAACAGTTAGGTGTTTCCAGACAAGCTGTTGCAAAGTGGGAAACCGGACAATCATATCCAGACATCAATAACTTGATTCAAATAAGTGAACAATTTCATGTCACGGTAGATTATTTAGTAAAAGATGATGCATGTCAAAAAAAGCCAGATATTTTATGTTCGGAACAAATTGCTATTATAGATTTCCTTATAAATGCTAAAAAGAGAACTTATGCTGGCAAAGGTCCGGAATCAAAGAGTATACGTCCATGCTCACACGATTTGGAATATAGAGAAGGTGAATTGCTCTATATAGATACTTTTTATGGTGGAGAAGCTTTCTCGGGCGAAGAAGTCGTGTGGGTCAAAAACACTCCGGTATATGCCATGAATTACTGCGGAAGAGTCATAGGTGACAATTTTAGCGGTGACTTTTTAAAAACGGCATTATTATCTGTTCCACGTGATATGCCCTATCGTGGGCCTAGTATTTTCGAAGAACAAGGCTTTGTTTATCAATGTAAAGCAAGTGGCAATATGGCATGGTTTCAAGGGTATGAAGACATTTGTTATGAAAATAGTAGAATATATGAGTGCTATTTTCACGGAGGCATAATACGATGAAGTAATGCAGTTGCGCATGCTGGCCTTGCAAATACTCTACCCCATTCATGTGAAGAATCCAATCAATCTATTTTTTGCTAAGTCACATATCGTTATATCTAATGCCATTGGAACATACCCCCTCTAAACTTGCGGGTATGGCCAAAGGCTCTGTTATCATTTTTGGAAATTCGTTTCAATAGAGGTTTTAATTGTTACGAGAACCAATCTACGTGATAGTTCCTTCTGCGCGATATGGGTCGCAAGGTGGTACACTCTTTTTTTACAAAAGTTTGAAGGCCCTCTTGACAAACATACATGGTGTATGTTAATTTATTTACATGCACTGTGTATGTAAAGGAGTGAATGACTTGTCGCGAAATAAATATCCCGAAGAAACTGAGCAGAAAATACTTGATGCTGCATTAAAACTGTTTACCGAAAAAGGCTATGAGCAAACAACAATTCTTGATATAGTCGGTGAAATGGGCAGCCTGACACGAGGGGCATTTTATCACCATTTCAAGTCAAAAGAAGAGGTGTTTTTTGCGCTGACCGACAGATTATTTAATGATGTAAAACCGTTTGAAAAAATCAAAAAACATACCAACTTAAATGGTTTAGATAAATTAAAATTGGTTTTGCAGATTATAAACGAAAGTGAAGAATATGCTGAACTTCAACTTCAAATAATTCCATTGATTGAAAGCAGCCCGACAGCCTTTAAGGTATATATGGAAAGACAGCGAACTTTTTTAGCGTCAAAATATGCTGAACTTATTGAAGAAGGGATAAACGATGGTTCAATCAAAGCAAAGTATCCGAAATTAACAGCAGAATTGTTTTTGTTGATTTGTAATGTTTGGATGATGCCCGCAATATACCCACAGGCAAACGAAGAAGAGGCGTGGGCAAGATTTAATATGGCAAAGGATATGGTTGATTTTTTGGGATTGCCGGTTCTCGATAAAAAATTGGCTTCACATGTGGCTATAACTGAGCAAGGTCTCGTTGTTGAAGTAAATAAGAGGTAATCTCAGTTGCAGAGTAAAAGTTTTATTATGGTTTTTTACATACAAATTGTATGAAATCGGCCATTGTATGATAAACAATTAAATAGACTAACTATTAAAAGTCAAGTCTTAAAATGGTATTTTTGAATGATTTGCAGAAATGCATTTCAATATAGAAAAATGATAGTTAGAACCTTGATAACTGCATGACAAATAGAGCATCTTTGCAGGTGCTCAAAAAGGAGATTTTCAAACAGAAAAGTTAAAATGATTTAGCGTAAGCCTGTCCCGATTTTTCCAACTGATAAATAATCCTGACCAGTTTTTTTGCAGCATGGGAAACCGCAACATTATAATGCTTGCCCTCTGCCCGCTTTTTGGCAAGATAGGCTGCAAATACAGGATCCCAGTTACAGACAAATTTGGCAGCATTAAAAAGTGCATAACGCAGATATCTGGAACCACGTTTTTCCATATGGGAATAAGCGGATTCCAACTGTCCGGACTGGTAGGTGGATGGAGATAATCCGGCATAGGCAAGAATCTTATCGGGAGAATCAAAACGGGAGAAATCGCCGATTTCAGCTAGAATCATAGCACCCATACGGTAACTGATACCGGGAATGGTAAGAATGGGAGAATGGAGGTCGTCCATAATCCGTTTGATTTCTGATTCGATTTCATCAATCTCGGCATCTAATTCACCAATCAGCTTTAGAGTATGTTTTAGTTCTAAGGATTTTGCGGGCATATTCGAGCCAATGGAGGTTTTGGCTGCTTCTCGAAATAAGATGGCGGTATCCCGACCATAGTGTCCTCTGGAAACAGAGTAAAGCAGGTTGGTCAGTCTGGTAAGGTGAGCAGAAGCAATCTGCAAGGCACCTGGGAATTCGGTTAACAAAGCACAGACAGAAGCCATATGAAGAGTGGGAACCAATTGTTCCAATTCGGGAAAAAGAATGGTAACCAGACGGGAAATAGAAGTCCTGAGTTTTGCCCGTTCTTTTACTTTATCAAAACGGTAGCGGGTAAGTGACTTAAGCTCCTCATTGTGGTAAGATGTGTCTGAGTAGGACTTTAAGTTCACATCAGACATAAGCATGGTAGCAATTGTGTGGGAATCAACTTTATCCGTTTTGGTCTTTCTAAGGCTTAGACTTTTTCTGAAAAGATTGGTATGTAACGGGTTGATAACAAAGGTGGCGAGACCTTTATCAAGAAGATATCCTAAAATGTTATAGCTGTAATGTCCAGTGGCTTCAAGCCCTACTTTTACATTGCACAAATCATCTGTAACGGATTTAATCTTCCGGTAAAGTTCATCAAAACCCTCCCGGTTGTTAGGAATGGTAAATGCTTTAAAAAGCACTTCTCCATCTGAGTTAGTGATAAAGCAATCATACTTATCCTTGGCAACATCAATTCCTGCGTATATCATGTTAAAACTCCTTTAAATGTATTTGATACTGTTTTAGACCACGGGTGCTCTCTGCGATTGTAACCTCGTTCCAAATAAACCGTCATGCGGTATCTAACTGATTAACAAATGAACAAAGAGACTGTGGTTAGAGCCTAACTTAAACCATCAAGTGGTAGGAGGAAAAAACTAATCCACAGTATCTAAAATCAGCATAGCTTATACCAGAGAATTGGTAAAGAAAAGCTATGACTATATAATACGAGGAGGAATTATGTAATGGAAGAACGCATTATCGGATTAGATGATCTTCTGGAAGAACTCAATCAGGATATTTTGGGCAAATCAAGCGATGCCAAATACGTTGGAATTGCGACAATTACTCGTCAAGATTTAGAAAAGTTGAAAGCGTCAAATAAGAAAGCTAAAATTAGGATGGTTGGCACATTAACATTTTTAGAAGATGTCACAGCTGAATTAGCAAGAGAAACCATTGAAAGTGTTAAGGTGCATGGAACAATTAAAGCCACCGATGAAGTAAAAGAAGTTTTGAATCAACTTTAATAGTACGAGATCACAAGCGTATACGTAATAAATACGAAATTGAAGTAGCCTCTCGAATTCAGTAAAATCAATAGCCATAAGTTGGTACTCTGGAGCGATCACATTGTGGCCGCTCTTTTCTTCTATTCTACTTAAAAGTGAAACATTTGACAATTGTATGTAAATATTTTATACTGAACATGTTCCAATATAGTTCAGCTAGGATGGTATAGAATATGAATTCTAAGGAGCAAGATACACAACAGGTGATTGTTAATGTGGCAAAAGCACTACTGGAGGAAACAGAGGATGTAGAGAAGATAACTGTCCGACAAATTGCGGAACGCGCCAATGTAGGGATTGGCCTTATTAATTATCATTTTAAAAGCAAAGATAATCTGCTTGGCATTGCCATTGGTGATACCATGGCTAAGATCATTTTAGATTTTTCTAAATCTGACAGCTATACAGATTTATCTCCCGCCCAAAAATTAAAAGCAATGCTCAAAGAGCTGTATGCACTATCAGACAAAAAAGAAAAGTTGATGAGATTTGTTTTATCCAATGAGATTATGAATGGAAATATGCAGACACCATTACATCTTATTCCGCTACTAAAACAGATATTTGGAGATAAGAAAGACGATATGGAATTGCGTATACTGGCTTTACAGATACTCTATCCCATTCAGGTGACGGGGCTTAACAGAGATGCATTTTATATGTACAGCGGTATTGATGTATCCGATCAAGGGCAGCAAAGCCACTTTATAGATAAGCTAATAAACAACCTAATTGGCAGTAACGAAATAAGGAGAGTAGAGATATGAAAACAGCAACTATCGTCAGTGCAGTTATCACAGTATTGCTTCTGTTATCCACCATGATATGCGGTCTATGGTTAAAAGCAAATAATATCAGTAATCCCGGCTCCTTTGATTTCCATGTGAACTGCGGGATTGCAGCAGTTATTTTTTCTGTCGTTACTTTGTGTTTAGCGGTCAATACTTTTTCTCGAATGAAGAAGAAAGGATAACTCAATGAAAACCATCATTGTATATGCAACAAAATCCGGCGCAAGCCGGAAATGTGCAGAATTATTGGCCTCTAAAATAAAAGATTGTTCCTTTTTTGATTTGTCAAAGCAAGTGCCGGAAATCGAACGATTTGATATGGTGATTTTAGGTTCGGGTGTGAGAATGGGAAAAATATATAAGCCTATGAAAGGTTTTATTGAGAAATATATGAAAGCTCTTCTCTCAAAGAAAACAGCATTTTTCTTATGTAATTCCTATCCGCATACATTTAAAAAAGTAATTGAAAGAAATATACCTCAAGAACTGATTGATAGCGCTGTATGTATAGAATCTTTTGGAGGTATTCCGCCTTTTACGTCACCCAAAAACCAAGATTGGCTGTTATTTGAGCATGTAAACCGACTAATTCAAGCAGTCGCTTTAGAGCAGCAAGGTAGATAGTATGATGAATACATATTCCAACATAAAAATCGCCTATTATTCCGGCACCGGTGGTACAGAATTAGCAGCAAAGAGTTTCCAAAGCCGATTAGAAACAGAAGGTCGTGTATGCAGCATTGAAAAGATAACCGATGGAATAGATCATGACAAAAGGGATCATAATTTGCTTCTCTTACTGTTTCCGGTTCACGCTTTTAATGCACCAGATGCAGTTTACAAGTGGATTGATGGATTGGACACTGTAAAACACATTTCCGCAGCTGTAATCTCAGTTTCGGGAGCTGGAGATGTTTGTCCTAACACAGCCTGCCGAGTCAGCAGTATCAAGCGGTTAACAAAAAAGGCTACCATGTTTTATATGAAAGAATGATTGTCATGCCCTCCAATTGGTTCTCCCCTGCCCCGGGTCCATTACCCTATCTGCTAATGCAGGAATTACCGAAAGCAGTTGCTCAGATCACCAGAGATTTACTGTCGTGTGTCTGTAAAAAAAGCAAGCCATTTTGGTTTGACAGAATTTTTTCTATGATGGGGAAACTGGAAATCTCTGGTGGACACTACTGGGGTAAGCGGATAAAGGTATTGGAGTACGCACTATATCATATAAAAGAAATTACATTTGAGGATGGAAGCGTATGGAATAATTCGGAATACGGCAATTGGTTGGAAACATATAAAGGGAAAAGCGTGGAAGTTTTGGCGTTGGGAAGCTTTTACCCAAATAAATGTAAAATCACGCAATGAAAGAAAAGAAAGTAAGGTGAGATCTATGAGAGCATCAGAGATTCAAAGAGAAAGAATAGCTGAGATTGAAAATAAAGCAGATTTGTTGCTTAAAGAGGTTCAGACCGCTGTACTGACTTCTGTAAATGAAAACGGCTATCCTCGAACCTGCGCTATTACAAAGGCTGCGGACAATGGTTTTCGGGAAGTATATTTTATTACCTCCAAGCGTTCCCAGCTTCATGGAAAGGCAACGCACTTTGAAAAGAATCCGAAAGCCTCCGTGTGCTATTTCAAAGGCACTGATAGTGTAACTTTGGTTGGTGAGATCGAGTTTGTCGAGGATCAAGCGCTGAAAGAAAAGCTATGGTTAGAATCTGACCGACGGTTCTTTAGTAAAGGCATCGCTGACCCTAAATTCAGATTGCTGAAATTCACCACATTAGAGGCAACCTTCTGGATTGAGGGCAAATTCAGAACCTGCAAGTATAAAAAGCAGCTTTTCGTTGATACATCAAAAAAGGCATAACGTGCAATTCTCGATGCAATTTCATTTTAAATATGGAGGTACATTTATGCAGGTGGTTAATTTAATCGATGAAGTCAATAAGAATCCGGAACTATATGTCTACAAAAAAATAGGACTGTTAAATGAGCATGTTCTTAGTGTTGTGCAAGTAGAAAATCGCACATTAGACTTTCATGTGCATGAGCATTCGGATGAATTATTTTACGTCATTGAGGGCAGCTTTTATTTAGAAACCGAGGAGCAGAAAATGAAAGTCAATGCGGGGGAATTTGTGATTGTCCCTAAAGGAAAGAAGCATCGTCCTGTAGTCGGCGCGTTGACTAAGTTCTTAATGATTGAACTGTTCGGTACGCTAAATAAAGAGAACAGCGGTGATCTATATGAGGACTAGCTTCATGTTCGCGGGAGTATAGGAACAAGAAGCAATATATTAATGGGTACCTTTTCATGAAAGGGAGGAAAAATGGCATACTTAACAAAAAATATGCAAAGCGAAGCCACACTCGCAAAGCTGATCCACCATGCATTCCCAGAAAGAAAGCTTGAAAATCTTCATGAGCTGCCAGAAGGATATTTTAATATAGCTTACGAGGTATCTTTTGAAGATGGGACAAAAAGCATTCTGAAGATAGCACCTGACCCTAAAGTAACGGTTATGACTTATGAAAAAAATATCATGGAAGCGGAAGTATGCTCCATGCGATTAGCAGTGCAGAAAGCCAAGGTCCCATTGCCGGAAGTCGAGTTTTACGATCCATCCTGTACGCTTTGCGGTTCCCCCTATTTTTTTATGAATAAATTAAGTGGTAAAAGCCTATCCTCTCAGAAGCCGTTGTTGAGTTCTGAGCAAGTAAGCGATATTCATTTTCTGGTAGGTTCCCTGAATAAAGAGATTAACCAGATAACAAACGGCAGTTATGGTTATCCTGGCCAAAAGGCCCTTCAAGGTAAAAACTGGTTTGATATTTTTACTAAAATGATAAGAGCTGTCATACTGGATGCCGGGAAAGAAAACATTGACCTTACTATCTCCTCCAGTGATCTATTCGAATTACTGGAACAAGATAAGGAGATATTCCAAAGCATCGTAACGCCCCATTTGGTTCATTGGGACATATGGGACGGCAATATCTTTGTTGAGGACGGAAATCTTACGGGTATAATCGATTGGGAGCGCTGCCTGTGGGGCGATCCGTTTATGGAAGTAGGATTTCGGTCCTATGCTCAATCGGCTGACTTTTTGAGGGGGTACGGAATTGAAAAATTTACGGAAGTAGAAAAACGAAGAATTCTTTGGTACGATCTCTATTTGCTCATGATTGTTGCACAGGAATCGGTTTATCGAGGGTACGAGACGGCAGATGCCTATCACTGGGCAACCGCATTATTACGTGAGAAATATACAGAGCTGCAAGAATCATCTTCTTGTTTAGGAAGTTAGTGTCATATTACAGAAGGTATCTATTCTTTAAAGAAGCCATTTTTATGGAGATCTTATTTAGGAGGGCAGTTTATGCTGAAAGAACTTCAAATCGTACATAATGCCTTTCTGAAAATGATGGAGGCAGAACAGGGAGTGTTGGGGGCATGGTATTTTGGTTCGATCGCAAACGGTACCACGGACGAACACTCGGATATAGATATTGTTTTTCTTGTGGAAGGATTCTCCTTTTTATCTGTGGATAAAAGCCTTACTCAAATGCTTGGTAAGGCTTGTGATGAAATCGTTCTTTGCTGGCCGGAGAGCTTTAACAGCGAGGCAATAAAAAATTATGGTTATGTAATGAAACAGAATCAAAAGCTCTTTCAATATGATGTTTTTTTGCTGAATAGGTCACGTATTGATGACTTTATGTGCCAAATCCATTATACGGCTTTGAAAGAGCAGGATATTGTGTTCAGCAAGGATAGCAGCGTACAGGCCTTGATGCGGAAGAAAATTAAGGGGAGTATGTGGCAGGATGATATATCTAAGCTCATCACTACATATTGGTTTCATGTACATATGTCTGCCAAGTATTTTATACGCAAGGACTTTTTCAAGTTAGAGGGTGTTCTGCGTATTCTGATGGATACACATATGTCTCTCTTGCTGACAGCATATGATAAAATCACATGGGGAGGCAGCGCAAACAAGCTGCATTTTATAGATGAGGGAAAACAAAAGCATTTGATGAAATATGGCTGTTTGGAAGATTTCGTGACAGTCAGAAATAATCTTATGCAAGCCATGGAGTGGTTTATAGAAGATGTCGGGGAAATCGGAAGCATAAACGAGATTAAGTTCAATGAAAGCATTTTTAGTGATATAAAGAAGGACTGGCTGAATCATACTATGGTCATCTTGTAATGAGAGCATTACCGGTGTGAATGTTCATAAAGTGATAGACGGAAAGAATGTCTGGCTTTATAAAACTTGATTAATGAAGGAGTGTACAGGATGAAACTAGGAGCAACTTTATATATTAAGAATACCATTGAAGGTGTAGCATTTTACACAGAAGCTTTTGGACTAACCTTGGGTTACAATGAGAAATTTCCGGATGGCACATTTATGCATGCATCATTACTTAGAAACGGACAAGAAATATTCGCTGTCAGTGAATCACGTAATGACACCTTTGTTGATATTATGCTCACATCATCATTAGAAGGGTCACGCCCAACTATGAGCTATCGTGTTTAATTTAAATTTTTATAAAGCGCATATTAGTAATTGAAATCAATGTCCTATCGTGGTAGGAAATTAGTAGGAGGAATCAAATTTGAAAACAAAAGAGCAGATACTTGAGTTTATACAAAAGCAGAAAGTAGCATTTATTGCTTCTATTGACAGTGAAGGCTTTCCAAACATGAAAGCAATGCTGACAGCCCGAAAAATTGAAGGCAATTGTTTTTATTTCACGACCAATACATCATCTCTGCGTGTAAGCCAGTATAGAAGAAATGAGAAAGCAAGCATATATTTTTTTAACAGAGGGCGTTTTCGTTATGAAGGCGTTATGCTCATTGGAACAATGGAGGTATTGGAGGACGCCAAAATAAAACAGGATATTTGGCGAACCGGAGACACAATGTTTTATAAAAAGGGTGTAACTGATCCAGATTACTGCGTATTAAAATTTGCAGCAACAAAAGGACGGCATTATTGTGATTTGAAAACAGAAAGCTTTCAATTATAAAACTGAGACTAACTATCCACATCACGATACGTCAACATGCAAGAAACTAGGAGGATAATATGACAAAAAAAGAATTGACAATGGAACAACGGAAGCTAGACGTGGATCTATGGGCGATTGCTCTTATTTCTTTTGCGGTACTAGGAATTTACATGGCCGTTCAAAATCAATTTGCTGCGGTTGTAAAGGATAGTGACATTAATGTCCTACTGCGCGTATTTTTAGGGGCCGCATTTCAATTTGGCTTGGCAGGCTTAGGGATTGTTGCTGTATCGATTTTTAGAAAGGAAAACCTCTTCGCTTATGGACTAAACAAAAAAAGAGCTATTTTATCCATTTTTTTATGCTGCCTATGCTTTATTCCTTACATTGCTTTTATGCTGTTCACCAAGCAAATTACAAGCTATTTGCCGTTTCAATCTGTTTGGACAACACAGGATGTACTATCAAGCGGGTTCCCGGTAAATGTTGTTGGAATGCTGGTAACCGCTCTTGCTTGGGGCTTCTTTGAGGGCTTCAATTATGTGGTAATCAGTGATAAAATTAACCGGCGATATCCAAGTAAGAATAAATGGCTCAATTGGGGAGCTATTTCCTGCGCTGTGCTGTGTATCCTTATTCATGGTGCAATCGGCGTGACTGCCGAAGGTATTATTGAAATGCTGACCATATTTATCATCGTGTATGGTATGCTGATTGTAAAGGAATACACTGGAAATGCGTGGGGCTGTGTATTTATCTTTGTTTTTTTATGGAATGCCTTTTAAAAAGAAACACTTGAAAATGAACAATCTGTACCTCTCTTATTCCGATATGATAAAGAGAGGATATTCAGCTTTATAACAAATATAATGGCATAAGGAGTTAAGATATGGAATGGATAGAGAGATTAAACAGTGCAATTAACTATATAGAGGAACATCTTACGGATGAAATTGATTTTGATGAAATATCCAAGATCACGCTTTGTTCATCCTATCACTTTCAAAGAATGTTTGCATATATGGCAGATGTCCCGTTATCGGAATATATCAGGCGAAGAAAAATGTCAAGAGCTGCAGCAGACCTACAAGATGCTAGTAATAAAGTGATAAATGTTTCTTTAAAATATGGCTATGATTCTCCTACGGCCTTTAACAGAGCTTTTCAGCGAATACATGGTATCGCCCCTTCAGAAGCGAGAGGAGGTCTGCATAGTTTGAAAGCATATCCTCCCATTAGCTTCAAAATATCAATAAAAGGAGATTGTGTGATGGATTATCGCATTGAGAAGAAAGAGGCATTTAGAATTGTTGGATTCTCAATTCCATTAGAAAAAGAAATTGAGAAAAGCTTTGAAGTGGTTCCGGCCATGTGGGGACAGGCTGCCCAAAATGGTATGATAGAAAAGTTGGCGAACATGATGGACGGAGAGGTAAAGGGACTATTAGGTGTCAGCTCATGTAATGAGGAATCCGACTGGAAATATTATATAGCAGTGGCAAGTAATCAGACAGCAGAAACAGACTTGGAAGAATTCATGGTGCCGGAAGCGACTTGGGCGATTTTTGCAGGGAATGGGACAAATATATCTATTCAGGAACTAGAGAGACGAGTTGTAACGGAATGGCTTCCAACATCGGGATATGAATATGGGAATGCACCGGATATTGAAGTTTATATGAATCCAAACCCGGAAAACGCAATATATGAAGTTTGGATTCCTGTAGTTAAAAAGAATTGAGGAGCTTAAAATGGTACATTTAGTATATTGTGAAAATATGGGTGTGGCAGGTAAGAGAGTATTGGATAAGATTAATAGTGGAATAAAAACTATGGTTATAAGGGGGGCGGCTGGACGCAAGATACCACATAGCAGAGTTTTTGAAGGTGAAATGTTATATTTTATGGAAAAAGGAACAGCAAAGATATCCACTAAAGCTATCGTGAAATCTGTTCAAAATTACGTAAAGCTAACCGATGATGAGATTGTTAAAGTACTTGCAGATAATCAGGATAAACTCAATTTAACAGAAAAACAAAAAATACGTTGGCACAAGAAATGTTTATGTCTGATAGAGTTTCAAAATGTTACAGCAATTACTCCTGCGCTTGACTTTGACCATCAGGGAAACATGGATGATTGGTTAATGATTGAAAAGATTGATGATGTTGTTGTTGGGACAAGTGTTCCATATAATTATGAAAAATCAAAGTTTTAGTTTATGTTGATGAGAAATTCTTGGTGGAGCAACGATAAATATATGGAATGATAAAATCATTGATTGTATCAAGGAGATATATAGGGACATTAGTACATTATTGAAAGATATAGAAAAGTTGAGTGGATTAAGCGTAAGGTGACAAAATAAAAAAACAACAGAAAACAAACAAAAAAGCACAAACCTTATTTACCTGTTTTATAGGGAAAGGCAAAGTTTGATTGATTAAAGCTAAGACAAATATATGTCTTTGGATATACAACTTCATTCTTTCATGAGATTTATTCAAGCAATGCGCCTTTTGCGTACGAAGCATGTGAGATTTAGGTTAGTTTAGTCTGTGACGATTCGCAAGTAACCTTATGAGAGAAATAGCACTTAGTCGTTAACAAGAGCGGATACCTTATCATGAGGTATCCGCTCCCTATATAAAAACCGAAACTATTGGCAAGCATATGAAAATGTCAATTCCCATAATGGAGGTGAGTGGTATGAAAAAAATATTAATAGTCGAGGACGATACTCTTTTGAATAAGACATTAGCTTATAATCTGGTTTCATATGGCTATGAGGTCGTTTCAGCAAATAATTGTGCTTCTGCCCGTTATCATCTGAGAGAGAATCATTTGGATTTAATATTGCTTGACATAAACCTTCCGGATGGTAGTGGGCTTGATTTAT
Source organism: Bacillota bacterium (assembly GCA_023390115.1). Classification (GTDB taxonomy): domain Bacteria; phylum Bacillota; class Clostridia; order Acetivibrionales; family DSM-27016; genus Anaerobacterium. Next base: position 19,838 of record JAEWDM010000024.1, read on the forward strand.
GCCGCGAAATAAAAGAGCGTGGCATGGATTCTTAGTTCCCGCAATGATTGCATTTATAATAATGCTGGGAATTTCCATTGTTGTTTCATTATTCGCTATAAAAGCGCTAAATCGGCACAGTATTATAGAACGATTGAAAGAGACGACATGGTAAATAGGATTCGCTGAAGACAAGAGAAGCGAAATGTTACAAAATAACAAGCCGCCATTTCTATATGGTGGTTTGAGGAGAATGCAGTACAGAGCCTCCTGTAAATGAAGTATTTCAATAGAATTTTATTTTAGGAGGTTTCTGTAACAATTGGATTTTAGAATGTACTCATACAACTTAAAAAGGCAGGTGTTTCAATGTGGGTGTTTTACAAACAACAAACTTAAAAAAATATTACGGCAAAGAGCCGAATCTTACCCGTGCCCTTGACGGCGTGAACTTCACCGTGGAGCGGGGTGAGTTTATTGCGGTGGTTGGAACCTCTGGTTCCGGCAAGTCCACACTGCTTCATATGATGGGAGGGCTGGATGTGCCAATCCGTATCGCCGGGAAAGTGTCGGCAATCGAAGCAGTGAGGATGACTTTTTATTCAGGTCAGGAAGGAAAAAGCGTTTCCAAGCAGTTACACCGCCGTATCACGCCTCAATCTCTGGCCACAATGAGTTTTGTGAGGAATCGAAAAAAGTCTGCTCTAACATTTATTTCTCTGGGATTAACTGCTGTTATGCTAATGTGTGTCGCGACCTATGCTGTTTCCTTTGATGTGGACAGTATGGCAGCAAGAAACCTGGGAGATGGCGGAAATTATATGCTCAGTCTTTCCCACCCCAGTTTGGCAGAACAACATACTGTATTGGAGGAAAATCCTCTTGATGAGCCGCTCTATCAAGCCTTACTCAAGTTTGATTTTGTCACCAAGATTACGCGTTACAACAGCAGCTATGCAGAAGTAGAATTGCCGAAAAATCCGGGTGGATTTTCGTTTTCAGGACTGACGAGGGAGCAATTCGATCAGTTTTTACCTCCTGAGTTTATAATGGCAGGTAAAGCAGACTATGAGGAAATGGTTAAAAGAAGCGGTGTCATAATTGCTGATTCAGAGCATCTACTTGCACGGTACAACAATTATGAACCAAACATAGGCGATGTGCTTTTTTGCAAAGGATATGATGGACAAAGCGTGCAGATGATTGTCCTCGGAATCGCAAAGGGGTCTCTTGATACCGGTGTAAGTGCCTCCCCCTTTTTGGTTACAAATGAAACGCTGTCCAAGCTTTATCCTCAAGTCAGTAACTTTAATACTGTATGGAATGTATATACGGATAAAGATTCAGAAGAAGTACGGAAGGCCATTTTTTCCGCTACCACCGATGGTCGGATTGATATTACATCCCGAAAGGATCTTGCGGACAGCTTAGAGGATATGGCTGGCCAGATGATAAAAGGGCTATATGCATTAGTGGCATGCGATTCCAGACCTCACCTCTCCCCGTGTGGAGGATGTTGCTGTGGACAAGCTGTTGGCAGAAAAGCTCCATCAGAGCCTTGCCCAGCTTACCAAAGAGGAACAGAAACTCATTTTTATGCTGTTTTTTCAGAATAAAAGTGAACATCAACTGGCAGCAGAAACCGGCATTCCACGCATGACAATCCACAACAGGAAGCACCGTATACTGAGCCGCCTGAAAAAACTTATGGAAATTTAAAAATAATTTGGTCCAACCCCCTCACGAAACCGGATTAATAGTGAGGGGGTTTTTCTATTCTTCCTCATTGCTCATTGAAAATTTCATAACCGATGACCTGAATACATTAGCTGACGGACCCGATGAGGGAAAGCGACTCCGGAGGATGCGCCAAGACCACCTGTAGTGTGGCAATGAGAAAATGAAAGCAGCCTGTATTTTCTATTTCTGTTCATTCTTTCTCATTTGTCTTACTATCAAAGACGGCCAAATAAGGTGCAAAGCGGTACCCATCCGTTCGAAAAACAGGCTGTGGCAGCCTGTCTCGCAATGATCCCGTCAGCCTATATTGATACTTCTGTCCAGTCACAGCCCCCCCTGACCGGGGGATCACGCAATGAGGGCAGCCGGCAGAGATCCTGGCGGGGGTGGAATTCCCATGATGCGGTGAAGCCAGCCGCAGTTCAGGCCATCGCCTTTGTTGTGCAAGGCATTTCTTTGCACAGTGCGCTTGGGGAGTAGTGTCGAATTAAGCGCCTTGATTACAGTAAAATGACTTAATGTCAGAAGCGATGGGGATCGCTCTGCCTTCACAGCAGAGCGGTCCCTATATTTGTGCCATTAAGAAAAAACAAAGGAAGCCCAAACCAAGGAGGTGTGAAGTTTGGACACGATAAAGCAAGGCATCAGCCGCGGCGATATTTACTACGCCGATTTAAACCCTGTTGTGGGCTGTGAACAAGGAGGCATCCGGCCCGTACTTATTCTGCAAAATGACATCGGCAATCGCCACAGCCCCACCACCATTGTCTGTGCTATCACCGGCAAGCCGAAAAAGCCCTTGCCCACTCATACGGCGGTTGCCGGAGCAGGCAGATTGTCCATGGAGTCTTTCGCACTGCTGGAGCAGATACGCACTATTGACCGAACCCGGCTTCGGGGTTGGAGTGGTAGACTGGATGAGCAGGAGATGGAAGAAATCAATCAGGCACTTTCTATCAGCGTCGGACTGAGTCCGGCGTCTTATTCATTTAGGAGGGAAACGCCATGACAAACACTCAGATAACCGATAACCTCATGTTCATTGCCGCCCTGCAGCAGCTCGCCCGTCTTGCGGTTGCCAAAGGTATGACGGATAAAGAGCTTAAACAGGTCAAAAAGGACTTGGAGCGCAGGCTGCGTCCCACCATTATAGCACCCTGCTGATCCCTGATTTTGTTTTCTGAATGTTATCAATTATTCAGTAGCTATATGTCAAGAGGTGTGGTAATGTGTGTCGTTGAAAGGAGGGAAAAAAGATGTATAACCCTGATTTAGCATCGGCGGAACCGCCGAAAATTACCGTCATATCAGCAAGAAAGCAAGAAATCGCAAAGCTCCGCGTAGCGGCATATGCCCGCGTGAGCAGTGACTCCGATGACCAGCAGAACTCCTACATCGCACAGGTAGATTATTACACCAGACATATCGCCAACCATGAAGGCTGGGAACTGGCAGACATCTACGCCGACGAAGGCATTTCGGGTCTTGTGGCAAGTAAGCGGGACGAATTTAATCGCATGATACAGGATTGCAGGGATGGAAAAATCGATCGCATCCTCGTCAAATCCATATCCCGCTTTGCGAGAAATACCAAGGAATATATCCAGTATGTGAGGGAACTCCTCCGGCTGGGCATCTCCATCCACTTTGAAAAGGAGAACATCGACACCGGTAAAATGACGTCGGAGCAGATTGCCACCATCTACGGTGCTTTCTCGCAGATGGAATCCCAAAACCATTCGAACAATATGCGTATCAGCGTCCGTATCCGAATGGAAAAGGGCGACTACGTTTCACCGTCAACTCCTTACGGCTACAGGCTGGAGAATTGCACCTTGGTGGTCATCCCTGAACAAGCCGAGGTAGTGCGCCGTATTTACACCGCCTACCTGAGCGGTCAGGGCACGACCGACATCGCAAACGAGCTGAACAGGCTGGGCATCCCCCGAACCAGAGACCGCAAAGTATGGTATACAACCACAATAGGGTATATCCTCACCAATATTTCCTACACAGGGGATATGATCTGGCAAAAGAGCTTCGCCACCAACGACATCCCGTTCCGGCAAGTGCGGAACAAAGGTGAAAAGCCCAAATATTTCGTAGAGAACTGCCATGAACCAATTATCTCCAAGGAAGAATTTCAGCGGGTACAGGCGCTTCTGGAAACCCGTGGAGCACAGATAGCAGGCACGGTTTCCTCTACTTTGCTGAAAAAGAAAATTCTATGTGGAAACTGTGGAACCCTGTTCCGAAGAAAAATCGACAATGAAAAGGTCTACTGGACTTGCCGAAGGCATGACAGCCACAAAGATCTTTGCCCGGTCTCTCAGATACCAAAGGAACAAATCATCGCAGGAGTCCTCCGAATGTACCACAAGCTGAAAAAACATCATGGACAAATCCTGTCACCGCTCTTGCGTCAGCTCACTGAGCTTAGAGAAAAGGAACTCCGCTCCAACCGCAAGATCCATGATATTGATAAGGAAATAGCACAACTCACCGAGCAGAATCTCGTTCTTGTTCGACTCAAGTCGAAGGGATACGTAGATTCTGCTCTTTATTTATCCCAAACAGGTGAAATCGACTTTAAGCTGCGGGAACTGCGCCGTGTACGCCGCCGTATTATGGAAACTACCGGCGAGGACAGGCAGATTAAGGCTACGGAAGCAATACTGGATTATCTGGAGTCCGGCCCTGAGCGCTTGGAGGAACTCACTGAGGAACTGTTTGAAATGCTGTTGGAGAGCATCACCATCTCCTCAGAAACCGAGATGAACCTCAACCTATATAACGGTCTTACCCTAAAAGAAAGCATGGAAAGGACGGTGCGCTAATATGGCATGGCAGAGAAAAATCCCATTCGGCTATGTGATGGAAAACGGCGAAATCCTATGCTGCCCCACGGAGTCGGCAGCCGTCAAAGAGATTTTCAAGCTTTACTCCGAGGGGATGGCCTACAGCAAAATTGCCGGCGAGATGATGCATCGGGATATCCCCTACCACAAGCATACAAAGCAGTGGAACAAGCACATGGTCAAGCGAATCCTCGAAAATGAACGCTATCTTGGTGAAAAGGACTACCCGCCAATCATTGAACCGGAAACCTTTATGCGTATCCAGCTGATCAGGGGAGATAAAAATACCTACACCCCCTGCCCGGAGTATATCAAGCCCATTCGTGAAAAAGCGGTCTGCGGTGTTTGCGGCGGTAAGATGATCCGAGATACAAGAGCATCAAGTAAAGTCCGCTGGTACTGTCAAACGGAGGGCTGTGCCAACCGCCGCTACATAGAGGACGAGGATACCCGCACTGCACTGACAGAGCGTCTGGATGCACTGACGGAGAATCCCGAACTCTTAGACTGGCCCATTCCACAACAAGCCGGAGAGCTGACACTGGATGCAGTCCGCATCCAGAATGAGGTGATTCGTGAGCTGAACAAAACGGAGCCGGGTACAGAATATACCAAAATGCTGATACTGGCCTGTGCCGCTGAAAAATACAGCGGACTGCCCGATTACACCCCTTATTATCAGATACAAAGACTAAGGATGAAAATGATAAGTCAGCCGATGGATGATGACCTCCGCAATGAAATTCTCCAAACTGCGGTAGCGGAAATCCGCTTTACACACGGCGGTCTGGAACTGCGGCTCATCAATGGAAAATCCCTTGAAGCGGCTGGAAAGGAGATTGGAAAATGCCTGCGACAGCAACAAAGAAAGTAACGGTTATTCCTGCCGATCCGATATATGCCCAAAAGGATATCCGCAAAAAAGCACTGCGTGTGGCCCCATACTGCCGGGTTTCCACCAACTCCGAGGAACAGCTCGACAGCTATCAGGCACAGATAGAATATTACACCGAAAAAATCGCCGCCCAGCCCGAATGGACCATGGTGGATATGTTTGCAGACGAGGGCAAATCCGCCACTTCCACCAAAAAGCGCAAGGATTTCCTGCGAATGATCAAAGCCTGTGAAAAAGGCAAGGTGGATCTTATCATCACTAAATCGGTATCCCGCTTCTGCCGGAATACGCTGGACGGTCTTGATTACGTCCGCAAGCTCAAGCGAATGGGCGTCGGGGTTTTCTTTGAAAAGGAAAATGTCAACACCCTTTACATGGACAACGAGATGATCCTCACTTTCATGATGAGCCAGGCGCAGGCCGAGAGTGAATCCATGAGCGGCAATATTCGCTGGGGCCACCGCAAGAACTTCAAGGACGGCAAAGTTTACTACCACTACGCAGGCTTCCTCGGCTACTGCAAGGGTGAGGACGGTCTGCCGGAAATTGACCCGGAGGAAGCGGAAATTGTGCGTAGAATATTCTCCCGCTATCTGGTCGGGCACAGCGTAGCAAAAATCATTAAAGATTTGGAGGCAGACGGCATCAAAACGGTGCGTGGCAAAGCAAAGTGGAATGACGGCGTCATCCGCGGGATGCTCAGAAATGAAAAATACATTGGGGATGCCTTGCTTCAAAAGACTTACATCGCAGACCTGTTCACCCGACAGTCCAAGAAAAACAACGGTGAGCTTCCCCAATATTATATCCATGACTGCCATCCTGCCATCATCGACAAGCTAACCTTCCAGCGGGTACAAGAGGAAATGGCACGGCGGTCAAGCCTGAGAAAGGTCAGTGCAACCGCCAAAACCGAGCTTGCCAAATACAGCGGCAAGTATGTGCTGACCGAACTTTTATCCTGCGGGAACTGCGGAAGCCCCTACCGCCGTGTCACATGGACGAGGCCGGAGGGCAAGAAAATTGTCTGGCGGTGCATCAACCGGCTGGAGAACGGCAAAAAGTTCTGTAAGGATTCCCCTACACTGGAGGAAAGCCGAATCCACACCGCCGTGGTTTCTGCCATGAACGAGATGTTCAGCCTGAAGACCATGAAATCTCTGCTGCAGGACAGCATCCTGTCCGCCCTTTCGTGGAACAGCGGAGAAACAAGCATCGCAGCAATCGACAGCAGACTGTCGGAGCTGCGGGTACGGCAATATGAGCTCCTCCAACTCGCCGCATCTGTGGGCGCAAACTCCACCCAATACGATGAGGACTTGAACAAAGTCAGCATAGAGTTTTCCGCACTGGTCTCAAAACGCAACGAACTGGAAAAGAAACAGCAGGGCGCCGCACAGGCAGACAAACGAGCCGAGCAGATCGCCGCCGAGCTGGACAAAGTAGACACTGGAATCACCTGCTTTGACGAACTAACGGTGCGGCAGCTCATCGGCGCCATCAAAGTGCTGAGTGAGGATAAACTGCTTATCCGTTTCAAGGATGGAACGGAAATCGAGCAGATTATGTAACGGAGGAACCGACCATGATTTATATCACAGGAGATACCCACGGGAATCGGGTTGGGCATCGTAACCCTTGATCTGGAGTCCTCCGGAGAGCATTGGGGAACCTTCTTCTTAACACCGAAGGGCGTCATCGAACAAGGGGGCGAAAACATAAAGCCCGATCAATCCAAGTACCTATCGACCGTATATATCCCTTACGAATACTGGTACACCGTTTCTGTCGAGCGGGATTTTCATGTGGATTTCGACAATGCACCGGAGAAAGTGGCGGCTCTTCTGGAGCATTGCTATTCGGAACAGCCGGAAATGGAGAAGAACAGCCAGCAGGCAGACGTCCCCAATTCAAACCAGCAAAACGGGCCGGTTATGAATTAGCGCCGTATTACCCCTGCTTATAACTTCTCAAAATGCAAGGAAACGAATGGAGGAACGATATGAAGCGTATTACAACAGACGAACTTCGCATCATGACAGATCGCGAGGGGCTTATCATTCAGGGGTGCGGCGGTGACCTCTCGGAATGGGTAAAAGGTATCAATGATATATTGACGCAGGAGGGCATCCTAATAAACGGAGATACTTTCAAAGATGTTTCGGTCTTTGAACATGACGGCTGTACCAACCTGCTGTTCTCTATGGAAAATGTGGATCTGGACATAGGAAAGCTCGCCATGTGGCGTCTGCGAAGCCATGAAACCTTTGGCGGCACCTGGCTGAGTGATTATCTCCCCAACCGGCTGGGTGTTCATATGGATGAACAGGCTGCGCAACAGGACAGCGGTCTTGCAATGAAACAAAGCTACTGATAACCCTTAGGTAATTTATTCCGCGATATATCCTTCCATTTCTATGCGTTTTTACTGGAACAGTTCCTGTAAGCAGGAGCTGTTTTACATACTCGGTTTAAAGGTATAAATTTATATTGACAAAATTCAAATCAATGCTATAATTAAATCGTAAGTAGTAAGTAATAAGTGGCAAGCGAATATTAGATAAATTGATATTAGGAGGAAAATACCATGAAAGACCTATCCTTTACGCAGGAGTTCTTCCTGTGTGCCCTGAAACCAAAGGGCAGCACAACATTAACAAACTCCATTGAAAGCTCTACCTGCCTTCTTGCCGGAACGCTTCTGGAATTATTAATGGGCGGTTATATTGGGCTTGATGACAAAAACAGAGTGTTAGCCAAGCAAGCATTGACACCTGAGAAAGAGTATTTATCTTTCATATACGAATTCATTCAAAACAATAAGCCTATGAAAATAGAAACGGTTGCCGAAAAATTCGCATTTGATTTTAAAAAGCCGGATGAACTGTTTCGATTCGTCGGCCAATCCCTTGTAAAAGATGATTATTTAGCAGAAGAAAGCGGCAAGGGTTTATTCAAAAACAAGGTCATTTTCATTCCTAATGAAAATGAAGTGACAAAAGTCATTGAAAAGCTCCGGGCAGAGTTCTTAGAGCAAGGTGATATTTCTGATGAAGTGGTTGTCTTAGGAGCATTATTAAATAAAAGCGGCCTAATCAAAAAATATTTCTCGAAGTATGAGGTTCAAAAACTCAATGAGAGATTAAAGGAAGTCAAGCAAAGCGAAGCGGGTGTTTTGGTCAAGAGGCTGGTAGACTATATTGATACATGGATTGTCATCATCAGCGCTTCCGGCTCCGGGGTTTAGAGTGAGGTGAGCTGATTGTCAAGACAAAGAAGCATGGATGTAATAGAAAACGCTGAGTATGTAACAATTGGTGAATTGGTTCGTCTGACAGGTGCTCGTTATAGCACTTTAAAATTTTATACAGAGGAAGGTATGCTTGATTTTGAGCAGGAAGATGAAAAATTAACACGTAGATATAAAAGAGTGGAAACCTTGGAAAGAATATTGCTCATAAAAAAGCTAAAGGAAGATGGATTATCTATTCCTCAAATAAAGGAGAGTATCATTGAAATGAAAGAGCGGCTTTAAGCTGTTCTTTTATGGAGGGGGCCCATAAAGGTAAATGGCTGGGCATGAATCCTTCCGGTAAAATCTATCCATTACCAGCGTGGATATTGATAACATTATAGACAGAAAATCATGGAGCAGCAAATACAAGTGAAGTCTTGTTTAAGCTTAGATTATTTGTCCGTTCACATAAATGAAAGGGGTATCGAATGAAACTACGTTTTTTGTGGCAGCAGACCCAGCAAATAACCGGTCTTATCTATGCGGCCATCCGATACAATGACAAGTTTCCAGACAAGGATACTTATGTCGGATCAGTTGAATATTCTCTTCCTTTCTCTGGCAAGTGGGTTGTCGCAAATGGAGGCGTAGACGCAGAAACCTCACATTCATGGGATATTTATCCACAGCGGTATGCCTATGATTTTCTGATTCTGGATGATGAGGTAAGCAGTTATTTCGTAGATGATCAAAATCTCAACAGCTATTACTGCTACGGCAAAGATGTCCTTGCCCCTGCAGATGGCATTGTTGTTGCTGTCTATGACAGTTTCAGCGACTGCCGCATAATGGGTGGCGGACAAACAGATCCATCCTCTTCGGATATAGGCGGAAACCGAATAGTGATACAGCATGCGAAATATGAATTCAGTGCTCTATGCCATTTGATGCCTCATAGCGCCTCTGTTCAGGTCGGACAGCAAGTGCGGCGTGGTGATGCAATCGCCCGCTGCGGCAATTCAGGCAACACAAGTGAGCCGCATCTCCATTTTCAGGTACAGAACACAAAGAATTTTTATTTTTCCATAGGATTGCCGATACGGTTCACATCGATAAGAAAATCTCCAATACCGAATTACGAACGGTCAGACCCACGTCCAACACCAAATTATGAGGATATTGATGATTGCTATATTGCTCGTGGATTGGCGGTGGAGAATAAAACCAAATCATAAAACAGAAAGTATCGTTTTATTGCACTCACAAACAAATATCAGAAAACACTTGACTACCCCCTTGGGGGCTGGCTTAAGATAATCTTGGGAGCAATTAGAATTGTGTTAGGAGGAAAGATTATGCAGATAAAAGAAGTTTGTGAGAAGTGCAAGCTAACCAAAAAAGCAATAGAATATTATGAATCTAAAAACCTGATACATCCGCAGATACTCGAAAACGGATACAGGGATTACAGCGATGCTGATATATCTGTACTGAAAGAGATATCTGTGCTTAGAAAATGTGGCATCAGCATTGCCGATATTGCAGAGATACTAACTAGCTCAAATAAACCGGCGGCTTTAGCCAAGTGCAAATATATCACGGAATTACGTATGCAGCGTTTGAATCATATACAAAAGTGTATGGACAGCCTAATTGCTAATTACGATGTAAATCGTGAATTTGACTATCTGCAAACGCATGATGAGGACTTATACACTATAAAAGAGAAATTGGTTTTTGCTTTCCCCGGAAACTATGGCCTTTATGTATTTATGCATTTTGGCAGATTCCTGAACGAGACAATTGAATCCGAGGAACAACGAAAATCTTATGATGCTATCGTGCAGTACCTTGATCATGTGGATCTGTATTTGCCCAAGGAGCTTTCTGAATTTTTGGAAGCGCTTTTCAATGCAAGTGAAAAAATTGATGCGCTAAAGATTGAGGAAGAAACAAACGGAAAAATGCATGAAATGCTTGCTGATACAGACGGTTACTTAGAACGCAACCGGGAAGAAATTGAACAGTATATTGAATTTAAAAGTTCTGATGAGTATCAAAATTCCGAAGCAGGCAAAATTCAAAGGTATATATTGGATTTTCAAAAAGAGAGTGGTTATCAGGAAGTTTTAATAGCTAACATGAAAATACTCAGTCCTGCTTATGCTGAATATTTGAAAAAGGTTGAAGCGGCAAACGACATTATGCTGAAAAAGTTTCCGAAAGCAAAAGATATGTATGAATTAAACTAACAATACTGCATATTCTTTAGGGCGATCACACAGTGGTGGCTCTTTTGGTTCAAGGCAGTAGTCATATCATTGAAATAGGCAATACCTGCAAAGAATCCAATTTATTTTGAAAACTTGACATTCCTTTTGGTAAAAAATAAGAAATCTTTTTTCCACGGTGACCACAAAAGGAGAGAATTTAATTCTTTCCTTTTTTCATTATTTTTTAACATATAAAGCTTGTTTTAATTCTAATTTTCTGATAAATTTTTAGTATTGTACAAGCTTCAGCCATTTTGCATAAGTTTACCGTAATATTTAAATATTTTTTAACCATTATAAATAGTACGAAGTGTAAAATGTAAATGCATTAAAATGTATAATAAGATATATAATTATACTTTTAATGGGAAAAAAGAAATGTAAGTAATTTATGCATATGAAAACAGGAGAAAAAAGTCACATCAGGACTTTTTAAATAAAATAATAACTTCTAAGGAGCTGCACACTATGAAAAGAAGTGCCATTTTGTGCATAGCCGTATTGGCTATGTTAGTATTAATATCCGCTTCAATTACAGGATGCGGGAAGAATCCGGGTGTTAATCAGAAAGATATTGTAAAAAATGAAGCTACCTCTGATAATACTGCTCAGCAGATGACTGCCGAGAGTAACACCAATTCGACTGCCGGGCCTGAAAAGACTGGCGAAAATGAAAGCAGCGGATACGATAATGTCGAAAAGGCTCCCCAAAAGGCTGCTATAAAGGCTAAGGCTCTGTATTTAACAGGATGGACCGTAGGAAGCTCCGACAAGGTTCAGCATTTTATTAACCTTGCCAAAACTACTGAAATCAACTCGTATGTAATAGATATTAAGGATGAGGACGGCATGGTAGGATATGAGTCTAATGTGCCTGCTGTCAGAGAAATTAATGCATGGCAGAAGAAGTATAATGCAGACAAGGTTTTAAAGGAATTTCATGACAATGGAGTGTATATAATAGGCAGGATAGTCTGCTTCAAGGATCCGGTGCTGTCGTCGGAAAAGCCGGAATTGGCAATAAAGCACTCTAATGGGGGCTTGTGGAAGGATAAGAAGAATAAAACATGGCTAAATCCATATAATAAGGATTCGTGGCCGTATATTATTGATATAGCCAGGGAAGCTGTTGCTAAAGGCTTTGATGAGATACAGTTTGATTATGTAAGGTTTGCAAATGAAGGAAACAGAAAAGCGATGGTTTTTGGCAATACCGAACAGGAAAAGTACGAGGTAATAAACGACTTTCTTGCATATGCGCGCAAGGAGCTTCCAGAGGTTATCCTATCAGCCGACGTTTTCGGGATAATATGTGAAAGTCCTGCGGACAGGGAGGATATAGGGCAATACCTTGAGCTTGTCGGGAAGGATATAGATTATATTTCTCCCATGGTATACCCTTCGCATTATGCCGTTGGACAACAGGTAAACGGGGTAAAATATGCAAAACCGGATTTTGAGCCATATGGCGTAGTATATAACAGTCTGGTAAAGGCAAGGGACAGAATAGCAAAGGTTGAGGGATATAAAGCAAAGATGCGGCCTTATATTCAGGATTTTACGGCTACCTGGCTGGGTAAAGGATATTATTTGGAATATGGCCCAGAGCAGGTAAGACAACAAATAAAGGCTGTTTATGATGCAGGCTATGAAGAATGGATATTATGGGATTCTAAAAACACATACTCTGAAGAGGCATTTTTAAAAGAGAATAGTTAGTCCTGCGAATGAATATACTGAGCTTTTTTGAAGAAAAGATAATGCATAAGGACGGATGCAATATATACTATTGGACATTGCGAGACTCTGGCGGGCCATGGCTTGTATTTTTGCATGGTGCCGGGACCGATCATAGAATGTTTAGCGAGCAGATACCTTTATTTGCCGGCAGATTCAAAATTCTCCTGTGGGACGCGAGAGGACACGGGTTGTCGAGACCTATGGGAAAGGAATTCAGCATAAAGTTATTGGTTTCTGATTTAATCGAAATTATGTGTAGGGAAAAAATAGATAAAGCAACGCTTATAGGCCAATCCATGGGTGGAAACACATCTCAGGAGTTGCTTTTTTATCATCCTGACAAGGTAGAAAGCATAGTATTGATTGATTGCACCAGTAATACAATGAAGCTTTCATTTTCTGAGAAGCTGCTTATAAATTCTGCACCTATTCTATTGAGGTTATTGCCCTGGAAGTATATGGTTGGTTATTCTGCCAGGGTTAGCTCGGTTAAAGCCCACGTTCAAGGCTATCTAAAAGAAGTCTTCCAATTGACAGGTAAAAAGAATTTCAGCACCATGCTTCTTGAAACTATTGCTTGTATGCATTATGAAAAGGATTATAGAATAAATAGAGCTATGCTGCTTCTGTGCGGCGAAAACGATAAGCTGGGCAATATAAAAAAAGCTTCTCAGGCATGGGCTCTGCGCGAGGATAACTGTGAATTTCATTTGATTAAGGACGCAGGACATTGTTCAAATCAGGATAATGCCGATGAGCTTAATAAATGGCTGAATAATTTTCTAAGCATGTACTATGGAATTTCTCTGTAAAAATACACTGCTTTTGCAATATGCCGATCCGGATACTGCATGAAAGGCCTGATAGCATTGATTAAAATAAATTAAGTTTTGCCTAAAAAAGGCTTTAAATACTAAAAGAATTGTTGATATTTTCATTCTTTTATGTTAGGATAGTTAGTGAAAAAATTAACTAAATGTATTGTTTAATAATTTAAAGTGAAGTTTCGAAGCATTGCTATTGCAATTCCGCAATAACATAAATAATCTATTTGAAGGGAGAATTTTTATGACTGTAAACAAAAAGTTGCAAGATTGGGTAAAAGAGATGGCAGATATGTGCCAGCCGGATGAAATATACTGGTGTGACGGCACCGAGGAAGAAAATGAACGTTTGCTTAAGCTGATGGTTGACGTGGGAATGGCTACGCCCTTAAATCCTGAAAAGCGTCCCGGGTGTTACCTGTTTCGCAGCCATCCATCCGATGTAGCCCGTGTAGAGGACAGGACCTTTATTGCGTCCAAGAATAAGGAGGATGCAGGCCCCACTAACAATTGGGTTGATCCTGACGAGCTCAAGGCTACAATGAAGGAATTGTACAAGGGTTCTATGAAGGGAAGAACGATGTATGTTATCCCATTTTCTATGGGTCCTATAGGCTCTCCGATATCAAAGATTGGTATTGAGCTTACTGATAGCCCTTATGTTGTTGTCAATATGCGCATTATGACCCGCATTGGAAAGGCTGTACTCGACACTCTGGGTGATGGGGAATTTGTGCCTTGCCTTCATTCTGTAGGCGCTCCGCTGGAAAAAGGCCAGAAGGATGTGGCTTGGCCGTGTGCTCCTATAGAGAAAAAATACATCAGCCATTTCCCGGAGGAAAGGCTCATATGGTCTTATGGCTCAGGATATGGCGGAAACGCCCTTTTAGGGAAAAAGTGCTTTGCGCTTCGTATTGCATCAGTGCTTGCCCGCGACGAAGGCTGGCTGGCTGAGCATATGCTCATCCTCCGTCTTACCGATCCGCAGGGAAATAAGAAATACGTTACAGGAGCTTTCCCGAGTGCTTGCGGAAAGACAAACCTGGCAATGCTTGTTCCTACTATCCCCGGATGGAAGGTTGAAACAATAGGTGATGATATAGCTTGGATGAAGTTCGGCGAGGACGGGCGTTTGTACGCTATTAATCCTGAAGCGGGATTCTTTGGCGTTGCTCCCGGTACCTCTTTGGATTCAAACCCTAATGCTATGCACAGCACTGAAAAGAATACTATATTTACCAATGTTGCCCTTACTGATGACGGAGATGTTTGGTGGGAGGGCATAGGAACGCCTGCTCCCGATCATCTTATAGACTGGAAGGGAAATGACTGGGCACCTGGTTCAAAAGAGCCTGCGGCTCATGCAAATGCCCGCTTTACTGCACCCGCAAGCCAGTGCCCCGTAATTGCTCCCGAGTGGGAGGATCCTGCCGGAGTGCCTATTTCCGCAATATTGATAGGAGGCCGCCGACCGAGTACTATCCCGTTGGTTCATGAAAGCTTTGACTGGAAGCACGGTGTATTTATGGGATCAATAATGGGCTCTGAAATCACTGCTGCCGCAATTTCCGCAAATATAGGCCAGGTTCGCCGTGACCCGTTTGCGATGCTTCCGTTCTTCGGTTATAATGTTTGCGATTACCTGCAGCACTGGTTAAACATAGGTACAAAGTCTACAGAGGACAAATTGCCTAAGATATTCTATGTAAACTGGTTCCGTAAGGATAAGGACGGCAAGTGGCTGTGGCCTGGATTTGGTGATAACAGCCGCGTTCTTAAGTGGATTATTGAGAGAACCTCAGGAGAAGGAAAGGCTGTTAAGACACCTATAGGCTATATGCCCACCGAGGATGCCCTTTACCTTGACGGTCTGGACATAAGCGCCGAGGATGTAAAGGAGCTGCTTAAGGTTAACAAGGAGGAGTGGCTTAAGGAAGTTACTTCTATTAAGGAGCATTACGCAAAGTTTGGCGATAAGCTTCCTAAGGAGCTGCTTTCTCAGGTTGATGCTCTTGAGAAGAGGCTTCAGGAGTAATTGGATTTAATTTACACACCTTATATGAATTTATGAATATGGACTGGCCGATAAGTTTTGGGGAGACTTTATAAAGTTTGGCCCGGCTTGTCGGCCAGTTTTATATTAAAGGGAGTCTAAAATGTATAAGTATATAATATTTGATGTTGACGGAACGCTGATTAATACGGAGCAATCTGTTTTTGCCGCCTATAGCAGGCTGGTCTATGAGAAGCTGGGGAAAAAATTTACCGATGAACAAATGAAGATGGCATATGGAGTGCCCACCGGTGAGGCTTTGGTAAGACTGGGGATTGAAAACAGCCGCAGCACAATGGACAGTTATCGCAGCTACCTTCTTGAATTTTTTGAAAAGACAAAAGCATTTGAGGGAATTGAAGAAATTCTTGGAAGGCTGCATGAAAAGGGCATTGCTATGGGCGTAGTTTCCTCCAGAGACAAAATAGAGATTATGGAGGATCCATGCCTTAAAAGCCTTATGAAGTACTTTCAGCATATAATATCTGCCGACGACACGCCAAGGCACAAGCCTCATCCTCAGCCGCTTTTAAAGGTTCTTGAGCTGATGGGGGCCGATATATCAGAAGCTCTTTATATAGGGGATACCTTATATGATTATATGTGTGCAAGGGACGCAGGGGTGGATTTTGCTCTGGCTTTATGGGGTGCAAGAGACCTTGAAGGCATAGAGGCTCTGCATAATTTTAAACAGCCGGGGGATATTGAAGGTGTTGTCTGAAAAAGGCGGGGACAGTCCCCGCCTTTTTAAAAATTATTACTTATCCACGAAACTATTCTGTCCCATTCTCCGGGATTTTTTTGAGGAAAGCTTTCTGCACACTCTATCAGATAGCCTGCATTTTTCCAGTTATCCATTGAAAAGGATTTATCCAACCTTATGTTTGCACGGCAGTATTTATCCTCACCAAGAATTTGCCTGCAATTATAGTCGTCTATCTCCATGACACCATCCATTAATATGGACAAAAGAGGTATGGGAGGGTCCCCCATAGGGTTTAGCCACTCTGCCGCACCCCATTTTACATCGTGCTTTATACACGAGGGATTAAAGCCTGTGCCGAAGGAAAGCAGTCTTATGCTGCCTATATATGGCGCATATAATTACATATATACTATATTTTACTGCAATGTTTTTGGCTTAAGTCCATTTTAAACAAGCTCATAATATAGTATAATCAAACTTGTTATGTTAACGACAAAGTCATATTCCTATCGGAGGTACTGTGCTATGACACTATCTGTTTTGCATTCCATTAAGGACAGCGTGCTGAAATATGCTCAGGTTATTTCTACAGTGCTTGAAATGGATGTAGATATTGTAGATGACCAGATGATTCGTATTGCAGGAACTGAGCAATTTTATAAGGGAATAAGCAAGTCTATTGATGACGAGGGAAATGCGTTTAAAAGAGTGCTACAGACACAAGAGACTCTGGTTGTTGAAAATCCGGGCCAGGATGAGGTATGCCTTACCTGCGGAAGCCGCTTTGGCTGCAGGGAGGAATATGAGATTTGCTGCCCTGTGATTTTGGATGGCAGCGTAATCGGTGTAATATCCCTTGCTCTGTTTGACAAGGATAAAAAGCATGAAATAGTAAAAAAACAGGATAATTATGTAATGTTTTTAGAGCAAATATCCAGCCTGATTGCGGCAAAAGCAGCAGAATACATACGCTTCCAGCAGCAGGCCTTCTCGGTGCAGCTTCTTGACAAGCTCATTGACTGCATAAGTGAGGGGGTTATTGTATTCGACCAATCCAAGCAGATTTTATATATAAACGAAAAGTCCGAGCAAATACTGGGCAATAACCTTCAGCAGCTTGTCTATCTTAAAAAAATAAACGAGTTTGCCATACACAAGCTTAACAACACAAAACATTTGAACCAGGTGGAGTATATTGTCAGGATAAGAAGTAAAAAAATAAACCTTGTAGGGAATATATACCCGGTAATGGTTGAAGACAGGGAGGAGGGCAGCGTATTTATCTTCCATGATATTGCCGTGCTCAACAGAAACCTGCTTCAGAGTCAGAATATAAAGAACTTTAGCTTTGAAAGGATTATCGGCGAGGAGGATAATTTTACAAAAACAAAGGAAAATGCCAAAAGGCTTGCATATAGTGATGTAAATCTTCTAATTTCAGGCGAGACAGGCACGGGCAAGGAGATTTTTGCAAGAGCGATCCACAATGAAAGCAGCAGGAAGGAAAAGCCGTTTATAACTATTATTTGTACGGGAAGCGTGGAATCTGTTATAGAAAAAGAAATATTCGGGTATGAGCAGCTTCAGCTAAATGAGGATGAGAGGCTAGGAAAGCTGCATTTAGCCCAGGGAGGAACATTGTTTATAGATGAGGTGGGAGACTTGACTCCAAGGCTTCAGGGAAGGCTTATGCAGGCCATTCAGAATAAAAGGGACTATGATGTGAGGATTATTGCAAGCACAAGCCAGGACTTGAAGAGCAAGACTGAAAGTGGAGAATTCAGAAAGGATTTGTACTATTCTCTTATAGCCTTTGAAATCTCTATACCTCCTGTTCGCAGCAGGCCTAAGGATATTCCCGTGCTGGTGAGGTTTTTCTTAGAAAGGTTTTGCCATATGGAGGGAAAGAAAATCACCCTCTCGGAAAATGTCATTAAGCTTATGAAGCGGTATTCATGGCCGGGAAATGTAAGAGAGATTGAAAAGATAGTGAACTTTATAGTAAATACTCAGGGTGACGAAAAGCATGTTGACATAGAGGAGCTTCCTGTCAATATAAAAAAACAGTTGACGGAATTTACGGGAGAGCAGTACAATCTTGCAAAAATTGAGAAAGCCACAATTTTACAAGTGCTCAACGCCTTCGGAAGCTCCACGGACAGTAAAAAAAGAGCGGCAAAGGAGCTGGGAATAGGAGTTGCCACATTGTACAGAAAGCTTGAAAAGTATGGAATAATAGAGCATAAGCAGTATGATTGATGCTCAATCTGATTGAAAATCAATCTTGCCGATTATCAAATTGAGAATATTTTATCGGAGTGTAGGATAGATCTATTTTCAGTATCAAATGCTGTGTAATTGGCATGGTATTTGTTTGACAACCCTTTCCGGGGAATTATAATTAAACTGTAGATGGCTTTTTTATAGTAAATAAATGGTGCAAATCGAAATTCTGCAAGGGCGCAGAAAAGCTTCGGTTATGCACCGTTTTTTAATTTGCGGGAGGTGGCATATGCTGAGTGAAAGCAGGGCGGGACAGGTTAGCGAAGCCTGTCAGAGGCTTGTAAGGGCAAAAAGCTATTCGGGGGAGGAGCAACAGGCAGCGGATGCCTCACGGCAGCTTATGCTGGAGCTGGGCTTTGACAGGGTTGACATTGACAGATACGGAAGCGTTATAGGATGTATAAAGGGGAAAAGACCGGGGAAAAAGATACTTCTGGATGGACATATAGATACGGTACCGGTGCCTGACGCTTCAAAATGGAGGTATGATCCGTTTGGGGGCCGTATTGAGGATGGAAGGATATATGGAAGAGGGACATCGGACATGAAGGGAGCCGTGGGAGCCATGATATGCGCGGCGGGGTATTTTGCCGGCGATTGCGGCCGGGATTTCGGGGGTGAGATATATGTTGCGGGTACTGTGCAGGAGGAGTGCTTTGAGGGCATAGCGGCAAGGGAGATAAGCAAAGCATACAAGCCCGATTATGTCGTGATAGGAGAGGCCACTGCACTGAATCTCAAAAGGGGACAGAGGGGAAGAGCGGAGATTGTGCTCGAAACCTTCGGAAGACCCGCACATTCCGCAAATCCCGAGGAGGGAAGGAATGCGGTATATTACATGACTGCGCTTATAGAAGAGATTAAGAGAATGGGATACGAGGGACACCGCTTTTTGGGAAAGGGAATTTTAGTGCTTACGGATATTATGTCCTCGCCTTATCCAGGGGCATCTGTGGTTCCCGATTATTGCAGGGCTACCTTTGACAGGAGGCTGCTGATGGGAGAGGGAAGGGAGAGTGTGCTTAAGCCCTTGACGGATATTATCGAAAGGGCAAGGAATAATATTCATGGACTTGAGGCAAAAGCATCATATGCTTCGGGAGCGGAAACCTGTTATACGGGAGAGCCTATTGAGGCGGAAAGGTTTTTCCCGGCCTGGCTGTATGAGGAAGAGGATGAGCTTGTGCAAAAAGCACTGAGGGGATTAAAAAATTCACGGCTTAACCCTTATGTTACTCATTACTCCTTTTGTACAAACGGAAGCCATTACGCGGGCGAGGCGGGTATAAGGACAGTCGGCTTCGGGCCGTCGAGAGAGGATCTTGCGCATACAATAGATGAATATATAGAGATAGATCAGCTTACGGCGGCATGTGAGGGATATTACGGAATAATCGGGGCTGTTCTTTAGAAAAAGGGTTAAAGGATATTAAAATCATGAAAACTTTGATAAAAAATGGTTTGATTATTGACGGAACAGGAAAAAAGGGATTTCGCGGGCATATTTCTTTCGGGGAAGGAAGGATTACAGGAGTCGGAAGGCCTGCTGACTGCGAATTTGACCATGTCATTGACGCTGAAGGCTTGGTCGTTTGCCCCGGGTTTATAGATACACACAGCCATTCGGATCTTAAGGTTTTGCTGGATCCCTATATGGAGGCAAAGGTACGCCAGGGAATAACAACAGAGGTTTTGGGACAGGATGGCATTTCAATGGCACCGCTGCCCCTTAAATATCTGAATGACTGGCGGAAGAACCTTGCCGGCCTGGACGGGGACAGTGACGAAATTGACTGGAGCTATCGCACTACCGAAGGGTACTTAAAGCTGCTGGAAAAATCGGGAGCGGGACTTAACCAGTGCTACCTTGTACCTCATGGAAATGTAAGAATGGAGGCCATGGGGCTTGACAACAGGCAGCCATCCCAATATGAGCTTGAGCAAATGAAGGATATTGTAAGAAGAGAAATGGATGCGGGGGCGTTCGGCCTCTCCACAGGGCTTATTTACATTCCGTGCGCGTATTCTGAAACGGATGAGCTTGTGCAAATATGCAAGGAGGTAAGGAAGTACAACGGAGTGTTTGTTGTCCACCAGCGCAGTGAGGCCGACAGTATAGTGAATTCCATGAAAGAAATACTTGAAATAGCAAGAAGGTCGGGAGTAAGGGTGCACTTTTCCCACTTCAAGGTGTGCGGAAGGAAAAACTGGCCTAAAATAGAGAATGTTATAAAATTGCTGGACGAGGCACACCGTGAAGGAATAAGGGTTTCCTTCGACCAATACCCATATGCGGCAGGAAGCACCATGCTTGGAGTTATTTTACCCCCGTGGGCTCACAGCGGAGGTACAAGCAAGCTGCTTGAACGTCTTATGAATCAAAATGAACGCAAAAAAATGAAGGAGGATATAATAAACGGAATTGAGGGGTGGGATAATTTTATTGACTTTGCGGGCATCGAGGGAATATATATAACCAGTGTAAAAACAGATAAAAACAATGGCCTGATAGGAAAGAGCCTTAAGGAGATAGGAGAAATAAAAGGTATTGATGCTCTGGAGGCTGCGTTTGATCTAATTCTGGAGGAGGAAAATGCCGTTGGAATGGTAGATTTTTATGGCACGGAGGAGCATATAACGCAATTTATGAAGAGGCCCGAGCAAAATGTCTGCACCGACGGGCTGCTTGGAGGAAGGCCGCATCCCAGGGTATACGGAAGCTTCCCCAGAGTGCTTGGAAGATATGTGAGGGATCAGGGAATCATGGAGCTTCCGGAGGCAGTCGGGAAGATGACAGGTAAGGCGGCGGATGTGTTGGGGCTTAAGGACAGGGGCATACTCCGGACGGGAGCGGCTGCCGATATTGTAATATTTAATCCCGGAACTGTAAGAGACAGGGGAACCTATACCGATCCGGCACAGTATCCTGAAGGAATCACAACGGTTATTATTAACGGGCAGCCGGTTTTAGAGGACGGGGCTTTAAACAACAGCCTCGCGGGATGTGTCTTGAGAAGAGGGTCCAATTATTCAGGGAAGTAATAATTCATAAAAAAGTGAGGAGAAATTATGGAAAGATTGCCAGTGGTAGGTCCGACGTTTGAAGAAATGCTTCATCCGTGGAAAATTGATCCGGATATAAGAAAAAGGGCTATAGAAGCAAAGGCTTCCAGCCCGCTTCATCCTATAAATCTGTATAACATTACATGGAGGGATGAAAGGGATGAGGTATACCATTTTGTAATGCCCAAAGAATTAACGGGAGTGGAGGCAAACATAATAGTGCTCTATGGAAAGGAGTTTCCGTCGGGAAGCCATAAAGTAGGTCCTACGTATTCCATACTGTCCGAGAAGACAGTTACAGGGGAAATTGATCCTGTTAAGCATACTCTTGTATGGCCGTCAACGGGAAATTACGGAATAGGCGGAGCATGGGTGGGAAGTGAAATGAATTACAAATCCGTTGTTGTTCTTCCCGAGCTCATGAGCCGGGAAAGGTTTGACATGATCAGGGGCTATGGTGCGGAGGTTATAGCAACAAAGGGCTGCGAGTCCAATGTAAAGGAAATTTATGACAAGACAAAGGAGCTGACCGCCGGAGATCCCGAGCATATAAGAATTCTCAACCAATTTCAGGAGTTTGGCAATTACAGGTTTCACTATTATGTTACCGGCAACACTATGGTTGAGCTTGTGAAGGAAAAAAACATAGGGAACGGAAGGATTGCGGGGGTTGTACTTACGGTAGGCTCTGCGGGGGCTATTGCATCGGGAGACAGAGTAAAGCAGGAGTTCTCCGAGGCAAAAATTATTGCCGGTGAGCCAGTCCAGTGTCCCACTATTGCATTGAACGGCTATGGGGATCATGACATCCAGGGAATAGGAGATAAGCATGTCACGTGGATCCATAATGTAATGAATACTGACGGAATTGTATTAATTGATGATATGGACTGTAAAAAAATGCTTCAGGTCATGACGGACCCGGAGGGAATTAGCTTTCTTAAGGAGCTTGCAGACAGCGAAATGGTGGACTTTATATCCGACAAGCTTGGGATATCGGGTATCGCAAACATTATCGGCGCCATAAAGACAGCAAAGTTTTATAAAATGAAGAGAGATGAAAATATTTTTGTTATTGCCACAGACAGCATTGCCAGGTATGGATCGGTTATGAGGCAGATGGAAGAACGGGGAGGAACTCTGGACAGGGGTGAGGCAAAGTCAAGGACAGAGAGAATATTTTTGGGACAGGAGCCATCCTGGTTTTTTGAGGGAGATAAGTACAGCCGGGAGAGATGGCATAATCTCAAATATTTTACATGGGTCGAGCAGCAGGGTAAAACGGTGGAGGAGTTAAATGCCCAGAAGGACCAGTCCTACTGGCTGGAGAAGCAGCAGGAGGCAGGCCGGATGAACGGGCTTATTGAGGACTACAGAAAAGAGCACTGGAGTACCCTGAGGGGTGTTATGGGAATATAAATTATTTTACAAGAAGTGGGTGTTTTGAATTGTTTAGTGTGGGCATACTTAATGGGAAAATTTATATTAACGGGAGCTGGCTTCATGGCAACCTTTATATCAAAGACGATAAAATTGCCGCAATTTCGGGCTCATGCCTTGAGGCCGCTACCGAATATGATGCGGGAGGCAGGTATGTGCTTCCCGGCTTTATTGACCCGCATGTACACTTTGCTTTAAGCAGCGGAAGGTATACTTCTGCGGACAATTTCAGAACAGGATCCATATCTGCTGCTTTTGGAGGTATTACCACCTTTATAGATTTCATAGATCCGGTTTGCCGGGCAGACGACATGGAAAAGGCGTATGAAAAAAGAAGGCTTCTTTCAATGGACAGTGTTATAGACTATGGACTTCATGCTACCATATCCAATCCTGGGGATGATCCGGGAGTAATGATAAAAAGGATGAAGGAGCTGGGCATGCCCACGGCAAAATTTTTTACGGCGTATTCCTCATCGAACAGAAGCACAAAAGACGACTACCTTGACAAAATGCTTTCAGCTTCAAAAGAGGGCTCGGTTATGGTGCTTGTGCATGCCGAGAATGAAGGCATTATAAAGGAAGGAGAAGGGATAAGGGTGCCTGAGCATGAGGCTTCAAGGCCTGCGGCTTCTGAAATCAGCGAGGTTATAAAGCTGGCGGAAATGTCCAGGCTAAGGGACGGGCTGCTGTATATTGTGCATGTAAGCTGCGGAACTACTGTGGAGAGGCTTAAGGAGGGGTATGGGGAGCTTTTGGGAAAAAATATTTTTATTGAAAGCTGTCCACATTATTTCACCTTTAATTCAAGCGTGTATGAGGGAGACAAGGGCGGGCTGTATACAATGATTCCCCCTTTGAGGCATGAGAAGGAAAGGAAAAGCCTTATAAAAGGCGTTAAGTCTGTTTACGCCATAGCGACCGATCACTGTCCCTTCAATGCAGCCGATAAAAGCATGGAGTATACGACACACATACCTATGGGTATAGGAGGAGTCGAGCATTCGTTTTCGCTTATGTATTCTTTGTTTGGAGAAGATATTATTGACAAATTTACAAAAAATCCCGCACAGGTTCATGGCCTGTATCCCAGGAAGGGGACGCTTATGCCGGGGTGTGACGCCGATGTGGCAATATTTGATCCGCAGCGGCAGTGGAGGGTCAGGGAGCACAATTCAAGCTGTGACTATATACCCTATGAAGGAATTAATTTAAAGGGGAGGGTTGTAAGCACTGTCTCAAGGGGGAGATTTATAGTAAAGGATGGAGTTTATCAGGGAGGACTGGGACAGTATATTGCGCGGGAAAGACAGAGCTGAAGCAGGGTGCGGCTAAATTAAGGGGATTGAGGTGTGAAGGTTGGATTATTTTCTGAAATGCGTAAGCTGCGGCAGGGAATATGCGCGTGATGAGGTTGAATATACCTGTACCGCGTGCGGGGACAGAGTGGGCACTCTGGAAATAGTGCCGCATTACAATTCCATAAAGGCAAGCAAAAAGGATTATGAAAAAAATGAGAGCCTATGGCAGTTTGAGAAGCTTTTACCGGTTGAGGAGGGCAGCTATAGGACGCACCTGCATGTTGGGGGAACTCCTCTTTACAGCTTCTCCGGACTGCTTGGAATAAGAGAGCTGCTGGTGAAATATGACGGCGGCAGCCCGACGGCCTCATTTAAGGACAGGGCATCCGCGGTGGTGGTTACGAAGGCCTGTGAAAAGGGCTATGATACTGTATATTGCGCTTCGACGGGAAATGCTGCGGCTTCTCTTGCGGGACTTACGGCGGTAACCTCTCTTAAAACTTACATTTTTTTGCCCGCATCGGCTCCTGCCGCAAAAATTTCACAGCTTTTCGTGTACGGAGCAAGGGTGATTGCTGTGGACGGAACCTATGATCAGGCGTTCGACCTTTCGCTGGAGGTTGGAAGGCTGAAGGGGTGGTATAGCAGAAATTCAGCAATAAATCCATATTCTCTTGAGGGTAAAAAAACGGGGGCATATGAGATTTGCGTACAAAATGGTTGGAGGATTCCCGATGTGGTGCTCGTAGGCGTGGGAGACGGTACTGTTATAAGCTCTTTTTATAAAGGCTTTTATGATTTTTACAGAATGGGCTTCATCGATAAAATTCCGCAAATAATAGGAGTGCAGGCGGCGGGCTCCGACGCGGTAAAGCGTGTGTTTGAAAGGGGAGAGCCATATGCTCCGCTGGATATAGAGGCAAGCACCATTGCAGACAGCATATCGGTAGGAAAGCCACGGGATGTAATAAAGGCAAGCGGTGCTGTGAAAAAAAGCGGAGGATTTTTTGTTGCTGTACAGGACCGGGAAATTATGCAGGCTGTTGTAGAATTAGCTGCAAATACGGGGGTTTTTGGAGAGCCCGCGGGCGCTGTTGCCTATGCGGGTCTTAAAAAGCTTATTGAATCGGGGAAGCTTCAGAAGGACAGCTCAGTCTGTATAGTGGTTACGGGGAACGGATTAAAGGATATTAGTGCCGTAGCCCGGTTTGTAGGCGTTCGTCCGGTCAAGCCCGATATATCCGGCATTATGCAGCATATCAAAATGGTGGATGAAAACTCAGAGCTTTAATTATCAAAATGAGAATAGTTTTTCAGAATAATACGGCTATGTGGTACTAAATGAAAGAAATACGGCTTTTAAAGGTATTCTGTTGATTATTTTATGCTCAGGCTATAGCATAAGAGTATAAGAAAATTGAATGACGGAATTAAAGTTCTTGCAAAGGTGCATGCTGATAGTAGTATCAGCATGCACCTTTTTTTATATAAATGTAAATCTTTATTATTTTAGAGGAGGTTAATGTTATGTCTAAGGGAGTTTGGAAAATTGAAGACGGAGAGGTAAGAAAGGCAGGCCTGTCACATTTTGTTATGATGGCGTTATTTACAGGTATTGGTATTGTTGTAGGTACTTTCGGAAGTATTGCCGTGCCTTTGGGTTTTGTATCGGCCTTCTGGCCCGGACAGGCCATACAGAGCGTAGGAAGCATATGGTATGGAGGCTGGGGAGGAATCGCATCATTTGTTTTCCCTATAATTTCAAATGCAATATCGGGTTCGGCCGCGCTGCCGGTGTCTCTTGCATATATACCCGGCAACCTTGCACAGGGCTTGATTGCCGGTTGGGCGTTCAGGCAGTTTAGTGCAGACCCGAGACTTGTAAAGGCATCTGACTGGATTAATTTTACTGTCTGGGGCGTTATCGTATCAAACCTTATAGGCGCAGGCTGGGGAAGCACGGTGCTCAGAATGTTCGGGCTTATAGCACCTGACGCTCATTTTACTGTATTCGCCGGCTGGTTTATGGGAAATGCCGTTGCATCATGGATTCTTGGAGTGTTGATGCTTAAGTTTGTATCTCCTATTGTTATTAAAACAAAAACATTTTGCAAAGGATACTGGGCATAGAGAGGAAGTATGCGCAAAGCACGGGGATGATGACGGAAGGTCTGGAGCTTTTATATGCATCCCCGGGGCTTTAGGCATTAAACAGGCAATGAAAGCTTAGACTAGAGAGGTGATTTAAAATGGCAGTTGAAAGAAAGATGCAAAAAACAATTATAGGCTTTGTGCCATACCAGTCGCCCATATATGCCCTTCATCCCCTTGTAAGGCTTGTTATTTTTCTGGTAACGGGGTTTATACCTCTTTTTGTTGAAATACCTGAAGTGAATATTCTTTTCTTAATAGCAATAATAGGTCTCTTCATATATTCCAGGGTGGATCTTAAAAAGCTCAAGATGTATATGCCTATGGTATTTACGGTTGGGGTGTTTATATTTGCGACCTACCTGTTTTTCCCAATAGCAAAGGGAGAGAAAATACTTTTATACCAGCTTGGGGCAGTTAAGCTGTACTACAACTCAATTATGTGGGCGGCATGCATATATTTCAGGATTATAGCTCTTTTATTTGCATCAATTTTTTATTTTTCTACAAACAGGGAAAGGGATATACTTATTGCCTTCAGAAGCCTTAGGATGCCTTTTGTGGCCACTTATTTCCTTGGATTGTCCCTTCGGGCCACAGGGATTTTTATGGAGGATTACCAGATTATAAGGGAGGCGGAGCAGGCCAGGGGACTTGATGTTTCCGATCTTTCGTTTGTGGGCAAGATAAAGCATTTTTCCATGTATATGATACCGCTGTTTACGCTGTCTATAAGGAGGTGCGAGGAAATAAGCGTAGGCTTGTATTCAAAGGGAACGGTGATATCCAATAAAATTGACGGAAGGAAGCGGCCTGATTACCTTATGTCCAAGAACCCCGTTACGAAAAAGGATATCTGTTATTCGGCGGCGATTGTTTTGTTTTTCCTTGCATTCTGTTCTCTTCAGATATTCGGCGGATTATTCAGCCTGAATAATTCACCGGTAAATATCGCTATACTTGAACTTTTAAAAGGAGGATGACAGATGAACGCTATTGAGATTTCAGGCCTTAACTGGAAGTACAGCGGAAAGGACGAGCCCGCGCTTAAGGATATTAATTTAAGCATTCAGGAAAATACCTTTGTTGGTATTATAGGCTCTAATGAATCCGGTAAAACGACTCTTGTTTCGTGCATTAAGGGGCTTATACCGGAGAACTACTCAGGGATCTACAAGGGAGAGGTAAAGCTGTTCGGCAAGTCGATAAAGGAATGCTCCACAGTTGATATTGCCAGAACAGTGGGAATGGTATTTTCCGATCCAGATGCACAATTTACCTCAATGAGCGTGGAGGAGGAAATTGCTTTCGGACTGGAGAACATGGGACTTCCTGTGAGCGAAATAAAAGAAAGGATTGAATGGGTAAGCGAGCTTACCTCTATTGGAAGCCTGCTTGAGAAGCCCCCGTATGACCTGTCGGGAGGACAGAAGCAAAGAATAGCAATTGCTTCGATTATAGCAATGAAGCCCAGGATTATAATTCTTGATGAGCCGACATCGATGTTGGATCCTTTTGCAAAGGATAATATTTTCAGTCTTTTGCAGACTATGAAGAGGGAACTTAAGGTAACAATACTGGTAGTGGAACATAATATTGAAAAGATTGCAGAGCTTGCCGATCAAATTATTCTGGTGAGCAATGGGAAAATAGAAAAAATCGGAGAATCGGAAAGATTTTTTGATGACATAGAATTTATTGAAAGCCATAGTGTAAAAGTACCTGAGGCTATAAAGTTTATTCAGAGGCTATATAAGGAAAAGGGGCTTTGCGGCAGTACTCCTGTAAGATTTGATGAAATAGAGAAGGCTGTTAAGGAGCTTCTTGGAAAGTGAGGCGGGATTTTTGAGTACAGACAAAATAATAGAGGTCAAAGGGCTTACCTATTGTTACAGCGATGGGACAAAAGCACTGGAGGATATTAATATAGACTTTTATAAGAGCCAGTTTATTGCTTTTATAGGCCAGAACGGGTGTGGCAAAACCACCTTTTCCAAATGCCTGAACGGAATTTTTAAGCCTACCGGGGGTAAGATATTAGTTAATGGATTGGATACTTCGCTGCCTAAAATTAACAGGCAGCTTGTGGAGAATATAGGCTATGTGTTTCAAAACCCCGATCACCAGTTGTTTAATAACAGCGTATATGATGAAATCGCATATGCTCCAAGAAATTTAAAGCTGGACGAGGAACAGGTAAGGGAGAGGGTTTTGGTTGCCTCGAAAATTTCCGGTGTAAGCGAGGGGCTTTTTGAAGAGCACCCGTTTTTTCTGGTAAAAGGACTCAGGCAGAGAATAGCGATAGCCTCTATTTTGTCTCTGAAGCCGAGGGTAATTATAGTTGACGAGCCTACGACAGGGCAGGATCACAAGCAGTCCATAGAGGTAATGGAATTCCTTAAAATGCTTAATGAGGAACTGGGGCATACTATAATTATTGTCACGCACGAGATGGACATTGTGGCTCAATATGCAAAGCGCGTTGTAGTAATGAATGATGGAAAAGTGCTTACCGACGGTACTGTAAAGGAAGTGTTTGCAAACCCCGGGCTGCTTGAACGGGCCAACGTAAAGCCGCCCCAGATAACAAGGCTGGCCCAGGCCTTAGGCAGCTACGGATTTAAAAATAATGTGATATCCTTTGATGAAATGTGCCAGCAGTGGGATAATAGGGCATAAGGAATTTCTTCCAAACAATTTTAACAGCTTTGGAAAGATGCATTTGAGGGATAGGTAAAATATTTTTTGAGGTAGAGAATATGAAAAAGTATCTTGTAATAAATCCTAACAGCTCAGAGAAAATGACGGACGATATACGCAATACAATACAGGGACTGAGCCTTCCAAATGCTGACGCACATGTGGTACGCATGGAAAAGGCTCCGGTCGTACTGGAGAGCTTTACAGATTACACTATTGCGGGTGCGGAGGCTGTTAAATATATTTCGGAGGGGCATGCAGGGGGTTATTCGGGTATACTCTTAGCGTGCTTTGGAGACCCTTGCCTGTATGCGCTGAAGGAGTCGGCAGGGGTACCCGTTGTGGGAATCGCAGAGGCTTCGCTCTCTATTGCGCTGCTTTTGGGCTTTAAATTCAGCATTGCTGCCGCTGCCCGAAAGGCGCAGCCTATGATGGAGTCTATGGTAAAGGGATACGGGCTGGAAAGCCGTATGGCGTCGGTGGAAAGCCTGGACCTGAATATAGAGGGCTTTATAAATAAAAGAGAGCTGCTGGAGGATAAATTGACAGAGTGTGGGAAGCGGGCCATACATAATGGAGCTGAGGTTCTTGTGCTGGGATGTGCCGGAATGACCATGATCAGCGAAAGGGTTGAAAAAAGCTTGGGAATTCCGGTGGTAGACCCTGTCAAGGCAGGAATGGGAGCCCTGTGTACTGTTGTGGAAACGGGTCTTTGCATCTCAAGGCTGGGGCTGTATAAGGAAATGGAGGTTTAGTGTATGCCTGATTTAATTATAAAAAATGGAACGGTAGTAACGCCGTGGTCCAGCTTTAAGGCGGATATTGCAGTGCAGGACTCTGTCATTGAGGCTGTGGGAGCGGCTTCTCTTTTCGGAAGGGCAAAAAGGGAGATAGATGCGGAGGGCATGTATGTCCTGCCGGGCATAATAGACCCGCATACGCATTTTGAGGCCCCGTTTATGGGTTGCAAGGGTGCGCTGGACTTTTACAGCGGAAGCATTGCCGGAGCTTTTGGAGGTGTCACAACGTTTATTGACTTTACCAATTCCAGGGCGGGGCATTCTGTGATGGCCAGCATTGAGGAGAGACGGGAGGAGATGTCCAAAAGCTGTGTAGATTACGGTGTACATGCCAAGTTTGTAGAGGCGGAAAAGCCGGTGCTTGATGAAATTAAGTCAATTGTGGAATACGGATGCCCCAGCTTCAAAATGTTTATGACATATAAAAAGGAAGGTGTAATGATAGATGACGAGGGCATGCTTTCCGTTATGGCTGAAGCAAAGAAATGGGGAGGCCTGCCGGGAGTCCACGCAGAGAATAATGCAATAGCCGAGTCAAATATTGAAAAATTCAGAGGAGATGGACGGCTTCAGTGGGAGTATTTTGAAAAATCCAAGCCCAATCTGTGCGAGATGGAGGCAGTACAGAGGGTTGTGCTGTATGCAAGATATACCGGATGTCCGTTGTATATATTCCACCTTTCAACCTCAGAGGGGCTGTCGGTGATAAAGCAGGCGCAAAATGAAGGCGTGAGGGTTTTTACCGAGACTTGTCCGCATTATCTGACCCTTACGAGAGAAAGATATAAGCAGGAGGACGGACACCTTTATATGATGAGCCCGCCTTTAAGGGGAGAGCGGGATTTGGAGGCTATGTGGGGGGGGCTAGGAGACGGGAGCATTTCGATAATAGGCTCGGATGACTGTACCTATTCCATTGAGGAAAAAGAAATGTTTTTAGAAAGGGATGCGGAAGGGAGTGTTAAGCAGGATTTCACAAGGGTCGTAAACGGAGCCCCGGGAATTGAGGCAAGGCTTATGCTGCTTTTAGAGGAGGGCGTAAATAAGGGAAGGATAAGCTTAAATAAGCTGTGTGAAATAACCTCCTACAATCCGGCAAAAACCTTCGGGCTATATCCCCAAAAGGGAATAATACAAAAGGGGAGCGATGCCGATCTTGTAATTATTGACCCTGACAAGGTCCGGCAGATATCACATGAAACTCTGCACCATAATGTGGACTATTCTATTTATGAGGGAAGAAGTGTAAAGGGGTGGCCTGTTGTTACAATACACAGGGGAAGAGTTATTGTTGAAAACGGAGAGTTTCTGGGCTTGCGGGGAGACGGAAGATTTATGAAAAGAAAAATAAGGCTATGAATATTTTTGATATAATAGGCCCTGTAATGATTGGGCCTTCCAGCTCCCATACCGCGGGCGCCGTCAGGATTGCCAACGTGGCAAGGACGCTTTTGGGAGAGAAGGTAAAAAGCGCCTGTATAAAGCTGCACGGTTCCTTTGCAGAGACATATAAGGGTCATGGGACTGACAAGGCCATAATAGGGGGGCTTATGGGTTATCTTCCCGATGATCCCCGTATCAGGAAAAGCATAGAGCTTGCAGAGCTGGACGGAATGACGTTCAGCATAGAGACTGCATCCTTGGGAGATGTGCATCCCAATACCGCTTTAATCTCAGCCGAGGGGATAGCGGGTAAAAAAGCATCTATTCTGGGCTCTTCCACAGGCGGAGGGAATATTGTCATAAGGCAAATAGACGGTCTGGACGTGGAGTTTACGGGACAGTACAATTCCTTAATAGTTGAGTATGCCGACAGGCCGCGCATGGTAGCCATGATTACGTCTATAATAGGAGACAGAAACATAAATATTGCAAACATGAAGGTATACCGTTCGGCGAGGGGAGGGAAGGCTATCATGACTATAGAAATTGATCAAAAGGTTCCGGGAGAGCTTATAAATATGATAAGGCAGCAGCCGGATGTGTTTAATGTGATCAATATTGAAGTGGTGTGATGCCTAAATTATGTCTATTCGCAATTCACTAAAGGATTTGGAGGAAGAGACGGTCAGGCAGGGGAAAAAAATATCGCAGATAATCCTTGAGGATCAATCGTCGGAGCTTGGCGTTCCTTGCTCTGAAGTTTTTTTAAAAATGCTTTATAATTTTAACGTCATGGAGAAGAGCACGGGAGAAGGCTTAGCAAATGAGAGAGCTTGTTCAGACGGCTTTTGCGGGCCTGACTCACAAAAGCTTAACGACTACCTGCAAAGCGGACACAACATTTGCGGGAATATTTTATCGGGTGCTTTGGTTAAATCTTTGGCGGTTGCACGATATAATTCATGCATGGGAAGGATTGTTGCCGCGCCTACAGCGGGCTCCTGCGGCATTATTCCGGCCGTGCTGCTGTCTGTTATGGAGGAGCGGGGCTTGGCGGAGCATGACATTGTGATGAGCCTTTTCAATGCCGGGGGAATAGGCATGGTAATAGCCTCCAGAGCCACTTTGTCGGGGGCTGAGGGAGGATGCCAGGCGGAGTGCGGAAGCGCGTCTGCAATGGCCGCGTCGGCTGTAGTGGAATTACTGGGAGGGAACTCGTCGCAGTGTATACATGCCTGTGCAATCGCATTAAAAAATACACTTGGTCTGGTCTGTGACCCTGTAGGAGGGCTTGTACAGGTGCCGTGCATAAAGAGGAATGCAATGGGGGCGGCCAATGCGCTTGTAGCGGCCCAGCTTGCTCTGGCCGGCATCCGAAGTGCGATACCTGCCGATGAGGTAATTGACGCGATGAAGGCAGTGGGCCAAAAGATGTCCACGGATTTCAAGGAGACGGCAAAGGGGGGACTTGCCGACACCCCAACCGGCAGGCGCGGAATAGGATAGGGGACGGGGACATTCCTCAAGCTTAATGTGCATTAAGTTCCAGGAATGTCCCCAAATTTTTTTAAGAAGAAAAATTTTGAAGCTGCTTGCATATATTTTTTTTATACTCGGATGGAGTTGCGGCAAAATACTGTTTAAAATATCTGCTGAAATAATGTTGATTGGAATAGCCTACAAGTTCAGCAATGATTTTAATATCCATTTCAGGATGAGCTTTCATTAAGTTGCCTGCTTTTTGCATACGAATTTGTATCAAATATTTGATAGGGGGCTGTTTTCCATATTTTTTAAATACTCGTGAAATATACGATAAGCTAAAATGAAAAACTTCTGACAGAGATTCCATAGTTATTTCCTGCTGATAGTATTCTTCAATATATTGCTTTATTTGCTGATATACTTCCATGCTGTTGTGACTTTCATACATAGGGTTTATTACCCATTGCATAACGAGCCCATGCAGCTGACCGTACAGCTGATCATCTGAATGGCATAGAGCGAAAATCGATGAAACAGAAGAATACATCTCGTTTTGTGTGGCAGAACATGCATTGTGTTTTGATAAAAAGCTAAAGAGCTCTAAAAGGTATTTCGACAAGAAAACCTGTGGGGCTTTTTCGTTCTGCCATTGCTTAAGCAAGGAGTCCAGATATTTTTCAAGTGCAGAAATATGTCCTGATTTTAATAATATTATTAGTTTTTCAAAGATGCATGAATTCAGCAGAGGAATTGAGTGGGCAGTGCCAGGCTGTAAAGTCCATTCTTGTGAAAAACAGGGGATCAAGCGGTGGTTAATATCATCGGACAAGGACTGAATAGCTTGACGCAATTGAATAAGCGGGATAGTTTCAGGGTACTCGCAAAGGCATACATTAAAAAAGCAATCACATTGTGTTTTATTTAAGTAATCGAACAGGTGGGTTCTCAAATCAGGATAATTTGTCCGGGTAATCAGCATACGGTAACTAAATTCCTTTATATCTGACAGCCACCAGTCAGTATTCTGAGAGAAGTAATTTGACAGCCAGGAAAATAGAGAGGCCGATTTCCAAAAAGTTCTTATTGAATCATATACCATGTGTTCTGCCTGTTTGGTATAGAGGTTGCCTGCTTTAATAAGAAAAACAAAAAAGTCTCCGGCAGCATCGCTTTCTGTCTGGGCCACATTTCCTGACATAGCCAAATCAATAAATTCTTTTATGACAGAGTGATATCTTTGAGACAGCTTTTGGCAAAGCTTGTCTGTAATAGAAAACAGCTTATCGTAATTTACCGGTTTTAATAAATAATCTGAAACATTATATTGAATTGCCAGCTGGGCGTATTCAAAATCTTCATATCCGCTGATAATTACCATTAAAATATCAGGATATTCCTCATGAATTTTGTTTGCCAGCTGTAACCCGTTCATGACAGGCATTTTTACATCGGTAAATACAATATCCGGAGGGCATTGACGAATAAGCTCAAGAGCATCTTCACCGTTAGCTGCTTGTGAAGATACAGTTAATGGCAGAGGGAGTTCTTTTATTTTTGTAACTAAATAGTTCAGAATTATTGGTTCATCTTCTACAACCATAACCTTGTATTTTTGCTCTTTATACATATAGCGATCTCCTCTATTTATTATTGCTTGCAGAGTCGGTGGATAATAATCCGCCGATTGTTACTACAGAACCATTCGGAGCATTATTCTCAATTTTAAAAATGGCATTATCCTGATATAAAATCTTAAGCCGGTAAAATATATTAAGTAAACCTGTTTTTTCGCTCCCTTCCTGAAGGAATTGGAATGACTCCTCTTGTATTTTAATTTTAAGCCATTCTAAAATGTTCTTATCAAAGCCTACACCATTATCAGTAAACGATATCGTCCAATGAGTATTGTCTATTTTGCCTTTAACAATAATATTCCAAGGCGGTCTTGTATTAAACGCATATTTAAAGGAATTTTCAATAATTGGCTGAATAATAAGCTTGGGGACATATATTTTCAGTAAATCCTCGGGAATATCGACAACCACATTAATTTGATCCGGATAACGGCAATTCATCAATACTAAATACTGGTTCATATAATCCAGCTCGGCCGACAAAGTAACCGGCTTTGTACTTTCTCTTACAACATAACGCAGCATTCCGCTCAGACTATCACACATTTTTACAATTTCCGGCTGATGGTTATTGTCCGCCATGATGCTGAGCGCGGTGATTGTGTTGTACAGAAAATGCGGGTTCATTTGTGCCTGAAGAGCGAGCATTCTTGCTTGGATCTCATGAGACTTAATCATTACTATATCATTAAGAGAATTTTGCAGGCGCTCAACCATTTTGGAATAGGAATTATATAATAACTCCAGTTCGCTGGACATAGGCTTGTCTTCCTGAAATTGCTGGCTTGAAAGTTCCACTAAATTCAATTGGGTAATGGAATCACGGATTTTTTTAATGGGAATTGTAAGCTGACGCGCAATTAAAAAGGTTACCAGCATTGTCAACAGCAGCACTACCAACCCAAGCAGCAAAACCTGACTGCGTAATCGAAATATAGGACCTAACAGGCTTTGCTCAGATTCACAGACAATGACTGTCCAATTTGTTTTATCGGATTTTGAATATGACAGTATTTCTTTTTTGTTTTTAAGAGGCAACGCACCAAAATCCACGTTTTTTTGCTTAATAAGAGCAAGATATTGAAGCGCTGAATCGGATTCGCCGGTGTCCAACGGGTAAATCAGCTCCCCCGACTCGTTATATACATAAGCTTTTATGGTTGAGGAGGATGAGAGAGCCTCTAAAACCATATTTTCAAAGGTCTTATAATATTGCTGAATCTCTACGATGCTGTTATACGGTGTGTTAAAGACAAAAGATTCGCTAAATGCACGTGAAAGCGAAATTACCTGATACCCGGCATGGTTTAAATGAACCCCGGAGATGTGCTTTTTCCCCTCCAGGGCAATACACTCTTTAAACCAGGATGACGGATAAAAATCCTTATAATTGTATGTTGTGATATCAAAAATCCTTCCATATTGAATTAGTCTGTTATCAGTTCCAAATATGTTGGTTTGATAATTCATAGATGGGTTGGAAAAAAAAAGCAGATTAAATAAGTTGGTACGAAATTGCGGATTGTTAAATTCACTTGTATAAGAATTAAAAAAGATATCCTTTATTTGCTTGGACGATATAATTCGTTTGGCTTCCTCATCCATTTTATTGATTTCAGATTCAATAGAAAGATTGATATTGTACGAAATTGCCTGCAATGATGTCGAGGCCTTTTTCTCTAAAATATCTGCGGTATAAAAATAGAATGTAAGTGATAAAACTACAATTGTAATAAGAATAATACTTGCATAGCAGAGAAAAAGCTGTGAGCGGATAGATTTAGGATGCTTCAAAGTTCTCACTTCCTTTTTAAGCTTTTAATTAGTTTTTTAGTATAGCATTATTTTTGAGATTTAGCAACTGTTCAGTTTTCTACACCAAAATGAGAGTGAAATATGTATTTAGTTTTCATTTTAAGTTTGATATGCTAAATGCAAATAGAAAGACTAAATTAATAATTGGAGGGCGTTATTAATGAAAACAAGAAAAGCCATTTGTGCGGTATTGGGAATTCTCCTGGCAGCTACGGCTCTTTCGTCCTGCGCTTCTTTTGGCAAGAGCGAGGATCCCGGCGGAAGCGTTAAGAAGAAAAATGTTACATTGACCTATGCGGCATCTAGGTCATGGGTAAATCGTAACAGTACGGTTGACGAAGAATTAAATCGTAAATTTACTGACAAAACAGGAATACAAGTTGATTTTCAGATTAGCCCGGATGACCAGTACACCAGTGTTATGCAGACAAAATTAAACTCAGGAGAGGTATCGGATATTTTTATGGCTACTTCCGGAGTATCGGCACAGGTATTTAAGCCGGAGAAGTACTTCGCGGATCTTTCAAATGAAGAATGGGTTGACCGTTATGCCGATTATGCAAAAAAAATAACCAAAATAAATGATAAGACAATGGGCTTCATGACATGGTGCATAGACGGATATGCCATTTTGTATAATCCGGAAATTTATGCAAAATACAATCTTTCAGTACCGAAAAATTATCAGGAATTTGACAGTGTTTGCAAAACGCTTCAGGATAATGGCATTACTCCAGTGTATAACACAGGGAAAGAGCTATGGCATTGGGGAGCTTGGCTGAGCCAGGGCGGACCGTTGGCTTGTAAAAATTACAAAGGGGATTTGTATGCTGATTTAAATAGCAATAAAGTAAAATTAGCAGATATTCCTGAACTGTCTGAATACCTGTCTGATTTGAAAAAAGCATATAGCTCCGAATATTTAGGAAAAAACAGTTTCTCTAATTCATGGGATTCTGCTTATGAGGCAATGGCAGGCGGGAAGTGTGCCGGGATACTTACATATGAATCCTGGCAGACTGAGCTGGCAGAAAAATATCCGGATAGCGGTGCGGAAAATTGGGAAATGTATCCTGTCCCATTTGCAGGAAACGATATGTATTCTCCAAGTGCCAGTGCTATTATGCGAGTCGCCTATAAAGATTCCGAATACTTGAATGAAGTAAAACAGTTCTTTAGCTTTCTGGCAGAACCGGAAAATTTAAAGCTTTATTATGATAATAACCCGGCGTTACGGCCTAATCCTTCGTTTACAGGAATCAAAGCAGAGCCCACCAAGGGCGGAGAGACCTTCATTGCCAATGCTACCGGCGGAAAAGGAGAAGATCTCAGCTCTTCTATTCTGTACTGGAGTGACCAGATTGTAGGACCGAGTATTCAAGACGTTTTAATGGGTACTAAAACACCTAAGGAAGCTTTGCAGGATATAGACAATTACCGTCAAAAAATGTTTGATGCAATGAAATAAATAAAATAGTACTGCCGGACATATTTGAGCCGGCAGTACTAAATAAAGGAGAAAGGGCTATATGAATTACAACAAGATATATGCCAAATGGTTTTGGATCCCGGCTTTCACAGTGTTTTTTATCCTTTTTCTGCTGCCCAGTATCTTGGGTATATTTTTTTCTTTGACAAATTGGAACTCAATGAGTGATACATTGAAATGGGTTGGTTTCAGCAACTACAAGAAGATATTTGAAAGTACATCATCACTCCGGCCTTTATTCAATACATTCTTTTTTGCATTCATGACTTCAATATTAAAGGGCGGATTCGGGCTGTTACTGGCGTTGGCTTTAAACCGCAGATTGTTTGGGCGCAATGCTCTGCGTGCTTTATTTTTTCTTCCGATAGTGCTTTCTAATGTTGTTGTAGGACTTGTATTTCAGCAGATGTATCATCCGGATACCGGTATAATTAATCAGTTTTTCAGGTTAATGGGAATGGGATCGTTTGCACATGGCTGGATTATAGAGCCGGGACTGGTAATGTGGTCCTGCGTTGCGGTAGAGGTCTGGAAGGCGGCCGGCTTTAATATGGTAATATTTCTAGCTGGACTCCAATCTGTACCAAGTGATTTGTATGAGGCCTGTGATATCGACGGCGGAAATGCATGGCAAAAGTTTGTCAAAGTGACAATACCATTTATTATGCCTTCTGTTGTTATTAATATGTTATTGAACGTTATCTCCGGGCTGAAGGTCTTTGATGTTATCTTCACCTTAACAAACGGAGGACCGGGAAAGATGTCAGAGGTGGTGGAAATTACGATATTAAACGAGTTTTCCATAGGCAACTATGGATATGGTACGGCGTACAGCACATTAATGTTTTTTATTTTGATTCTTATTTCAATCAGTGTGATTAAGCGGTTTGCATCGGAAGGAGGGGATGTGGAATGATGAAGGGGAAAAAAGTTGCTGATTGGGGTTTATCAATATTATTGTGGATCTTAGTCTTAGTAGTTGTAGTGCCTTTGACGATGATTATATTTAATTCGGTTAAAAGTGTTAACGAATCGGCAGTAATGAGCCTGAAGCTTCCGACGTCTTTACACCTTGAAAATTTCATACAGGTTTTATCAGATAAGAAGCTGTTCCGCTCCTTCTTTAACAGCGTATTCCTAAGCGTGATGTCTACCGGATTAGCTGTACTGCTTTCATCCTTAGCTGCATTTGCACTTTCCAGAAACCGTACAAGAGGCAACCGTTTTATTTATATTGTTTTTCTAATCGGTCTTATGGCTCCTGTTAACTATATCATGACAGTAAATGTTTTAAAGTTTTTTGGTATTATTAATAAATATTCAGGTGCAATTTTATTATATACCGCACAGTTTATTCCGTTTACAGTATTCATTTATTACGGGTTTATATCGCAGATTTCCAAATCATTGGATGAGGCTGCTTTGATTGACGGCTGCAAAAGCTTTCAGATGTTTTTTAATATTATTTTCCCACTGTTAAAGCCGGTAACAACTACAGCTGTGGTATTAAATATTTTGAACTGCTGGAATGATTTTATTATTCCGTTATATTTTTTGAATTCCACTCAGAAATGGGGAATGGTTATGATGATGTATAACTATTTCAGCAAATATGTAAGCTCTTGGAATCTGGTATGTGCGGCAATGTTAATAAATGTACTTCCTATTGTCATTATTTACGTGCTGTGTCAGAAATATTTTGTGTCCGGGATGACCGCTGGTGCGGTGAAGGGCTAAAAACTACTTAAGGAGGAACCTATGAAATTATTTTATATTATAAATGTGAATGGTAATGAATATAGAGGAACCGCAGAGCAAGCTCTGCAGGAAAAGCGCTCTTCTCTTTTGTATTCTGAATATAATGCCGCTTTGGAAGATGATATTTTTGCTGTTATATGCGAGGAAAAGGATGAGGAAATCCAAACAGTCAAGTGCTGGATTGAACTTCGCAATTGTTCCCCGAAAGCAGTGCGGGTAAGCAAGTTAAGCATTGGATTTTGCGCAGAGCCCATGAAGGGTACGCTTCATTATTTCGGTTCGAACTGGGGAAAGGAGTTTATTCCCTATGACATACCAATTCCGGAGCTGTTTGGGATGGGGACACTGGATGGACGGTCTTCTTATGAGTATTCCCCATGGATAGGTCTGGAGAGCGATAAAGGCAATTACAGTCTTGCTCTTGCATGGTCAGGAAACTGGAACTGTGAAATCAAAAATACCGGCGGTGTTTTTGAAGCGGCTGCCGGAATACATGAGGGGGGCTTCTTCAGTGATGTTGAAGCACAGGATAAGCTCTTGGGAGCAGCGGTATACTTGTCTTATTCCGGTAATAGTTTAGATGAGGCAAGCCGCTTTACAAGAAGATATTTTATTAAGCACAGCAGCATCATAGATGCCGAAAAAATCGACACGCTGCCTGTTACGTACAATACCTGGTGGTGCTATGAGGATCGCTTTATTAATGAAGATGTCTGTGTTGAAAATGCACGCTTTGCCGCCGAAGCAGGTATTACAAATTTTGTACTGGATGCAGGCTGGTTTGGCATACCGGATGCAGAAATCAACTGGTTTGGCAAACGCGGCGACTGGGAGGTTGAAAACAGGGTTGATTTCCCGTCAGGCTTAGCCAATCTGGGAAGGGCTGTATCCGCTGAAGGAATTCCTTTTGGAATATGGTGCGAGATTGAAGGCATCGGAGCGATTGCAAATCTGCATAAGACCCATCCCGAATTTGTTGCGCTCAGGAACGGAAAGCCTATAGGCCATTTATGCATGGCAAACCCGGAAACACGCAAATGGGCAATGGGGGTAATTGACCGTTTAGTTACCGTATACCAGGCAAGATGGATTAAATTTGATTTTAACGTATCGCCCAAGCTTGGCTGCAATTCACTTTCTCACGGGCATGGGGAGGGCGATGGATTGTACTGGCATTATCAGGGATATTATCAATTTTTAAAAGAAGTCCATGAGAAATATCCTTGCCTTACAATTGAAAATTGCGGCGGCGGCGGACTGAGAAATGATCTCGGAATTTTGTCGCGTGCCCATTGTGCCTATATGTCGGATCATGATTATGTAGATAATCATTTTCAGTGCCTCTGGGGCGCGGCATCCTATATTCATCCGGCTCTTTGCTATCAATTTACACAGTCGGAATGTATCAGTGATCATAATGGAATTTTTAATCCTATTACAGGAGACCTTGCGCCTGCGAAGCTTGATTTTTATATCCGGGCAAGCCTGCTGTCATCCTGCGGCTTTTCATACCGGTTCAAAAACTGGAAGCCTGAGTGGCTAAAGCGACTGAAGCATCATATTGAGCTTTTTAAGTACTTTTCCAAAAAATACATTCTCATGGGGGATATGTTCAGGCTTACGGGACAGGCACTGAGAGGCGGAAAAGGTGACCGCTGGCAGGCATATCAGTATATGGCGCAGGATAATACCGCATATGCCTTTGTCTTCCGCTTAAAGGGCGGTGAGCCGGAACGGACGATTTACCTGCAGGGACTGGACAACGACTCTGTTTATGATATTACCTTTGCAGACTGCGAGCACCGGATCACGCGCAGCGGGAAATCCTTTATGGAGGATGGAATTACTTTTACAGATCTGCCTGAGGAAGGTTCGGAAATTATGAAAATTAAGCCGGGAATATAAGAAGGCTTAATAACGCAGTTAACGAAAAAAGGAGAAATACTCTTGCTGAATCAAATTAAAAAAGCTTTGAATGTTACAGCACGAATTTATGACTTTATCAGGGAAACAGCTGTTGCCGGGATGACGGAGCAGGAGCTGTTTTCCCTGATAGAGCAGGAGCTGAATAAATTGGGCTATCAAAAAGAACATTATGCTTTTGATTTCTTATCCGGCTTCAGGACTTCGGACATAGATGGCGGCCCAACGTCCAAAACAATAGAGAAAAGCGATTTGCTGCTGGTTGATTTTTCTCTCCAGCATGAGGGAACATGGTGCGACACATGCCGGACATTTTTCTTGGGGACACCTTCCAAGGAACAGGCCGACGCATACAACCTCCTTTTAACCGCTATGGAAGCCGGTTTTAAAATGCTGTCCTCCCATACCTCCGGCGAATGTGTTTATCAGGCAGTCATACATCCTATAGAGCAGCGGCATATGAAAAAAAATATGCCTCACCATGCAGGCCATGCGATAGGAGCCCATCCTTTCCAGAATCCCGTTTTAGACCGGGGAAGCAAGGATTTGCTGAAAGCAGGGGATGCTGTAACACTGGAGCCGGGTATTTATATCCCGGACAAATGGGGAATTCGCATGGAGAATGATTTTCTGGTGACAGAAGAAGGGGCGGAGCTGCTGTTCCATTATCCAATGGATTTAGAGTATTTTATTCTGAGATAAGAAAACATATTGAAGCAGGGCTGTAAACATAGTTCATCATTGTTGTGCCCAAGCTTGGGCGTGGAGGTTATTATGAATCAAATTGATGCTTTGAGAGGGCCTTGCGCTGTTACTGTTACACCGGTAACAGAGCAATGCATTCCTGATTATAAAGAGCTGCAACGACAAACGGCTTGGCTTTGCAAAAAAAACATCACAGCATTATTTCCTTGTTCTTCAACGGGAGAATTTATAAGGTTTACGATGGAAGAAAAAAGAAATATATTAAAAACGGTAGCAGTGGAAAACAGCGGAAGAAAAAAACTGATTGGGGGAGCATGCGGCTCTTGTGTAAATGAAGTGCTTCAATATATTGAGGCCGCGGCAGAATATGGATATGATGCCTGTGTCGTTTGCCCGCCCTACTATTATCCGCAAAAGCAAGAGGACATAATTAACTTTTATTTGCGGATTTCAGCAAAAGCCAATGGAATGAAAATTATAATGTACCACGTTCCGTTTTTTACGACAGGCTTGGAATTGGATACAATACACCGTCTGATGGCTGAGGAATTAATTATTGGAATAAAGGATTCCTCAGCCAATATGAAACAAATTGCCCATACAAACCGGTTAAAGCCTGATAAGTTTTTGGTGTATACCGGTACCGATGACTGCCTTCTTTCTGCATTGACTGCCGGATGTGACGGGAGCATGACAGCCTTGGCCGGAATTTTGCCGGAATGGGTGTGCTCGGTTTATGCAAAGCTGGAACAAAACAAATTAACAGAGGCTATTGAAATACAGCGCAGCATTCTAAGTCTGTTGAGCCTTGCGGATTCCTTGCCGTTCCCGTTGGGGTACAAGCTGCTGGCACAAGCGCGGGGACTGAGGACAGGTTTCCAGTCACAGGCTGTTTCATCTGACAAAATAGCGGGAGTCTGCACTGAAATAGAGAAAGAGCTTCAAAAGTTGATTCAGGGAGGCTATATTGATGAAAGCAATGATTTGGCGGAACTATGACCAGTTGGTGTGGTCCGAG
This sequence comes from Bacillota bacterium, assembly GCA_023390115.1. GTDB lineage: Bacteria > Bacillota > Clostridia > Acetivibrionales > DSM-27016 > Anaerobacterium. Next base: position 63,089 of record JAEWDM010000024.1, read on the forward strand.
GTTCCCGAGCCGCAATGCACCGCGGGAAGCGTCAAGCTCAAGGTGCTTAGCGCAGGCGTATGTGCAACGGATGTCCATGTGATTACCGGAAGCTTTGATAACGGAAAGCCGCCTCATATTTTAGGGCATGAGATCTGCGGGGAAATTGTGGAAGTGGGGACGTCCGTTCAAAGCTCGTCTGTCGGAGACAGGGTTGTTGTGGAAACCGCCGTTGGTTGTGGGCAGTGTGCTTATTGCCGCACAGGAAATAAGCATTTATGTGAATGTGGGGGAGAGATAGGTTTTCCTCCTTATCCTGGAGGATATGCACAATATGTTGTTGTCCCACAAAGCTGCATCCGTAAAATACCCCAAGCGGTAAGCAATGATGCCGGAGGGATTTTAGAGGCTGTAGCTTGCCCGGCCGGAGCGATTTACCGTCTGGGACTCAGCCCGGAGGACACTGTTTTTATACAGGGAGCCGGAGTTGCGGGTCTTTCCTTTGTTCAGACAGCGAAGGCCTTTGGCGCAAAAAAGATAATTGTATCGGCCCGGAATGAAGCACGGCTCCAATTTGCGAAGAGCTTTGGAGCGGATGTTGTTATTAATACTAATAAGGAGCATCTGGAACAGCGGGTTATGGAGGAAACAAACGGCAAGGGAGCAGACCTTTGTATTGAGGCCGCCGGTGCTCCTGCAACCGTTGAAGCCGCAGTACGCCTTGCAAAAAAAGGAGGTGCTGTTATTCTGTACGGAATACCCGGGGACTCTGCCGACATACGCTTTCCGGTGAAAGAAGTCATTCTAAGGCAAATAACAATACATGGCTTAACCAATAATGAGTTGGTCTGGGAGCCTTTAATCGATATGGTCGCAAGAGGAGCCATACGTGTTCAGGATATGGTCACCCATAGGTTTAAGCTAAGGGATCTGGACAAGGCGGTGGAATTGCTAAAGCATCATCCCGACAGCTTAATAAAAGCGGTAGTGCATCCATGGGAGGAGTAGAAGGCTTGTATGCCAAGCCACTATAAAGGAGTAAGAAAAGGAGGAAATTAAAATGAAGATTACCGACGTAGAGGCAGTGATTGTAAGGCAGCCCGAGATTTCTTTAATCGGAGACGGCACTCAGGATTCTGTCATTATTTTAGTACACACCGATGAGGGAATTACAGGTATCTCTGAGGTGGATTCGGCGCCTTTTCTGGTAAAGGCCGCCATTGAAATGCCGGATTCCCACAGTGCGTGCAGAGGATTAAAGAATATTCTAGTTGGAGAAGATCCAATGGATATTGAGCGCCTGTGGTATAAAATGTATCAGTATAGCTACTATCAGGGACGCGGCGGAGTTGTAATGCATGCTATCAGCGGAATTGACATGGCACTTTGGGATATCGCCGGCAAAGCTCTTGGTAAGCCTGTGCATAAGCTGATCGGAGGCTGCTGTCAGGATAGAATACCTGCGTATATAAGCATTCTGATGCCGGAGACAGAAGAGGAAGTAAAGCAATTAATAGATTATCATATGGTTCAGGGGTATACCGGTATTAAATTCGGCTGGGGTTCTTTAGGACAGGATCCCAAGAAAGACATTGCATTAATCCGGGCAGCCAGAAAAGCATTGGACTGTGATAAAAAGCTTATGATTGATATTGCTATGGGCTGGGATGACTATAAGGTTGCATTGAATACCTGCAGGGCGTTTGAGGAATATGATGTTTTTTGGGTAGAAGAGCCTTTCCGGGTAGAAAGAAAGGACGATTTTAAAAAGCTCCGCAGCGAGGTTTCATTAAATATTACAGCTGGTGAAGAATTATGCCATATTGATGAGTTTGACACTTACATCAAAGAAGGCTGCATAGATATTTTACAGCCTGATATGAGCCGGTGCGGCGGCTTGACTGCAGCAAGGAAGATTAGAGATTCGGCGGTTAAAGCAGGAATTCCAATTATACCGCATAATTTTAAAAGCGGTCTATTGATGTCCGCGACACTGCAATATATCGCAGCTCTTCCAAATGCACTTTATCTGGAATATTGCGGGCAGGAGACTGTATTAAGCCGCAGCTTGATTACCGAGCCTATACATGTCCAGGACGGATGGGTTACAATACCTGACAGCCCCGGCTTTGGTGTGGAATTAAATTGGGATACAGTGAACCGTTACAGGGTATAGCAGATATGAGTTGGCCCGGTGTATCCATGGTCACATTATTCAGTTTTAATTTTGCTTTAATATGGTATTATATAGTTAAGTATCAAATGATTTACATGTAATTGTTTTAATGTATTGGAGGATGAGGATTATGGTCAAAATAACATTTATGGGTGCGGGGAGTACTGTGTTTGCAAAGAATGTATTGGGCGATACATTGTGTACTGAAGCATTGAAAGACAGTGAAATCTGTTTGTATGACATATCCGGCGACAGGCTGAAGGAATCAAGGATAATGCTTGAAGCAATTAATAATAACGTTAATGAAGGAAGAGCAAGAATCAAGACTTATTTGGGGTGCGAAAACAGAAAGGATGCGCTTAGAGGCGCGGACTTTGTTGTAAATGCTATTCAAGTCGGAGGTTACGATCCATGTACAATAACTGATTTTGAAATACCTAAAAAATACGGCTTAAGACAGACGATAGCAGATACTCTTGGGATAGGCGGGATAATGAGGGCGCTTAGAACTATCCCCGTACTTGAAGAATTTGCGCATGATATAGAAGAGGTTTGCCCGGATGCGTGGTTCCTGAACTATACAAATCCTATGGCAATGCTGTCCGGTTACATGCAAAGGTATACAGGTGTGAAAACAATGGGATTGTGTCACAGTGTACAGATTTGTTCGGAAGGACTGCTTACTGCTTTGGGAATGGAAGACAGGCTTGAGGGCAGAAGGGAATTAATAGCAGGAATAAACCATATGGGCTGGCTTCTGAAAATTATGGATAAGGACGGAAATGACCTGTATCCTGAAATCCGTATGCGTGCGGCTGAAAAGAATAAAAATGAGAAGCATGGGGATATGGTTCGATATGAGTATATAAATAGATTTGGATATTATTGCACCGAATCAAGTGAGCATAATTCCGAGTACAATCCTTTTTTCATAAAGTCAAAATATCCCGAATTAATTGAACGGTATAATATTCCTTTGGATGAGTATCCAAGAAGATGCGTTGACCAGATTGCCAACTGGAACAAGCAAAGGGATGAATTGGTGCATAACCCTATGCTGACACATAACAGAACAAAGGAATATGCGTCTTATATAATGAACGCTATTGTAACTGATACGGTTTATAAAATCGGCGGAAATGTGCTGAACAAGGGCGGGCTGATAGAAAATCTCCCACAGGATGCCTGTGTTGAGGTGCCTTGTCTTGTTGACGGAACAGGAATTACGCCATGCCATATAGGAAGGCTTCCTGTTCAGCTGGCAGCAATGAATATGACCAATATAAATGCTCAATTGCTGACAATTGAAGCAGCAATGACAAGAAAGAAGGAGCATATATATCAGGCTGCAATGCTGGATCCGCATACAGCCGCAGAGCTTTCTGCTGACGATATAGTCAGTATGGTGGATGAATTGCTTGATGCGCATGGAACGTGGCTGCCAAAATTCAAATGATTTACCATTTTGTTGGGGACATTCCTCAAAAATTAAAGCAAAGCGGCTCCAGCACAATGCAATAGGCTGTGAGCCTTTGCTCTACTTTTGAGATGTGCTTTTTGAAGCATTCTCAGAAACATTCTCCGAAGCATTTTCAACGAATTGTTGAGAAATGTCCCCCATAAGAAACTGCAAAAACAGGCAGTTGAATTTCTCCAGCTCATCATAGAAGAGACCGTGTCCGGCGCAATTAAAGCTGTACAACTGAGAGCCCTTGATGTTGGCGTTTAAAATCAGCGCAAAGGGAAACGGGCATACCCTGTCCTGCATTCCATGGAAGATCCCCGTCGGAACCCTTATGCCGGACAGGTCCGGGCCTACATCCTCATCCCTCAGGGATTCGGCTGTTTTGATAGTGGCGTGTCCCGAGGCTTCCATTTGTATGCTCTGAAACCAATCCACAAAGGGCCGGGTTACTCTGCTTGCAAAAAACATATCCCCGAAATCGCTCACCATCTGAGGCCGGTTTTTATAGGCTTTCATAATAAGACCATTGACCTCCTCCTTTGTCATGCCGTAAGGATAGCCGGGGCGTCTGGTAAAGGACGGCGCCGCGGCAGAGATTAGGGCGAGCTTTGACACCCTGTAGCCGGCGTGGCGGGCCATATATCGTATGACTATAGGCCCTCCCATTGAAAAGCCTGCCAAAATCAAATTATCAACATCAAGAGATTTAATAACGGCATATAAGTCATCAGACAGTCTGTCGTAGGAATAACCGTCCCATGGCTTATCGGAGCCTCCGAAGCCTCTTAAGTCCATTGCTATGCATCTGAAGCCATATTTAGGAAGAACATTTAACTGGTACTCGAACATTTTATGGCTCACAGGCCAGCCGTGTACTAAAAAAACCGTCTTTTTACCGCAAGGATTTAAGTCCTGCACCAGAACCTTGACATTTTTCTCAACCTCTATGTAATACATTATAAAAACCCCGTCATAGTTATTTATTTACTTTAATTATATGTCCGCGGCATTAATAACGTGATTGTGCAAAGATATGTCAGGTATCACATCGCGGTATACCCTCCGTCCACCGCGACAGAAGCGCCGGTAATGTACGAGGAGCTATCCGAGCACAGGAAGAACACAACGTCCGCGACTTCCTCAGGCCTCCCCGGTCTGGGTATGGGCTGTTTTATTTCCAGCTGCCGTGTTTTTGTCATCTCCCTCATCATAGGAGTATCGACAGGCCCGGGGCATACACAATTTACCCTTACCCCCTTTTCTGCCAAATCAACTGCCAGAGAGCGTGAGAATTGGAGTACGGCACCCTTGGAGGTGCAATATGCCAGCCTGTTTTTCTTTGCTATAAGGCTCTGATCCGAGCCTATATTGACGATTGACGCATTAGGCGTGTCCAGCAGCATATGCATATACCTTGTGATGTTGAACGGGCCATAAACATTTGTTTTTATTATCCTGTCCCATGCTTCATATGAGATGTCCTCAATAGAAGCATGGAGGTTAATTCCCGCATTGTTTACAATAGAATTGAGCTTGATTTTCCTCTCGGAAAAAGAATGATACATGTTCTTTACCTGCTCATGGTCGCTTATATCGCACTTATGAAAAAATAAATTTTTCTTATTCCCATGCTCAGGTTCAGCAACATCACAGAAATATACTATGTATTCTTCGCTTAAAAATTTTTTTACAATTGCGGCTCCAATACCCTTGCTGCCTCCTGTTACCAGCACACTTTTTTTAATTTGCTGTTTTGAGTGCATAATTGCCACCTCTTCATTTTATTTTAAACATATCGAGAAGCTCATAATAATTTGATATGGTTATACCGGGCCTTTCATGAGAGCCTGTCCAGGAATCGGAAATATTTGGGCCGCGCTTTAAAAATATTGACAGCAGTCCGGCATTATTTGCCCCGGCAATGTCCTTTTTAAGTGAGTCTCCTATATATGCCGTAGTTTCAGGCCGGTATCCTATCTTTTCCCGGGCGTAGTCAAATATCTCACATGAAGGCTTTTTTGCATTAATCTCGTCGGAAAAGACAATGTTATTGAAGTCAAAGTAATTATGCAGCCCGCTGGAAAAAATTTTGATTTTCTGATTTCTTGCGTATCCGTCGGTTATTATGGCAAGAGTACAGGAGGATCTGATTTTTTCAATAAAATAAATGAAGTCAAAATAAGGGGTATTAAGCTGGGTGAAGGTTACCCAATACAATGCCTCCAAATCAGAGGCAAGGGACTCGGCATCAAAATCACGGCAGTTGCCGGGATAATTGGCGCTTATCTGCTTTAAAAGGTTTAAAAACCATTTCTTTCTATCAACATCCATGCTTTCCTGAGAGAGACCGTAAACCTCCTGTATACCGACATGGGCAAAGCGGCTGCAAATGTAGGCCAGCACCTTTCCCTCCGAGTTGATTGATGCGGTGCAGCCGTCATACCCGAAAGCAGTACCGTCTAAATCAAAAATAAAGGTTTCAATTATATTATCCTTATAAAATATTTTTTTCATATCAGTCACCTCTTGTGCAGAGCTCATTTGCAATATATTTTACGCCATGGGCTGCCTTTTGAAATATTTGTCCAGTACCATTCGACATCATCGGCCTTAATATAACTAAGGCAGCCTAATTTTCCACCCGATATCCGTAGGGTATCAAGAATAAGCCCCAATTCCTGTTCAATTTCAGCCGCAACCATTGCGGCATCCATAATCGTTAAGCCCATGCTTAAAACGCCGTGGTTCTGCAAAATGACGGCAAGGCCTTCATTGACCTTCAATGTTCTCCATACATACTCATGAAGCTCGTTGCTTGCTGCAGGGAAGTGCGGGCACCAAAGAATAGGCCCGCATTTAGCAATTCTTGCCACATTAATATAAGGCACGATGTTGGCGCTGTCATTATCGGGAAAGGAAGATTTACAATATCTGCGAAGCCTCATTAATATTTTGGGATTTAAACAGGCGAAGCTGGTGGAATTGGGAGAATGTAAATGCACAACAGCTCTGGCTCCGCTTATATTCTCATAAATCCCCGAATGAAGGTAAGTCTCAAACGAAGGCTTTCCTTGTTTTGCCCGGGGGAGGGGGGCCATTGTGTATGCTTTTCCCTGAAGCAGCATGCTTTTTGCACATCTGTTCAATCCGGGACTCTTTAAGTCCCATTTTGACCAGTCTACAGACTGCAAGGTATTCTTGGGGCGTTCATGATTTGACAGCTCAACTTCACAAAAGCTCTCCGAGCCTTCTTTTAGAAAATCCAGGCTTTCGCCTGATAAGGTAATAATCATATTATCGGGATTATCGGGGTCCCTCATACTGATGTTCCCGCTTGAGGAGCCCGGCAGCAGAAATCCCTTTTTGTTGAGAAAGGAAGCGGCTTCTTTTAATTTAACAACGGCTGTATCCATTTGGCCTCCAAATTGAATAATATTGTTATTCATATTACTTAAATTGCCGGTCTTCTATTTTTTGAAGCTGGTTAAAGGCCTCAATTATAAAATCTCTTTTAGAGTCCATTTTTTTCGTAAAGCTTGTAGAAAGCCATTTGTCTACAATCTCGGCAGCCATTACGGGAGCTGTAATCCAGCAGCCCATAGTAATGACATTTGCATTATTTATTGCTTTGGCCCTTTCTGCCGAAAGAGTATCTGCAACAAGAGCGGCATAAATGCCCTTATATTTATTTGCGGCGATAGCCATGCCTTGTCCGGTTCCGCAAATGAGTATGCCCAACTGTGCGTCACCCCGCTGTATTGCCTCTGCGGCCCTTGCGGCTTGCTCATAAAACGGTTTGGACCTGTCCGGGGATATTATGCCAAAATCCATAATCTCAAAGCCCTTATGATTTTCGCAGAGGTGCTTAAAGATATACTCCTTTAAGGGGAACCCCGATAAATCCGAAGCAATTGCAAGCTTCATTTCGTGCCACCTCCTAAGATTCCGGCATTGGTTTGGAGCTCTTTGCGAATAACTTTGCCTATATTATTCTTTGGCAGGCCCTCCGTCGTTATCTTCACATAAAGCGAAGCATTGCCGAAATGTGCTTTTTTCAGGCAAATATCCCGGATTTCCTGCTCGTTGAGAGAGTAATTTTTATTTACCACACAGTAAGCTGCTATTGCTTGTCCGGGTTCATCACTTGGAACCTCAACTATAGCGGACTCCATAATTTCGGGATGGGAACAGATCAGGTTTTCCAGCTCGAGAGGATATATCTTGCCTGAATCGGTAATTATTACGTCTTCCTTTCGCCCGAGTATATATAAAAAGCCGTCGCTGTCCAGCTTGCCCATATCACCTGTGTGTATCCAGTTTTCCTTATATGAAGCATTGATTTCCGTTTCATTGCCCCAATAATTATTCATCATTCCGTCTGTGCGGACAACTATTTCACCGGCTTGGCCCGGGGGCTGACGACTGCTTCCATCCATTATTTTAATATCCGCAAAAGGAAGGGGCGTGCCACATGCAAGTACGGGATCGGAGCCTGCAGAACCTTGCATATCCCACTGCCATGGGCTTCCGATGGAGACAATGCCAGCCTCCGTTTGGCCGTAAGACTGGTACAGAATATTACCGAAGACGTCCTTGATACCCTGTATGAGCTTGCCTGAAATGGGAGCGCCTCCGCTCATCAAGGCCTTTAAAGCTGGATGAGGGGATGGCCGGTTTGACAAACAGAAATTGACAAGCGTATTTAAATCTGAGGGAGGGACGAACATATACGACACGTTTTCCTGTTTCATAGCTTCAAGGCACTTTGCAGGCTCAAAAGGGGAAAGCATAATATTGCGTCCGCCTGCGGCCCATACCGGAAGGAACATATACCCGGAGGCGTGTGACATGGGGCTGACATGGAGAAAAGTATCGCCCGGTGTAATGGGGGGAAGTGGAAAAAACCAGTCACGCATGCTTATTATCCATCTCCTGTGTGTTATGCCTATCCCCTTGGGAAGACCCGAAGTACCTCCTGAATGCCGGATGATGAATAAATCATCGGCGTCTATGTCAATACCGGGCATTTCATGTGATTGGGAGGACAGCCACTCCTCATAGCCTTTATCCCTGACAATGATATGCTTAAGTCCTTGTACTTTTTCCACTTCCCTTAAGCGGGAGGGGCTTACTATGAGGGTACTGCAGCCTGTATGCCCCAGCATGTGTGAGTGCACCTCATAGCTGCTGCCCGAATATAGAGGCACACGCACCATATTGGCAATGGCGAGGCCTATATAAGCGTCTGCCGACTCAAGACAGTTATCCTCCAATACTCCGACTTTATCCTGCGGCTTAAGGCCCAATGACAGCAAGCCATTGGCAAAGCGTATGCCCCTGTACCATGCTTCAGAGAATGACATTCTGCGGCATCCGTCAATTATAGCCTCACGCTCTGAATAAAACTTTGCGCTTCTGGCTAAAAGCTCTCTTACGTTCATAAACAGATCACCTTTCATTAATTTAATTGATTTTAGGATTTTATAAGATATTTTGCGGAAACGTATAGTGCGGATAAGATATTATAGTATGCAGTAAAAAGCTGTATTAAATATATAGCTGTAAATATAGATTTCAAGTAAATAATAACATTTATTTATATTTAAAGCAATAGATGGAGGAGCTTCTCAGGCTGGATGCTGTAACGCAGAGATTTTGCTGTATTGTTGATATGCGTCCCGGAATTTTGTTAAAATAAAGTATACAAATAAAAGCTTAAGGGGAGGTAATATTTATGTCCGTTAGTTTGTCTAAAGAAGAAGTTAGGGCTAAGGTTGACTTGAGAAAGACTGTGCTGACGTCAGTTCTTGAAAAAAAGCCTCTGCTGTACCCGGTGAACCGTGTGGGTGTAGTGATAGATAAATCGGGGTCAATGCGAAAGGCATTTAAGGAGGGATATGTGCAGGAAGTGATTGAGAGGCTGTTTCCCATAGCTTTAGAGTTTGATGACAACGGTGAGCTGGATGTTTGGCTTTTTAACGATGAATATATACGGATGCCTTCTGTTAACAGGGACAACCTGTATAACTATGTTCAGGATAATATCATGACAGGCATGGCGGCGAAGTTTTGGGGGCAGACAAAGTATGCTCCTGTAATGGAGGATGTATACACGAAATATGTACGGGAAGAGCCGTCAGACATTCCTTCGTATGTTATATTTATTACTGACGGCAATAATTCTGATAAGGCAAATACAAAAAATATCATAACAAGAGCCTCTGAGCAAAACATATTCTGGCAGTTTATCGGGATAGGGGATGAGAAGTTTGAGTTTTTGCAAAGGCTTGACGGCCTTAAGGGCAGGACAGTGGATAACGCTAATTTTTTTGCTGCTAATGACATAAGCCTTACTGAGGACAGAGAGCTGTATGATTTACTGCTAAGCGAGTATCCCGATTGGCAAATTGAAGCAAAAAGATTGGGCATATTGAAGTAAAGTAGGGGGGACGTTCCTCAACTAGGAGTTTTTTTGAGATGTATTCCCCAAAAAAGGAGGGGGGTAAGCTATTGTCAAATTCATTAAGGGTTGCGATAGCGCAGGCAAAACGGGATGCTATGGATTATAAATCAAATATGGAGAAAGGCTTGAACATTGTCAGAGAGGCAAAAAAGCAGCAGGCCGATATTGTTTTGTTCCCGGAATGCTGGATTACCGGATATGAATTTCCTGATGTTGACAGATTTTTGCCTATAGAGGAAATAGTTAAACTGTCTGCGTATAAAAAATGGTGTGCCCTGGCGTTGGAGGATGACAGCCGGTTTATTAAGGCGTTTTGCAATATCGCAAAGGACTTGGACATTGGTGTGGTTATCACGGGCTATACAAGGGGTAAAAGGAGGCCTAGAAATTCAGCCTTTGTAATTAGCAGGAACGGTGAGGTTATTTTAAAATACAGCAAGGTGCATACTTGTGACTTCTCGGATGAGAGAATGCTTGAAAATGGCGATGAGTTTTATGTATGTGACTTTAGCGGAGTTAAAATAGGAATTATGATTTGCTATGACAGGGAGTACCCTGAAAGCGCGAGAATACTTATGCTAAAGGGCGCGGAAATAATTTTGGTTCCTAATGATTGCGGGATAATGCCTGCACGAGTGCAAGCGCTGTCTACAAGGGCATATGAAAATATGACAGGGGTTGCCATGGCAAATCCGCCGGGTAAAAATGCGGGCTGTTCATGTGCGTTCAGTCCCATAGTCTGGGACAAAGACGGAAATCCGGCTGACAATACAATTGTTCTGGCTGATGACGTGACAGAGGGTATCTTACTTGCGGAATTCAATATGGATGAGCTGAGAGCTTACCGCAGCCATGAGATGATGGGGAACACATTCCGCAAGGTTAAGGCGTATAAGGAATTGCTCAGCAATGAAGTAAAGGAGCCATTTTGCAGGAACGGCCGGAAATGACCTTTGTAGCGTTCGGGGTGGGATATTCCTCAAAAAAGCGCGGGTTTTTTTGCTTTATTGTTGAGGAATGTCCCTATAATCTTGCAGTGTACAAATCACTTACTTAAAGTATCTGGTTCATATTTGGCACAAAAGCACAAAAAATAGCGAGGTTCGATTTTTCGAACCTCGCTATTTTTCTATGGTCGGAGTGACCTGACTTGAACAGGCGACCTCTTGCACCCCAAGCAAGCACTCTAGCCAAACTGAGCTACACCCCGACAACGCTTAATTATTATAGCACATGAATTTTTAAAAGGCAATATGTAAACAAAAAAATTTTTGTGAATATCCGTTATATGAATAATGTACTAAAAATATGGAAACAAATAAAAATAAGCTTGATTAGTAATAAAAAACAGGAGTTGAATAGTATGGATGATGTCCAGAAAACTGTGTTGAATGGGCACGAAAATTTAAACGCACACAAAAGTGTGCATTCAGGAAGAACAGGGGAATTGGGGAAAAAGAACTTAAAACATAAATTCAGCAGATATTCCGTTTTGATATGCATTTTTTTGGTTTTGATAGCAGGCCTCATATTAAATAGCGTTTATATTTATAATAAATATATGGATGCAAAACAGCAGTATACCACAGCCTTTGAGAATATTAGCATGATATCGGCGGATAAGGAAGCCATCAGCGAGGAAAAGGAGAAAATATCGGAAGAGAATAACAAAATAAAAGAGGAGTACTCAAAAATAAACTCTCAGAATGAAGAGATACTTAAAAGGATAGATGAGATTCAGAAAAGCAATGAGGAGCTCTTAAAGAAAAACAGGGAATTGACGGAAGATAATATTGCTCTCCAAAATAGTTTAAAAATGGCTGCGTCCGTGGGCATAAAGCCCCAAAACTTTACCAAGTTTACGGGTATAAGCTCAAGAGGTGAGATAAAAAGAGGCGATTACTTGGGAAAGTTTACTATAACCGCATATACCCCAAGCGCTGACGAGTGCGGAAACGACAAGGGAATAACCAATTCGGGAGAGCCCATAATACCCGGCATTTCTCTCGCTGTTGACGGAAAGTACTGGCCTTTCGGTACGGTGTTCTATATAAAAGGGTTGGGATATGCTGTGGCTATGGATACGGGAAGTGCTATAAAGGGAAAAAACAGGTTTGATTTTGCGGTGTTTGACAAAAAATTTGCACAGACTCTGGGTGTGAGAAAATGGGATGTGCACCTTGTAAAGATGGGAGACGGAAAGGCGGATAAGGTAGTAATTTAGAATCTATGTGCTTTAGCGTTTATACTAAAAAAACAAGCCTTTAGAGGGAGTGAGATGTTTGGAAGGGTATAAAAAAATAATAAAAAAACTGTTATTTTTTAGTGAGCCGAAAAAGAGGGAAAGGTTTGTTTTGACGGAAAGCAGTTCTAAGGAAAACAGAAGCGGGAGCAGTGCCGAAAAGGATAAGCAGTATAGAGCCAGAAGGCGGAAAGAGCCCGGAAGCATAAAAAAAATAGATCGTGACACCGGCGAAAGCAGCAAAAAAGAGAAGGAGATACAACGAGAGGATGAAAATAAAGACGAAAGCTCTGAGGTAAGCATATACCTTTCATATAATCTCGCTTCCATGAAAAGGCTTTATAATATCCCTGTGAACGGAGATGTGGTAATAAGAGAGTTTGATATTATATTTAAAGACAAAGCAGCAGGGGCATTTATTATATTCTTTGACGGAATGACAGACAGAAAGGTTATAAATAATAATATACTTCAGCCGTTAATGATGCTTTCAAGTCTCGATATAAAGAAGGCTGAGGAGGATATTGGAGAGTATATAAAAAAACAAATACTTCCCCACAGCCAGATGAAGGAATTTACCTCATACAGAAAAATAATGGACGAGATAAATTTTGGAGGGTGTGCAATATTTGTAGACGGAATCGCCAAGGCGTTTACGGGGGATGTAAAGGGCTGGGAGCGCAGGGGGGTGGAGAGACCCAATACCGAGCTTGTAATCAGGGGGCCCCAGGAGGGATTTACAGAAACAATCAGGACTAATACCGCCCTTATAAGGAAAAGGCTTAAGGATGAAGACCTGATATGCCGGAATTTTGAGATAGGGCAAAGGAGTAATACCCCCTGTTCCATGATGTATATAAAGGATATTGCAAATGAGTCTCTGGTAGAGGAAGTGGCAAAAAGACTCAAAAGCCTCAAGGTGGATTATTTGTCCGATTCCGGAGAGCTTGAGCAATTTATAGAGGACAGCTCTTTTCTTCCGGCCCCCCAGGTAATTGCCACGGAAAGGCCGGACAGGGTGGCAAGTGCATTGACTGAGGGAAGAGTTGCCGTAATACTGCATGGAAGCCCGTTTGCCCTTATTATGCCGATTACCGCAGAGGATATGATTAAGTCGCCTGAGGACAAATATGTCAGGTTTCCGTATGGAAATTTGTTTCGTTTGATAAGGTATTTTGGAATTGCACTGTCTCTTCTTCTGCCGGGTATGTATATAGCAATAACAAACTATCATCAGGAGATGATCCCTACCGATCTTCTGTTTTCTATAGAGGCGGCCAGGGAAATGGTGCCTTTTCCCTCGGTGATTGAAATTCTTATTATGGAAATTGCATTTGAACTGATACGTGAGGCGGGGATAAGAATTCCCGGACCGATAGGCCCTACTCTCGGAATAATAGGGGCATTAATACTGGGACAGGCGGCAGTAGCGGCAAATATCGTAAGCCCTGTGCTGATTATCATAGTGGCGGTTACAGGGATAGGATCTTTTGCAGCTCCTGACTTTTCACTTGCATTTGCTTTTAGAATACTTAGATTTGCGTTTATTATAATCGGGGCTATGGCGGGATTTCTCGGAATAACTACCGGGCTGTTCATTTACGGTATATGGCTGGTCAGTGCAAAATCCTTTGGAGTCCCATTCCTGGCACCTTTTGCGCCAAAGGTATCGAGGGTTTTTACCGACAGTATTTTAAGAGCGCCCATATGGAAGCAGGAGGACAGGCCTGATTACCTAAACCCAAAGGATGATCAAAGGCAGGCGCCAATAAGCAGAGGTTGGTTGGATAACAGCCCGAAGGGGGAAAATGAGGATGAGCAGTAAAATCATATTCGGAAAATGGGAAGGAACCGTACTTCTCCTTAACCTTTTATATACGCAGATAATACTGGGCTTTCCCAGGGTCATGACAGAAACGGCAGGGACTGCGGCATGGATTACAATTATTTATGCTTCTGTTATTATGCTTCTGGCATTCTGGTTGATTTCGAAGCTTTATTCACGTTTTGAGGGGATGGATATTATCGATATAAGCCAAATTGCGGGAGGCGGAGCTTTTAGGATAATAACAGGCCTGGTGATGACAGCATATCTTGTGTATATAATTTCTATTGTGCTCAGAGAATTTGCAGAGGATATGAAGGTGATAATACTGCCCGAATCCCCAATAAGCTTTGTAACTCTTTTTTTTGTGGCAGGAATGATTGTGGGCGCATATCTGGGCCTGGAGGCTATAGTAAGGCTTGGAGCAATTGTTGTGCCTTTGATAACGGCAGGCTTTTTGTTTATTACAATAGGAGTTTATCCGTATTATAACGCATCAAATCTTTTTCCTATATTGGGTACCGGGCCTCAAAAAATTTTTGGCGAGGGCTTTTTTAAAATTTCCATATTTTCCGCAGTATCAATTTTGTTTTTTATTGCTCCTTATATAAGGACAAATAAAGAGTTTAAAATAATAGGCTATAGTTCTATTTTAATATCATCATGCATGTTTCTTTGGAGTGTGGTGTCGTATCTTATGGTTTTCCCATACACAGTTTCTGTTGAGAATTTTCTGCCCATATACCAGATGGCCAGGCTTATAAACTATGGGAGATTTTTCCAGAGGGTGGAGTCGGTTTTTGTATTTATATGGGCTGCGACTGCGCTTTTATATCTGACGGGAGCCTTCTATTTTATAACCCATGTGTTTAGGAAAACCTTTAAGCTTGAATATGAAAAGCCCTTGATAGTACCCTTTGCAGTACTTGTTTTTAATATAAGCCTTCTTCCTCCCAATCTTGCGACGGCCATACAGCTTGAGGAGGAATACTTCAGAAAATATATATGGATAATTACAGTCGTTTTTCCTATTATAATATTGAGCATAGCGAATATTTCACAGAAAAGAAAAAAGGGAGAGAATAAAAGTGAAAAAGCCGCTGAGTAGCATTGCAGGTATAATAATCATTCTTGCCATCCTTTGCATTGCTCTTACGGGGTGCTATGACAGCCGTGAGATTGATGACATGGCATACGTTGTTGCAATAGGTCTGGATACCGGAAAAACCAATAAGCTTATGATGACCCTTCAGATTGTTGTGCCTCCTAAAATTAAGGGAGGAGAAGGCGGGGGGGGAGGAGATACCAAAGAGGGATCCCAAATTATAACGCTGGAGGCGCCCACGATATATTCAGGACTTAACATGGCCAACAACTTTATAAGCAGGCAGATTAATCTTTCTCATACAAAGGTGCTTGTGTTTTCGGAGGAATTTGCAAGAAATGGCGTAGCCGATCTTATTATTGCACTTCCAAAGGGAAGGGAGTTCCGTCCCACGGTAAATATACTTGTAGCCAAGGGGACTGCCATGGATTATATAAAGAGCATCAACCCAGAGCTGGAGGGCAACCCTGCAAAGTATTACGAGCTGAATAACATCTCTCACCTCTACACGGGGTTTACTGCCGATACGGTGTTTCACAATTTTTACGTTCAGAGCAAATCTCTTTCAATTCAGCCTGTTGCAACCCTTGCTGGAGTTTCAAAATATAAATCTCCCGAGGAGCTTTCTGTTGCCGACTCTACATATAAGGAGAAAGGAAGAGAGGCGCCTCTTGAGGGAGACTTTAAGGCGGGAAGCCTGCCCAAGTCAGGGAGCGTTCAAAGCGAGAT
This sequence comes from Bacillota bacterium, assembly GCA_023390115.1. Classification (GTDB taxonomy): domain Bacteria; phylum Bacillota; class Clostridia; order Acetivibrionales; family DSM-27016; genus Anaerobacterium. The sequence goes on from JAEWDM010000024.1 coordinate 79,073, forward strand.
AATGGGCTTGGCGGTATTTGACAAAGGGAAAATGGTTGGTGAGTTAGATGGTGAGCAAACCATGGATTATCTTATGGTGAGAGGAAAATTTAATAAGGCTTATGTAACAATGCCCGATCCGATAGAAAAAGACCGGTTTGTAATTTTAAATATAAAGCAGGCAAGAAAGCCGCACAACACAGTTAAAATGGTCAATGACAAGCCTGTTATAGATGTCAGGATAATGCTTGAGGGAGATATTACAGTTATACAGAGCGGTATAAACTATGAAAGTCCTGAAAAGATGAGCATACTTGAAAAGGGCTATGAGGAGTTTATAAAAAAGGGCGTTTCGGACTTCCTGATAATGACCGCAGAGGGTTTCGAAAGCGATATCTGCGGCCTGGGAGGAAGCATGAAAAAGAATTTTCTTACATGGGATCAGTGGGAGGAGTTCAAATGGCTTTCAAGATATAAGGAATCTACCTTTAATGTGAGTGTGGATGTAAAAATAAGAAGGCCGGGACTCACCATCAGGTCATCGCCGATAACCTCAACAGAAGGGGAGATGTACGCGCAATGAGTGTATACGGGCAGATAATAGCTATTCTGATTGTTGCATGGGCAAGTATATATACGTTTTCATATGCCATATGGACCTGTAAAAGGAAAAATATACTGGGGGGAATTACGCTTATGCTTCTGGCACTGGCGATAGTAGTACTGCCTATTTGCTCAATTGTTTTTTGGATTAATTAACAAAGGAAAGCATACTTTCATATTATTAACTATAGTATTCCTGATTAAATTCTTATATAACGGGGAGGGGAGAGTTAATAGTATGAGCATAAATAATAATATATTGGTTTCTCCGCCGGTCCAGTCCTGCAGCCCCACAAACACGCAAAGGTATATTATGGCGAAATATGCTTTGCTGGAGCGGGGCCGTCCTGAGGATATAAATAATGTTTTTCAGCTTATGTCTCCGCCCGCAAGCATTACATCCATTGCCGCACCGGGACAATGCAAGAATATAAAAGTAGCAATAATAGGCGCCGGTCTGGCAGGGCTTTCGGCAGCATTCGAGCTGAGAAGAGCGGGCTTTGATATAACCATATTTGAAGCGGAGGAAGGCAGGGTAGGCGGAAGGGTATACACTTATTATTTTGATAAAAACAAAGAGCTGTATGGAGAATTGGGCGCCATGCGCATTCCGGTTACTCATGAGACGGCTTGGCATTACATAAATCTCTTCAGGCTGGAAACCAGGCCTTTTGTACAGAACAATCCAAATGCATTTATTTATTTAAGAGACACAAGGGTGAGAAATGATCCTCTGGGCAGAAATGTAATGGAGTATATATACCCTAAATATTTCCTGAATGAGCGGGAGAGAAATACTCCGTGGCAAAAGCTGTATTATTATGCACTTGAAAGCCCGCTGCTCTGTGCATCACCTGAAGAAAGAAGAGAGCTGCTTGAGGTCAAGCCCTTTTATAACAAATATATAGTTTATTGGGACTTCCAGGGAATAAGAAAAATAATGGAGGCGGCAGGACTTACCAACGCAGCAATAAGTATGCTTTCCAGCCTCTCTCCGCTGGCCGGTTCAAACTTATACAATAGCTATGTTGATATCGCGCAGGCAAATTATCCTGCCAACCTGTCATTTTTATATGAAATCCCCGGAGGAACCTCAAGGCTTGCAGACGCATTTCGTGACTCCTTAACAGATGTTAATCCTGCGGGGCATTATCCGGGAGCCGATATTGCAGGCCTGGGAAAGGTAATATGGAAAATGGGAAGTCCTGTAACGGGGATTTACTATGAGGGTGAAAAGGTAAGACTGTCGTATCTGGACAGAAAAACAGGAAATACACCGCAGTGCCGCTTTGATTATGTCGTGTGTGCCATACCGTTTTCGGCGCTGCGTAACGTACAAATAGAACCTGTTTTCAGCGGGCTGAAAATGCAGGCCATCAAGGAGGTAAACTATATAGATTCAATGAAATGCATTATGCTTTGCAGGAGGCGGTTTTGGGAGGAGGGCGGAGCCGATCGGAGAATAATAGGAGGGGGATCGTATACCGACCTTCCGGTACAGACTATATGGTATCCTTCCGGTTCTTCAAGTTGCTGTTACAATAATTATAGCTCTGCGGAAAAGCCGGGGGTGCTGTTGGCTTCATACAACTATAACCTTGACTCAGTCAGGCTGGGCAACCTTCCTGAGAGCTTGCGGTTTAGTGAGATAAAGCATGAAGTGGAGAGGGTCAACGGGCTTCCCGGAGGATATCTTGATAATATTGTAATTGAGTCAAAAACTATTGATTGGAGCAGAAATCCATGGACGAGAGGCGCTCTTTGCTTCTTTTCGCCTCAGCAAAAAAGGATATTCTCATATGCGATGACTCTGCCGGAGTATAATAGAAGAGTATATTTTGCAGGTGATCATATTTCGGCTGTGCACAGGTGGATTCAGGGAGCGCTTCAAAGTGGAATGAAGGCCGCAAACGATATTGCGTGTGCCTGCAGGGAAAGTATTCCTTACAAGCATTAAAATTTGAAAAAACTCAAGCTAATTGATAAAATAATATATGTACAAAAATTAAAATGTAGAAGAGGTTGGACGGGATGAAAGAGACGGGCAGTTATACGGAAGTATTAAGGCGGGAGGGCTTAAGAAATACAAAGCACAGGAATTCAATTCTGGAGACTATTGAAGGAAGCGGAAAGCCTGTAACTGCTGAGGAAATTTTTTTGGATCTGAAGGGCAAGAATATTTCCATAAATCTCTCCTCCGTTTATAGAGCTCTGGATATCCTCGTGCTTAAAGAGGTGGTGGTAAAATCCACTATAGCAGATAGCAGCAGCGCATTTTTTGAGATTAATAAAAGGGAGCATAAGCACCATTTGATATGCTCGGGATGCAAAAAAATGTTTCCGGTAGACGGGTGTCCGCTGGAGGAATACGAAAAGCTGCTGCAGGACAAAACGGGTTTCGATGTTACAGGACACAGGCTTGAAATTTATGGATACTGCCATGACTGTAAGGAAGAGAAAAAATATTTTCCTAATGAGTGAAAATGTATGTTCAAAGCGTATGAAAGATGTTAAAATATTAATGCACTTACTTGGTCAATAGCGTAGATTTAAGCTGCACTATATAAGGAGGTAAGGTGAAATGGAAAAATGCTGTATTGTTTGCCATAAACAAACTGAGGACATAGACCAGTTTACCGGACTGTGCTATGAATGTATGGAATGGAGTATAGACAATTTTCCTGAATATGAGGATGATTTTGACAGTGAAGCCGAGGTTTAAACCTTGGCTTATATTTTTCTTAAATAGGTCAGCAAAAAAATATTATATATGTCATTAATATAAGCAATCTTATTTATTGGAGTTTGCATTAAGCGCACATAAAAAATAAAAAATATCCATAAAAATTTAGAAAAAGCATTGATTTTTTATTAAATATAAAGTATTATATATATTGTATTAAAATATTGTATTAAAATAAAGTAAGTAACACAAAGATGTAAATATATTATAATATGTCATAAATAATGACTTTAATAGTTGTGAATTATGACATAAATGCTTGAGGCGAGACTCTCTATTAAAAGCCTTTGACCGGCAATAGCAAGGGTGTAAGGCTTTTGTGAAAATGTTAACCCCATCTTTAAATACATTTTTCAGGGCTTCAGCACGGAGACTGAAGTCCTGAAAATACCTTTTAAAAATACCGGCCTGATATTTTTAGAAAACAAAGGATTTTATATTAATACATTGGATAGCCGCTGTAGCTTCTTCCATAATATCCCGGGTATCCGAAGCCTCCTCCGAAGCCTCCTCCGTAGAAACCGGGATGCCCAAAGAATGGACGCCTTCTGCGAAGCAGCTCTCTTATAAGAAGTATGCCTGCCAGATCTCTCAGCACGCGCCTTCCTCCAAAGCCGAATTGCCTGTTCTTTTCTTTTTCTATCTCTTTTTCTTTTTCCTTCTCGGCACCCTTTTCCTTTGAAATTTCTTTAACATTATCCTTTACATTTGCTTCCACATTTGCATTTGCCTCTATATTTGCCTCCACATTTGCTTCCACGTTTTTATATATATTGTCTATCATGCTCTCTAAGTGAGCCTTGTTGGGGCAATACATATCTCCGTAATTCGAAACCATGTTATTGCACTCATTCTCTACCATCGGCTGGACAATATGATAGGTTTGAGGATACATATTTTCCAATTCCTCATCCGGCATTGTTGCCATAGGAGAATACTGCTGAGGCATACTCATCATTTGCATATAATTAGGATTAAAGCTCTGCATAGATAAACCTCCCCTAAATATAATAGTTACAGTTAATCGTTTGTCTGCATACTACATATTATGAGTGCATAAACGTTTAGGTTACAAAAAAGTCGTTAATTATGTTAACGTGCATGAGCTTATGCTTAAAATATAGGCTTATTTCAGCTTACTTAGCTTTTCCTGATAGAGTTGTATCTGGCTTTCTAAAAACCTTCTTTCATTTGCCGCATCATCCTGTTCTTCTTTAAGGGCTGAGATTGCCAGAAGCAGTGCGAGGAGATCGCCTATTACTGCAAACAATGCTGCCATAATTGCAATTTTAAGAGGATCAAGCTTATCTAAGCAAGGCATATATGAACTCCCAAACAATATCATAATAACAGTTATATGCTGTAAAAAAAAATTTGTTAAAGCAGCGGGGCAAATTTATAGTAGGCATTGAATGCTTCAGATTTCTTACATGTAGCAAAACTTTTTGCGGAATTCTCCGGGAGTAAGCTTCACCTTCTTTTTAAAAACATAGCTGAAATACGGAATATTTTCAAAGCCGCAGCTTAGTGCAATTTCCGCTATGGAAAAATTAGTTTTGACCAAAAGCTCCTTGGATTTTTCCAACCTCTTTTTTGTAATATACTCTATGGGGGAAACCCCCATAGAGGCTGTAAAAACCTTGTGAAAATGGCTGGGGCTCAAATTTGCTATTTTGCTTAAAGCATTAAGTGTAAGCTTTTGCTCTATATTGCCATGAATATGCTCGATAACCAGATCTATTGATTTGTTGTGGGAAGAATAGGGATAAGTGCTTCTGGTAATAAAATTGTTTACATCCATGTACAGATGATACAGTATTTGCAGCATGTATGATTTCAATAAAAGGTCTGAAATCTGGGAATGGTTTATAAATTCCTTTAATACATGATCAAAAAGGCGGGTGTATTTTTCGCTTGAGACAGGGGAGAGTACCGTTGGGACTGCTTCGAGAACCGGATTTATATAATAATGCTGAAATTCCTGAGGCTTATGAAAGTCATAGTTGTCGGCATCCTTTCTTAGATCTCCCCTCATATCGAAGCATATGAGATAACAGCAGTAGGGCATAATGCCTTGAGTTTGCTGGCCGGGCTTTCTGAAAACTATGTCTCCCTTTTTTATATTGTATATTTTATTGTCTATTTCCATTGAGCCGCAGCTCTCAACAATGAGCTCTAACTCATAGTCATAGACAAATCTTTTTTCAAGCTTGTGGCCGGCAGGGAAATCCATGCCCTGAAGAAAGAGGCTGCTTTTGATAACTCTCGGGGATATAAGGCCCGTAGCTATAAAAGAGCTTACTATACTGGCATCCATTTTACATTCTCCTCTTTTTTGTTTGGGGGCACTTTCAGGGTAATCCCAAGCAGCGTTCATTTTAGCTGGTAAAATAAGCCTGACGCCTCCTCGCGTTTAATAAGATTTTGAAATAAATAATAAAATTTTGGATAGATTTTATAGCTCTATAGCTATATTATATAAGTAATTGTAAGATATGGCAAACTGTAAAGCAAAATGATTTTTTGAAAGGGGACAAAAAATGAGATATGGGTATTTTGACAAAAAGGAACGCGAGTATGTGATAACGAGACCCGATACTCCCACTCCCTGGATTAACTACATAGGCATGGGAAGGTATGGGGGAATTGTTTCAAATACAGGCGGGGGCTACAGCTTCGACAGGGATCCTCAAAACAGAAGAATAACAAGGTACAGGTATAATAATATTCCCATGGACAGACCCGGAAGGTATATTTATATAAGGGATGCTGTCAGCGGAGAATACTGGAATCCGGGATGGCAGCCGGTACAAAGGCAATTGGACAGCTACTGCTGCAGGCATGGTCTGGGATATACCGTTTTACAGAGTGAGAATAAGGGGGTATCGTCAGAGGTTACTTATTTTGTTCCCGATGATAAAAATTTTGAGGTATGGCTTGTAAAGCTTAAAAATTTGACTGGGACACCAAGAAATCTTCAGGTATTTTCATATGCGGAGTTTTGCTTCTGGGACGCAATAAGGGATCAGCAGAATATTGACTGGTGCCAGCAGATTAACCAATGCAGATATGAGGATCAAATAATAGTCTACTATCCTCACGAGTTTGAGCAGAGCATGGAGGGGGCTTTTGTTGCTTCGGGGGAAGAGGTCGCAAGCTATGATGCGAGCCTGGAGGCCTTTATAGGAAAATACAGGTCTGAGTCAAATCCAATAGCGGTAGAAATGGGAGCCTGCTCAAATTCAATGTCCTACAGGATGAATGGGGTGGGTGCGTTTTGTGTAAATGTGGAGCTTCAAAAAAATGAAGAGCGTGAAATGGTATTTATTCTGGGCTCCGCACAGGACAGAAGCAAAATAAGGGAGGAAATACGCCCGTATCTGCGTCCTGAATTTGCACGTGATTCTCTCCGGAGGCTGAAGAAATATTGGAGCAGCTATCTTGATAAGCTCTATGTAGAGACTCCTGACGAGGACATGAATTTGTTTGTAAACCTGTGGAATCAATACCAGTGCAAGGTTACCTTCAACTGGTCCCGGTTTGTGTCCCTTTATCAAACGGGTCTTGGAAGGGGAATGGGCTTTAGGGACAGCGCGCAGGATATCATGGGAGTAATGCATGCGATTCCTGATGAGGCAAAGGGACTTATTATCAATATACTCAAATGCCAGTACACTGACGGAAGGGCATATCACCTGTATTTCCCGCTTACGGGAAGCGGTGGGGAGGGAGATGCTCCCATTAAGAAATTCGATTGGTATTCGGATGATCATTTGTGGATTATTATGTCTGTTGATGACTATATAAAGGAAACAGGGGATTTTAATTTTCTTGATATGGAGATCCCTTACAACGATAAGCAGACCGTTGGAACCGTTTGGGAGCATATGTGCCGGGCGATTGAATTCACAGGGGCAAATCTGGGACCCAATAGGCTGGCCCTTGCGGGAAGGGCGGATTGGAACGACACTCTCAATCTCGATATGGGAAACGGTATAGCCGAGAGTGTGTTCACATCAATGCTGTACTGCAATGTGCTTAATACAATGATTGAGCTTTGCAGCTACCTTGGCAGGGGTGAAGACTCAATAAAGTATACCGGACTGTTTAACGACATGAAGGAGGCAATAAACGCCTCGTGCTGGGATGGGGAATGGTATAAGAGGGCATTTGACGACATGGGGATGCCGCTGGGTTCTAAGACCTGTGAGTACGGAAAGATATATATAAATTCCCAATCATGGGCTGTTCTTGGAAGGGTGGCGACTGAAGAGTATGCCAAAAAGTGTCTTGAATCGGTGGATAAATACTTAAATTCGGAATATGGAATTGCGACGGTATATCCTGCCTACAGGCAGTTTGATGAGTCAAAGGGAGGTATTACTACTTATCCTCCCGGAGCAAAGGAAAACGGAGGCATATTCCTTCATACAAACCCCTGGGTTATGATAGCCAATATAATGATTGGCAAGGGAGACAGGGCTTTTAAATATTACAAGCAGATTCTTCCTGCTACGAGAAATGACGCGGCGGAGCTTCTTGAGGTTGAGCCTTATGTATATCCGCAGAATATTCTGGGCAAGGAGCATCCTCAGTTCGGTACCGGCAGGAATTCGTGGCTCTCGGGAACGGCAGCATGGAATATGCTGGCATCGTCCAGATACATCCTGGGTATTCGCCAGGGCTATGATTGTCTTACGGTAGATCCGTGCATCCCTTCGGAATGGGATGGCTTTAAAGCAAAGAGGGTTTTCAGAGGAGCGGTATATAATATTGAGGTAAAAAATCCTGACAAGGTATCGAAGGGTGTGCATAAGCTCATTGTGGATGGCAGCGAAACGGATAAAATACCTGTGTTTGACAAGGGCACCACGCATTCCGTAGAAGTAATTATGGGATGAAATTACGTTAAAATTTAATATAATTTCTAAAAGCGGGATAGCTTTTACAGGCTTTTTGATATTCACATAAATCCTTCTCCATATTTCATATGGCAGGGGAGAAGAATTATGATGACGTTCATGCAGCCTGAGGGCTATCCCTTCTGTTTTTTAACAGCAATGTGATGCTTTGCATTTATAAATGTAAAGAAAAGCACATGTTTTTGTGAAGATTACTTGATTCATTTTTGGGAGTCCATTTGATAAACTGTACCCATATTATTAAAACATATGTGAGGAAGAAGAACAATGAAATTAACAATTCACGATAAAAAGTATTTTGGAATTGATAATTCATATGGATATCGCATAGATACGCCCGTTCAAATAAAGCTCATGTCAGGTAAAAGGCTGCATCTGCGTTATAATGCTGTAAATGAAACCGGCAGCACTATTGTGGCTGATGCTGAATTTAAAAGCCACCTTTACACCTTCAGAATAAGAGACATATACATTTACAGCTCACCTCAATGTATTGAGGTTTACAGGAAAATTGACGGCTTTTGTACAAATAATCCTGAAGGCGGCATAGACGGGATAAATATAGGCTTTGAATGCGGTATAGATTATATTAAGCAGTCCCGATGGCGCTTTTGCTTACCTGCGGCTCACTACACCAGACCGGAAGAGATATCCGGCAGCAAGCTTTTTGCTTATATGGAAGACCGGCTTACAGCAAGCTTTGCTGCTTCCTTTAATCTTTCTGAAAAGAAGCTGTATACCCTGACTAAGTGTTCTCCCGCCAGGCGGACCGAGCGGCCCGAGCGCCGAAAAGGTCAGCCGGAGTATTTGCAAAGGACCGATATCAGCTCCTTGGGATACAGGCAAAGCAACCTCGGGGAGATATATCTTTTGTCCTTCTGGCCATATTATGAAGGGGAAAAAAGCGTTGCGCTGGATTCAAATATGACATCTGCAACTGCATATTTTCCGCTTGACGGAGAAAATATTCATACCGAAATGGTATACAGGCTGGAAATAAAGGATTATGAAAGCTATTCCGAAGGGTTATGTGAGACCTTTGCGCTTCTTGCAACGGATTTGGACAAAGACAGTCAACGGCTGGCAGAACTCTCCTTTTCCACGGAGGATTCCATAGAGTACCGGATAGCATCTTTAGGTATGACTTATAAGGAATTCGGTATTGACGGAGCCGGCTTCTTTTTCCACTTTGATCCCAGATATGGATATGGATCGCTGCCGTCCGGCTTTGGTACTTCTTTTAATAATATACCCCATGATTCATATGCCCATATTCTGGAATACGGATTTACAGGACGTCAGATCAATGCCGCTTTAATTATGGCTCAGAACAAAGGAGAGGAATGGATAGGAAGGGGGATCAAGGTTGTCGATTTCTTTTTAGCAAAATGTATGACTGAAAACGGATGGCTTTACTCATTATATGATTTGGATCAAAACGCTCCGTTTTTTTCTTTCGGTGATCCGGACGCTCCGAAGCTCCATTATATTTCAAGAACCGCGGATAGAGGAAATTACCTTAGAACCATGGCCGAGCCCATGAATGATGTGCTGGAATGCTACCGTTGGTACAGAAAAAATAATATTGAAAAGCCTGAATGGATTAAGCATATAATCAAATTCGCGAATTTTCTTGTGCGGGTGCAAAATGAAGACGGCTCATGGTACCGGGCGTATAAGCCGAATGGCTTAATGGCGGATACCGGGGGAGACGGACCTTTCAATGAGGCTGAAAGGGAGAAGGGGCAAAAAGCCGCTGCCGCGATACCTGTAATTTTTATGTGCAATGTGATTAAAGAGCTTGTGAGCCAGGGGCTGGACAGCGGCGCTTATGAGCGGGCGGTGAAAAAGGCGGGAGACTATATTCTGGATAATTTTACGAATGAAGAGCATTACCAGGGAGGAACGCTGGACAATCCCAACATTGTAGACAAGGAGGCCTCACAGTACGTGATGGCGGGTTTATACCACCTGTATAGGCTCACGGGGAATATGGAATATTTGAAGGGTGCGGATAAAGCCGCAAGGATATTCGTTACCTGGAATTATATCTGGAATGCACCCATGGAGCCCGGTACCTATTTATATAAAAAGGCATTCAGGACAAAGGGCTGCGGAGGAATCAATTCAATATGGGGAGGAGGTGTGGTGGATATATATTCCCTTTTTCATATTGAAGAGCTGTATCTTATCGGCAAGGAAATGAATAAAAGGTTTTATTGTAAAATGTCCGAGTGGATAAGTATCGGGACACAGCAGATTTTATCCTGTCCGCAGGATGATATGGGCTTTGCAGGCGTTGGCATGCAGCCGGAAGGATTTGGTATCTGCAATCAGGGAATTGATGAAGGTATGATTTCAAAAGGGGATATATGGGGTACTCTTGGCTGGATATACTCGGCGGGCATTTATGGAATAAAGAAGTATTTAAAGGCTAAAAATAATGATGAGAATTAGGAGGAATTTTTATGAAGAAGATAGTGAGCTTTATACTTGCTGTTTTAATGATGTCAATGACATTGGCTGCGTGCGGCACGGAAGCAGGCGAAAACCAGGATACAGGCAATGATCCGGCCGGGGCAGAGCAGAAAGCTGTCGAGCTGAGCATGTACCATAGCTGGAGCACCGATTCTGAGCGAGGAGCTGCATTAAATGAATTGATTGAGCAATTTAATAAGGAGCATGAAGGAAAGATTAGAATAAACGTTACCGTTAATCCCGACTTTCCGGCCTATCAGGAAAAGGTTAAAACCATGATAGCCACAGATACGACGCCTGATATTTTTCACTATAATTTCAACCCGAATGACTTGTCGAGGCAGAAGTCGGGCAAATTGATGGATTTTACGCCATATATGGATGATGAGTGGGCTTCGAGGTTCGGTGAAGGTGATCTGGAAACGCTGACAATAGATGAACAGTTGACGTCAATTCCATTTGAAAAGGCAGGGGCTTTGATCTATTATAATAAGGCTTTGTTTGAAAAAGCAGGCATTAATGAGTTCCCGGATACCTGGGACGGCGTGCTGGATGCGTGCCGCAAGCTGAAGGAAAACGGCATTGCTCCGTTCTCATTATATACTTCCGATGATGCATGGTACACTTGCAACCTTTTCACTTACCTGGCTGCAAGCTATGCCGGAACGGAGGCTCTTAACGCAGGCGGAAGCATTGACACTCCTGAAATGATTCAGGCGGCTTCCAAGCTGAGAGAATTTATGAACTATACTACCGGAGATGCTATTGGTGCAAACTACTCTGTAGCCATGAATAATTTCGCCTCTGAAAAAACTGCAATGGTTATTGACGGCCCGTGGCTGATAGGGTCCTTAAAAGAAATTTCGGACAAGGTTGCAATTGCATCTGCACCAACCTTCGGGGACGGCAAGATTAAAGCCGGATTTACCGTAACTGATGCTCAGACACCCTGGGCGGCGGCAAAACAATCAGATCCGGAAAAGGAAAAGGCAATTGTGGAGTTTATGAAATTTATTACCTCTGAAGAGAGCACAAAGCAGTTGACACTTGACGGCTCGGTATTTCTGTCGGCAAAGCTGAACCTTACGGACGAGGAGATTGCAAACGTGGGAGGACTATTGGCAAATTATATTAATATTAATTCGGCATCTCCCGAAAGCACAGTCAATCTCCAGAGGAATCTGACGACCGTTGCCAATTCAAAATTACCGTCGTTACTGGAAAGCATGGCTTTGGATGTTGTTTCACCCGAAGAGTTTATAAAGCAGTTATCAAACGAAAATCAATAAAACGGATGTTACAGCGGGCTTGCGGGGGATGCTGACTTAAGTGGCCTTCATTCCCTGCAGCCGGCCTGTAAAGCCTTGAAAGGATTTTATAGATGAAGAAGAGCCAACTGTTTTTTTATCTGGCGCCTGCGGTTATATTAACAGTTATATTTTTTCTGTTTCCTCTTGTATATCTGCTGAGCACCAGCTTTTTTAAATGGAATGGTCTGGACAGTATGCAGTTTGTAGCAATTGACAATTATAAATATATATTTTCCGATGCTGCTTTTAAAACCGCCTTTAAAAATACACTGGTGTGGATAGGCTCAGCACTGCTGCTGCACATCCCCTTTGGTATTGTGCTATCTCTTCTGTTAAACAGAAGGCCAAGGGGCTGGAAGCTTATGCGGGTGATGTTCTTTATCCCGAATGTAATTTCCACTACTGCTATTGCGTTCTTATGGTATTTTATATATCATGTGGATGTGGGGCTGTTGAATAATGTATTAAAAGCAATCGGACTGGGGGCCCTGGCACACCCATGGCTCAACAGCATTGATACGGCGCTGCTCAGCAGTCAGGTCCCGTTTATACTTTATGTGGGGCTGACGGTAATCATATTTTTAACCCAGCTTTCAACTATACCCCAGGAGCTGTATGAGGCGTCGGAAATAGACGGTGCGACAGGCCTGCAAAAGGATATTTATATTTCCATCCCTATGCTGAAGCCCGCCGTCATAACAAATATACTGCTAAATACCGCATTTTGCCTGAGAACCTTTGAATATCCCTTCCTGATGACTGGGGGAGGGCCTGCAAACAGTACTGCAAACCTGTCGCTTTATATTTATAAGGAAATGGTAAATGCCAACCGCTATGGAGTTTCCATGGTGGCGGGTGTCATTACAGTAATATTAGGGTTTATAATCATGATTTGTGTAAATCTGCTGCAAAGAGAGAGGAAGGGGGAAATCGGATGAAGCATGAAAAACCATCTTTTGGAATGATGTGCATGTATATATTTTTGGTGCTGGTTCTGCTGGTCATGCTTATACCTTTTATATGGCTGATTATTTCCTCCTTCAGGCCCAATGCGGATTTATTCAATGCACCCTTTGAAATTCCGGGAAGCCTTTCCTTTGACAACTATATTCAGGTGCTTAAAAGCCATCCCATGTTTCTGTATTTCGGAAATACTGTGGCGGTTGCATTTATGGCAGCCGTTGTTAATATTACGGTTTCAGTGGCGGCGTGCTATGCGTTAATGTATAAATTCCGCATTAAACCGATCATTGCATTTATATTTTATATAGGACTGTTTATACCTACAAATGCTTTTATGGTTCCTTACTACGTAATGGTTAATAAGGTTGGCTTGTATGATAATGTTATAGGACTGGCGCTGGTCTATGCCGGCGTCAACCTGCCGATGAGCCTTATGGTAATTAAGGCATTTATGGATACGATACCTGCCGAGCTGTTGGAGTCTGCCCGCATAGACGGGGCAACCTCCAGGCAGGTGCTTGTCAGAGTTGTTTTACCTGTTAGTGTCCCCAGTGTTGTAACGGCTTGCATATTTATAGTAATTAATTCATGGAATGAATTGCTGTTTGCAAATTTACTCAACCAGAGCGACCATTCCAGAACAATTCAGGTGGCAATCCGTTCATTTTTAACTACCTTTGAAGCAAACTATGCATATGCTTTTGCAGCTATGGTGATATCTATCCTGCCTACAGTGATAGTTTATGCGTTATTAACCGATAAGATTATCGGCGGTATGACAGCCGGTGCCGTAAAGGGATAGGACGGTGAAGCCATGAGGGCTATGATTGTGGAGGATGAGAATAATATAAGAGAAGGCATATCAAAGCTTATTGACTGGGAAGAGGAGGGGTTTGATACTCTAATTCTTTGCAGCTCGGCTATTGATGCATTGGAGTATTTGGAAAAGGAGAAGGTTGAGCTTATCATTACCGACATCTTTATGCCTGTCATTTCGGGGTTGGAATTTGTCAGAATGGTGAGGAAAACAAAGCCCATGATAAAATTTGTGATTTTAACAGGGCATGAAAGATTTGAGCTTGCACAGGAAGCGGTCGAGCTGGGAGTCAGCAGGTATCTGCTTAAGCCCGTATTTCCTGACAAGCTCCTTGAGACCGTCCGGGGGATTAAAAAAGAGCTGCTTGAGCAAATTAAAATCAAGGATTGGATTACCATTGCCCAGCAAAGGCTGTCGGAATATATGCCGGTTGTTAAAAATCAGTTCTGGCATGATATTGTAAGCAACAGCATCTATGATATAAGCGAGATAAAAAACCGCGCGCGCATTGCAGAAGTATCAATCGATTATGAATATATGCTTTGCATTGCGGTTGGTATATTAAAAGGCGAGCTGTCTCTTACTACGCAGATCGCAATGCGCCAAATTGCAGATGAAATATTTAAGGATTGCGTTGTCCATACTATGCCGTATGAAGGAATTGAAATGATAATAATAAATAAAAAAATTGCCGACAGCCGTCTGGAAATTCTGCACCGCTCCCTTGAGAAAAATTTAAAATTATCCGTATGCTTCGGAATAGGAAGCATATGCAGCAATATAAACGCCCTGTATCATTCTGCGGAAGGAGCGATAGAAGCAGTAAAGACTGTCGGACTTACGCCGGGGAGCTTTATAATGAGATATGACGACATGTCATATCTTAAGGAAAACCGCAGGGAATACCCTTATGAAATGGAAAAAAAGATGCTGGATATGATGCGCTTCAGAGAAGAATTTGATAACCGGCTTTTAAAGAAATTTTTTGAAGAGATACTGCCGCCGAAGAATTCTTTAGAGGACTCAAAGCTAATGCTTCTGCAGTTTCTCGTACAGATCCACCGTCTTGCCAATGATTATTCTATAAAAACAATGGCCTTCTTCAGGAAAACAGAAAAGAGCATTGATGATTTTGAAAATATCGAATCCAGCTTCAAGGAAATGATTGAGCTAATTATAAAAGGAAAAAAGAGCATGCATCAGAGGCATGTATCCGTTATGATTGAGCAAATCAAAAATATAATTCATAATGACTTTAAAAGCCCTGAACTGTCCGTAACATATTTAGCCGACAAATTAAGTGTGACGCCGAATTACCTATCCAGAGTATTCAGTTGTGAGACAGGGCAGACATGTGTTGAGTATATAACCTCAATAAGGCTTGAGGCTGCAAAGGAAATGATTATCCACTCCGATATGAAAAGCTATGAAATTGCTTTTGAGGTGGGATATAATAATCCTGACTACTTCAGCGCCTTGTTTAAAAAACATGCCGGAGTATCTCCTAGGGAGTTCAGAGAAAGGGTGAAAAGGTGAAAAAGAGGCTTAAATCTGTCAAAAACCGTATTATGTCGATATTTATCACAGTTGTCGTTTTCCAGATAATTGTTACTGTTATTTTTACGGTTTATCATTTAAGGCCTCATATAGAAAGCGTTTATACCGAACATCTTAACAAAACTGCCGATACTCTTTTTTGGGAGCTTAACAATGTAAAGCAAAAGATTCAGAATTACTCGGTCAATATTATTGGAGATTCCCAAATACAAAATTTTTTAAAAAGAGCAAGCGGGAGTACGGCTGAAGATAATCCCTTGATGACAACGGAGCTGCGAAACAAAATATTGTCTTATACCGAATATGACAATATGATTAAGGGCATATTTCTAATAGACAACCATAACAGGATATACAGCAATTCCGTAAATCAGCAAATCGCCCGGACGATAGAGGAAAAAGGCAGGCTGGCAGATGGTGCGAGGCCGTTGTGGTGTTCTGATATAGGGGATCAGGATATTATAATGTACAGGATTGTCAACAACAATACCACTGATTTAAATCAAAAAATCGGTGCGCTTTGCATGGTTATTGACCGGAGAATTTTTACAGATACCATCCAGCATTTCATATTGGAGCCAAATCAAAAGTACGTGATTGAAAGCTATGATAAATGCTTTAAAATGGGATGTGCCGACCAGATTGATCAAAATGCATATCAAACGGGCCAATTCTTGAAAAAGCAGGATAGGTATATTTCGTATTTCAAGGATAATGAAAGCTGGTTTCTCCTTACATGGGTGGATAAAGAAACGGTTTATGCCCCGGTATATACAATATTAGAGATTATTTTTATAGAGATGTTTGCGCTTCTTGTAGTTACGGTTGGCTTGATTGCATTTCTTTCAGGAAGGATTACCAGACCGATATTGGATCTCAGCATGGCTGCCAGAAAGATCGGACAGGGAAATGTGGGAATTGAGGTCGAGGTTAAAAGCCAGGACGAAATAGGGGAACTGGCAGCCACTATTAACCATATGTCCAAACGGTTGAAAGAATTGATTGCTAAAATCAAGGACGATCAGGAAAAGCAGAGGCTTCTTGAGCTTAAAGCCATGCAGTATCAGATTAATCCTCATTTCCTTTATAACACGCTGGATTCGATTAATATGTTTGCAAGGAAAAACAATGATTTAAAAAGCTCGGAGCTTGTAATGGCGCTGACGAATTTTTTCCGCATAGGGCTGAGTCAGGGCCGGGAGTTTATTAAGATTAAGGACGAGGTCCAGTATGCTCTGTATTATATTCGTATTCAAAATATCCGGTTTCCTGATCAGATTGAATGGGAAATTAATATGCACGAGGAATTGGAGAACTTATATGTCATGAAATTTATACTGCAGCCTCTGGTAGAAAACAGTATTAATCATGGGATCAGGAATGACGGAGGTAAAGGACGCATTATTATAAATGTCTTTAAGGAAAAGGAAGATATTGTATTTGAGATTATAGACAATGGTATTGGCATTATGCCGGACAGGCTTGAAAGAATAAAGCAGGCTGTTGAAGAAGAGGAATGCGAGGAAAAGGACCTGCTAAAGGGCGGATTTGGAATGAGAAATGTCCATCAGAGGCTAAAGCTGTGCTATGGCGCAAAGAGCGGGCTTCAGATTGAGAGCTGGTGGGAGGAAGGTACTAAAATTACTATTCATATTCCAATAGGAAAGGCCAAGCAAATTATGAGGGAAGGGAAAAACATTGAGTCAAGAAAGAATGAAAGCAGTTGAAATTAAGGACATAACAATCCGGGATGGGTTTTGGACAAAGCATACCGAACTGGTAAAAAGAGCAATATTGCCTTATCAATGGGATGCAATCAATGACAATATTCCGGGAGCGGAGCCGAGCCATTGCTTAAAAAATTTCAAAATTGCCGCAAGAGAAGCAGCCGGAGAATTCCAAGGCGCGGTTTTTCAGGATACGGATGTAGCTAAATGGCTGGAGGCCGTAGCCTATACGCTGGCACAGGACAGAGATAAAGAGCTTGAGAAGACTGCCGACGGTGTTATTGATTTAATAGGCAGGGCGCAGTGCCAGGATGGATATATCAACACATACTTTACAATCAAGGAGCCTGAAAAGCGCTGGCGCAATCTGACTGAAGGGCATGAGCTTTATACGGCCGGACATCTTATTGAGGCTGCTGTGGCATACTATGAGGCCACGGGAAAGAGAAGGTTTTTAGATATTGTGTCGAGGTTTGCCGATTTAATTTGCAGAACATTCGGACCTGATGAGGGCCAAATGCACGGATACCCGGGCCATCAGGAGATAGAACTGGCACTTGTAAAGCTGTATCATAGAACTAAAGCAGAAAGATATCTTAGGACTGCGAAGTACTTTATCGACGCAAGAGGCCAGGGGGAAAATTATTTTTTAAAGGAAATGGACAGACCTGATTTTGAACATATATTTCCGGAGTTTTCATCTTATTTGCCTTTATACTCGCAATCACACCTGCCTGTACGGGAGCAAAAAACAGCAGAGGGGCATGCTGTAAGAGCCGCCTATATGTATTGTGCAATGGCGGACCTTGCGTATGAATACCAGGATGAGGAATTGCTGGAGGCCTGCAGGACCTTATGGAAAAACATGGTAGACAGGAGGATGTTTGTCACTGGAAGTATAGGCTCCTCCGGACTCCTTGAAAGATTTACTGCTGACTACGATCTTCCTAATGGCAGTAATTATTCTGAAACCTGTGCTTCCATCGGGCTGGCGCTTTTCGGTCTGAGAATGGCGCAGATTACAAGAGAGGCCAAATATATGGATATTGTGGAAAGAGCTCTGTATAATACTGTTTTGGCAGGTATTGCACTGGATGGAAAGAGCTTCTTCTATGTAAACCCATTAGAGGTGTGGCCTGAAGTTTGCCTTGAAAAAACATCAAGGGAGCATGTCAAACCGGTAAGGCAGAAATGGTTTGGAGTTGCCTGCTGCCCTCCCAATATTGCCAGAACCTTGGCATCTTTAGGACAGTATATTTATGCCTATGAGGGAAATACCCTATTCGTTAATTTGTTTATTTCAAATAAAGGGAGAATTCCTTTAAAGGATGGTGTGGCTTATGTTGAAATGAGTACTGATTTTCCGAAAAGCAATCACATTGAATTTACAGTAAAAGGTAAAATACCCGAATTAGGCATAAGAATTCCCTGGTATGCCCGGGATTATATTATTTATAAAAACAATGAGACTGTGGCTTATACGGTAGAAAAGGGTTATGCAGTTTTGCCCGACGGCTTGAATAATGACGATATCTCAATAAGCTTTAAGGCGGATCCGGTGTTTATTTATGCAAATCCTAATGTCCGGGAGGATATCGGCAAGGTTTGCATTATGCGGGGGCCTATGGTATATTGCCTGGAAGAGGCAGACAATGGAAGTAATCTTCCGTCAATATTTATTGATACCGGCAGAGGGCTTAAAGAAGTGTGGGAGGATGCGCTTTTTGGAGGAGTTATGACTATTGAGGCTTCAGGGAAAAGGATAAAGAAGAATTGTTTTGAGACAGATGAATTATATGACTGCAAAAGGTATTCCCTGGAGGACACAGTCATAAAGGCAGTGCCGTATGCTTATTGGAATAACAGGAATCCAGGTGAAATGCTTGTTTGGATTAAAGAGCTGTAATTTAAGTATTAAAAAGCAACAAGCCTGCAGAATTCGTCTGGCAGGTTTGTTGCTTTTTATGCTTTTGAGCCGTCCGATGCACATTACCAAAAACATACCGGGTGTTTATGCGCTTTTCTCTGCTTCTTCATGGGCTGCATACAGTGCGCTAAGGGAGGTGAAGGCGATGGATGCGCTCTGTGAATTTTGTACGCTGTCTGCATTTACAAACACATACTGGCTTCCGTTGCCTATTATCGCCTGGGAAACAGTCTGGTACGCCGATGTGACAATACTGTACTGGTTCAGCGATTTGGCGCTGCCTACGCCTGCAATGAAAGAAGATATGTCGCCTGCCGAGTTGACAACGAATACAGTTGCCTTTTGCTCGGTAAACAATATGGATATAAACTGGTTTATATTGCTGTTAATCTGTACATTATACCAGTGCGATGCCGGTACGGTGTAATAACGGGTAAATTTGTTAAAGCTGTGGGGAGCTCCGTCCGCCGGCAGAGAAATGTTGTTAATACCTGAAGTGTTTGTGGGCATCTTGACGCTTGCTATGTAGGTCTGTACCTGAACACCGGTCTGATTGGGGAGCACTGTGGCGGAAACTGTGGTTGTATCTGTTCCGTTAAGGAAGAAAACCGATGCCAGACCCTGATTCCCTGTTGTGCCGGGGACGTGGACGGTTTCGGGAGGATTGCCGTTTCCCCATACTACAGTTACGTCAGCGCCGGTGTCATTTCCTGCGCTGTTGTAAAATATCAGGCCGTAAAGCTGTCCCTTGTTCAGAGCTGTGCAGGTGGCTCCCTCTCCTGCGTTTAATGTGATAAGTCTTCCATCGTTCCAATTAATATTTGCCATTTTTAAAATCCACCTTTCATAAATTGTTTTTAAATACTTAAATTTTTTCTGCCATTGCTGACAGCTAATGAAGGCCTGTAAAAATGTGTCATAAATGATATCATCTACAATAATAATATAAGTCATAATTAATGACATGTCAATAGATTCTATAAAAAAATTTTAATGGATAAATAAAACAACATATGTTTAAATGTTATATAATTTAAAACAAATACATGCATTTGAATCATTTTATTTATAAACAATAATGTCAATAAATATGAATAAATCAATCTTAATCTATAACTAATAAGTCACTAAAAATGTATAACCTATTGATAAAAAAATATTATTGTGTTAATATAAGATTATACTTATTTTAATGGGGGTCAGAGTTCTATGGAGAATAAATTCAGAATAGCTGTAATTGATGATGAGCAAGGAGTAATAGATTCCATTGTAGCAAACCTTTCCACAGAGTATTCTGTTGATGGCTTTCTAACTTCCAGAGAAGGCATTGAGGCTATAAAAGAGGGCAATTATGATTTGTTGATACTTGATTATTTCATAGATGGCATGAATGGAAGGCAGGTTACCGAAAAAATCAGAAAAATTGACGATGAAATTTATATTATGCTCTTAACCGGAAGGGCGGAGGAGGTTCCGGGAGTAGAGACCTTAAAGACCATGGACATACAAATGTACTGTGAAAAAACTGCTAATTTTGAAGAAATATTAATTATGATAGAGTCAGCCGTAAAATCTGTCGAGCATGCAAGGAAGGAAGGGACATTCGGAGTTCGCTTAAAAAGGCTCAGAAAGCTCCATTCGATTAACCAGGAGGAGCTTGGCAAAATACTTGGTGTGGGGAGAACTGCCGTAGCTAACTGGGAGACAAATCAGACTGAGCCCACCGGAGAAAATATAAAGAAGCTTGCTGAGTTTTTTAAGGTGACTACAGACTATTTATTGTGTTATAAGGCTAATTTTGCGGAAAGTCCATATAATCCAAAAAGATAGGAGTGTAAGAGAAGGATATGACAGGAGCTACGGCAAGGATACTGGTATATTTATTTTCAGCCGCGGTGCTTTTGCTGCTTATCATAATGATTGAAACTCTTAAGAATAAGAAGCAGCTTCACAGGATATGCAGCATAAATGTAGCGCTTCTTTTCCTGTGGACGGTATTCAGGCTGTTGAACCAGGCCTCGGCTATTCTGACCGAAGACATCATGTGGGTATTTTTCTGCATGGGCTCCATCAGTGTATTTTTTCTCCCTTCAACGTTAATTTTACTTTCTGTTTTGCTGATAAACGATAGAATACAGGGTATAGGAACATATGTCTGGACTCTTATACCCCCTTTTGTCAGCACTTTTATGATTATTACAAACGATTTACACGGGGTTTTTCTGATAAGGAACCCCATTTATGCCAAAGTAATTTCCTACGGCCCTTACTATTACATACACTGTACATGGCAGCTTTTTTTTGCAACAGGGGCGATAGTTTATATAATCCGTTTCAGCTTAAAGTATACCGAATGTCTTTCCAAGCAGATTCTGCTCGTGGTGCTTGGCATGTCCACTCCCATAGCGGTGGATTATCTTCTGTATTTAGGGTATTTTTTAATGATGCCTTTGGAGCTGCCCGACTATGTACATACCATAAGCTATTGCTTTACTGCAATATGCATAACCTACGCAATTTACAAATACCGTTTTCTGGACATGATTCCCATCGCCGTTAAAAGCATTGTTGACAATATAAGCGATTCCTTTATATTAATTGATTACAGAAATAATGTTCTTAAAATCAATAAAGCCTTTAAGGATGAATTTGGCAAATACATAGATGAAAATGAAAATGATTTTTCTGAAATATTTAAAAATAATATATTTGGAAAGCTTAAGGTGAAAATAGCGGATGGAATATTAAAGGCCAGGGAGGATGCAGCCAGTGTGAAATTTGAGTATGAATCTGGCGTGGGGGACGCCGTCAAATATTTTGATGTCGAAATTACACCTGTTTTTATACAAAAAAGATTTATGGCAACGCTTATACTGTTTAAAAATATAACTGAGCACAAGCAGGTGCTCAAGCTTATAGAGGAAAACACAAATCAAATGGTGGAGAAGGCCAGGCTTATTTCACTGAATCAGCTTATAGGAGGAATCGCACACAACATAAAGTCTCCTCTTATGGCCTCCTCGGGAGGAATTCTTGCAATAAGCAGGCACACCCGGAGTATTGACAAGCTTTTGGAGGAGTTTAATATTTATTCTCAATATCCGCAGTATATAAACACGATAAAGGATATGAAGAAGTGGGAGGATATGATAAAAAATTATCTTATATACATATCCGACATAATAACAGCGGTAAAGGATCAGGCAACCAGCTTCAACAGCGGCGACAAAAACGTGTTTACAGTTAAAAAAATATTGGACAGGGTGAGCATATTGATGGAGTTTGAACTGAAAAAATACCGCTGCAGGCTAAATAAAATATTGGAATTGGACTGTGAGACGGAGATTGAGGGGGATATTACTGCTCTTACGCAAATTCTAAATAATATTATTATAAATGCAATACAGGCATACGATAATGGAGGAGAAATAGATGTGGCTGTGGAAAAGTCCGCGGGTCAGGTTGTTTTTACCGTAAAGGACTATGGGCGGGGTATTGACAAGGAAATAAAGGACAGAATTTTTGATGAAATGATTACCACAAAGGGAAAAGAGGGGACAGGCTTGGGGCTTTATATAGCGAATATTGCTTTAAAGGGCCAATTCAGGGGAAACATCCGTATTGAATCGGAAAAAGGCAAGGGAACGGAGGTTCATGTATCCATCCCTCAAAAAGCAGAGCACTAAAGGCGCTTGCTTTTTTTGACAAATTTATTGCTACTTTTAAATGGATTTGGTATAATTATCCCTGTAAAATTTGAATTATAATACATGTAATGGGGGAGAGTGAAATATATGTCTTTTATTGGCGCAAGAGTCGCATTAAAAGCCTCTAACGGTAAATATTTATCGATTGACGGCAGAGGTGGCCTAAAATTAAAGGATTGCAGTGATGACTTCGGCCCTGAGATTACATTTTTTGTACCTCTGGCAGTTGACAAAGTATTTGTGCAGACCCATACGAGAGAATATGTCAGCTTAAGAGACACCGGAGAATTAGAGCTGACGCCCAATTCCAACACTATCGGACATACCGAAGCATTTGATTTCATTTGCGTAGGAGCAAACAGGGTTGCCATTAAGGGGCATACAGGAAAGTACCTGGGCTTGCATGGAGCTCAGAATGATTTACTTAGGGCAGTCAGCGATGATATAGGAGCAGACCAGACCTTTGAGGTTATACCTATTTTCAGGTAAATATCGGCAGCTTGTATTATAAGGGAGCAGAGGACTTATTCTGTCTGCTTTCTTATAATATGCAAATACAAATCAATAAAATTCAGTTATTTAAGTTTAAGCTCTTCAAGTCATAAAATTATATATCTTTTGTTCTTAAAACTAAATATAATTTCTTAAATTTAAACTTTAAAATAATTATATCCGATGCTAAAATGGTGCTACGATAAAGCAGATAATAGCACACCTGCATTATTTATCAAAATATTTAATGTTATTACATTTGGGTATTAATGCAAAATGCTTATAAAATTTGCATATAAGGAGGCACTGTTATGGAGACGGATTTACCTGTAAAAAAAAGCGGCGGCGTAAGCTTAAGCAAGCCTCATAGCTTTATTAAAAACGTAAGGACTCATAAATGGCTTTTGCTTATGGCCTTGCCCGGAGTTGCGGTAATTCTTGTATTCTGTTATCTTCCCATGTTCGGGGTTATACTGGCATTCAAGGATTATAATGTGATTGACGGAATTATAGGCAGCAAGTGGGCGGGGCTGAATAACTTTAAATACCTGTTCTCCACAAGTGATGCATGGCGCATTACGTATAATACCATATACCTTAATGCGCTGTTTATAGTTACCGGAACTGCCGGAGGGATTTTTACGGCAATTCTTATGAATGAGGTCAGAAGCAGGTGGGCGGTAAAGTTCTATCAATCGGCATTATTCCTTCCTTACTTTATATCGTGGGTTATTGTTTCCTATTTCGTATACGCACTCTTAAGCTATGACATGGGTATGATAAATAAAATGCTAATCGGCCTTGGAATGGAGCCTGTCCAGTGGTACAACGAGGCAAAGCTATGGCCGGGCATACTGGTGATTGTGAATCTGTGGAAGGGTGTGGGCTATGGAAGCCTTATATATCTTGCCGGAATTATGGGTATAGATGCAGAGCTATATGAAGCGGCTATAATAGATGGCGCGGGAAAATGGCAGCAGATTACAAGGATTACTCTTCCGCTTCTTTCTCCTCTTATAATAACACTGACGCTAATGTCCATAGGGCGAATTTTCTTTGCGGATTTCGGAATGTTTTATAATGTAACGTTAGATAACGGCGCATTGTTCAGCACCACCAATGTTATAGACACATATGTTTTCAGGGCATTAAGGCTTTCCGGTGATGTCGGCATGGCTTCTGCCGCAGGGTTCTATCAGGCGTTTGTCGGGTTTGTGCTGGTACTCATAAGCAACCTTGTAGTAAGAAAAATTAATCCTGATCGCGCCTTATTCTAAGGTTCGCAATACTTTAAGAAAGGGATTTGTTCCAAATATTATTTTATATACATAAGGAGTGAATTCAAAATGGCTGGAAGCAGTGTAGGATATAAATCTACAAGGAGTATGGTATCAAGAGCCTTGCTGAATTTGTTTTTAAGCCTCATGGCTATTGGGTGCATCATACCGTTTTTAATTGTAATATCCTCGTCCCTGACTGATGAGAGATCCTTGATTATTGACGGGTACTCTATTATCCCAAGAAAATTCAGCACTCTTGCATATGAATTTATTGCCTCAGACCCGACGCAAATTATGAAGGCATACGGGGTAACGGTTATGGTAACGGTTATTGGAACATGCCTTAGCCTGCTTGTATCCTCCTGCCTTGCATATGCCCTGTCAAGGAGGGATTTTCCCTATAGGAGGAAAATATCATTGTTTATTTTTATAACAATGCTTTTTAACGGAGGGCTGGTCCCAACCTATATCCTGGTGGCTCAGGTGCTCCGGCTTAAGGATACCATATGGGCCTTAATACTGCCATACCTTATAGTGCCCTTTTTTGTACTTCTTCTGAGAACCTATTTCTCCGAAATTCCATTTTCGCTTATAGAAAGTGCAAAAATAGAAGGGGCGGGGGAGTTCACAATTCTGTTTAAGGTGGTGCTTCCCCTGTCTCTTCCGGCAATGGCAACAGTAGGGCTTTTCATAGTGCTTCAGTATTGGAATGACTGGTATCAGGCATTGCTGTATATAACCGATGCCAGCTTAAATCCCCTGCAATATTTGCTGTATCTCATTATGCAGAATCTTGACGCCATACGCTTAAATTCCATGCAGGTAATGATAACTCAGGAGCTCCCGGGCGAAAATGTGCGTATGGCCATGGCCGTGCTGGCAATGGGCCCCATTATTTTTGCATTTATGTTTGTACAGAAATATTTTGTTTCAGGTCTTACAATAGGGGCTATAAAGGGCTGATTTAACCGTGTCTGGCGGTTAGATATATGGGCAAATAATATTAAAAGGAGGTACATTTATAATGTACAAGGTTAAAAGGATAATAAGCTTTTGCGTAGTGCTGGTATTTACCGCCGCTTTTCTGTTTGCAGGCTGCGGCAAGAGCGACGGGCCGGCAAGCTCCGGCAGCACTGGGGCTTCTTCTGCAGGCGAGACGTCAGGTGTGCCGGAGCTAAAGCCGGTAGAGCTGACATGGTATGCTATTGCGACACCTCAGAAGGATACTGCACTGGTGGAAAAAGAGGTTGAGTCATACCTTAAGAACAAACTGAATGTTAAGCTTAAGATCAATTATTTTGATTGGGGCGCATATGAGCAGAAAATGAATGTTATGATTGCAACAGGAGATAAGTTTGACCTTTGCTTTACAGCAGGCTGGCAGTTGAATTTCCAGCAGAATGCCGGAAAGGGCGCATGGATGGACATTAAGGAATATATTGAGCAATATGGACCCAACCTGAAGGAAAAGTTTGGAAAGTATTTTGCGGCAACTACAATTGACGGAAAGCTGTACGGTATACCCTACAACATGAGCGGATTGGGCTCACAGGGCTCTGCATATATAAGAAAGGATCTGGCCGAAAAATACAACCTTGATGTAAGCAGCCTTAAGTCCTATGAGGATTTGGAGCCGTTCTTTGACCAGATACTTAAAAATGAAACTGGAATAATTCCCGTGTGCATGACGGGTGGGGACGGAACGGTGGGGTTGTTTAATATTTACTTTGACACGCCTGACAGAAATATTCCCAGCCTTGGGGTAAAATATGATGATCAAAGCTGCACCGTTATAAATACCGATATGTCTCCTGAAAGCGTCAAAGACCGTGAAGTACTGAGAAAATGGAATCAGAAGGGATATATAAGGAAGGATTCGGTATCTATAAAGCAGCGTGATCCGGAAATGCAGAGTAAAAAATACGCCTCTATCATTATGGGATATGTACCCGGATGGAAAGAGGATTATGAGCAGAGATGGGGATATGAGACAGTTGTAGCTCCACTCAGTACAAAGCCGCTCATTAATACTGATGCCATTATTGCGGGGGTAACGGCAGTTAGCAGAACCTCCCAAAACCCTGACCGGGCTGTAATGCTTATGGAGCTGATTAACTCCGACCCCGTGTTTGCAAACCTTGTTGCTTTTGGGATAGAGGGCAAGCACTATGCTACGGTAGATACCTCGAATGCTATACACATTATAAAGCAGCCTGACGGTGTAACGGCTGAAACAAACGGATATTGGACAAATCAGGGCTGGCAGTTCTGTGATCCGTTTATGCTTTACAGCGATCAGCCCAACAGGGTGGAGCTGGTTGAGGCCCAGAAGAAGGCGGCTGAAAACGGAATAATATCCCCCATAAACGGGTTTGTTTTCAACAGTGAGCCTGTAAAAACGCAGATAGCACAGCTTACATCGGTATTTAAGGAGTACAACAATGTATGGTCCACAGGCAATATGGACCTGGCAAAATTCCCCGAGTACCAGCAAAGGCTGGAAAGGGCAGGTCTTGAAGATGTTCAGAAGGAAATGCAGAAGCAGATTGACGAGTGGAAGAAAACAAAATAAGCTTTTGAAGCTTTAGGTAAAGCATAAAGGGGCGCATGTTGACTCCTTTATGCTTTTATTTTGTGTTTACAGGGAGGTGTACAATTGCTTTTTATGAAAGCAAAGCCGATATATACTTTTAAACCGTGGATAATTGTGGTAAGATAGTAACAGGCATTCATAAAAGTAAAAAGTTTTTCCAAGGGGAGTCATATGAGAATCAGGATTGCCAAGCAAACTCTTTACAAGAAAATGGTTGCGTATATTACGCTGTTGGTGATTTTTATAATTTTAGTTTTGTCGGGTGTGCTTTACGTTAACTTTGAAAATATAGGACTTAAAACACAGTTCAATTCAAACCTCAGCATTTTGTCCCAAATAAGCTATAGTGCCAATTATTTAGATGAGACTGCAAGAAATGTCGGTGCATATATATATTCCAGCAATGATTACGTACCCCTGCTGTACTCCGAGAGTGAGGATATGCAGGACATATACCCTACAATAAGGAGCATGGAGGCATTAGTGAGCCAGTCCGGCAGCCTCCACTCAATATACATATACAATGGAAGCATGGGAATATTCTACTCTACATGGGGAGGCTTTTTCAGCCGGGCGGAGGATTTTGCAGACAGGGATATTGCAGATTTGATACAAAATAATAAATTGCCTGCCGAGAAAAGCTTTAAGCCCGCTCTGAGGAAAATACCTCCGGAGAATGGGTCGGGAAGGGGAGAACAATACACCAATGTATTAACATATATGATTTACGACTATTTCGGGGATGGCAAAAGGGTGCAGAGCGCCATAATAATAAATTTAAGCTCGGAGTATCTGACAGGACTTACAGAGCTGCTTAATACCAAAAGCATACTAAAGGGAAGCGAAACTTTTATCCTCAATGAAAAAGGGATGGTAATAGGAGGGGCAAATGAAGAGAGCGAAATAGTCGGAGAGAGCAAGAGCTTTTGTATGGAAAAGGTATTCAATGCAACAGAAAAAAACGGATATTTTTTTGATAATATTAACGGTGAAAAGGTTGTAGTGACCTATGTTGCGTCGGATATACCGGACTGGAGGTTCGTAAACATTACTCCGTACAGTGAAATATTTAAGGATATGGACAATTTGAGAAGAAATATATATGTTGTCTGTATCAGCCTGCTGATTTTGGGCATGTCTGTTTCATACTCCCTTGCCCGGTATCTGTATTCTCCTATAAGAAACATGATGCGAAGAGTTGAACAGCTTTCTGATACTAAAGTAGATAAGAGCGGAATTAATGAAATGGATTTCGTGACGGGTGTGCTTGCCGATACGGTGGAAAAAGCCAGGTTAATGCAGTCAATCAAGCTGGAGAAGGATATTGATCAAAAAAATAAATTTTTAAAAAGCCTTTTGTTCAACGAGGAGCAGGAGGAGTGTTATCTTAAGGAAACGCTTGAAAAGCATAGGATCAATCTGGACACCGGCAGTGAATATATGCTTTGCAACTGCGGCATTGACCGGTATGGAGAGTTCTCGGAGAAGTTTGGCCTTGAGGATCAAAAGCTGTTTCGTTTTGCGGTATGCAATGCAGCCAGCGAAATCGCGTCTAAATATTTTAGAAATGAAGCCATTGAGGTCGATGACAAAAATATAGTGATTTTAATGAGCATCAAAAATACCCCCGCCTGTGATGTCCAGGCTTCGATTTTGAAAATAGGATATGAAATTCAGGAGTGGTGCGGAAGATATTTGAACATAGGGCTTACAATCGCTGTAAGCCATAGCTGCCACAGCTTAATAGAGCTTCCGGGTGAATACCGGTTTGCAGAGATGCTTTCGAAACACCGCCTTATACATGGGCACAGGGCAATACTCCTTCCGCATGTGGCCGAAAGTTTAAATAAAAGCATGTTTGAGCACCCCGCAGCTCTTGAGCAAAGACTGGAGGAGGCTGTTGCACACGGAAGAGCCAGTGATGCCTGTGAGTCTTACAGAAGTATAATAAGCTATGTTTCGGAATATTCCTGTGATACTATCAGCTCGTATATGTTTTACCTGTCATATCTTTTATTTAAAAAAGCCAATGAGCTTGAGGCAAAGGGCTATGAAAGAATTCCTCTTGACTGTAATACCTTTATAAGCCACATTATTTCCCTTGAGACTCTTGAGGAGATAGATGAAAAATTTATTAAGCTTCTTGAAACCATTGCACATACCGTAGAGAATAAAAAATTCAAAAGAAAAAATAAGCTTATTGACAAGGTAATAGAAATAATTGAAGCGGAGTATATGGATAAATCCCTATGCCAGGAGGTGGTGGCGGGCAAGCTCGATATTTCCAGGGATTATCTCGGGAGAATTTTTAGAGAGTCTTATTCAAAATCCTTTGCGGAGTATCTTACCGATATGAGACTTCAGAAGGCGGTGGAGTTTTTAAGCCAGGGTAAAAATGTTACGGAGATTTTAGGAGAAATAGGGTGGGAAAACAAAAACTATTTCTATACAACCTTTAAACAGAAATACGGAATGACCACCTCTGAATATAAAGCCAGGGTAATGAATGTGTAGCCGGTGTATTATTCCGGTATAGATTATGATGAAACGGATGGTTTTAAGAGGAATGAAAAATAATGGACCTAATAGAATGGTAGACATGACGCAAGGGAAGCCATCCAAAATTATGACTGAATTTATGCTTCCCCTTGTTATAGGAAGTTTACTTCAGAACCTGTATAATGTGGTGGATACAATTGTTGTAGGGAGATACCTGGGAAAGGATGCTTTGGCTGCGGTAGGCAATTCATATATTCCCATGCTGCTTGTAAATGGCATTGTTATGGGCATGGCTTCGGGAATTTCGATATTGATTTCTCAATACTTTGGCGGAAAAGATTCGGACAAGATAAAAAAGGCATGTGCCGCTGTTCTTGAATTAGCTGCGGTGCTGTCTGTTTTGCTGACTATAGGGTGTCTTATGAGCGCCGAGGCGATGTTTAAGATGATGAATATGCCTCCTGAAATGCTTGAGCAGGGGATACTGTATTTTTCAGTTATAGCGTTAGGCTTTCCTTGTGTTGTAATATATAATTTTTTAGCTGCTGTTTTCAGAGCCATTGGAAATTCCAGGATACCTTTTTATTTTCTCGTACTCTCCTGCTTTCTGAATATATTATTTGATATATGCGGCGTAATAATTTTGGGAATGGGGATTAGAGGGATTGCAATTTCGACAGTATTGGCACAGTTGTTCAGCGGAGCAGGCATAGCTGTATATTTCTTGAAAAACGGATTATTTACGCTAAAGGACTTTCGAATAAATTTTAAAAGAGATGCCAAAGCAATAGCAGCAATTATTAAATATGGGCTTACATCAATTTTTCAGAATTTTTTTTCAGGTGTGAGTATGCTTATAATACAAAGCATTATAAACACATTCAGTGTTGATGTTATTTCAGCATATGCGGCCGCATATAAGATTGAATCAATTATGACAATACCTGTTGTAAATTTGGGAACAACACTGGGGGTTTTTGTTGCCCAAAATGTCGGGGCCGGTGAGATTGAGAGGCTTAAGAAAGGACTTATGGCTTCATTTAAAATAGCAATGCTTATCACAGTGGGAGTTAATGCGGTTATTTTTTTTGCCGGAAAGAGCCTTATGAGGGCCATTGTGAAAAATGATGAGGCGGTGGTTGTGCTGGGCCTCAAATATTTACAGATTGTAGGGCTTTTTTATATATGCCTGGCGGCACTATATATACTGACTAATTTTTTGAGGAGCTCGGGAGAAGTCAAGTATCCAATATTCAATACTTTTTTAGAGTTAGCGGCCAGAATTGTATTCGCGCTGATATTGACTGAGGCATTTGGTGTAATGGGCATATTTTCCGGTAGGCCTCTTAGCTTTTTAATAAGCACATTAAGTCTGACAATCCGGTATAAGATGGGTATATGGGAGCATATGGCCGTGAGAGAAAGAAAATAGCATTATATACAGGACGATTGTCTGTATTTGGAGGATAAAGGTTTTAGAAATATAGTAATTTGAATAATAATGATGTAAATGCTTGGCATATTATGGTATAATATAACTAAAATACATGACAATAGAGGGGATGGTAATTAGTGATTAACCCAAATTTCTTAGTAGCCAGAGAATATTATAATGAAGTATATAAGAAATATCTGTTTTTTAATTCTTTTTATGGAAAGGCATATAAGCAGGAGTTTATGGATCTTTTTTCTGCCAGTACGTTTTCAAAGGTGGTTCCTCAAATACTGGCAAAAGAGGAATATGCACAGCTTCTTACCGAAGGTAATTATTATCAGAACTACCCGTCGCCAGAGGGGGATCAGGGCTTTTTAGATACATTCCGTTTATTTATAAAAAGGATATATAATTTGGATATTTCAAGGCTTGGTACAATGGTATGCCAGGGAACCATGCAGGCTATTGATGCCGTTTCGACTATTCTTACGGGCAAAGTAGTGTTTGTTATGGACTCTACGGTAACTTTTGCAAAATCCATACCCGCTGCTAATGGGGCAAAGGTAGTGTTGATTAAGACTAATAACGGCCTGATTGATTTAAAGGATCTTGAGGAAAAAATATTGCAGTATGAGGAAAAGGATTGGATGTATTTATACCTGAACTATCCCAATAATCCGACAGGCAGCCAGATAACGCTTGATGAACTGAATAAGATAGTGAGTCTGACTCAGAAATATAATTTAAGGGTGGTTCATGATCACGATATTTGCCTGACATCTTATTCTGAGGACAGGCCGGTCATCAGTCTTTTTCATTGCGAAGCGGCCTTTAATAATTGCATAGAGATCTATACCTTATCTAAGGAATTTGGCTTGTCGGGTCTGCGCGTGGGGATAATTGTCGGAAATGAGGAGATCGTCAGCGCAATAAAATATCATAATTATGAAATGAATGTTATGGTTCCTCTGTTTAATCAAAAGGTGGCTGAGCTGGCCATTAAAAAGATTAATCCTCCTGAGGTGAGGGAAAGAATATCCGAAAGTATGGAGACATTAGTATCGGGATTCAGAGATTTAGGCTGGAGCGATTTGAAATTTCCACATGCGGGCATTTCATTTTTACTGCCTGTTCCCAAGAGGTTTGAGGAGGAATATGGGGATAAGTCGGGAGAATTGTTTGCCTTTCACCTGCAAAAGGATTTTGGGATCAGCGTAGGTCCGGCAGTATGCAACTGCTTTGACAAAGCCAATTATATAAGAGTGCTGTCAATGGAATCCAAAGTGGCGTGCGAGAGAATGTTTCTAAGGCTGAAGGGCAAAATATGTCCCGATATGAGCCCTCCCAAGGCTTTATACAACGAGTATGAGGAAATGTCAAAAATAAGCCGGAATTATAACATACGATAGCGCGCTGGATAGCGGGCTAAAAAGGGTGGAAAGAAAAAATGAAAAATGTTAATGTGGGGATTATTGGAGCCGGCTTGGGGCTTAGATGTATTTTTCCTAAATTTAAAGATATTGCTAATGTCAATGTAGCCGGAATTTTAGCCTCAAGCTATAGTCATACGCTTGAAATAGCCGGCAGATACAAGCTTCCGAATGCTTGCAGAAGTGTGGAGGAGATGTGTGAAATACCCGGTATTGATTTGATATGTGTAGCATCCCCCACAAAGTACCATTTCGAACAAGCCTCATATGTCATCGAAAGTAACATTCATATCCTGTGTGAAAAACCCCTGTGCCTGAATTTTGGCCAGACACAAAGACTGGTTAAATTGTTTGAAGGCACTGAAAAAATATGTCTTATAGATCTTGAGCTTAGATTCAATCCCTATTTCAAAAAAGTAAAGGACCTGGTTAATTGCACACTTGGGCGGATATACTTTATCCAAATGCATTTTCAGTCTTCGCTGTACAGGGACGACAGCATTAAAAATACCTGGAATTTAGATGGAAGCATGGGAGGAGGAATACGGCTTGCTATATTTCCTCATCTTTTAGATTTGCTGTTCTTTTGGCTTGGCGATAAAGAGTGTATTTCTTTAAAAGGCTTTATGAGCTCTCTCAATGCTTCGGATAAAATATCAGATTTTTGCAGCGCCGGCTTGAGCTTCGAAAATGATATCAGCGTTCATCTTTCAGCATCGGCGGTAGGGTTTGGGGATAAAGCCTTCAGCATAATTATAATGGGGGAGAATGGAACTGTCACATTTGATTTGGATAAAAAGCTGTTTTTCAACAATAATGCTGTGTGTGTGGGTGTCCCTGACTATTATAATGAGTCGGAGTCAATCTTCAGAAGCTC
Organism: Bacillota bacterium; assembly: GCA_023390115.1. Taxonomy (GTDB): domain Bacteria; phylum Bacillota; class Clostridia; order Acetivibrionales; family DSM-27016; genus Anaerobacterium. The sequence goes on from JAEWDM010000024.1 coordinate 112,412, forward strand.
CTTCGGGTGCTATGCCAGAAGCATAATTGACGCAATCCGGCATGATAAAATGGATGCCTCGTTTACAACCGGTAAGGAAATTCTAAGGCTTCACAGGCTGCTGGATGATATCCGATTGTCAGCTAATTCGGGCAGGGAAATAGTGTACAGGCAATCGGAAAAAAAACTTTTTTGAATACACGGAGCAATGCCAAACATAAATGTATGTGGCTTTGCTCCGGTAATAATGCTATGGGGACCCCGCTATAAAATATAAAACTTCCTGTTGAAAAATAATTAAATTATTGTATAATATAATATTATATACAAAATTGTTAAGTAATGGTGAATTAAAGTGAACAAATATTTAAAAGAGGTGCTTCAGATGCAAAAAAGGGTAGCTGCAATTCATGACATTTCCTGCCTCGGGCGTTGTTCTCTCACCGTGGCATTGCCCGTTCTTTCAGCGGGGGGGATTGAAACAAGCATAATACCCACTGCTATCCTGTCGACTCATACCGGCGGATTTCCCGGATTTACATTTAGAGATCTGAGCAGTGATATTCTCCCCATTGCAGAGCATTGGAAATCATTAAACATTAGATTTGACGCCATGTATACAGGGTATCTTGCTTCTTTTCAGCAGTTGGAGATTGTTTCCGAATTGCTTGACATGTTTTCCGCAGAAGACAACCTCCTGTTTATAGATCCCGTTATGGGAGATAACGGTAAGTTTTATACCTCGTTTTATCCTGAGTTTGCCGGGGGTATGACAAAGCTATGCTCGAAAGCCGATGTTATTATCCCTAACCTTACGGAGGCTGCCTTGCTGCTTGGAGAGGAATACAGAAATGGTCCCTACACCAAGGATTACATAAAATATTTACTCCAGAGGCTGGCTGAGCTGGGGCCGCAGAAGGTGGTTGTGACGGGAGTTTACTTTGACGACGACAGATTGGGGGCAGCGGCTTATGACCGTAGTACGGAAGAAATAGCGTATATTCTCAATGAGAAAATTCCCGGCAGCTATCACGGCACGGGGGACATATTCGGGAGCACTTTGCTGGCAGCACTGCTAAACGGCTTTAGCCTGTACGCTTCAGTCGAAATCGCCTCAAAGTACACTGCCGATTCCATACGGTGCAGCTATGCAAGCGCTGCCGACAGGCGCTTCGGCGTAAACTTTGAGTATAGCCTGGGGGAGCTGGCAGGAGTTTTGCGCCCCGCGGGCCTGTAAAGCAAGTTTCCTTAAATTATATATTAAGAAAGAGAGGAATAATACTATGAAAAAGAAAATTACAGTCAAGGAGATGGCAATGACAGGTGTACTGGCAGCGTTGGTATATGCTGCTTCCGCCTTCCTGCAAATTCCCATTCCAACGGCAATTGACAACACTCGCATTCATATGGGGAATGTTATGTGTTTATTGTCGGGACTGCTTTTGGGGCCTTTGTGGGGGGGCTTTGCCGCGGGATTCGGCTCGATGTTCTTTGATTTGACAAATCCTCTGTATACTGCTTCAGCGCCTTTTACGTTCGCATTTAAGTTTGCCATGGCATGGCTGTGCGGCAAAATCGCATGGGGAAATGGCGCAGATGCTAAAAAGATATTCAGAAACATTACAGGAGCCACATGCGGCGCTGTTCTGTATGTTATACTATATCTCTCCAAGGGCTATATTGAAAACTATTATATTATGCGCATGCAGCTAACGCCGGTATTGATTTCATTATCACAAAAGGCTATTGTCTCTACAGTAAATGCGGTTATTGCGGTAATTGTTGCCGTGCCTCTGGCTAAAGCAGTCCGAATGGCGCTTTCCCGCGCCAACTTAATGCAGGAGACAGAGCGGCAAGCGTTGTGAAGAATATTTTACAAAAATACAGTTTGACAAAGAGTAAAAGCCTTGCTATAATTGCAGAGTGAATTCATGCGGATGTGGTGGAACTGGCAGACACGCAAGATTTAGGATCTTGTGGTGACCCCGTGCAGGTTCAAGTCCTGTCATCCGCACCAAATCATGATAATCCGAACCTTGTCCCTGTTGGGGATGGGTTCGGATTATTGTTTTATTTTTAGATTTTTGATAGCTTACTAGACTGAAACATGGTAAAATAAAGGCAAAGAAATATATGCAAGAATTTAGGGGGAGTCTCTTATGATATGCAACAAAAATCATCGGTATCTTCCGGATTTTACATCTTTCCCGGAATCGCAGGATAATCAAAATGGTGATAGACACATTTGCGCCGGTTGCGCTTATGAAGAAGGCTTGAAAGATGGATTAAACGGGAAATCCAAAAAACGCGATCTATCTCATCTACCGGAAAGTCAAGCTGGAACTGTTCGACACAAAGGTGCAATCGAAGCATATAATGCCGGATATGCGGAGGGGAAAAGAAGGTCATCATAAAAAGCGGTGTTATCGCAAATTCACGATGCCGTCACCTTGGTGATTAGTGCTTTTTGCCTTTAACATCGTTTTTATGTTTCTGTTTGTTTAGAGTTAACAACGCTGGAGAATTTAACACTCCATTCGGCAGCTACAAAAAACCTAATATAGTAAATTCTCCAACTTTAAGAGCGGTAAGCAATTATTTTCAGAAATCTGAAACAATATTTTCCTGTCGGGATTATGCTGAGGTACTAGCTGAAATACCAAAAGGATCTTTTGTGTATTTAGACCCCCCATATGATCCTGTTTCAAATACAGCCAATTTCACTGGATATTCTCGCGGCGGTTTTTCTCGTGAGGATCAAATTAGGCTTAGAGAATGTTGCGATGACTTAAACCGCAGAGGTATCAAATTCATGTTATCAAATTCATCTACGGATTTTATAAGAGAGCAATAAACTCAGATGCGGCGGGAAGAGGACAGGTTGATGAAGTGGTGGTGAGAAATTATGGACAATAGGCCAAAAACACAAAACGATGTGGCGTGGGAGGCATTATTCTCAAAACATGATATTCTAAATCAAATTGATATGCATGGTCAATTCATGATTTCCGCATCTCAAATCAAAGAATATCGCGAACCGAGATTGATGGCGAAATTTGATCATAATATTAACCTGCCTCATATATTTGCAGACAATAATTTGGCAATCTTACCTATTTCACGTGGTGATTATGTAATTTCCAATTTTGAGGCTTATCAGCCATTTGAAACTCTTGATGAAACGATAACAAGGGCAACCTTGCCTGCGCATATCCAGAGTCTTGACCCTAATAACGTACCAAGCGAAGCCATTGCAATAAACTGTGCTTTAGCTTCGGGGATGCTTGCAGATTTTTTAGGTGAGGAAACACTTTACTCTACGGTTTCCGGGCGTATGGGTTCAGGACAGTTTGAATTCGGCATACATAATTCAAAATCGGGTTCTATATCGTCTGTCAAAGTTAACAACTCTCAGATAGAAATTGATGCGGCTTTAGAAGGAATAGAAACATTGGCCCTCTTGGAGGCTAAGCGAGATTTGTCGGCGGACTTCCTTGTACGACAGTTATATTATCCCTTTAGGGTATGGCAATCGCGGGTATCAAAGAAGGTAAAACCTATTTTCTTAGTATATTCAAACGGAATATACAGTCTGTATGAGTACGAATTTCAAACCCCTGATGTGTATAACTCACTGGTTCTGGTGAAGCACAAAAACTATTCCATTGAAGATACGGATATTGAACTATCTGACCTTATGGATATTGCCGCACAAATATCTACGTTTGCATCAGAGCCAAGAATTTCATTTCCGCAAGCGGACGCTTTTCAGCGTGTAATTAATATTTGCGAGCTCTTAGAATCTCAAGAGCTTAGCAGAGATGATGTTACAGAAGAATATGCTTTTGACATTCGCCAGACCAATTATTACACCGATGCTGCTCGTTATCTTGGTCTTGTGAATAAACAAAGAGAAGGTAGAAAGCCAATATACTCGCTCAGCGATTTTGGCAGACGGGTAATGAAACTCAATTACAAACAACGCCAGCTTGCCTTATGCAAATGTATTCTTGAACACAGGGTATTCTATGAAGTTTTTTCACTCTGTCAAAGCGGTAGTGTACCTGACCGAAATACGATAGTACAGATTATGAAACAATCCAATCTTTACAAGGTGGAGTCGGAGAGCACCTACATTAGACGCGCCTCAACCATTAGCGGATGGATAAATTGGATGCTGGACCTGATATAACGTTGTGGTGAAGGAGTGGTACTGGTGAATCCTAAATTAGAAGGTATATGGGAAAATATGCGTGACTTGGGCTTAGGAGCACTGGCACATGCAAATAGACATGCAGCCTATTACAGCATGGAAAATGAAAAATGGTCTGATTTATCCATACTCCAAGCAGCCCATGCGGCAGAAATTTTACTTAAGGCTCGCATTGCACAAGAGCATCCTTTATTAATATTTGATAAGTTTCCCTCAATGGCAGATGATGAGCTATCTTTGAATGATCTTTTTGAAAAGGGAAAGACAATCGAATGGAATGAGTTGCCTGCAAGATTGTGGGCTACTACTGGGATAGTGTTACCCAATCTTTCCGTCTATAGAGAGTTCGGTAAAATAAGAAATGGTATTCAGCATTTTGCACCATACATGCTTGGACACTCAACATCAAAAATTGCGCTGGAATTTATATTTAGTGTGATCGATCCATTTATAAATACCTGCTGGGGATTGTATGCTATTGATTACGATGAAGATTACGAGCCCTATGTCTACTTTATATCTTCGTTGGTCGATAATGAGATTTTGTTCCTTGTCTCTGAAGAAGCTATAAAATGTGAAAAAAATTGGAATGTTGATTGGACAAAATCCGGAAAAGAGTATAGAGAAGAAATGGCACATAGAATTGAGGTGGCAAGATCTCAAACGCGAGATTATTAATAAAAAACTACAAACTGGTTTGTACGTTTCTAATAGCCAGTTACACCTCTGCGGAAGCAGGGGCTGTTTTACATACCCGTGCAAATTTGTATTGACACAGCTAAATCCTATGCTATAATTAAATCGTAAGTAGTAAGTAATAAGTAGAGAGTAAAAACTTGGGTAAATTTATATTAGGAGGAAAATACCATGAAAGACTTATCTTTTACGCAGGAGTTTTTTCTGTGCGCCTTAAAACCAGAGAACAGTACGACATTAACAAACTCGACACAAAGTTCTATCTGCCTTCTTGCCGGGGCACTTTTAGAATTATTAATGGGCGGCTATATTGAGATTGATGATAAGAAAAAGAAGGTGTTGATCAAGGAAGCAATATCGCCTGACAAAGAGTATTTGTCCAGCATATACGAATCGCTTAAAAACAATAAACCTATGACAGTGGAAAAGATTGCCGAAAAATATGCATTTGATTTCAAAAATCCGGATGAGCTATTTTTATTAGTCGGCAACTCACTTGTAGAAGATGGTTATGTAGTAAAAGAAAGCGGCAAGGGTTTATTTAAAAACAAGGCCAGCTTTGTTCCCAACGAAACTGAAGTGACAAAAGTCATTGAAAAGCTCCGGGCAGAGCTTTTAGAGCAAGGTAAAATCTCCGATGAAGTGGTTATCTTAGGTGCGCTGCTAAATAAAAGCGGCTTAATCAAAAGGTATTTCTCCAAGTATGAGGTGCAAAAGCTCAATGAAAGACTAAAGGAAGTCAGGCAAAGCGAAGCTGGGATTTTAATTAACAAGCTGATAGAATATATTGATACTTGGATTGTCTTAATCAGCGTCATAGGATCATAGGCTTTGGAATTAAAAGTGAGGTGATCCGAGTGTCGAGGCAAAGACCCATGGAAGTAATAGAAAACGCTGAATATGTTACAATCGGAGAATTGGTTCGTTTGACAGGCTTCCGATATAGCACTTTGAAATTTTATACGGAAGAAGGTATGCTTGCTTTTGAGCAGGAAGATGAAAACTTAACACGGAGATATAAAAGAGTGGAAACTTTGGAAAAAATATTACTCATAAAAAAGCTAAAGGAAGATGGATTATCAATTCCTCAAATAAAAGCGCATATCTCGGACATGAAAGGGCAGCTTTGAGCTGATCTTTTCTTTTACCTAGGGCAGAAATCTTCCTCAGAAATGTTTGACATTTATATGCAAAGCAGCTATACTGAACATGTTCGATTACAGTTCAGTTAGGATGAGTATAGCATATGAATTCCAAAGAACAAGCTACACAGCAGTTGATTGTTGATACTGCCAAAGCCCTGCTGGAGGAAACAGAGGATATCGATAAGATTACTGTCCGACAAATTGCGCAATGTGCTAATGTAGGGATCGGCCTTATTAATTATCATTTTAAGAGTAAAGATAATCTGCTTGGTATCGCCATTGGTGATACCATGGCCAAGATCATTTCAGATTTTTCTAAATCCGACAGCTATGCAGATTTAGCACCTATTGATAAGTTGAAAACAATGCTGAAAGAGCTTTATGCTTTGTCAGACAAAAAAGAAAAGCTCATGCGCTTTGTTTTATCCAGTGACATTATGAATGGAAATATGCAGATGCCTTTGCATCTTATTCCGCTACTAAAACAGATATTTGGAGATAAGAAAGACGATATGGAATTGCGTATACTGGCTTTGCAGATACTCTATCCCATTCAGGTGACGGGGCTTAACAGAGATGCGTTTTATATGTACAGCGGTATTGATGTGTCCGATCAGGGGCAGCGAAGCTGCTTTATAGAGAAGCTGATAAACAACTTTATGGGCAGTAACGAAAAAGGAGAGTAGAGATATGAAAATAGCAACTATCATCAGTGCAGCTATCACAGTGTTGCTTCTGTTATCCACCATGATATGCGGGCTATGGTTAAGAGCTAACAACATCAGTGCTTCCGGTTCGTTTGGTTTCCATGTAAACTGCGGAGTTGCGGCAGTCGTTTTTTCTGTCATTACTTTGTGCTTGGCAATTATTGCTTTCTCTCGAACGAAGAAGAAAGGATAGGCTATGAAACCCATCATTGTATATGCATCAAAATCCGGTGCAAGCCGGAAATGTGCAGAATTGCTGGCGGTTAAGCTCACCAATTGTTCCGTTTGTGATCTGTCAAGGCAAGCACCAGTTATTGAAAGTTATGAAACAGTGATTTTGGGCTCCGGTGTGAGAATGGGAAAAATCTATAAGCCAATGAAACGCTTATTGAGAATAACATGCAGGCACTTCTGTCAAAGAAAACCGAATTTTTCCTATGCAATTCTTATCCGAACACTTTTCAAAGGGTTGTGGAGAAAAACATACCCAAAGCGCTTCTGGACAGCACCGTATGCATAGAATCTCTTGGGGGTATTCCGCCTTTCACTTCACCTAAAAATGCGGAATGGATGTTAACTGAGCGTGCAGAGCATTTGGTTCGGGCAATCGGCTCAAGATGATTTCATTGTCATTCCAGAGGAATACTATCTGCGGAAAATGGCGGAACAGCTTCCACAAAACCTAAAGAACCTATCAGAGATTTAATAGTGGGTTTGTTTTGGTTGGAGCTAAGAAATATCTGCTTTCGTTTGGTAGTCATGGTGATTTGCTTTAAGTATCGCCAAGTTTAAAATGTAACCACAAAAGAGCCGGATGATTTAACAAGATAAATAAGAGGGATAGTTTTTATGAAGAAAAAGTATTGTATATACGCAAACTTATTACTGCTGGGCTGGTTCTTTTTAGATATGGTCGGTGTATATTTCGAGAACACGTATTTAGTTACCCGGTCGTGGAAAGATGATGGCATATTTATGATTATATTTGTTGCTGCACTGATTCTGTTGATCTTTAAAGAGCATATAGGGAAATACATCTTAGCAGGCTGGCAAGCACTCTGGCTGATTACGCAATTTTTTTCACACGTTACATCAATAGAAAAATCTTTGGCACCAGGGTATGAAAAAGCAGACCCACGTCCAATGCCAAATTATGAAGATGTGGAAGAGGATTATATTGTCCGGGGATTGGTTGTGGAGAATATAGCCGTAGCATAAAAAGGACTATAGTATAAGGAGGAAATACAATGCTTGAAAAAATACCAACCAATGAAGAAATGATTGCTTTAATCGGACAACCATTATTCGATATATGGACGAAGCTGGCTAATTTCATTGAATCTAAATACGATATGGAGCGTCTCTGGAGCAGCGGTGGTAAAAAATGGACATATGAATACAAATACCGCAGGGGCGGTAAAACGCTATGCGCTTTATACGCCAAACCCAATGTATTCGGATTAGAGGCTGAAAATCGTTAGAGAAAGCACGGCATCCAATCCGTATCTTATACGTTTCGGATTGCCTGTTATGGCTCAAATGAGAAAACAGCTTTCCCCATCTTCACATGCCTATGAAGTGGGTTGCAAACATGAAGGCAATTGTAAATAACAACGAATTAGCCAAATTACTGATGGCGGATAAAAGGTCGTCCGGCACAAAAACCATGGTTGTCAGAGGTGCAGCAGGACGTAAAATACCGCATAGCCGGGTATTCGAGGGGGAAGTGCTGTATTTTATGGAAAAAGGCACAGCGCTTATTGCGGCAAAAGCTGTTGTAAAAGCTGTTCAAAACTATGTGAAGCTGACGGAAGATGAAATTGTGAAAACGCTGGGTGATCATCAGGATAAGTTGAATTTGACAGAGAGACAAAAGGAGCGCTGGCATAAAAAGTGCTTATGCCTTGTGGAATTTGAAGAGGTTCAGCGGATTGATCCGCCACTTGCCTTTGACCATCAAGGAAACATGGACGATTGGCTGATCATTGAAAAGATTGAAGATGTGGTGGTTGGAACTAGTATTCCATACAACTATGAAAAGTCAAGGTTTTAACTTTTCCTGAAAGCATAGCAAGTAAAATCAAGCGGTACTCTCTCCGTTTCTTTATAATACATTTAGGGCAGTTGAAACGAGGTGAACAGACGAATGTACGAATGGCACAAGCAGATTCAAATCATTGTTGATGAGATTGACGAAAGTATTCGGCATTATCACGATGAAGCATTAACGCTGCGGTTTCTTTCCCGCAGGCTGGGTTATTCTGAATTTCATACGACCAGAAAATTCAAGGAAATATCGGGTATGCCGTTTCGGGATTATCTGCGGCTTAGAAAGCTGGCATTTGCGATCAAAGAGGTTCGGGACAGTGAAAGAAGCCTTTTGGATATTGCTTTTGACTATGGCTTTTCCTCCCACGAAGCTTTTACCAGAGCTTTCAAGGGAACCTATGGCATCACCCCAAGCGAATACCGGAAAAAGCCTGTGCCTGTCGTGCTTCGTACAAAAATCAACCCGTTCGACCGCTACTTTTTAGGATTCGGAGAGATCGGCATGATGAAATCCACGGATGAGCTTAAAATTTATTTCGTAACCATTCCCGCACACAAATTTTTGCACATTAAAAATTATGAAAGCAACGGATATTGGGATTTTTGGCAAAAGCAAAGCCGGATTCCGGGGCAGGACTGCGAAACTATTTGCGGCCTGCTGGACAGCATCAAGGGCAAATTGGACGACGATGGCGGGAGCGCAGTGAACAGCGGCAGCGGTCAGCTTATGGCGTATATCAATGACCCGGAGGGCAGGCTTTGTGATTGGGGCTTTACACGCACAGAATGCTATGGCGTACGGCTCCCTGCTGATTATCAGGGTGAAGTACCATCGCAAATGTTGATGATGGATATTCCCGAAGCCGAGTATCTTGTTTTTGAACATGGCCCGTTCGATTATGAGCAGGAAAATCGCAGTGTGGAGGAAAAGATAGAAACGGCAATGGCAACCTTTGACTTTGCAGACACAGAGTATTGTTATGATACAACTTTCGGCAGAATCATTTATATGTATCACGATCCGGAGCGGTTTTTCAAGTATATCCGCCCGGTACGTAAGTAAATGAAATCGACTTTCTACCAACTGTTTTTTACAGCGAAAAATCAAACAGCAAACAATAAATTTAAAATTTGTAGACTTTGTGAATTACTTGTGATAGTACAATGCAAAACAGGAAGAATGCAATTTGTCAAATACTTGGCATAATAGTTAAGGGCGATCATCATGGTCGCTCTTTTCTTTTACCCAAAAACGAGAAAGGAGGCCGCCATGCCGAAAATCATATTCACCTCGCAATACATGCGGAATGCCCCGCCAGCCCAGCTTGAAAACTATGTGAAGTACATCAGTATCTTGGCGTGAGGCCAGCCTGTTCCGCAAGCGCATCCTGTGTCATGCCTGCGGCAATCCGGGCATCCTTTATGGTCTGGCCAAATGAGTTCAGTAATTCCTCCACTGTTAGTTCACCTCAAATCCCAATTTTACAGTATGGATATAGGGCTTGAGAACGAACCAATGATGATGGTTACCACGAACATATTTAATATAAAAGATTGTTGATTTTATTCGCTATTGCATTTATAGCAAAAAAGAATCTCTTAATAGAAAAACTTAATGAAAAAGCTTTTTTGTGATTTCTTTATAGTTAACTTGAAAGCATAAATCTCTTGACTCTTGCACGGTGTTATAGTTTATAATGAATCAATACAATAGGGATTTGCTCACAGGAGGTGAGATTTATGCTCAAAATCGGAGATTTTTCTGCACTATCAAAGATTAGTATTTTTATGCTTCGGCACTATAATGAAATAGGATTGCTCATTCCTGCACATATTGACGAAGCTACAGGCTATCGCTATTACAGCGAAGAACAGCTTCCTATCGCTAATCGTATACAAGCACTAAAAAGCATGGGACTTGGGTTATCCATTATTAAGGACATCTTATCGGAGTACAATAATGAAGATAGCCTGAAACGATACCTGACCCTACAAGCGGCTCAAAGGCAGGAAGCTACCAATGTTTTAATCTGTAGTATCATGAGCATGGAGGTGTATGCCAGTGAAGATTTATAAAACCCATGAGGTTTCAGAAATAATCGGTATTCATGTGAATACCGTAAGACTTTATGAAAAGTATAAGCTGATTTCCAAACCAAAGCGCCTAGGTAATGGATACCGGATTTTCACCGATCTCCATATCGAGCAGTTTAAAATGGCACGAGCGGTTTTGAAAGTGGAAGTATTACAAAATGGCCTGCGGAAACAAGCAGTAGATATTCTGAAAATGTCCGCACTCGGCAATTTAGGGGATGCCAAGATAATGGCAGAATGTTATTTGCAGCAATTGGATTTAGAAATGAGCCACGCCGAGGAAGCAATCGAAATAGCAAGAAAAATTTTAAACAGCTACGATTCTGACATAGTAAAAGAAGAATTTGCCCTTACCCGTAAAGAAACTGCTGAAACATTGCAAGTTACAATGGATACGCTCCGGAATTGGGAGCTAAATGGATTGATTACAGTTAAGCGAAAACAAAATAGATATCGTATTTATTCCTATGAAGATATTCAACGGTTGAAAATTATTCGTTCGCTTCGATGTGCGAATTATTCCTTATCCTCAATTTTACGGATGCTGGGGGCGTTATCACAGAATCCTGCCACTGATCTTCGGAAAAGCATCAACACGCCCAAAGACAATGAGGGTGTGATAACAGCCTGTGATAAACTTCTAACCTCTTTATCCGAAGCGAAAACCAATATGCTGTACGCAGTCTCCCAAATCGAAAAGATGCAGAAAATGAAAAAATAAAGTCTCCACTTTGCCACCACTCTTTTGCGATGTGATAACCTAACTTCACAACAAGCAAAGGAGGGAAGAAAAATGGAATCCATTATTAAGATTTCAGATTTGCGTAAAGCCTACGGTGACCTGCATGTCCTTAACGGCATTGACCTGTCCATTATCAAAGGAGAGGTATTCGGCTTGCTGGGAGCCAATGGTGCGGGAAAAAGCACCATGATTGAATGTATCTTAGGTACCAGAAAAGCAGATGGAGGAAATGTTTCTATTTTAGGAATGAGTCCTCAAAGAGAACGCAAAAAACTATTTGAACAAGTAGGCGTACAATTTCAGGAAGCGAACTACCCCGATAAAATCCGGGTGGACGAGCTTTGTCAGGAAACGAGCTGCCTGTACAGAAATCCTGCCAGCTACAGGGAATTGTTGAGCCGGTTCGGGCTTGCAGACAAGGAAAAGAGCTTCGTCAGTGAGTTGTCAGGAGGTCAAAAACAAAGGCTGTTCATCATTCTTGCACTCATTCCAAATCCGCAGGTGGTGTTCTTGGACGAGCTGACCACCGGTCTTGACACGAAAGCGAGAAGAAGTGTCTGGAAAAGCTTAAAAGAGCTGAAAGAAAAGGGATTGACGATCCTGTTAACCTCTCATTTTATGGACGAGGTAGAGGAACTTTGCGACAGAATTGGAATTTTGAAAGACGGGCAGTTTCTCTTCTGCGGTACGGTACCGGAGGCAATTGCAAAAAGTCCATATGAAAAGCTGGAAGAAGCATACCTGTGGTTTACGGGAGAGGAGGTCGATGAGAATGAATAAGTTTTTCACTACGCTGAGAACGCAGATGAAATTGTCTTTTCGTGGAATGGATATGATTATTTTTGCCATTTGTATGCCGGTTGTTATGGTGGTACTGCTTGGCATTATTTATGGAAACAAACCCGCATATGACAGTGCAGACTACAGCTTTCTTGAACAGTCCTTCGGTGCAATTTCAACCATTGCAATTTGTGCAGGAGGCGTTATGGGGCTACCGCTTGTGATTTCGGATTATCGCCAAAAGAAGATTTTAAAGCGGTTTCAGGTAACACCATCAAGCCCGTCTCTACTGCTGGCAGTGCAGATAGCAATCTACTCTATATATTCGTTTATTGCACTTGTGCTGGTCTATCTGGTTGCTGCCCTATTTTTCGGAGTCCGGCTGCAAGGTGATTTACTGCCGTTTTTAGGTTCCTTTGTCCTCGTGATGTTTTCCATGTTCAGCATTGGAATGCTGGTCGGCGGACTTTCTCCGAACATGAAAACCGCAAGCATCCTTGCAAGTGTACTTTACTTTCCCATGCTGATTTTCTCCGGAGCAACATTACCTTATGAGGTTATGCCTGCATCGTTACAGGGAATTGCGGATGTTATGCCTTTAACACAGGGAATCAAACTTTTGAAAGCCACCTCACTTGGATTGCCTGTTGAGGGTGTGTTTTTCCCTCTTGTAGTTATGGCAATCATTGCGATAGTTTGCGGTGGTATTTCCATCCGGTTTTTTAAATGGGAGTAACCTAAGCGAGTTCAAATCACAAGTTGAGGCTTTCAGCTTTATTTTATACCCGCCATATAAAAAAACGGCGCTTTGGCGGGTCATTCTTTATGCCTGAATATCTAAAGCATCCCTCCAAACCCGTGAAGTTTGGGGGGATTGCTTATGTGTTGGTCAATAAAGACCACGCCGCTGCGCATTTGCTGCAGCGACATTAGGCTATCTTCATAACAGATGCTTACATAGGTGATTTCTTAAAAAAAGCCTATGTTGTCCAGCGGATAGCTATGCCCATCAACACGAACCAGTAGTACGGGTTAAACATGAAATAACATATAAAAGCGTACCAACGGACGGTCATGTCCATCGGTATGCTCTTTTTTTGCTGCACAGAATCATACCCCGATGCCGGTCACCGCCTCTTGTCCTTCGTTTTTAATCACATTTTGAAAATTTGGAGGACACGCCAAGACAATCTGCGGATAGGTCAGAGCTATCCGTCAATACGATAATTCCCCATTGTTTATTGATCCATGCTACATCGGTGCTGGTAAGTCCATCCCAGGTTTGAAGGATTGCCAATAATTTAGTTTTCATTGCTGGGTCCTGGCACTTATCGTATTCTTTTTCCAGTTCAGCATATTTGCAATGTTTTTTATTTATTTGAAGTTTCCGTCTACTCATAATATCAGAACCTTTCTAGGTTTATTGATATTATGATACTTCACCCAGTAACTTGTTTTATACCAGTAAATTGTGGCATTTGGATAGATTGTTACCTAAACTATATAGGAGTAATTCCGGGCGTTTCCTATACCAATTCATAGCAATACCGGAATGTATTTCTTAAATATCTCTACTCGCCTTAATATAAATGCTGAAATGGCATTTTTTAAAAAATCCTTAAAAAAGGATTTTGGCAGGAGATGGATTCATGCTTTTGCCGTACTTAAGTGGAAGTTATGTCCTTTCTTTATATGAAAAGTATGGTATTATGGAATTTGAAATCGATTTATATAATATTTTACAGGAGAAAACAAGAATGTACGATGTAATAATTATAGGAGCGGGTCCAACCGGCTGTTCCGCCGTTCGGGAATTGGCCTGTTCAGGTTATCATGTGTTATTGGTTGAAAAATTTAAAATGCCCAGAGAGAAATCCTGTTCAGGTGTCCTTATAAAAAAGTCTATGGATTTAGTCCGGCAATACTTTGGCGAAGATGTACCCGAATACACCACGTGCAGGCCGACAGATAACCGGGGCATGATTTTTACCAATGACCAAGGCCAGGAGTATCACTTTGAACAGAAAGGTCTAAATATATGGCGCAGTTCCTTTGACTATTGGCTGGCGGCCAAAGCGGCTGAAGCCGGGGCCGAGCTGCGTGACGGAACCGTTGTTCTGTCGTGTGAGGAACAGGAGGATTGTGTCCTTGTATATCTCAGAGACACCTCCTTATATTGCGAAAAAGCAAAATTAGTCATTGTGTGTGATGGCGTGATAGGTTCTGTAAAACGAAAGCTTATCGGTGTTCCCCAGAGTTACATAATGACTTATCAGACTTTCAATAAGGGGTCCGTAGATTTAGACTATCATTATTTTTATGCCTATTTGCAGCCCTGGCTTTCGGAATACGATGCGTGGTTCAATGTAAAGGACGACTATCTTATTTTTGGTGTGTCCGTTAAGAATACAAGCAATCTGGAACACTATTATTCCCAATTCATTGCCTATATGGAAAAACATCACAACGCCAAAATTGAGAAGCAGGAAAAAATCGAAAAATGGCTCATGCCGCGCGTTATGCCAGGATGTCCCATAGAATACGGAATTGGTAAAGTGCTGCTTGCGGGTGAAACCGCGGGGTTTCTGAATCCTATGGGCGAAGGCATCTCGGCGGGGATGGAAAGCGGGCATGCGGCTGCAAAGGCAATTAAGCAAATAGATTTGAACTGCGGTTTGGACATGGAAACAGTGTATTCCGCATATAAAAATAATACTGCCGCATTGCGAATTTACATGCAGCGGCAATGGGATTTTGTCGCAGGTATGGCAAGTACCTTCGGCTACATGAGATATAAGCAAGGGTTACTTTGAAGAAGCCATACGGCGCACAAATACCGTATCGTAACCCGCAGTCAATATGTGAATGATAGGATCTAAGTTCATCATATCTTTTCTATTTCTATTATCTTCCTTTAACCGTCCGTCGCAAGGTCGGAATACTTTCCCTGATACAAAATCCGGAGTGGATTCTTTGGAGGCCCTTCAAGAAGTTTACCGTCTAAAGCGGCGAATCTTCCTCCGTGAGCAGGGCAATCCCAAGTTTTTTCCGCAGCGTTAAAATTCAACTCCGTGGTCATGTGGGTACAGGAAATATCAAGTATTGTTACATTATCATCAAAATCGCGGTAAATGCCTGCTTTCTGGCCATTAAAATTGATGACCCGGCCTTCGCCCTGTTTCAAATTCTGTATGCCTTCCGTTTTCTCAAGCTTCGATTTGATAAGCTCTCCGACAGAGCCGAAAACTTCCGAGATCGTTTTACCCATTGAGCTCAAATAATCCCCGCGCTTTCTGGAGTACAAATTTTCATAACGGCAATTTCCATTCAGGATGAGTTCTGCAATTATATTCCCCGCCAGAGTGCCGTTTGACAACCCCCATTTTTTAAAGCCCGCTGCAACATAAATATTTGAATTATCTGAAAGCCTGCCGATATAGGGAATCTGATCCGGAGTATCGTAATCCTGCGCCGACCATTTTGCCAGCAACTCATTGACGCCCGCTATGCGTTCCGCATACTGGATCAGGTTCTCATAGTGCTGCTCCATATTATCTTCACCGCGCGCGGTCGCATGGTTTTCACCGACGACGATCAGAATCCGCTTGCCGTTTTCAACATGGGTGCGGATTGAGCGTGTCGGCTTCCCGGAACTGATATAGCTGTCGTCCGGCCAGTCTTTTTTAGCCTCGACGGCGATTCCATACGATCTTTTGGCATAAAGACGTGTAAAGAATATATTGGGCCCATCATAAATAGGAAATTGTGTAGCCATTACAAGATGTTTTGCTTTGATCACAAGTTTGTTTTCACAATAGACTGTTTTAATATCTCCATCCTCTACCTTGATTGCTTTGGTGCCGCAGTAGATTTTTGCCCCATTTGAAACCGCTTCTTCAGCGAGGGCATGTACATATCTGACGGAATGGAACACAGCCTGATGCCTGAAGCCTAGCATCCCAAAGTTATCCGGCGGAAAGTCCGGCTTTTCTATATATTCCGCATCTATTCCAAGCTCTTTGGCAACATGAAATTCCTTTTTGATTATATCCCGGTCATCTTCAGAGGAAGCAAAGATATACGCTGTCTTTTCAGCAAGCTGGCAGTCTATTTTACCTCTCTTCACTTGCTTTTTTATGAAATCAAGTGCGCCGGCCTGCGACTCAGCATAGAGTTTTGCAAAATCTGTTCCATACTTGGCAGCGATTTTACTGTATATGATGTCGTGCTGAAGGGTAATCTTTCCGGTTGTGTTGCCCGTGGTGCCGTCGCACAGTCCGCCGGCCTCGATAAGGACCGGTTTTGCCCCTTTCAGCGCAAGGCAATAGGCGCAGGTGATTCCCGTGATACCGCCGCCGATAATCAGGACTTCAGTTTCAAGGCTTTTATCAAGCCGTGAGTAACGCTCTTTTTTTGAAGTTTTATTCCAATAAGATACAGTATCATTATTCAATTTTTTCACGCTCCTTCCAATCATTCTTATATATTATGCTCCGGTATCGCCAGAAAAATGTAAAACCTTCGCTGCTTTTAAATAGTACTTCACCCGCATGGCCGGCTTATCATGATCTGTCAATCTAATTCCAAGGAACGCCTTACAAATTAGAACATATAATATAGTAATGAAATATAGTTTTTTGGAAGGCAGTGATATATATGCCCTTATGTCCTGCATGGGCATATCCGTATACTATCAAATCCGGGGATTCTTTGTGGCTGATCGCACAGCGTTTTCATACGACTATTCAGGAAATCGCATCTGCAAATTCCGGACTTGACGTTAACAATCTGTACATCGGGCAGATGATCTGCATTCCCCAGAGATACGGTCAGACGCCCGCGCAGTCTATGACTATGGGCATCAGCAAGGCGGAACAGACACTGAGCAATCACATGCGGCTGCTGTGGGAACAGCATGTCTATTGGACGAGGATGGTCATACTCAGTATAGCTTTTGGGTTGCCGGATACGGAGTTTGTCACTAATCGTCTTCTGCGCAACCCCAAAGACTTTGAAACGGCGCTGAGGACATTTTACGGGGAAAACATTGCCGCAAAATTTGCCGGGCTGTTTACAAGTCACCTTACTATTGCCGCCGAACTTGTCAAAGCGGCAAAGGCAAACTATACTGCCGCGGCTGCTGATGCTGAAAAACGATGGTATGCAAATGCGGATCAGATAGCGGCTTTCCTTGGAAGTATCAACCCATATTGGTCGGCGCAGGATTGGCAGAAAATGCTGTATGACCATCTTGCAATGACAAAAGCCGAAGCCGTTGATATACTGACCCAAAAGTATTCGGACAGTATAAGCATGTTTGAAATTATTGAGCGGGAAGCACTGGCGATGGCTGACATGATGACACAGGGTATTGTAAAACAGTTTCCTCAATACTTCAGGTAGGAAGCTTTCTTAAAATGGGGGACACAAAATGGGGGACATTTCTCAACTATTTTAACAGGAAATATGCATTTCAAGGGGTCTCTAAGTATAAGTAAGAATTTTAGAACATCCTGTTAATTTATTGAGGAATGTCCCCATCTTTTTATTATTATCCAATATGATGCGAACTTTTTTCATGATCTCAGATATTTTATGTTGCCATTTCAATTGTCATCATTTACAATAAAATTGTAATCATTATAATTTTAAGTCTTAAGGTGATTTGTTTTTAATATATGGATAGAGTTAATAATAAAATGAAGTATTTATATGAATTTATAGTCAACGGGCTTAATCAGCGTAACCTTAGGCTTTCTCGCCGCAGATTGAAGGTTTTGGAATATCTGTGTCAAAATCAGTGTTACCCAAAAGACGATCAAATCTATGTTACACTAAAATTTGTAAACCTTCTTGATATGGATACGGTATGGAAACCTGTTTCTGGAAATGAAAACTTATTTGAGGGATGTGACCGCGTTACGGGAGAACTGAAATGGACAGGAACGCGGGTCGATCTTATATTCGGTTCCAATTCCCAGTTGCGTGCGATTGCAGAGGTGTATGCCTGCAATGACTCGCAGGATAAGTTTGCGCTTGACTTCGTTTGTGCCTGGAACAAGGTAATGAATGCCGACCGTTTTGATATTGCTTAAGTTTCAATATCACCGGCAGTCACGACCAAATAATCGTTCTGTAATCGGATGGAGGATGGCTGGAGCCATCCTCCATCCGATTATAATTATCAAAAGGAAGGTGTATATATGAATTTTTCCGGCGTAACCATTGGCGTCATAGCCTTTTTATGTATAGGGATATTTCATCCCATTGTAATCAAAAGTCAATACTATTTCACACATAAAATATGGCCGGTATTTTTAATTTGCGGAATGCTTTGCGTCGCCATCTCCTTGATTGTCAATCATGATATTATGTCAGCGGGTTTAGCCATCATTGGCTTTTCATCGCTATGGTCCATACATGAATTAAAGGAGCAGAAAAAGCGGGTGGAAAAAGGCTGGTTCCCCAAAAACCCTAAACATTATCTGTAATTGCATGAGATGGAGGATATATAATTTTGCTTAATTCGATTAAAAAATATCTATTGATTTTCTCTGGGTCACTCTCTTTGGTTCTTGGGATAATCGGTATCTTTATACCGGTGCTTCCAACAACTCCGTTTCTCCTGCTGGCTTCTTTTTGTTATCTTAAAAGTTCAAAGCGGCTGTATCAATGGCTCATAAGCCATAAGGTTTTCGGCGGTTATATCTATTGCTATATTACTTACAAGGCCGTATTGAAAAGTACAAAAATTATCTCTATTGCTTTGTTGTGGAGTTCCCTTGCCCTGTCGATTACTTTTGTCAATTACCTTCATATAAGAATCTGCCTTGTTGCGGTTGGAATAGGCGTCAGCATCCACCTGTTTATGCTGAAAACCCTTAAAAAAGAGGACATGAACAGGTTGGGTGACAGATATAAAATCAAAATATGACTAATTAGCATTGTGAACTTTATTGTGAGAATAATACAAAATAAGTATCGGCGCCTATATTCATATGATCTTAAGTTATCTTTCGCAAAAAAGCCAATTCCGAAGAAGAATGGGCTTTTGACCTTAAATGCTATCAGCACAAATCCGGACATAGATAATCAGATGGACGATTTATTCCAATTCTATAACAACCCCAAGGGAAGTTATGAGGAAGTAACAGCTCTTCATTGGCTACCTGAGCAGGGCAGCCATGTTATAGATAACTTCCGCCATTTCTTTTACGGGCTTATTCAGACCGTTTTTTAGCCAGTGCTGGATAAGACCAACGCTTCCGTTCACGACAAATATAAAATAATCCTCTTTTGACTCAAAATCAATATTTGGGACAGTCGAGGGAGATATCAGACACTCTTGATATATTAATGTAAATAACTGTTTTTGAAAAGCAATGTCTCCCTGTTCACTCATCAGAACCTGAAGATGCTTACTATTATCAGCCAAATATTGAAGAATCCCCTCAAGAAGCCTCATCATTTCATCTTTTTCCGTTTTGCCAATAAGCGTAGTAACTGCTTCCTTCAGCCATGAGAGGGTTTCGTCCTCAATGTCGCGAAGGAGGTTATACTGGTCAGTATAATGTGAATAAAAGGTGGTTCGGTTTATGTCCGCGTTTTCGCACAGTTGTTTTATTGTTATTTTTGAGATCGGTTTTTCCTTCATTAGCTCAATCAAGCTGTCTTGTAATACCATCCGGGTATACCGTGTCTTTCTGTCCTGCTTCATTGGTTTCATAAGCTGGGCTCTCCCCCTCCTGAACGAATTTTTCTGTAATGTTCTGAAATCAACATATACAGTATGTTTTGCCGTAAATCCATCGCTTCCAGAGCATCTGTTGGTTGCCAAATCAACACTGTGTCTTTTATAATATACAATAAGAAGTCCGCTGTCAAGTTGCGGTTTTCTTTTTTAGCACTTAAATTATGAATATAAAGGGAGAGGACTGTGGCATATATTGAATTTAATCATGTTATAAAAGAATATACTTCCGAGGGTGTGGCAATACGCGCACTGGACGATGCGAATTTCCCGGTGGAAAAAAGCGAATTGGCTGTTATCTTAGGAGCTTCCGGTGCCGGTAAGACAACAGCGCTGAACATACTGGGGGGTATGGATACTGCTACCTCCGGCGACGTTATTGTGGACGGTGATAACATTTCAAAATACAACTATAAGCAGTTGGTGGGATATCGCCGCACAGACATAGGCTTTGTTTTCCAGTTTTATAATCTTGTGCCGAATCTGACGGCGCTGGAAAATGTGGAATTGGCAGCGCAGATTTGCCGGGGCTCGCTCAACGCATATGAAACGCTGGATAAAGTGGGTCTCACTGAACGGAAGAGCAATTTTCCCTCACAGCTTTCCGGCGGAGAGCAGCAGAGGGTATCCATTGCGCGCGCGATTGCGAAAAACCCGAAATTGCTCTTGTGCGATGAACCTACAGGCGCGCTGGATTACAACACCGGCAAGCAGATTTTACAGCTTTTACAGGACACCTGCCGCAGAGATAAAATGACGGTGATAATTATCACGCATAACTCCGCGCTCGCACCCATGGCTGACAGGGTTATCCATTTCAGAAACGGTAAGGTTGTAAAGGCTGTGCAGAATGAAAATCCAACGCCTATCGCGCAGATTGAGTGGTGACGGGCATGAGCAGAGCTTACCATAAGGATATCCTGCGTTCCATCCAAAAGGGCTGGAAACGGTTTTTATCCATTCTAATTATTACGGCACTGGGCGTGGCCATGCTGACAGGCTTATACGCAGCCTGCCTTGACATGTATCGTTCAGCGGATCAATTCTATGATGAGCAGAATTTGTTTGATATCCGTATTTTATCCACACTTGGACTGACTAAAGAAGATGTGGAGGCACTTGCGCAGGTGAACGGTGTGGAAATGGCCGAGGGCGCATACAGCGAAACGGTTTATACCGATGCGGGAGGGGCCCGTAAAAGTGCGGAGATAAGCGTGTTAAGTCCGACGGGCTTGAATCGTCCCTATTTACTGATGGGAACTTTACCTGTAAAGGCAGGCGATATTGCCGTAACACAAAAGTATATGGACGAAAGCGGCAAGTCCGTCGGTGATACACTTGTCACAGAGGAAGATATAAAGGACGGCAGTGAAGAAAATACTACAGTTGTTCCGGCCTTTTCCAATACCGCCTATACAATAACCGGCGTGGTCATAGACCCAATAGATATCCGGAGCAATGGCAATGTGAGCGTAATTCGTTCTGCCGCGGCTGCCGACTATACTTTTTTTATTACTGCCGCAGGTGTGGAAAATGACATGTTTACCGCTGTATATATGGTTTTGAGCGGAACAAAGGGGATGGATTCCTTTTCTGGTGAATATGAGAACGCGGTTCAGAACGTGATCCGTGATATTGAGAGCCATATAAAGACACAGCGGGAACAGGAGCGTTATGACTCGGTTATACTGGAAGCCCGTACGAAAATAGAAGATGCTGAGAGCACCATGCATGACGAATTTGAGGAGGCGGACGAGAAGCTTTCCGACGCCTGGAAGAAAATCGCTGAGGCAAGGCAGGAACTGGAAGACGGCGAGGCTGAGCTTGTCAGAGAACAGCAGGGCGCGGAACGCAAAATTGCGGAGGCCCGGGCAGAATTAGAAAGTGCAGACCAGAAACTGGCGGAGGCTGAGAGGCAGCTTGCCGAGGGAGAAGCGCAGCTTGCAGAGGGTGAGGCCGAGCTCAATAAGAACGCTCAGGAACTGGCCGGAGGCAAACAGCGGCTGGCGGACGAGCGGCAGCGGGCTGAAGAAGAGCTTGCCGCTGCCGAACAACAGCTCCGTGAAGCGCAGAGCAAGCTGGATGCAGCCCGCACACAGCTAGAGCCCGCTATTGATCAGTTAAAAGATTCATTTGGTGATGCATGGCCTGAAAACGAATGGAGCGCACTGGTGAATGCTGCTGCTGCTCTGGCAGCAACCGGAGCGGATGACGATGCCATTGCCGAGGGCACCACGGCTGAAAGTGCCGCTCTCGCCGGGGCGTTGCCGAGCCAGGCGGATGATGCCGTGCAGGCCGCACTGGGGTTGGGCAGGGTAACCGGCGGTCAGCGGGTGTTGGATGCGCAGAAAAGCGCTTTTGACAAACAAAGGAAAGATGCTTTACAGGAGCTCGCTGAAGCTGAGGCGGAATTGGCCACAGGAGAGGCTCATATAGAGGAGGCGCGCCGGACAATCGAAGCTAGGAGGGCGGAACTGAAAAATGGGAAAGCGGAGCTGGCCGGCAAAAAAGCCGAACTGGCAAGCGGCCAAACGACGCTGAATGAGGAAGAAGCAGACGCCAAGAAAAAAATAGACGATGCATGGCAAGACATTGCCGATGGAAAGGAAGAACTGGCTGACGGTGAGGCCAGGTTAACGAAGCAAGAGCAGGAGTACGCTGAAAAAAGGGAAGAAGCCCTGCAAGAGCTGGATGATGCGTACGCGGAGATGGACGACATAGATATGACACAGTGGTATGTACAGGACCGCACCTCGTTGGACAGCTATTCCAGCCTGAACAGTGATTTATCATCTATTGAAGCTGTAGGAAAGGTTTTTCCCGTTATCTTTTTGCTTGTTGCGGTGCTCATGAGCCTGACTGCTATGACCCGTATGGTGGAGGAAGAACGCGGGTTGATCGGAACATATAAGGCACTGGGCTTTGGCAGTATGGCCATCTATCAAAAATATCTGCTCTTTGCTTTTATGGCATGTCTGCTTGGAGGTATTATAGGAGATTTATTCGGCTTTGTCTTGCTGCCTAAATTCGTATCGGTCATTCTGGATGAGCTATACAGCCTTCCGCAGTTTTACCTGAGCTTTGACATTCTTTACGGCGTGGGAGGTGTGTTGCTGTTTATGGCGGGTATTGTGGGCGCGACGGCGCTTGCCTGCGGCAGTGAGCTGTCACAAATGCCGGCAGTTCTCATACGCCCCAAGGCACCCTGCGCAGGAGCCCGCGTGTTTTTGGAACGCATCCCTGCAATCTGGAACCGTCTCAGCTTTTTAAAGAAGGTTACGGTTCGCAATCTGTTCCGGTATAAAAAACGCTTGTTTATGACCGTAGGCGGAATCATGGGCTGCAC
Source organism: Bacillota bacterium (assembly GCA_023390115.1). GTDB lineage: Bacteria > Bacillota > Clostridia > Acetivibrionales > DSM-27016 > Anaerobacterium. The sequence goes on from JAEWDM010000024.1 coordinate 135,913, forward strand.
GGCCTTGATCCTTTGCGGCTTTGCCATTAAGGATTCCATTACGGATTTGGCACCGAAGCAGTACGAGGGGATCTACCAATATGATCTTATGGCTGTTTTTGAGGAGGATGGCAATGACGGTCTGATCGGGCAGTTGACGGCTGACGGCAACATTGAGGACTATTTGAATTTGCGGATTGAAAGCGTAAAGCTGATAAACTCCGGCGGAAAGTCGGAAAAGATACAGCTTATGGTAATTCCGGACGACGTATCCATAGAAGATTATATCCGAATGGAGAATGTGGACGGAACACTCATTCATCCGAACAATGAGGGAATTTTGATAACGCAGAATGCGGCACGGATTCTTGATCTTAAAGCGGGCGGTACTGCTTCTCTGCAAGATATGGAGCTTGTGCAGCACGAGGCCGCCATATCCGGTATCGTCAGGAATTATCTGGGCAATAACGTATATATGACACAGAAGCTGTATGAATCGTTATTTGGCGAATATGTTCCCAACGGTATGCTGGCACATCTGTCGGAAGCCTGTGCCGATCATACCGCTTATGCCGGAGCGCTTCTCGACAACGACTCTGTGCTCTCTGCTGTCAGCACAACCGAATTGAGAGAGGAGTTCGGCTTTGATCTGATTAATGCGGTAGTTCTGCTGATCACTGTAATGGCTGGAGGTCTTGCATTTGTGGTGCTGTTCACGCTGTCGAATACAAACATATCTGAGCGCGTCCGTGAGCTTGCCACCATCAAGGTATTGGGCTTTTACGATAATGAGGTGCATCAATACGTCAACAAGGAAACGCTCATTCTGACCATGGCGGGCATCCTCCTGGGTTTGCCTGCGGGGCGGTTCATCAGCGGCTTGCTAACCATTGCTCTGAATATGCCATCCATCCATTTCGCAGTGCGGGTTGAGCCTGTCAGTTATCTGATTTCAGCGGTGGTTACGCTCGGTTTTGCCATTGTTGTAAATTGGATCACAAATTGTATACTTGACCGCATCAATATGGTAGAGGCGCTTAAAAGCGTGGAGTAGAAAGCATGGCATTATTCCGCAAGCTGCTGCAATATCCTAAATATCGACTCCGGCGTAGCACCTTTAACTTTCTCAACTATTTTAATGAAAAACATGCATTCTAAAGGGGTTTTAGGTAAAACTTTTAAAATATTCTGTTGATTTGTTGAGGAATGTCCCCAAAAAGAGGAATGTCCCCAAAAAGTATTGACCACTAAGTTATCATACGTTAATATTAACATATGATAACTTAGCTTTATGAGAAAGGAATTTATTATGTCGTTAAACCATGTAATTTTAGGACTTTTAAGCCGGGAGTCCATGACTGGATACCAACTGAAAAAAATAATTCAGAATACGCCCTTCATGTACTGGTCCGGAAATAATAATCAGATATATAAAGCCTTTGTTGAATTACTGAATGAAGGCTTTGTTACAAAGGAGGTACAACACCAGGAGGGCTCACCGTCAAAAAACATCTATACAATCACTGATGACGGTCTGAATGAGTTTAAAGAATGGATGCTTTCGGTGACAGACACACCGGCTTTCAGAAAGCAGCTTTTAATTAAATTAGCTTTGGCGAATGGGTTAAATCGCAATGATTTGGGAAATATGCTGGTATCCTATACCGATGCTGTTAAGACTCAGATGGTTTTATCCCAAAAAGAAACCGAACGGTGTTTCTTTGCCGGACAACAGTCTTTGGGCGAAACCTTGTTTATAGATTTAATACGAGAAAATGTATTGTCCTTTTATTCGAGTGAGCTTGCATGGCTTCAGAAGGTAAAGAAATTAATTGCGGAAATTCCGGATGATAAAGGCACTGCTGCGGAAACAATCAGTCCAAATAAAAAATCAAGGGAAGAATCAACTATGAACTATAAAATAATTGAGACCCAAGGAAAGAAATATATTTATTTCACAAGTGACGGATCTTTAAATTTACGCGAGCAGGATGCGATCGACATTATTTCACTTTGTGCCGAATATGACACCAATACGGTCGTTTTAGACGGCGAAAGTCTTTCAGATGATTTTGCAAGGCTAAGTACGGGGCTTGCCGGTGCCGTATTGCAAAAGTTCGAAAACTATAATATCAAGGCGGCTGTAGTCTTAAAGGGCGGACAAAACTTCTCCGCACGCTTTCAGGAAATGCTTTCCGAACACAGCACAGGAAATGCCTTCCGGATATTCACTTATTTGGATGATGCTGTAGAATGGCTATTAGTATAGAGGAGGAAATCAAAAGCTATAAGGACGGCAATTGACGCAATCTTCACTTTTATTCCATTTGACATTACGCCTATCATATGATATAGTATTTTACAATTTATGAAGGAGGTTTTTCTATCATTATGGAAGATAACGGAGACAGCAGTGTGCCTCCTCGACGATGCCAAATAAACAAAGTAGCTATGTAAACGGACACAAGCCGGGTTTTTTATATCGGCCTGTGTTTTTTTGCATTTTTTACTTTGTTTTTTGAATAATAATAAATAAAGAAAGGTGGGATTAGTCCTGATGGACTACCGAAGTACAACCCCCTGGCACGCAAAAACTGCCGGGGAGATTTGTAAAATGCTTAATACCTCTGAGGGGGGCCTGAGTGATGCCGAAGCTGCTGTGCGGCTTGAAGCCTTCGGAGCCAATGCGCTCCGTAAAAATCGGAAGCGTACAGTTTTGCAAATGCTGTGGGAACAACTGAAAGACCCCATGATCATGATTTTAATCGGGGCGTCTGTTCTGTCCTTTGTGCTGAAAGAAGTGCTGGAGGGCGGAGTAATACTGTTTATCGTTGCGGTCAATGCTATGATCAGTATTATACAGGAAAAGAAGGCCGAAGCTTCGCTGGAAGCGCTAAAAAGCTTAACCGCTGGTCGGGCGGTGGCTCTCCGGCAGGGTGAAGAGAGCATTATACCTGCCAGTGAGCTGGTGCCGGGTGATATCGTATTTCTGGAGGACGGTGCGATGGTTCCCGCCGATATCCGGCTGATTGACTCATCCAGCTTAAAGATACAGGAAGCGTCCCTGACGGGGGAATCCCTTCCCAGCGAAAAGGATGCCGGCGATGTTCCTGAAGAAAGCTGTCCGTTAGGAGACAGAAGCAATATGGCATATTCCTCTACGCTTGTTACATACGGACGAGGCCGGGGGGTGGTTGTGGCCACCGGTATGAACACTCAGGTCGGCCAAATTGCCCATATGCTTGATAAGCAGGATGAATTTGACACTCCGCTAAAGCGTAAGCTGACGGCAGTGGGAAAAACTCTGACTGTTGTCGGACTAAGCGTATGCGTTGTGATCTTCGCGATCGGACTTTTATATAAACAGCCCTTTGTTCCTCTTTTAATGACGGCCATATCCCTTGCCATCTCCATTATTCCCGAAGGACTGCCCGCCACTGCCACAATCGTATTGGCGCTGGGGGTGCAGCGTATGGCAAAGCGCCGCGCCATTATCCGTAAGCTGCCTGCGGTGGAAACATTGGGCGGAGCTACCGTGATTTGTTCGGATAAAACAGGTACCCTGACGCTCAACCAGATGGCGGTGACACAGGTTGCCGTGGCCTCCGATCTGCAAATCGGCAAGGCAAGGCCCGTCGAAAACGCTCTGACTATGAATGGCAGCTATTATGAATTGATTCGTGCGGGTGCGCTTTGCAACAATGCGGAGTTTGACCCCGACAATCCGGGGAGCATAGTGGGTGATCCCACTGAGGGTGCGCTAATTGTGCTCTCAAAGAGATTTGGGGAAGATCATGATGATATGGAGGATGATTGTCCGCGATTATACGAGCAGCCCTTCGACTCCGGCCGAAAGCGCATGTCCACAGTCAATGCCGTACAGGGCAAGCCTGTGGTCTTTACCAAGGGTGCTGTTGACGAGCTTTTGCCGGTCTGTACCAAAATACTGACGCCGGAAGGCGAACGCCCGCTCACAAAAGAGGATATTGAAGCAGTAAGGCGTGTTTCGGACGCCATGGCAGCTTCCGCTTTAAGGGTGCTGTCCTTTGCAAAAAGGAATATTGCCGATGTGCCCGATGAAGATGATGCCGATGTGGAGTTTGATCTGACCTTTATCGGCCTTGCAGGGATGATCGATCCGCCTCGGGAGGAAGTCAAAGAGGCGGTGAAAACCTGCCGGGATGCCGGTATACGTACCGTTATGATTACCGGCGACCATAAGATTACAGCCGTAGCAATTGCTAAAGAGCTTGGCATCTGGAGGGAGAGTGACACGGTATGCACGGGTACGGAGCTCGACAGCATGAGCGATGCGGATTATGATAAGGCTGTTGCCACCACCTCGGTCTATGCCCGGGTTACTCCGGAACAGAAGCTGAATATAGTGCAATCCCTGAAGCGTACCGGCGAAATTGCGGCTATGACCGGTGACGGTGTCAACGATGCACCCGCCCTTAAAGCCGCTGACATTGGTATTGCCATGGGCATTGCCGGAACAGATGTTGCCAAGGACGCATCGGATATGATCATTACCGATGACAATTTTTCCACCATTGTAGACGCCGCCAAAGAGGGCCGGCGGGTTTACCGCAACATACAGAAGGTCATCCAGTTTCTGCTGGCGGGTAATATCAGCGAGATCATCACCATCTTTATCGCAACGCTGTTTAATTTCCCTGCACCGCTTCTGGCCGTGCATATCCTGTGGGTCAACCTGGCTACCGATACTCTGCCGGCGCTCGCCCTTGGTATAGATCCGCCCGAAGCTGACATCATGAAGCGCAAGCCGCTCAAATCCGGTACGCTGTTTGAAAAGGAGCTGGTCCGCCGGGTTATTATACAAGGCTGTTTTATCGCCGCTGCAACTCTTCTGGCCTTTTTTATTGGTTACCGGGATGATCTGTCCTCCGGTCAGGCTATGGCTTTCTGCACCATTGCATTTTCCCAGCTTTTTTATTCTTACAGCCAGCGTTCGAACACTAAATCGATCTTCTCTAAGGGCTTCTTTGACAATAAATATTTGCTGGGCTCAATACTGATTTCCGCAGCTCTGATGCTGGTGCTTGTGATTATCCCCCCTGTGCGGGAGGTGTTCGCACTCTCTTCTCTTGAGGGCCAGGAATGGCTTACGATTCTGGGCCTTTCGCTGATCCCCACTGTTTTCATCGAATTGGAAAAAGGAATTCGGAATATAGTGAAATCAGCCAAATTTGATTAACGCGGAGGACATATTATGGAAAATAAACTATGGGAAAAACGAATTATAAAAGGAGCGCTGCTGGTAACGGCACTGATTTTTCTGATCGTGTATTTCAGTCAGGCCACGCAGATGGTAAAGGGCTTTTGGAGTATTATATTCCCGCTTTTCCTGGGTTTCGTTATTGCATATATCATCAATATTCCCATGAAATTTCTTGAAAGGCACTTTTTACCGGGTGCAAAAAAGAAATGGGTTCACAAAACCCGCAAGCCGGTATGCCTGCTTTTATCCTTTATACTGATTGCCCTGGCAATTGTGGCGGTAATAAACCTTATACTGCCTCAGGTGGTTGATACTCTCAGGGCTCTGGCCGCCACACTCCCGGACTATTTTGAACAGATAAGGCAATGGGTGAATGCGCGCCAGGATCAGTGGCCGACAGTTGCGGACTGGCTGAATAAAAGCAATCTCAATTGGGATAGTATTTCAAGCGGCATCATGTCCTATGCCACGAGGGGTATCAACGGTATTGTCAGTTCGTCCTTCAGCCTGATTACAGCATTGACCTCCGGCATCTTTAACCTGGTTGTGGCATTGGCTTTTTCGGCGTATTTGCTGCTGGGAAAAGAAAAGCTGCTTAAGCAGGTAAACAGGCTTCAATCGGCATTTATGAGGAAAGAGCTCTCTAAGAAGCTCAATACCATGCTGTCAGTTGCCAACGAAAGCTTCTCAAGCTTCATTGTGGGACAATGCACCGAGGCTTTGGTACTGGGTACCCTGTGCATGCTTGGTATGTGGATTTTTGGATTTCCATATGCCACATCGGTGGGTGTATTTGTGGGGGTGACCTCTCTGATCCCCATTTTAGGGGCATATCTTGGCGCTGCGGTCGGAGTTCTGTTGATTTTACCGATAGACCCTATAAAAGCTCTCCTGTTTGTTGTGTTCATCATTGTGCTGCAGCAACTGGAGGGTAATCTCATTTACCCAAAGGTGGTAGGCACCTCCATAGGACTTCCGGGTGTCTGGGTATTTGCCGCCGCTATCATAGGCGGCGGGCTTTATGGCATAGTGGGAATGCTGTTTGGTGTGCCGGTTGCGGCAACTGCTTACAAGCTGCTGCGCATGGCCACGAATAACAGGATGAAGGATACGTTTTAGGGATAGCAGGCTGACTAAACAGGAATTTGTCTTTGCCGGTAGGGAGAATAGTCATGATAACAGTAAGAAAGATGTCAAAAAGTGATATCCCCATTCTTTATGAGGTGGCATTGCGTGCCTTTGCGCCTGACTATGAACGGTTTGGCGTATATCCGCCGATGATTAACTTGAAGAAAAAACGGTTTTTGCCGCCGCGCATATTCGGAAAAACAATCCTTGAAAGCGATACGATAATAGGTGGCGCATTTGTTGTCGGATTTGGCAAGAAAGGTGAAATAGGAACAATTTTTATCGACCCTATTTATCAGCATAAGGACTATGGAAAACAAGCCATTCAAATAATCGAAAAAGCATACCCAAAAATTCAAAAATGGAAACTTGATACACCTGCTGAAAATCATGGACTTCACAGATTTTACGAATCCCTTGGGTATGTCAAAAGCGGAGAAGGCAAGGACGGGAAAAGCGGCATTGCTGTTTTTCGATATGAGAAAACAGTTTGATGAATTTTGATTTGTCCGCTTTCGCAATGTTACTGTCAGGTAAAGATGGGTTATATTATTAACTTTGTTAATTTTGTGTAATAATATGGTAATAATCACGGTGATTTGTTGCAGCACACCAGGCCATATGCTATATTGTTATGGAAGAAACAAAAATTACAAAATACTGGGAATAGCGAGGAGTATTATGAAACGTTTTATTTCTATCCTATCTTCTTTTGTACTCATAGCATTAATGGTTTCAGGCTGCGCAGGCAGCGGAAAGCCTGCCGTATCTTCCGCCTCAGGGACATCGTCAGGCGGAGGTGCCTCAAGCACAGAAATAGACAAGCTAAATGTCTATTTTGTGCCTTCCAGGGAACCGGAGGAAATTATTACCGCAACAGAGCCTCTCAAGGGAATGCTTAAGTCGGAGCTTGCCAAGGAGGGCTATGATGTGGGAGAAGTGGCCATTACGGTAGGAACCAGCTATGAGGCCGTCGGGGAAGCACTTTCGGCGGGAACGGCCGATATCGGTCTGATTCCGGGAGGGACATATGTTCTTTACGATGACGGCGCAGAGGTTATACTTACAGCAACACGTGCAGGGTTGAGCAAGGATTCGGACAATGCAAAGGACTGGAATGACGGCACTCCTACCGAAGCCTCCGACAGACAGGCCACATCATATCGTGCGCTGATTATTGCAGGTCCGTCTGAAAAAGGAAAAGCTTTTGCGAAAAAGGTAAATGCGGGAGAAAAGCTTACTTTTGAAGAGCTTTCGGCAGCGAGCTGGAGTGTCATGTCATCTTCATCGCCGGCAGGCTACATTTATCCATGCCTGTGGCTCCAGAAGAATTTTCAGAAGGGAATTACGGATCTGGCAAATGTGGTACAGGCCGACTCATACGGAAGTGCGTTTGCCCGTCTTGCATCGGGGCAGATTGACGTGCTTCTGACCTACGCGGATGCCAGACGGGATTATGCTGAAAAATGGAAATCGGAATACGGAAGGGCTGCTTCAGTATGGGAAGAGACTGCCGTTATAGGTGTAACGCCTCCGATTTACAATGATACCGTAAGCGTAAGCAAAGCGTCAAAAATTATGGACGATGCCTTTAAAAAGGCTGTACAGACCGGATTTATAAATATCGGCAGCACGGAGGAGGGAAAAAAGGTGATTGCAATATACAGCCACCAGGGCTACCAGGCCGCAAAGCCCTCTGACTATGACAATGAGCGTGAGGCGCAGAAGCTTGTTCAGCAGCTTACAAAAGCGGGATAATATGAATAAATTATAATGTGACGGGGATGGGCTGTTATAAAGCTCATTCCCTGTGTTGTATATATGGAGAATGTAAATGATAAAATTTGACTGTGTGGGGAAGGTTTATCCCAATGGCTTAAGGGCTTTAGAGGATATTTGCCTTGAGATAGGCCAGGGAGAGTTTGTTGCTGTGATCGGGCTTTCCGGGGCGGGCAAGTCCACCATGATCCGGGCTATCAACCGAATGCACGAAATCTCCGAAGGTACGCTTACGGTAAACGGCATTGATGTCAGCAGACTGAAAGGGCGGGAGCTGCGCTGTTTTCGCCGCGGTATAGGGATGATTTTTCAATCCTTTAATTTGGTAACCAGGACAACCGTGATTAAAAATGTGCTTTTAGCCAAGGTTCCGGATTTATCCTTGTGGAGAGTATTACTTGGAGCTTTTCCGAAAAAAGACCATATTGCCGCCTTGGAAGCCCTTGACAAGGTTGGAATTCTTGAAAAGGCATATGTACGTGCGGATCAGCTTTCAGGAGGCCAGCAGCAGCGTGTCGCACTGGCCAGGACTCTTGCACAGGATCCCCGGATTATACTTGCAGATGAGCCTGTTGCTTCTCTCGATCCTGTTACCGCCAGACAGGTAATGGACGACTTCAGGCGCATTAACCTGGCATTGGGTATTACGGTAATTATTAATATCCACCATGTAGAGCTTGCACTGCAATACGCAAATCGCGTGATAGGAATCCGGGCGGGGAGAATTGTATTTGACGGACGGTCGGACAGGGTAAATGGGGATGTGCTTGAAAATATTTACGGCAGGGATATGGAGGAGGCTCTATGAGAAGATACGAGCTTCATAGCGGTAAAATAGTCATGCGTCCGCGTTCTTATCTGCCCATGGCTTGCGTATCGCTGTCTTTTTTCTTATATATATCGGTTAAAATCACGGGTTTTGATCCAGCGGTTATTTGCCGCCGGGCTCCCCAGTTTTTTTTCATATTGGGGCAGATGTTCCCTCCCGATATGTCATACCTGCCCGCAATTTGGAAGCCGTTATTCGATACCATTAAAATGTCCCTTCTGGGTTCGGTTATAGGCTCGGTCGCTGCAGTGCCTTTTGCAGTTATGGCTTCAACAAATATAATAAAGCAAAGACTGATCGTATCGCTGTCCCGTCTTGTACTAAGTATATTGAGAACACTTCCAACGCTTGTTACGGCACTGGTTGCAACCTATGTCTTCGGATTGGGAACATTGGCGGGAACGGCAGCTATTGCGGTTTTTACCTTTTCATATATAGGCAAGGTGCTTTACGAAGTGATTGAGACGGCTGAAATGGGAGCTTTTGAGGCAATGGAGGCAATGGGCGCGGATAGACCGCGGGCCTTTATCGGAGCCGTTGTTCCGCAGGTTTTGCCCGCATATTTCTCAAACTGTCTGTTCTGCTTTGAGGGAAATGTAAGATATGCTTCAATACTGGGGTATGTGGGCGCAGGCGGACTGGGCCTCATTCTGAACGAAAAAATAGGCTGGAGGCAGTATCCGGCGGTTGGAATGATTTTGATTATGCTGTTTGCTGCGGTAATTGTTATTGAAGGCATAAGCCATTATCTCCGCAGCAAGCTGGCTTAGTACCAAGCCTAACATAAAGGAGGAATAAAAATGCAGGCACTGATACAGAAGCAACTGGAAAACGCACCGAAAAGTCCGGGTTACAGGATATTTATGCTTCTGGCGGCCTTGGTGGCTGTGGCATGGTCGTGCACGGCACTGCAAATGGACAGTATAAAGCAGAACGGACTGCAGATTGCCGTAAATATCGTTTCAGGTATTCTACATCCGGATACGGAGCTGCTTTTTAATCTTACCGCTGCCGGAGTGCCCTGCCTGCTTGTTGAAACTGTATGCATTGCGTTTTTAGGAACTATAATCGGTGCGATATTTGCGGTTCCGCTTTCCTTTTTATCCGCATCGAATATTGTTCCCCTACCCGCCGTACTTACCGGAAGAAGCATTATTATGGCGGTACGCACGGTTCCGGCGTTTGTATACGGTTTAATGTTTATAAGAGTTACGGGTCCCGGTGCATTTGCCGGACTGCTGACTATGTCTCTCTGTTCCGTAGGCATGCTTTCAAAGATGTATATTGATGCAATTCAAGACCTGGACGTAAGGATTCTGGAATCTCTGGATGCCTCGGGATGCAATACGTTCCAGAAAATCCGCTATGGTATTATTCCGCAGCTTGTTCCCAATTTTTTGTCTGCTATTATTTACAGGTTTGACATGAATCTTAGGGACGCGGCGGTTCTGGGACTTGTCGGAGCGGGAGGGATAGGCGCCCCGCTCATTTTTGCCATGAGCTCTTATCGTTGGAATGAAGTTGGATCTATTCTTGCAGGCTTGATTATACTTGTCCTTGTTATTGAATACTTTTCAACAAAAATACGGGTTAAGCTTGCAAGAGGATAAAGGTGCAAAAACAAGAAACCTGCCGCTAAACGGCAGCTTTCTTGTTTTGGACTAAAATTTAAGAGCTTACCTGCTTCCTAAATAAGTAAACGTATCACGTGCATAACCGTCCCATTGCAGGGAAGGGTCAAATGCATCGGCTCCGTTTGTATCGCCTGAGGTTATTGTGCTTTTCCTTACAAGCGTGTTGTCGCATGTGGATGTAAGGCCGCTGCCCCATTCGGTTCCGGGATTATAGCCTATTTGCCCTATTATGTCTATATTTGAGCCGTTGTGTCTTAAAGCTATGGCGTCGTTTCCGTTGAATGCTAGAACGGAGCTTGAGGTTGTAAGGTTTGCTTTGGCAAGCAGCGTACTTGATGCCGATGAGTTTACTATCACATATGTGCTTCCGCTTGCAAGCGTACCTGAAAGGGCAAGTGTGAATGTAGCGGAGGATGAACCGTTATTATACTGTACCAGGGAATAATCCGACAGGTTAACACTGCTTCCGGTGCCATTGTAAAGCTCGACTGCTTTGTTATAGCTGCTTCCCTCTATATACTGGGATATGATGAGAGCGGAGGCTGAGCCCGAGCCTGATCCGGGGCCGTAAGGCGCCCCATAGGAGCCGTATGCGAATGTGTCTGAGTTCCAGGGATCATATTTTGGTGTTGCCCACGGCTCAGACTGAGGAGTGCTCTTTTCAACATCTGCCATGGGAGTAGGTGTAGCGATGCCCTTTGTATGGTTTATTCCGTCAAAGCCGACGTAGCTTTCGGGGGTTGCAAGCCAGTTGACTATATTAATTGACAGGCGGGAAGCATTATACGAATCTGTCCATCCCGGATAAGTTGATTTTGAAGATCCGTCACTTTCTCTTTTGTATTTGGGGGTTGCGTCTTCAATAGGCGATGAATCTCCTATAAATGCGGCTTTGCCGGCGCTGGGCTTTGATATGGCCACATACGGGCCTTCTGCCCGTCCTCCGAAATAAAGCCCCGAGTCTACCGCACTGCTCCACTTTGAGGCGGAATCGGATGAACTGAAATACACTATACCTTTTGCCTTGGTTATGTCGGTTATTGCGAGAGTAGAGCCTGCGGCCATAAGAATGGGGCCTACGCCGGCTGTTATTCCTTCAGCTTCCTGAGACGGCCTTACATCCGATACTCCCGATGTGCAGTTAATTGCGTTAAATCTGAAGCGAAGGCCGAAGTTCCGGGACAGCCACCCTGAATATGCACTGCCGGGATTCCTCATGTCTCCGTATTCCCCGCCCATGTTATAAGCGGAGCTTGAAGATCTGTTGTAGCCGTTGTAAACCTCTGTGGAATCCCATGTATTCATGTTCCTGTCAGCATTATAGTGATCGGATATAAAATAAATGCCTTTTCCGGAATCAACGAATTGCTTCAATGCGGCATACTCCGAAATGGTAAATGGCCTGTTCGCTTCCGCAATAACAAAAACATCGGCATCCTTTATACCATTGTATGTTATAACAGCCTCATTGATTGACACATTTTGTGACTGACGGTCATCATAATAGCGTATGGCCCCGTCGCCGTTTTTATCTATGCCCCTGTATTCCCTTACCGTATAGCCTTCCTGTACAAGAGCATCGGCAAAGTCTGAAAACCCTCCGTCAATTACCCAATCTGCCGCTCCTGTGGTTTCGCCATGGGAATTGTCAAACAAGACCAGCTTGCCGTTGCCTGCTACTCCCGAAGGTGATTTCTGGGGTACGGTATTGTTCCAGGTATAGCTTGTACCTGAAACGGTGTCGGCTGCAAAGCTTATTCCTGAGAATTGGAATATGACTGTCACAACCGTCAGGAAAATACACAGGCTTTTTTTACAAAATATTTTGTTCATTGCCATTCTCCCTCCTAAAAAATATTATAAAACAATTTATGTTCGTGAGATATATTATCAGGCGTATATTATTGGGAATTTAGGAATAAGTTAACATACAGTTAAATACTGCAATTAGATGAAAAAATAGAGCTGCGGAAGAAGAGTCGCATTATTTGAAGCCCTAATTTAAAAAATATATTTTAAATATTAATCATATGATATAATATAATAAATATCATTTAACCACTTTATTGAGTTAATTAATGATTGAATTAAAAAAATTAAAAATTATATTAAAAATATTAATAAACATGTTGATTTTTTTAATGAAGTAGTATATTATATAATAAGGATGAATAAAAATTTATAAATAAAACGAATATATTCTAAGAGATGATGGGAGGATTGCATATGTCAGTTTTTGAAAACATAACAAGGAAGGTATCCGATACAGCCAAGGCTGCTGCCAAAAAGTCAGGTGAACTGGTTGAAGTGACCAAGCTGAATATGAACATAAGCGCGGAGGAAGACAAAATAAGAAAAGCCTATTCGGATATAGGCAAAATAGTATATAATGCCTATTCCAAGGGGGCAGAGGTAGGAGAAGAATATAAAGCTCTTTGCCAGGCAATAAAGGCATATGAAGAGGTAATAGCTGAGACCAGACAAAAAATACTTGATCTTAAAAATCTCAAGGTATGTACAGGCTGCGGAACGGATTTGGAGCAGGACATATTATTTTGCCCCAAGTGCGGAGCAAAGCAGTAAAATAATATAAAAAAGCCGGAAAAGAATATCCGGCTTTTTTTATGTGCGCAGCATAAGAGTGAAAGTAATAACGGATTAGGTCTTACTGCTTCGCAAAATTAAGATTATTACAGTTGGAGGAATGTTATGCTGCTGCAGGAGGCATTGGATTCTATAGCGGGATTGGATGAGGATATGATGCTCAAGGCACAGCTCAGGCTGGACAGTCTTACGAAGCCTCTGGGCAGCCTGGGGAGGCTTGAGGATATTGTAAGGCAGTTGGCAGGGATAACGGGAGAGCTGTACCCTTCTGTCCACAGGAAAGCGATTGTTGTTATGTGTGCCGACAACGGTGTGGTTGAGGAGGGTGTGGCACAAACCTCTAAAAGCGTAACATCGGCGGTGACACGGAATTTTACAAAGGGCTTTACGGCTATTAATGTCCTGGCAGGACATTCAAAGGCCGAGCTGGCTATAGTGGATATAGGTGTGGATGATGATTTAAGCGTGGACGGCATACTTGACAGGAAGATAAGAAGGGGAACGCGGAATATTGCAAAAGGACCTGCAATGACAGGGCAGGAGGCTGTGAAGGCGATTGAAGCGGGAATCGGCGTGGTTAGCGAGCTGCATGGCAGGGGTGTGAATCTGCTGGGAACCGGTGAGATGGGAATAGGAAATACCACCACAAGCAGCGCAGTCGCTTCGGTCCTGACGGGAAGCAGTGTGGAAAAAATGGTCGGACGCGGGGCGGGTCTTTCTGATGAGGGACTGATAAATAAGATCAGGGTTGTTAAGCAGGCTATAAAATTAAACAGGCCCGATCCAAATGACCCTCTGGAGGTGCTTTCAAAGCTTGGAGGGCTGGATATAGCGGGGCTGGTAGGCTGCTACATAGGAGCGGCCGCCTTCAGAATTCCCATACTGGTTGACGGCTTCATCTCGTCCGCCGCGGCTCTTATAGCGGTAAATATAAAGTCTGAGATAAGAAGCTTTATTTTGCCCTCCCACGGCTCCGCCGAGCCGGGGAACAGGGCTGTTATGGATGCCCTTGGGATGGAGCCGCTGATGAACCTTCGGATGAGACTTGGAGAGGGTACGGGAGCGGCGCTTGCGTTTCACATAGTGGATGCTGCCGTTGCCGCCTACAGGGATATGGGAACCTTTGATGATGCAAATATACAGAAATATACACACTTATAAACGTTTTATTTGACATAGTTCTGTCAAACCTTTAAAATTAGCTTATAAAATACTTGCACGCATATAACCTGAGTGCTTATTTTGGGGGGAGACGGGTTGGAGACGACGGAGGACATATCAACAAAAAAATGCTCTTTTTGCAAGGAGACGGTCAGAACGGATTGGAACCGCTGCCCTTATTGCGGGAGCCTGCTAAATATTAAGGCCGCGAGGATGCAGGAACATACCGAATATGATCCGGGTCTGGAGGCGCCTCAAGAGGCAGTGGAGCGTCAGCCGGAAGAAATCAGAGAGCACGCAGGGGCGGATGGCAATGCCGTCTACTTTGGTACCGGGACCTTTAGTACGTCCCACGGCGGCTTCAATGGATATATTGAGAGCCCCTTAGGCAATGGGATGAAGGTTTTCCTAACCGTATTGACCTCCGTTGTGCCGGGTATAGGGCAGATAACGGGACTCATAGTGGCTATTGTGCTCATGAACAGTGAGGGTACTAAGTACGGTGAGGATAAAAGGTCCTTTGGACTGGCGCTGCTTATAGCTTCTCTTGTTATGTTTATATTGTCCTGCATAGCCTGCTTCATATTGGCCCTGGCATTTTCTGATCCTGTCTGAAGATAGCTATGGACGCAATTGAAGGCTTTTTCAGAATTATAGGGTCGTTAATATGCCATCAGCTTCCTTCCCGCACGATATGTTTGCAGGGCTGTCAGTTGCCCATGTGTGCAAGGGATACAGGAATTTATATTGGAATATTCGTATCGCTGGCATATTCCTTTTGTACCGGAAAATTCAAATGTGACAGGCCGCCGCATGTTTTTACTTCTGTAATTTTATGTGCAATAATGCTTCCTATGATGGCGGACGGGATGACCTCGTATCTGGGTATCAGGAGCACTACCAATGAAATAAGGCTGTTTACCGGCATTTTTTTTGGAATACCCATACCATTTTTACTTATACCTGCGGCGAATTTCAGAGCTAAGGGCCCAAATAAAAGACCCGTCCTAAGGCATAATGGAGAACTGCCGGTCCCCTTGCTTATGGGGCTTTTGTGCGGGATGCTTATTACAAAAACCGGGTTTGTGCCGTGGATGCTGGTTTCTGCCGCGACAAGCTTTGCTTTTGTTTTTTTAATCGGGCGCATAGTATTCACAATAGCCGTCAGGACAAAAATGGTAAGTAAAGGTGTGGAGGCTTTGGTGGTAGTGTCAGGAATAACGCTTGGTGTTCTTGGAATATTATTTTTAATATCGCATTTTGTTTTGCAGCCTTTGAAGCATTTGCTTATAAATTGACTTGTTGTGCCTGTTACCAAAAATGCTTATAAAATTAATAAAAGCAGGCTGATAGAAATATATTTATGGGGTAAGGAAGTAAAAAGTGGCATATAGCAAGGAGCAGATTAGAAAAATTGCATTAAAGCTGAGGCAGGACCTGCCGTGTGAGCAGATAAGCGTTAGGAGCAGGGCCGTTTTGAACAGGCTTGCCGGACTTGAGGAGTATAAAAAAAGCAATCTTGTGATGCTTTACGCCGATTTTAGGAATGAGGTCAGAACCGGTGAGATGATAAGGATGTGCATAGAGGACGGCAAAAGGACGGTATTACCGTATATAGTCCGCACGGGTGCAGGGGGAAGGGAGATGTACGCTTCGCAGGTAGCCTCACTCACAGAGCTTTGGCCCGGAACCTATGGAATATATGAGCCTAAAGAGGCTGTAAGAATTCCTGTGAGCCCCTCAAGCCTTGATATGGTGATAGTTCCCGGGGTGGCTTTTGACGAGAAGAGGAACAGGCTGGGGTACGGAGCAGGGTTTTATGACTGTTTTCTGGCACGGACAAGGAGAGGCTGCTGTAAGGTCGCATTGGCTTTTGAGGTGCAGATTTTTTCCAACATACCGAAGGGCGCGCATGACATACGCATGGACATGGTTGTCACCGAGGACAGAATTATAATTTAGAGAGGCCTGATTGGGGATGCTTAAGCTCACCCCTTTTTTGGGGAAACGGAGAGAGTAATGCAAAAAAAGATTACGGTAACCGGGGCAAACAAGGTCTACTTTGCAGTGGTTATATTATTTCTGATTTTTTCTATCTTAATAGAGCTGCTGTCCTTCCGGATGCAAATTAACATTTCTGAGGACTATTTTTATGCGGTAACATTATTTACCCAATTTGGGCTTATTGTGGTGCCGGTGCTCATATATGCGGGGGCCATGAGGCTGAATTTCAAAGAGATTTTCAGAATCAACAGGCTAAAGCCCCTGCCGGCATTGCTTATTATTGTCATATCCTTGCCTGCCATTTATGCTTTAAGCACATTGAATTCCGTAGTGCTGTTTTTTCTTCAGCTTTTAGGGCCTATACCAATTCAGTCCGTACCGGTTTCCGACACGCCGTCGGAGCTTTTGGCGGGCTTGCTTACCATAGGCATTTGCCCCTCCATTTGTGAGGAGATGCTTCACCGAGGGCTGCTCTTAAGTGCGTATGAGAAAAGGGGAACAACAAAGGCTATTGCAATCAGTGCCTTTATGTTCGGAATTTTTCATTTTGATATTTCAAACTTGCTGGGCCCCATATTTATGGGCCTTCTTATAGGCTATTACGTTGTAAGAACCAATTCCATTTTCGCCGGGATGCTGGCGCATTTTGCAAATAATGCTCTTGTGGAGCTGTTGAACTATGGTGCTGTTGTCGAGGAGGGAGCCAGTGCATCGTTGAGCGCCAATGAATTGGGATGGATGCTTTTTTTCGGGGGCGTGGGAATAGCCATAATTTTTATGCTGCTTAAGGTGTTTAAAAAGGTGACCCGGGATACCTGCCGGACAGCTCCGGCAATAAGCGGCATAAGGGTGGACGCCGCTTCGGTATTGTCTCACTGGCCTGTAATTGTTTCTCTTGCACTGTATGCCTTTATTACCTTTCTCTTTATTATTTCTCTTACAATTAATTAAAAGTAATTCTTTAATTTACTACAACCTGTCTGTATGACTATCTTCCGCGCATAAGTTATATAATATATTATATAACTTATGCGCGAGAGGTGGACGCATTGAATTTGTATTTTGACTTTAATTTGGCACAGTCTCCTAAAATCCTGATGACTCCTCAGCTTAGGCAGGCTTTGGAAATACTGAAAATGAATTCACAGGAATTGTTTGAGTATGTAGAGGAGCAGCTTGAAGTAAATCCTGCACTGGAAATGCTTGAGGATGAAAATTGTACTGGTGACGGGGAGTGCGGCTATAGTGACGGAAGAGGCTGGTGGATTGACAGCGGTGTTTCCTGTACGGGTGCGCAGGCACCTGCCTGTGAAGAATCCGAGGACTCCGGCAGTGCTAATGAAACAGACAAAAATGTAAGGATGTCTCTGAAAGAGCATTTGCTTTTTCAGCTTCATACCTCAAACTTAAATGAGGTTCAAATTTGTATAGGAGAATACTTGATTGACAATATTGATCAAAATGGATATCTTACGGTAAGTGTTTCTGAGGTAGCGGAGTTTTTTAATGTGAGCTCAGGTAAAATAAAGAAGGTTCTGGAATATATACAGACCTTTGATCCGCCCGGAATATGTGCCAGAAACCTGAAGGAATGCCTTCTGATACAGCTTGCACAGATGGAAAACAAGGATGAAAATATAAAAAGGATAGTTGACAGGCACTTGGATGATCTGGCCGACGAAAGAATTGATGTGGTTGCCAAGGCCACAGGCCTGAGCGGAGCTCAGGTGGAGGCTGCTTACAGGTTTATAAAAACCCTTGAGCCAAAACCGGGGAGGGAATACGAAAGCAGCTCGGATATTAAATATATTATACCGGATATAAGCATAAGGCAGCTAAAAAGCGGAGCCGAAGTAATAGTAAATGACGACGCGTTTCCGGCTCTGGGCATAAACCAGTACTATAAAAAAATTTTGTCTGCCGAAATAAGCAATGATGCAAAAAAATTTATAATGAACAGGATGGATAGCGCCTCCTGGATTATAAAGTGCATTGAGCATAGAAAGAATACTATAGTTGAAATAGCCAGCCATATTGTAAAAAGCCAGGGGGATTTTCTGAAAAAAGGACGCAAATATATAAAAGCCGTGGATAACGCTAAAATATCCGAGGAGATAGGCATTCATGAATCAATGATTAAAGAGGTGGTAGCGGGAAAATATATGCAATGCGCCTGGGGTATTTTTGAGCTGAAGTGTTTTTTTAAGTAATATAAATGACGGAGCTAAACACTCCGTCATTTGCATTTTTTAAGCAATATGTTTTAATAAAATACATTATTTTTTATATAAAGCATAAAAACTACAAAAAATGGTATTGAATTACTTTAAAAAATAATGTAAAATTTTAGATGGAATATAATATTTATGTATATAAAGAATAAGCTTTACAACCACCCTTGATATTAGAGATCCAAAATAAATTTAATTTATATAAAAGGGGAAAAACAGATGGTGGACTACAAAATGGAGCTTACGGATGAGGAAAGAGAATTATTGAAGGGCGAAAAGGGACAAGCGCTCAGAAAGGCTATGGAATCGGTGGTTATTTATGGAGAGGCCTTTGGGGCGGAAAGGCTTTTGCCTGTAAATGGGCCTGTGCATCTGGTAACCTCCTTCGGGATTCCTATTTTAGAGCCTGTGTTTGACATGATGGATGAGCTTATAGGGGAAGGGCTTGCCGCAAAGCACTCTTTTACTGTAAATCCCAGGCCTGTTGATTATGCCAATGTCAGGTGCAACATTTTGCAGAAGCTTGCTTTCAAGGTTATGTACGGAAGGCAGAAGGAATATGAAAAGCAGCTTGAGAAAGTGGGACTTAAAAGCAATAAGGCCTTCACCTGTACATGCTACCTTCCTGAAGTGGGGAATACGCCGCAAAAGGGAGATATTCTGGCTTGGGCGGAGTCCTCTGCCGTTGTTTATGCCAATTCAGTTATCGGGGCAAGGACCAACCGGAACTCAGGAGTTATTGAGCTGTTATCAGGGATAATAGGAAGGACTCCTGATTTTGGGCTGCTTACCGATGAGGGCAGAAGGGCAAAATGGCTTATTGAGGTGAGATCGCAGAGTCTCCCCGATCCTCAGGTGCTTGGAAGTGCTATAGGAATAGCGGTAATGGAGGATGTCCCGTATGTTACCGGGCTTGATAGCTTTTTGGGAGAGGGTATAAATGAGGATACGGAAAGCTATTTAAAGGATATGGGAGCTGCAAGCGCATCTAACGGTGCGGTAGGACTTTACCATGTAGACAAAATAACTCCCGAGGCAGTGGAGCAGGGAAGAATGCTTCTGGCAGAGGGATATAAAACCTATGTCCTGGATGATGCCGCGTTGGAGATGGTAATGAAAAGCTACCCTGTTATGTGGAAAAATGAAAATGCAAAACCCAAGCTTTGCTTTATAGGCTGCCCTCATCTGTCATTAAGCCAGATATACAAGTGGACAGAGAAGCTCAGCCGCTCTGTTGAAAGGAAAGGAAAAAGGAAATTAAGCGTAAGGACTATATTGAGCGCTGCCCCGGAGGTTATTGAAAAATTCAAAAGGGACAGCCTGTATTATAGAAGGCTTATTTCGACAGGGGCTCACCTCACTTCTATTTGTCCTCTTATGTATATGAATAATCCCTTGTGCTCAAAGCAGGCGGTTATTACTAACTCAAACAAGCTGAGGACATATACAACAGCCAGATTTTTTACCGATGAAAAGATATTGCAGTTGATAACTGTTTAAAGGAGGATTCTCTATGGAAAAGATTTTTAAAGGAAGACCTGTGCTGGCTGGAAATACGCAAGGAGAATCGGTGGTTAGCCGCCAGGGCCTTAATATTTTAGCTACCTTTCAAAAAAGCGCACTGAAAAAGGCAAAGGTTGTGATATGCTCGGATCAGAATAATAAAGATTTATTTAATAAAACATTAACCGATAAGATTATCTGCCTGCCTAAAACAATCGGATCTACTACGGGGGGAATGGTGCTCGAGGCTATTGCAAAGCTGGGAATAGGACCTAAGGCAATGCTGTTTTCAGAGCATATTGATTCTTTGGCCGCTGCCGGTGTTATTCTCGCAGACGTATGGCTGTCACGTAGAATTATAACGGTTGACGGGTTAGGAGATGAATTTCTTGAATATGTAAAGGACGGGCAGCGTATCGGGATTTACGAGGATGGAACCATTAGCGTAAGCTCATAAGGAGGATGCATATGTATAACAAGCTGTTTGAACCGGGTACAATAGGCAAGTGCAGGATAAAGAACAGGATCATTATGGCTCCTATGGGCAATATAAATATGGCGGATCCTATAGGAAGACCGCTGCCTAAAATGATCGATTATTTTGCGGAAAGGGCCAGGGGGGGAGCGGGTCTTATAATCACCGGACTAATTCCTGTTTCTCATGGAGTTGATCCTACGGTATCGGAGGATAATGACACCACGTATTTTCCCAGAATTGACGGCTCCTCAAGAACAAGGCTTTCGGGATGGAGGGATATTGCCTCTGCGGTGCATTCCTATGATGCCAGGCTGTTTGTTCAGCTCACGGCGGGAATGGGAAGAGTGGGTTCTCCCGAATGCGCGCTCAAAGGCAAAATTCCGAAATCAGCCTCTCTAAACCGTAATTTTTATGTTCCTCAAATACCTCACATGCCGTTTACAGACAGACAAATTAAAAAAATAGTCAGGAGCTTTGGACAGAGTGCCGTAAATGCCAAGGTTTCGGGGGCGGATGGGGTGCAGCTCCACGGGCACGAAGGATATTTGATGGATCAGCTTACATCCTCGCCATGGAATAGAAGGATACTGGGAAGATACAGCGATAAGCTGCAGTTTGCCGTGGATGTGGTAAAAGAGATAAAAAAAAGGTGCGGAGAGAGCTTCCCCGTTATTTACAGGCTCGACCTGACTCAGGCTCTTGAGGAGTCATATGGAGCAGAGGTATTTAAAAAAAGGTTTAGGGGTATGGAACGGACGGTGGAAGAGGGGCTTTTTATGTGCAGGGTATTGGCGGAGGCCGGAGTTGATGCCTTTGATGTGGATAAGGGGTGCTATGACAATTGGTTTTACCCTCACCCTCCGGCATATTTTATGGATGCTCCATATGTGGAGGAGACGGCGGGAAGGCTTAAGGAATATTTTAATAAGCAGCAAATAGGCGTGCCTGTCATTGCTGTAGGTAAGATGGGGAATCCCCCGGAGGCGGAGCGTATTTTAAATGAGGGCCAGGCAGATTTTATTATGCTTGGCAGGCCGCTTCTGGCAGATCCGTACTGGCCTGAGAAGGTAAAGTCAGGCAGGATAAAAGAGATTACACACTGCATAGGCGATCAGGAGGGCTGTATACAATCATTTATTCTCGGAGGACATCCCTGCTGTTCTGTAAATCCTTATACGGGGTTTGAGGACAGCAAGAGGATAACAGAGGCAAGGACTATAAAAAACATCGCGGTTATAGGAGCGGGACCGGGAGGCTGTGAAGCGGCAAAGACACTGACAAAGCGAGGGCATAAGGTTACTTTATATGAAAAGGGGGATAGAATAGGGGGGCAATTGATTGCCGGCAGCAGGCCGGGAATAAAGCAGGATGTCAGAAGGTATCTTGAAAATTTACAATACCAGATGCTGCAGCTTGAGGAAAACGGACTTAGAATAGTATTGAATAAGGAAGCTACCGTACAGGATATAAAAGGGAAATATGATGCTGTTATTTTAAGCAGCGGCCTTAAGCCTTTTGTGCCTAAGATTGAAGGAATGGGAAAAATAAGATTCAGTGATGCCAGGAGCTTTCTTAACGGGACAATGGAGCTTCCACCGGATGTAAAGAGGCTTGTAATCATAGGAGGAGGGGTTGTAGGATGCGAGCTTGCGTATACTCTGGCTGCGGAGAGGAAAATTGATGTTTCCGTTGTCGAAATGCTTCCCGAGCTTATGGAGGGAGTTGTGCATTCAAACCGTTCGATGCTGCTGTGGATGCTGATGGGAAGGGGAAGCGCCACCGGCAGAAGCTGTGATTCCATAGGCAAGCCGGTTAAGGCATATACTGCTTCCCGGGCAGTCAGGTTTGATGAGAAGAAGGTATATATAGAAGCCAACAGGGGAAGAAAGGACCCTTATACGCCGTGGAGGACTTTAGTGCCTGAGAATATTCATAATCCCTTTGACAAAAAGCTGAAGGCCGGTGATATTGAGCTTATTTCCCTGGATGCCGACTATGTCATTTTTTCAACCGGGGGAGTTTCAGATAATTCGCTGTATTATCTTATGTGCAGGGAAAACGCGGCACCGGAGATTTATCTTATAGGAGACGCAAGGCAGCCCGGAAGGGTATGGGAGTCCGTAACCGCAGCAAATGACGTAGCGCGATCCATATAATGGGTTTAGAATGCTTTTTGACTTCCTTAAGTTTGTAGCTGGATATTAAGTAAGGAGATGAAAAATGAATTACAATGAAACTACTTTTGAAAGAAATAAGCTTGTGGTAAAGCTTATGTGGATTTCTCTTGCATTAGGGCTGGCAGTAGATATTGCAAATAGGGTGCCGGGAATAACCATATTTTCATTGGCTGCTACAGGAGCTGTTGCGGGAGGGGCAGCCACTCTGCTTACCTATAAAAGGATACTGGAGGCACAGGTTAAATATGTAATTTTGGCAGGACTTGCCGTATTGTGCTATCTGATTATTTCATCCAATCCGCATATGGGTAACTATCTTCTATTGTACTACTGTCTGTCAATAGTTACATTATATCATCAGTTTGTTCCGATAGTTGTGTCTGGGGCCATCAACATTTTTTTTACCAATTACTTTTTTATTACTCTTAAGGATACCATGTTTGCCGGATTGGCTGTAAAGCATGTGATTTCCATGAACCTGTATATGGTATTGGTAACGCTTGTGCTGGCATTTCAGACAAGGATCGGAAGTAAAATGAGGAAGTCTCTCAGGGAGCAGGGAGAAAAGTTGGCAGAGGATAAGAATATGCTGGAAGCGATGTTTGAAAGGATAAAGGAAACGGCAGAGGCGCTTGATGGATTCAGTAAATCCATATTAGGCAGGATAAGGTCTATGGGTGCAATATCCGGCGAGATTACCGCGGTATCGGGAGAAATTGCCTCAGCTATACAGTCTCAGGCCCAAAGTGTAAATGACATAAGGGAATCCATTACTGTCAGCAATGAGGAAACAAAGGCCTTGTCCGGCACCTCGGCGGCAATGAAGGAGCTGTCGGCCTCAACGGTCGAGACATCCCGGAGGGGAAATGAAGAGGTAAAATACCTTCAGAAGGAAATAAAGAACGTGGGCCTGAATATAAATGACACAGTTGGACTTATGGATGAGCTGGACACCAAATCCCAGCAGATAGGCGTTATTCTAAATACTGTAAATGAAATTGCCAGCCGCACCAACCTGCTTGCTTTAAATGCCGCAATAGAGGCGGCAAGAGCGGGAGAACACGGAAAAGGCTTTGCTGTTGTTGCCGATGAAATAAGGACTCTTGCGGAAAACTCAAGAAAATCTACCGGGGAGATTGCCGCAATTTTAAATGAGATTCAGAGCAGGGCCAGGAACGCATCGGAGAAAGTGGCGGAGGTATCTGCATCCTTTGATTCGGGCAGAATGGCAGCGGAAAATGCCGGTAAAATTTTCGGGGATATCTACGACAATACCAATAATGTCCTCAGAAAGGCGGAGGATATGGATGAAAAGATTAAAAGCCTGAAAAAAGGCTCTGAAGCAATTACAAATGAGGCTTTTTCAATATCGGGCATTACCCAGCAGGCTTCGGCATCTATTGAGCAGGTGGCATCAAGCATTGCGGAGCAAAACAGAAAAATTGAGGACATTGTCGAGGAGTTTAATAAGCTGGACGATCTGAGAAGCAAGCTGAATGAAATTGTGAGCAGAGGATAAAAAAAGGCTGTAAAAGCTTATAAAAGCAGGGGATTTTATAAAAGGACCTTTTGGCTGCCGTTTTTTAGCGGAGGCGGAAAGGGCCTTTGCTTTTACGGAAAATACGGTTTTTTTGAAGAAATTGCTGTTGCTTTGGCAGATTATAATGGTACAATGGTATATAGCAGCGGCTTAAATTTATGTAAACAAAAGGGTGGTTACTATAAAAATCAGTTCATTTATGAAATTTTCCTTGTTTGGCATAAGCACTGTAATATTTAAAAGAAGGAAGCCTATCCTTGCAACCATCATACTTACCGATAAATGTAATCTGACCTGCAAGCACTGTGCCGTAAATAATATTGACTGTGTGATGTATTCATACGGAAGCATACAAAGGGAGATGCATGAATTATATAATCAGGGAATAAGGATTTTGTTTTTCTGCGGAGGCGAAACCTTTTTGTGGGAGGATGAGGGCAGGAATATCGGAAGCCTGGTTGAGGAGGCCAAAGGCATAGGCTTTTTGATTGTAAATGTTGTGACAAACGGAACCTTCAGGCTGGACCTGCCTGAGGCGGATCTGATACTTCTGAGCCTGGACGGAGCAAAGGAGAATCACAACAAGATAAGAGGAAATACGTATGATGATATATTGAGCAATATTGAAGGGGCTACCTCCGGCAATATTTGCCTGTATATGGCAATAAACAGAGTAAACATAGCAGACATAGAGAAGGTATGTGAGGTTGCGAGAATACAAGGGAATGTGAGGGCTGTTTCGTTTAATTTTCATACTCCGTACCCCGGAACAGAGGACCTTAGTCTCAGCATAGAGCAAAAGCAGGATTGCTGCAGGCGTATTGAGCATATGATTGGACTGGGCTATCCTGTTTTCAACCTCAAAAGCGCATTTCCCAATATAGCCGGCAACAGCTTTAAAACACCCTGCTATCAATGCCTTGTTGTTGAAAACGGAAAGAGGTTTGTCTGCGGAAGGTGTGTGGAAATACCGGGACTGTGCGATAGGTGCGGCTACTTCTTTGCGGCGGAGTATGCAATGGTTTTTAACGGGAGCATTAAGGTGATACTGGATATGCTCGGTACCTACCTAAAATATGTATAGGGGAATTTATAAATGCTGTTAACTTCACTATTGAGAATATTTTTGACAAGATCCTTAAGCCCCTTTGTTTTTAGGGCAAAGCATCAAAAAAAATTAAATTTTACAGACCTGGACAATATGGGGCTTTATGTGCATATTCCCTTCTGCAGATCGATATGCGGCTTTTGTCCTTATTGCAAGGAGAAGTATGATGAGGCTAAGGCTTTAAGGTATAAGGACGCGCTGCTTAAGGAAATTGAGCTGGTGTGCGGAGACATGGACAGTAAAAAAACAGTGACAAGCCTTTATTTTGGAGGGGGAACTCCCGCACTGATGCTTGAAAGCCTTCAGGAGATCATTGACAGGCTGGGCCGCTTTTTTGAAATAAGAGATGGAATTGGTGTGGAGCTTCACCCTGATGATGTAAGCGATACTGTATTGAGTACGCTTAAAAATATAGGTGTTACAATGATAAGCCTTGGAGTACAGTCATTTAATGAGGAAGCTTTGGGGAAAATCGGACGGAGACATGACAACCTCCGGGACAAGCTGTCACTGATAGCAAAATACCAATTTTCAGTGATGGACATAGATCTTATATTCGGGATACCGGGACAGAACAAGGAGATATTGAAAAACGATATTGAAAGTGCTTTTAAGTATGGGGCAACTCAGGTTTCAACATATCCGTTTATAGATTTTACGTTTGCCGACAATAAGCATGCACCCCTGTCCGGCAGGCATAAAAGAGATATGCTGGGGGCGATGAATGGCTTCTGCATGGAATCGGGAGCCAGGAGGACTTCGGTATGGACCTTTGCAAAGGAGGGCACAGATAAATATTCGTCGGTTACACGGGATACCTTTCTGGGGTTTGGAGTTTCTGCAACCACTCTTTTAAAAGACGTATTCAAGATAAATACGTTTTCGGTAGAGGAGTACATCAAGCGTGTTTGCGGGAGAAGCCTGCCTACATCCTTAACTCTTAGCTTTACCGAAAGACAGAGGGCGGTTTATTATCTTTTTTGGAGTGCCTACGGGCTTGAGATAAATCCAGACAGCTTTTTGCGCTTGATAGGCACGCCTCTTAAGGAAATGTACGGCTTCGAGCTTTTTGCTGCGCAAAGGCTGGGACTGGTCGAATTAAGGAATAACAGCTACTGGCTGACAGAAAGAGCGGCATATATTTACCACTACTTAGAGCAGCGGTACACGACGGCTTATATAGATAAAATGTGGAGAATATCCCGCAATAAGGCATTCCCGGAGAGAATGGTGCTCAGATAAATTCAAGGGCAGCCGGGGTTCCCGGCCGCTGTTATTTTTCCGGAGCTTTTATATACTTATAAAAGCCCTCTCCGGTTTTTCTTCCCAGCAGGCCGAGATCCGTCATGCTTTTAAAAACTGTACAGGGCTCATATGCTTTGTCCTTCAGCTCGGAATACAGGGACGACAGGATATTGTACACAGTGTCTATCCCTATCAGATCGCATAGCTGAAAGGGCCCCATAGGATGATTTGTTCCGAGCTTCATTGCCCTGTCTATATCCTCTGCCACTGCGATGTTGTTTTTGAGTAAATTTGCGGCATTATTCAAATATGCCATAAGAAGCCTGTTTACAATAAAGCCGGGGCTGTCTTCCAGCAGTACATATTCCTTTGTGAGAAGACGGCAAAAAAGCTTTATCAGCTCTACGGTCCGTCCGGAGGTTTTTTCTCCGCTCACAATCTCAACAAGGCCCGTTCTGTCCACGGGATTAAAAAAATGCAGCCCTATGAATCTTCCGGGCTCTGTAAGCCTGCGTCCAAGGCTGTTTATGCTGAAGGAGGAGGTATTAGTGCATATAATGGTATGAGACGAGGCAGCCTTATCCATTTTAACCAATAGCTCTTCCTTGTGATGGAAATCCTCAACTATGCTTTCAATTATAATATCGCAACCGCATAAGGATGATGTGTCACCCGCAGCGTGAATTTTATGAAGCATTGCCTGGTGCAGGGAGGCTGAAATTTTATTGCTTTTCAGCCATGAATCAAGTCTTTCCTTCACCTTAAGGATTGGCTTTTTTGAATCGGTATGATGCCACATAAACACGTCGCAGCCTGCCCGCAAGGACTCTATCGCTATTCCCTGAGCCATAGTGCCGGCGCCTAGAATAAGTATATTCTTAAGCATATATGATTTTTCCGTACCCCCTATTTTATCCATTTAAACAGTGCAGCTCCCCATGACAGTCCCCCTCCAAAGCCTGTCATTGCTATGACGTCTCCTTTTTTTATAAGGCCCTTGCCTGCCGCCTCGGCAAGTGTAATGGGTATTGATGCCCCTGATGTGTTTCCATATCTCTCAATTGTGGTATAGGTCTTTTCAAAAGGTATGCCGAGCTTTTTTAAGGAGGTCTTAATAATGTTGATATTTGCCTGGTGAGAGATTACCAGGCTTATATCCTCTGTTTTAAGACCTGCCTTAGACAGCACCGTTTCTATGGATTCGGGAAATACCTTTGTTGCGAAATCCCACACCCTTTTTCCCTGCATTGTAAAGGCATGAAGACCTTTATCTACCGTATCATGCGTGGTGGGAATGCGCGATCCTCCGGCGGGAAGCTTTATTACGTCCCAGCCCCTCCCATTGTTCATTATAAAGCTGTCAATATAGCCCGCTTCATCTGTTTGTGAGAGTACCGCCGCCCCTGCTCCGTCGCCGAAAAACACACAGGTATTCCTGTCGCGCCAGTCCATTATTCTTGAATAAGTCTCCGCACCTACTACCAGTACATTTTTATAACCCAGGCCCTTCATCATTCCTGCCGCAACGGTAACAGCAAATACAAACCCGGCGCATACCGCCGATATATCAAAGGCTGCGGCCCTGCTTGCTCCAAGCTTGCCTTGAAGTATCGCGGCCGTGGAGGGCTGAACCATATCGGGGGATGAGGTTGCAAGTATTATAAGGTCAATTTCCGCAGGTGTTATGCCTGCGTCCTTTATTGCATCCAGAGAGGCGTACAATGCCAAATCCGACGTTGCCTCGCAGGAATCTGCTATTCTCCGCTCCTTTATCCCTGTTTTGCCGTAGATCCATTCATCTGTTGTATCAAGCCTTTTTTCCAGATCATGATTTGTCCATACCATATTCGGCACGTAGTAGCCCGTGCCTGTAATACCTATATTTTTCATATTAATTCACCGCCTGCATAGATATGTTTTATTTCTTTTGCGGGAACTCCCACTGCTGTGCACATGGGAGCTATGTCAGAGGTAACGACTGCCCCTGCCCCAACGACAGACCAATTTCCAACTGATTTGTGAGGAATAATGCAGCAGTTTGTACCGAGGCTGCAGCCGTCCTCCAATTTGACATTGCCTGAAATATTTACTGAGGGAGCCAGAGTACAGAAGCTTCCCATGCTTACGTCATGTCCTATGGTACAATTTAAATTTATAATATTGAAGCTCTCCATTTTAATATTGACAGTTAGCACCGAAGAGCGGCAAATAATATTTCCGTGCCCCATGGACACGTATTTTGAAAGCCTTACCGAAGGATGTATAAGATTTGGAAAGCTTACGTGAGAAAGAGCCATAACCTTATCGGCAATGTTTTTTCTTCCCACGGGATCCCCAACGGCGATTGCGGCATAAACAGGAAAGAGCGTATTTGCAAACCAGCTCATGTCTCCCAGTATGGGTATATGATTTACCAGGCTGCCCTTTTTGTTTATGTCATCATCTATGCAGCCTATTATTTCCCATTTGCCATGCACGCTGTTGATATCCTCAACAAGCCAGAATATCTCCCTCGAAAAACCTCCCGCACCTATTATTACAAGCTTTTCCCTATCCATATTTTCCTCGCAATCCATGCTTTTCGTCACAACAAAATTTATGTCAATTACTGTGTAGAAGAGTGCCAGAGTGCCTGGCATGTCATTTTGCAAAGGTACTGCATTTAAACAAAGAAGCTGTCTTTTTGGGACAGCTGCAATATAATCAGATGTATTTTAGTAAATACATCTGATGTATATACTTAAATACATCAAGTGTATTGAAAATTTGCATGTAATGCAAATGCATTTGTTCAGCCTTCCTTGTAATAGTGACCTTCTGTAAGTCCCACCGCTCTTGCGTAAGCCAGCCAGGTTTCTACACCGGCAATTACTACTCTTGCATCGGCAGTCAGCAGTTCAATTCCAAGAAGTGATACTCTTACGAAAATATCTATTACAATACCCTTTTCAAGAATTCTGTCCAATACTTCCGCGAGGCTTGACGATTCTACAGAGTGTTTAACTGACATAATTTTCACCCCCTTTTATGGTCATCGGTCTCATTGTTTATAAAACCTAATATCACTATATTAATTCAGACACAAAAGTGTGATTAACATAATATTGAGATAAAAACCTTTATTTCCCAAATTTTATATGCTTCATGAATAATGGGACAATACCTGCATAAATATATAGAGGTATAAAATAATTCTTAAGAAGGGGCTTAAAAAGCAATTTGATTTTTAGCCCTATATGGACAGGTGATAATTTGGACAATTATAAAGATGGCTCAGTGGAAATCTTATCTCAGGTTGTTCAAGCAAGATACCTTTTGGAGAATGAGATGCTTTTTAAAAGAAAATACCCGGGAGCCAGGCCCGAAGGGTGTATTATAGAAAATATTGAGTATTCTCAAGCGGAGAATATCAGGTTTAAGACGGTATTTAAAAGTGAGAGCATTGCAATACACTATGAATTTGCAATAGTTTGCATATATGAGCTGTATAATTACAACTCAGGGATAAGAAGCTATGATGTTATTTCGGATATGGCCATGGGTACATTATCAATAGACAAATACAATTTCCATCCGTTTTCGGATTTTTCCGAAGAAACAGACTGCTGCTGCAGGCCCAGAGAGGTGAAATGCAGTTGTGATATCGACATTGACGGTAAGGACATTGTTGTCTGTGTCTCATCTGTAATTGATATATTGCTTCTTAAAGAGGAGGTGCTCAGAATTGAAAGCGGGATATCGGCAGCAAGGGATAAAAGAGAGGATGAAAAGGAACGTGAAGAAAGTGACAGGCTGCATACTGCCATAGGCCTTGAATGGATGGACAGACAAAGAGAGATAAATAACCTGGAGGCAAGGGTCCGGGACTATATTCATGAAATTGCTTATTTAAAGGATGCAAACAAAAGCTTATATTTGCAGCTTAAGGATATGGAGGAAGAAAACAAAATATTAAGAGGTAAAAATGATATGGGAAAATTGGCTTAAGACTTTATTTAAAAAGGGAAAGCCTCCATGTAAATAAGGGTTTTCCGGTGCAAAAATGCTATGTACAAAATGGAGGCTTTACAGATTAAAACTCTTCTCTTATATGCGGGGAAAGGAGACCGACTGCCTTGGCGTAGCACAGCCAGGTTTCAACGCCTGCAATAACTATTCTTCCGTCAATAGCAAGTAATTCGATGCCAACTAAGGACACTCGTACAAACAAATCAATAACTATACCCTTTTCCAGGATTCTGTCCAGCACCTCAGCCAGACTTGATGATTCAACCGAATGTTTTACTGCCATTTATAAACCTCCTTAAGCTATAAAAATTTCAATTGTTTTACATTTACAATATATTAGTCTTAAACAAGATAGGTGACTGTTTAGGATTTAAAATTAATAATATTTACGGGAGTCACGGCATAATTATTAATTATGGTCGGATTTTATAAACAACCTCACAAAATCGTATTTGATTCACCTTTTAATATGGTCAAGAATAATATAACATGAATGATCTAAAAGCATTGGTAATATATAATGAAAGGAGTTTTAACCTATGTATGATGAGAATATTGTAAGTCGGCAAGATGGTGCAAACGAAAAATATGGAATTTTTGTAAAAAGAATTCTTGCAAAATACTTTGCTCCTGAGTCTCAGTTGCTGTTTCAGGAAAAGAGGGATCCTGCGACAGGGCTTCAAATGGGGGTGAAGGAACCTTTAAAGCTTTATATAAACAATGCCGGAGAAAACGGAGAGCATCCTGTTCAGGGAATAACCGAAATTATAATGAGCCTGAATGAAACACCCTCCAATATTATAATAAGCAATACGAAATCCAGAATAAAAATAATATTCAAGGTTTTTCTGCTTATAAAGCATCAGGATTTGGGAACTCCCAGTCTGATTGTTCTGCCTGATGATATCGGTACAAAATGCATGTCGCAGTATGACTTGAGCGAGGCCCAGCATAAGAGCCACAATCAGCCCAAGGAAACTCTTCAAATATCCGACGGAAATTTTATGTATATAGTTGATGTGCCTTTGACTGAGTTTGACAACCAGCTTACTCCCTATCAGCTTAATGATTCCACGCTGCAGTCATATGTTGTGCTTAGGAACCTTACGTGGACGGTTGATGTGGATGATATAGAAAAGAAAGGCTCCGGCATACCTCCAAGCTCGGCAACTGTTACAACAATTGCTGTGTTTCAGGATTTGCTGAACAAAATAGGGATAGATGATGACATAGTAATAAATGGTGTGTCAAGTGCTTATTAAGAGAGCCTTTATATCTAAGCTGCCTGCATATACATATAAATTTATTTTAGAAGGTGAAAAGAATGTCTGCAAATGAAAGCTATAAGGCTTATCTTGAGTTTCTAAGAAGCAATCTGGACACGGTTATGGAGGGCAGAGAGCTTGAATATCAGTGCCCATTCTGCAATAGAACGGAGAAAATTAAAATATTAGGAAAAGATACTGCAAGATGCTTAAGGTGCGGAAATGAATTTAAGGTAAAAATAAGACTTCATATTGATTAACAGCTTATAGTATTTATTGAAATATTGTAAGCTTTAAAGGGCGGTTGCCGGACCGTCCTTTAAAGCTTGCCGGGAAATATTCAGTGCTCCATGTGGGCTCCGGTTCCATGATTGACTGCCGGATTTTGTATATTAGGACCGCATGCCCATTTAACTACCTTTAACGGGCGCATCATGTCGTAATCCTCATGCTCTAAAATGTGGCAATGCCATACATACAAGCCGGTGAAATCCTCGAATCGCGCAATGATTCTTGTCACGAAGCCTGCGTTTGCTCTTACGGTATCCTTCCAGCCTATTTCATTGGGATCCGGGGGGACTGCAGGTCCTGTGAATATAATATTGCCTGTGCTGTTATATTGTGCGACATCAAACGGCTGCCTATCCAATATGTTGAATTGAACCAGATGAAGATGGATTGGATGTGTTCCCAGCCCGGAATTAATAATTCTCCATATTTCTACGCTGTCTAAAACAGGCTTTTCGGTTACGGGATCATCCCACATCATTCCATTGAGCATAAACATAGGCCGGCCATACTTATCGGGAGATACTACAATAGTCATATCTCTTGTTTTATCCGCATAACGTTCAGGTATTGGATAAAAGGGGCTCATAAAGGACGGAATTACACTTGTGTCAGGCTGTGAAAGGGAGGAACCCACCCTGAATTGAATAATTTGTCCTGTTGTTTCCGGATCGACAGGAGGTTGAGTATTTGTAAAAATTATATTCCGATCCTCAAAGCCTGAAAAGTCAATTATAACCTCAGCCCTTTCGGCAGGACTTATAATTAATTGCGACAGGGTAACGGGCTTTTCAATAAGACCTCCGTCGGTAGCTATTTGAAACCATGAAGGAACCGTCCCATCCTGACCCCCATCAAGCTTAATGTTATAGGTTCTGTCATTTGATCCGTTCAAAAGCCTGAAACGGTACTTCCTGGGCTCAACCTCAAGATACGGCCATACCTTTCCGTTAACCAGAATGCTGTCACCGAAAAATGCAGGCACTATTGACGGATTTGGTATGTCAGGCCCGGGAGCCGCAGGCCCTGATGGATAAAAAAGTGAACCGTCCTCATTAAAGCTCTTGTCCTGAATAAGCAGAGGTATATCATATTTCCCTCCGGGGAGATTAAGAGCCTCCTCTCTTGCGTCATGTATAAGGTAGAAGCCTGCAAGGCCTGCATATACGTTAAGGCGTGTTATTCCCATTGCATGATCATGATACCACAGAGTTGTTGCCTGCTGATCATTGGTATACTCATAGACCTCCCTTCTGAAATGAGGCCCTACCTGTCCGAAGCTGTTTGTGTACCATGCCTCGGGATAACCGTCGCTTTTATAATCGACCTTTGCTCCATGAACGTGTACTACAGTCCTCACGGCAGGATTTGGTGAGCCTGAGCCGTGGATTGTTGTGTCTAAAGGTAAAAGATGATGATTTACGGGAAGATTGTTTTCCCATTTTACTTTTATTTTTTCTCCTCTGTGGACCTTTATAGTAGGTCCGGGATAGATGCCTTCATATCCCCATAATGTGGTTGTAGGAAGATCCCTGTGAAGCTTCTGCTGAAATTCCTTCATTTTAACTGTATAATATGGCACACCAGCTTTGCTATCCTTAGGTTTGAGAACCGGAGGGATTGGAAGGGCATCTGTGAATTTGGGAAGCTGCATGCTTAAAACCTCCTTTTGCTGCACGCTCAATTGCGAGCTAATACCTCTTTCCAAGCAAGTTCAAGAGATATTACCTCTTACGCAGGCTCCAGAGATATTCCGAGGTTATACCCGCGAAGCCTCCTCCTGTCATAAGAGTTCTTTTTTTCTCGTTATTTCGTGACGGATCCGGTATGCAATCCCGCTTTTGTCCATCATCCTTAAGGGATGTATCCTGCTTCTCCGGGTTGGAAGGCTCAGACTGCTTCTCCCTTTCGATTGCCTTTATCGTGTTTGAAATTTCAAGCTCATTAATCCTGTGTCCCATATCCTCAAGCTCACTATGCATGCTCATCATATCTCCGTTAAGGGATGTGAGCTTTTCCGTAAGTATGCTGAGATCCATTTCCGAAAGAGCCTGCTTTTGACCTATCTCGTCAATTTTTTGCTTTAGCCTGTCAATATACTTTTTCTGGTCGTCAAGATTTCCCGTAAGTATTTTAAGTGTATTTACTATAAGCATTTGAGATTCATTCATAGCCCCATCCTTCTCCTTTCTTTCATTTAAAAAGTCATCTATAAAGCCGAGCTTATATCCGTCCTCCAGAGTTCCCGGCAATTCATTTATAAATATGTCAAGAGATCGGTAAGCGGGGTTTTGGAGGTACTGCAGGCAGTATAGGGACCTGTCGGAAAAAAAAATATATTTTTTCGGATTACTCCATTTATTCCCTCCGTCTTCGGAAGCACAGTAAAAAATATTTCTTTCTCTTACCCAATATACGATGTTTCTATTGTTTAATAACAACATTGATGCATTGAAGAAATTATATGGAGAGGATGCAAGGGTTTGCTCCTCCCATGTCTCGGAGGTGCTTTTTTTTCTTGAATATACAAGCTCGCATTTTAAGGGAGTTGTCTTCTGCCAGCATATATGGATATTGCCTTGATTATCGCAGGCTGAAGAAATTACGCCGGATTCTGTATTTGTCTTGTTGTTTGATATAATATTGAAATTACTCCAGTTGTCCTGCTGGCGGTTGTACATTCTGTAGCCAAGCTGGTTGTATTTTTCATTGGCATTATTATATGTTATGTAAATTGTATCCGAATAAACCGACAGTCTGTAGGGAAACTTTGCAGAGGTTTTTATGATGTCAATTTCCTGCTGGGATTCAGCAGGGCTTTGACGGTATTTTGCCTGGAAAAGCAGGACCTTTTTTTCTTTTTCCTCGCGTACATAAAAAAAGTATAGAGTTTTTCCAAGGCTTACTATGTTAAAAAACTTATAGCAGTCCCTGCATTCTTTACCGGCATTAATCTTATCGGATATCCACTGTCCGTCCTCCGAGTAAATGTACATTATGCTTCCGTCTCTGGACGGGCAAATTATATGTATAATATCATCCTGATCAATGCATGCCGCAAATCCCGGGGCAGCATCCTCAAAAAGGACGGATGGCTTTGGCCGGTTGCCTGTTTCACTAAGTGTGCCGGCGCACAAACCCATGCCGCTTTTATAGAAAATATTAATAGTTTTTTGGATGGACGACTTAAGTATGTATTGCTTGTTGTTTATCTCAAACATTAAATATCACTCCTTGGTGTTATTATATTATGAAATCTTCATTTTGGTTCTATAGTATTAATGAAAACACGATATGCTTCACTTAAAATGCTTATTTATGTAACAGGCTTTTCTTTTGGTTCATATATATATAATGCGGTAAGCATAAATTATGTAAACTATAAGGAGGCTAATTATATGTGTGATGACGAAAGGTTCATAAAAGATAACGAGCCTAAAGAACCGTGCAAGGATAACGAGCCTAAAGAGCCCTGCAAGGATATATGTGGAGATGAATGGGATGAGGCAGAATGTAATGCGCCCTTCAAAAAGGATGACTGTAAAATTCCTGGGCCTTGCACAGTAGACGCGCTGGTTGACAAAATAATATTTAAGGATTTTAAAAGCCAGGTTATTGAGAATTCGGCAAAGGTATGGAAATGCATAAAATACGTTAACAAGTGTGAAGTTGACATAATCAGCAAGGACATAAGTACTCATGCAGGAAACAATGGATGGATTGTGACTATCTGCTGCAAGGTTATTGTGGAATATACTACCGTATGGGGCTTCAAGCATGTAATATGCAAGAGCTTCAGCTTTGACAAGCTTATTCCCTTCCCATTCACAGACTGCAAATGTGAAAAGCACGGGCTGGTGGATTTTTCTAAATCCAAACCCCACCTTGATATATGCAAGGCAGAGTGTAAACAGGTAAAATTTGAAAATGCAGATACGTACGGAATAATAAAAGTGAGTGTATTGATTGAGTTCGAAGTGCTTGCAACTGTGAAAAAGGAATTCTGCCTGATAGCAGCTAAACCGAAAAAGTAGCACCGCAAAGCTAGTAAAATTTCCAAAAAAAGGCATACACATGACTCGAGGCATATGTATGCCTTTTTTACTCTTTTTCAATTTATATTCCGCTGCCTTCTGCTTCCGGAGCCACAATAAGGCGGCATCCAATTTATTGCCTTTGTACAAAAAATAAAATCAAAAGCCTGGAATATTAGCTTGTATTTTTCAATATAAATAACTGTAAGGATGCAGTATATGCGTAAATCCATAGCGATAGAGATCAAATATTTAATGTATAGTTACGTGAGATTAAAAAGGGAGGCGTTAGGATGATAGAAGCAACCCGTGACAAAAATGACAGGTCATCCCTGGCAGATGTTATTGATAAGCTACTTGACAAAGGGCTTGTAATTAATGCCGATATTACGGTGTCCGTAGCAGGAGTGGAGCTGCTGGGCGTTAAGGTAAGGGCCGCATTGGCATCCTTTGCCACAGCGGCAAAGTACGGACTTGAGTTTCCCTCAGGCACCAATCTGGAAACTGCTGCGTGGAAGGATGCCCAGGGAGGTGTTGAAACCTGTCCACAGTGCGGTAAGGAGGTAAGCAAGGAGGAGCTTCTCAGTGAATGCTGTCCATGGTGTGGATGGGTTAGTGCAAAGGCCCAGATGAAATTAAAGGAGAAGGAGCTGGAAAATAAGCAGAGACTCTCTGCGCCTATTCTTCAAAAGTAATTAAAATTGCTGAAACCATGAGATGAGGAATAAACTATACCCATACCATAATATCTGTAGGACAACCAATATAGGAGGAACCCTATGAAACGGCAAGTTCAAGAAAGAGCAGTGAAACATATATGCAGGTATCTCTCCGGACACTTAAAGCAATCGGCATTTGAACTTTTATATTCTACATACTCTGATCAGGGCAGCATGGCGGACGATATAGGCTGCAGCAAGGATTTAATATGTGGCAGGAGAAGACGAAGCTCCGAAGCTTTCGATGAAAGGTATATGCCCGCTGTGCTGTCTCTTGCATTGGACAGGTGTCCCGAAACGGCAAAGCTTCTTGAGCAAGGGCTTTTAAAAAGAGTTCAGGGTCTTTGCTCGGTGCTGGGCATTGGTTCTCACAACAGAGAGGATGAAGAGCTTTTTGAAAATAACGTAAAAATGTTTCTGTATGAGCTGGATGAAAAGAGCAGGAAAATATTCTGGCATTTAAGGTTTCACAGACATGCGAGGCTGTCACAGCTTGTCCGGCTTATTGATGCCCCTGCGGAAATGGATGTTCTGTACAGGATAAATGAAATAATAAATCCTGCCGCAGTCAGAATTTTAGGCGCTCCTGCCCTTAACTTTGAGGAATGCAGATTTGATGCTGTGTCGGGAGAAAATATACTATTTAACTGGTGGCTGTCCAGAGATATTGAGAATGAGAATTCTTCGGGGGCCGGGGAAGTAAAGCCGATACTTGATCTTTTGGAGGAAGGCAATCAGGTAGTCGTCATTTTGGAGTATCCAAAGGCTGCGGCGCTTGCTGCAAGTGCAAGCGTGGAGCAGAGGCACGGCGTTATCTGCATAAGAATGAATAAGCTTATGCAGTGAATATTAAAATTTCATGCACAGAAGGTGAAGATTATGGCGCTTGATATTAATGAAGATAATTTAAAGCATGGACTATTAGGACTAATTATGGCTCTGGTGGAAATAATCAGAGATTCCTTAAAGCATCAGGCACGGAATAGGATTAAAAGCGGAATTCTGACGGGAGATGAAATAGAGAGATTGGGCAGCTCATTAATGGAACTGGATATGGCTATTGAGGAGATAAAGGAGGAACAGGGAATCACCGAGTCGGTTCAGGCGGTGAGAGACGGACTTGATGAAATTGTGGATGATGTTGTAGATAAAATTGTAAATCCCGAAAGATGGGAAGATGAAGTAGAACACTAATACCGCATTTTTATGAAGGGAGGAATGCTTATGGAATATATTTATGCAGCCATGTTCCTGCAGGAGATGGGAAAGGAAATAAATGAGGATAATGTTAAAAAAATATTCTCAGCTCTGCACATGGAGGCAGAGGCTGATAAGCTTCAGTTGTTTATTCCCGCTTTGTCAATTTTGTCATGTGCCAAAAGCGAAAAAATAAAAAAATACCGGCACAACTCTTTTTTTCAGCAGTTTACAGGGCTTCAAAAGCGCTTCGACAGCCTGCGTGCCGCTATGCTGAAGGACGACGGGAGACCTTCGGATATGGAGCGGGAGAAGGATAGGTGGGGCTGCAGCATTGACGGCGAAAAGCTTGGAGGTTCGGAGGACGGTGTATGTATGGATGACAGCGTATGCACAGATAGTGTATGCACAGATAGTGTATGCACACATGATGTGTGCACAGAACACAGTGCGGTTACGGAGGACGAGGGGGAGGAGCCTGCATCTCTGCAGGACAGCGGACAAAGCGATTTGACCATAAAATGCTGCCGTGAAAAAAGTGTCCATGTGCTTCCTGCGCGTTATGTTTACGGAGTAACCTGCGGCGGGGCAAATGAGGGACTGGGCGCTATAGGATTAGGCGGTGCAGAGGTATATACCATACCATACATGGATATAAGTGCTGTGGTTCATGACTGCGATACCGTTCCATATCAATCTGATGATGAAACAGTGGTAAAGGACTGGCTTTTTACGCAGCAGGAGGTATTGGATGTGGTTATGAACAAATTTGGTGTAGTTCTTCCCATGAGCTTCGATATGATTATTGAGGAAAATGGACAAAAATCCCCTGAACAGGTGGTAGAGGGCTGGCTGGAAGAGAATTACCAAAGGTTTGGAAGAACAATAGAAAAGGTAAAGAATAAACAGGAGTTTGGGGTGCAGGTGGTGCTTGATACTGAGGATATGGGCAAGAGCCTTTTAGAATCGGATGAAGCTCTGAGGGACAAGAGGCATGAAATAGACTGCAAGCCTCAGGGTGCAGCATATATGGAAAGAGAGATGCTTAAGGATTTGCTCAAGGAAAAGATTGAGGAGAGGGCAGACCTGTATTTTAAAGAATTTTATGGGCGTATTAGAAATTGCGTTGAGGATGTTGTGATAGAGAAGGCTAAAAAAGTTGGGGGAAACAAACAGATGATTATGAATCTGTCCTGCCTGGTTGATAAGGATAGGCTCAAGGACCTGGGAAGGGAGCTCGAAAAAATTGAGGCCAACGCTTTTATTTCAGTGCGGTTCAGTGGTCCGTGGGCGCCATACAGCTTTGTAGCGGCTGAAAAAGGAGGGCAATAATGCCGGTGCTACCCTGCAAAATAAGAAAAAATAAGCTTTTTATGACTCAAGGAACGCTGTGGATTCAATCTTCCTGGAAGCTTGGGCATTTATTTATAGAAAGCGGCAAGCTGCTTTTTGCTATCGGGCAAAAAAGAATGCTTGAAATCGGTCTGGAAAATATATCAAAAATACAAATAGTTAAGAGAAAGTGGCTGTTCGGCGTGAGCATAAGGCAGCTTAAGATATGCTACGACAACAGTAGGGAAGAGAAGCAGGCTTACATAGCTCTGGCAGAGCCTGAAAAATGGCGGGGCATAATTGAAAAAAAACATGACACGTATGATATTGGAAAGGTGGGGTTGCAATGGAACCCAATCGAAACCCCCAAGCCACTCTTAATGATCTGATTGACAGGATTTTGGATAAGGGGCTTTTGCTGAACACCGATCTTATAATATCTGTGGCAGGGATTCCTCTGCTGGGACTTAACTTAAGACTTGCGCTGGCAGGAATGGAAACCATGCTGGAGTACGGTATTATGAAGGACTGGGACGAAGCCCAGCGTGCGGTGGCGTGTAAGGAGGCAGACATAAAAGGCCCTCCCATGGGAGACGGTGAGTATATAATATTCTCCTGCTTTGGAACACACTGGTATAACGGGGGGATATACAATACATGGAGGCCCGGTACAATATATATTACTAACAAAAGACTGATTATGTTCAGAAAAATGCCTCCTGAGCTGCTGTTTGAAAAATATTTTGAGGAAATAAGGTCAATAGCCATAAAGGAAAGGGATCACTTTACGGGAGAAAAGAGACAGGAGCTTTACCTCTTGCTGAGCGGGGACAAAATTGCGCGCCTGCATTCTAAGGATACCTCTGTGCTTAAAAATGCTCTTGAAGGTATTATATGCAGAAAAGGCATCGTTCTTGAGGACAATACAGGCTTCGCAGATAAGAAGGATGCTGAAGGCGACTTTTTACAGCCCGGAGAAGACATAACCCACTCGGGGAAAATGTGGTATCAAATGCCGTTTATAGCCGAAGGGAAGCTGCGGTATCAGTGGAAACCGGGACATCTGTATCTTACAGGAAGCAGGCTGTGCTGGTGGTATGACTTCGAAGGGAAACTGCTTTTTGAAATACCCTCATCCGGCATTATGCACTCCGACATACAGGATGTGCAATTCGGCAATACCTCCGCAAAGCAAAAATCCCTGGTTGTTGTGTATAGAGATGGAAGAGAAAATAAAATAGCATGCTTTTCCGCGGATGAAAATTTGCTTGGGCAATGGAATAAAGCTGTGGCGGAATGCAGAGCGGCACAGGAGGATAGAAAAAATACGGATAGCTGTCCTAAATGCGGCAAAGAGGCACAGAAAGAGGAGCTGATAAAAAATGGCTGTCCAAGATGCGGCTGGGTGAGCTATAGAGCAAGATATTAATAAACAATTAAGGCAGCAGATAAAAAATTTTGTTATTTTTAACGGGAAGGGATGAACCAGGTATTATGGGGGAGGGTAATCATCTTTTAATGAAAGTCCGGGAGGCCGAAGCCAGAGATGCGGGAAGGGGAATAGCAAGAATTCATCCTGAAGACATGGCGGCATTGGGGGCTTCCGTGGGAGATATAATCGTTATATCGGGCAGCAGAAATGCTGCCGCAAAAATATTGCCCGGACATAAGGAGCACAGGAGCAACTCGGCTGTACAAATTGACGGAATAATAAGGGAAAATGCCGGGGTGGGGATTGATGACAAGGTATCTGTAAAAAAGGCCATGTCGTCGCGTGCGCGATCCGTAGTGTTAGCTCCTGTAGCCGATAATACCGATGTTTATAGCGATTGGGATCCGGCTTATATAGGCAGGCTGCTGGAGGGTCTTGCTGTGATGCAGGGGAATACGGTGCGGGCAGCCCTTTTTGGTTCTAAATGCGCGGAATTTAAGGTAGTGGGAGCATCGCCCGGGGATGTGTCAATTATATGCTCCGATACAGCAATTATAATTGAAAAGAGCCGGGAAGAAAGAGCTGCTGAATATAGAATGTCCTATGAGGACATAGGTGGGCTTCATGTTGAAATACAGAAAATAAGGGAAATGATAGAGCTTCCGCTGAGATATCCTGAAATATTTGAACGCTTAGGAATAGCCCCTCCTAACGGAGTTCTTCTTCATGGGCCTCCCGGTACGGGGAAAACGCTCATTGCAAGAGCGGCTGCTGCGGAAACCAGGGCACATTTCATCACTGTAAACGGTCCTGAAATAATGAATAAATTTTATGGGGAGAGTGAAGCCCAGCTTAGAAGCATATTTGAGGAGGCGGCCGAAAGAGCTCCTTCTATAATTTTTATTGATGAAATAGATGCCATTGCTCCAAAGCGTACGGAGGTGTCGGGAGAGGTAGAGAAAAGAGTGGTGGGACAGCTTCTTGCCCTCATGGACGGAATGGAAAAGCGCAGGCATGTGGTGGTTATAGGTGCCACTAATATCCCCGAGTATCTTGATCCCGCTTTTAGAAGGCCGGGAAGGTTTGACCGTGAAGTATCAATAAGTGTGCCGGATAAGCAGGGGAGGCGTGAGATTCTGGATATATATACCAGGGGAATGCCGTTGAGCGGGGATGTGGATCTCACAGATATAGCGGATATAACTCATGGCTTTGTGGGAGCCGATTTGGAGGCACTTTGCCGGGAAGCTGGGATGCTGGCGATAAGAAAAATTTTGCCCGCTATAGATTTTCACAGGGATTGCGTTCCGTATGAAACGCTTCTGTCGCTGGAGGTAAATATGAATCACTTCATGCGTGCCATGGGAGAGATAGAGCCTTCGGCCATAAGGGAGGTTTTTGTAGAAATACCCAATGTAATGTGGCAGGACATAGGAGGACTTGAGCATATAAAGGACGCAATTAAAAAGTCTATAGAATGGCCTTTTAAATACCCGGAACTGTTCAAGCATGTAAAAGCAGGGCACTCCAAGGGTATTTTACTTACCGGCCCTCCCGGCACGGGTAAAACCTTAATTGCAAAAGCGGCGGCATCCGCCAGCAATGCAAATTTCATATCTATAAAGGGGCCTGCTCTTTTTTCAAAATGGGTGGGAGAATCGGAGAAAAGAGTAAGGGAGGTTTTCAGGAAAGCAAAGCAGGCG
Organism: Bacillota bacterium; assembly: GCA_023390115.1. Taxonomy (GTDB): domain Bacteria; phylum Bacillota; class Clostridia; order Acetivibrionales; family DSM-27016; genus Anaerobacterium. Next base: position 178,533 of record JAEWDM010000024.1, read on the forward strand.
GCTCCATGCATAATTTTTTTCGATGAAATTGACGCATTGTCCTGCCAGGAAGGCTGCAGCAGCAATGACTCAGGAGCGGGGCGAAGGGTAATAAGCCAATTGCTCGCTGAAATGGATGGAGTGGAGGAGCTTAAGGGCGTTATTGTGCTTGCCGCGACCAATAGAATAGATTTGGTAGATACAGCGCTTTTAAGACAGGGGAGATTCGATGAGATATTTGAAATATTTCCTCCGGACTATGAGCAGAGATGTAAAATATTTGATATCCATTTAAGGGGAAGGCCTGTCGCCGCGGGAGTGTGTGTCCGGGAGCTTGCGCTCTGCACAGATGGGCTTGCGGGCGCTGATATCTCGGGAATATGTAAAAAGGCGGCAGTCAGAGCAATAGACAGATTTCTCGAGGCAGGCACCGGAGCGGCAGAGGACGTGGTTATTGATACCGATGACTTAAGCTGGGCCATAGAACAGGTAGCAGCCTTTAAAAAAACAGCCGCTTTAAAGTCAGGCGGCCAACAAATATGTAATAATGCACAATGAAAGCTCATAACTATAGATGTAATAGTTTTATTGTGGATGAGGTGAAGAACATGAAAAGTTCTGCTGTTGAATCTTCAAGCCTTGCCGAAGTTTTAGACAGAATATTGGATAAAGGTCTTGTTATAGACATATTTATTCGTGTTTCACTTGTAGGCATTGAGCTGGTTACTGTAGAAGCGAGGATTGTCATAGCAAGTATTGAAAGCTACCTGGTATATGCCGACGCGGTGGGTCTAACTGCAAGAAGTCAGAAGTTACTTATGGAACAGGGGGGATGAAGGTGTATATGAAAGAGATTACGCAGATAGTAAAGGATTTCCTGTTTGAGGTTTTCGGAAAGGATGCGGAGGTTATTGCCGTTATTCCCAATGAAGGAGGATGGCAGGTAACGGCCGAGCTTTTAATGGATGAGGACTATACTATTAAGAGAGGCCGCAGTGACCTTTTGTATGTATTTGATGTGATTCTTGATGAAAGCTGTAATGTAATGTCCTATAACAGAACGGGAATCAGAGAAAGAGGAAAGCTTCTCGAGGAATAGAAAGGAGTCTGCTATGGAAGAAATTACGCTGGTGGATTTTAAACAAAAACAAAGCTTTGTGGAGACAGAGAGAATAAGGGATGTGATTTCAAGATCACTTGCATATCTGAATGCGGGTTTTCCCGTTCATTTAAAAGGTCCTGCGGGCACCGGGAAAACAACTCTTGCCATGCATCTTGCACATTTATTGAATCAGCCTGCGGTAATTATTTTTGGAAGTGATGAGGTTCGTTCGGCAGAGCTGGTCGGAGGGCAATTCGGGTATAGGAAAAAGGTGGTTATAGACAATTATATACATTCGGTATTGAAAACAGATGAAACAGCAGAACAGCAATGGCTCGACGGGAGGCTGGTAAATGCCTGCAAGGAAGGCTATATACTGATATATGACGAATTCAGCCGCTCAACCCCTGAGACTAATAATGTCCTGCTTTCGGTACTGGAAGAAAAGATTCTTGAGCTGCCTATAAACAGGGCCGGGGAAAATTTTATCAAGGTACATCCCAACTTTAAAGCGATATTTACAAGTAATCCCGAAAAATATGCCGGTGTGTATAATACACAGGAGGCGCTGCTTGACAGAATGATTACCATTAACCTGGACCACTGGGACAGAGAAACAGAAATCAGGATAGTGCTGGCTCAGACAGGCATGGTTGCCGAAGATGCTAAAAAGGTTGTAGATCTTGTCAAGAACTACAGAAAGAGAACGGGATTGAACATATCAATACGTGCCGCTATTATGATAGCAAAGGTGTCCAGTCAGATGAATATTCCTGTCAGCGCTGATAATGAGCTGTTTGTAAGAATTTGTGAGGATATTCTGGGGGGAAGAGCAAGCACTGAAAGAACTGAAATCGGCGCAGGAAACATATTAAAGAATCAGGCTGTGCCTGTTACGGCAGAACAGGCAATACGAAGCTCCATATCAAAATTAGTATAAAAGGAGGTGATATTATGCTTCCTAAGACCAACAGCTCGGTTTACAGCAGGCCTGTAACCCATAACACTCCAAGCGGCTCTAAGGATAAGGATTACCATATGAGAGCATATACTTTATCCAACGAGCTTAACCGCCTTGAATATGAGAAGAAAATGGCAGAGCTCAGAATTGTAAGAGTTGAGAAGAGGATTGACGAAATCCAGAAGGAAATCCACTTAATAAACACTTATTTTAAAGAGCAGTGTGAGGTGCTTCAGGACACTGTTACTCACCACCCCAGGACCAAGCATGTAACCTTTGAATATTAAATAAGCGGGACGGATAATGTCCACATGACTGTTTTTATACACTAAAAAATAATGGCAAGGGCAATTAAATGAATTTTATCCAGGCTCCGTCAGCAAGAAGGATTCATTTGTGGCCCTTGCTGGAAATGGAGAAAAAAATGGCAGGAAAGACTGATGACAGCGGCATGAGCGGACTTGGAGATATATTAAAGGGCTTTGGTAAGCTTCTTAATAATGTAATCGAAATAGCTGAAACCGGAGCATCTAAAAAAAGCTCCTCAGGAGAGCTTTTTAATTCGGGCGGTGAGCACGGACTTAAGGGCACATATGACTTGTCTGTACGGATGGGACTGAATGATAAGGATACTGCGGGCGTTAAAAGAAAAGTAGATATCATAGTTCCGCAAACCGATGTTTTCAGGGAGCAGGACAGGATTATAGCAATATTGGATATGCCTGACATATCGCTTAAGAATTTTGGATGCAGGCTTCAGGGAAATGCTCTGCATATAGAAGGCGCGAGCGAAAAAGCGGTTTACGATAAAACAATAGACTTGGGTGATTTTGAAACGACGGAGGAGAACATTTCGGTGTCTGAAAATAATGGAATTTTCAAAATTATTATTATTAGAAAGTAGAATACCCGTGAAAATATGCTTATAAGCCTCTTAAGCTTAGAATAGTGAATAAAGGGGCTTTTGGACGGGGAGCAGAGGTTATTATGAAGGATAGCGGTTGCAGCAGTATAAGGCTGAGAGTTGAAACGCTGGGTTTTCAGGATACGGGAAGAGGCATTGCGAGAATAAGCCAGGGCCTGATGGACTTATTAAGCCTTGATGTGGGAGATGTTGCAGGTATTACGGGAATGCGTACAACCTGTGTACGGGTTCTGCTTTCATCCTTAGAGAATAAGATGGACCATATAGTGCAAATTGATGAAACAACCATGGCAAATGCAGGAATTGCGGCAGGAGACGAGATTGAGCTAAGCGCCGCGGAGGCGAGAAGAGCTTCCGCCGTGGTAATTGCTGAGGATAAACGTACTATAGGCTTTGCAAAAAAAGCGGGAAGCGAATATATAAAGAAAATGCTCAAGAGCCACTGCATTTGCAAGGGAGATTTTATAGCTATTCCTCATCTGGGGTCTGCCAAATTTTCCTTTCATGTGATAGGAACCTTTCCCGAGGGCTTTGTAACAATTGACGACAGCACTAAGTTTGTGTACAGAGACGAACAATACGGTGCCTCCGGGGAAGCCTTCATAGGATATAAAGACATAGGAGGACTGGATACTCAGATAAGCAAAATAAAGGAAATAGTTGAATATCCCATGGTTTATTCGGACATGTTTAAAAAGCTCAATCTGAGGCCCTCAAAGGGAATACTTTTATACGGCCCTCCGGGTACGGGAAAGACACTCATTGCAAAAGCAATAGCAAATGAGGTCAACGCAAAATTCATTACCATTAACGGTCCCGAAATAATAAACAAGTATTATGGAGAAAGCGAGGCAAAGATAAGGGAAATATTTGAGGATGCAAAGGAAAACAGCCCCAGCATCATCTTTATTGATGAAATTGATGCAATTGCCCCAAAAAGAGAAGAGGTGCAGGGCGATGTTGAAAAGCGCATAGTAGCTCAATTGCTTTCGCTGATGGATGGGGTAAGGGACAGGAGCAGTGTAATAGTCATTGGTGCCACAAATCTTCCCAACACGCTTGATCCGGCCCTCAGGAGGCCCGGAAGGTTTGACAGGGAATTTTATATAGGTGTTCCGGATGAAAGCGCAAGGCTTGAGATACTTAAAATACATATCCGCCTGATGCCGCTTGCAGAGGATGTCGATATAAGCTCTATTGCGGCAAGAACTCATGGATATGTAGGCGCCGATTTAAGCTCACTATGCACCGAAGCGTCGATGAACTGCATAAGAAGGTACCTAGCGGAGCATCCCTACGGAGACCGCAGGGTACTTCGCAGCTATGAAAATATGAAAATTTCACAGGCTGATTTTATGCTTGCACTTAATGAAGTTCCTCCGTCGGCAATACGGGAGGTTATGGTTGAGGTACCGCATGTAACATGGGATATGATTGGAGGACTTTCCAGCATAAAAAACCGTATAAGAGAGTGCATAGAATGGCCTCTTAAATATCCCCGGATTTTTTCCGCAATGAAAATAAGGAGCCCCAGGGGGATTTTGCTTTATGGCCCTCCGGGTACGGGAAAGACACTCGTTGCAAGGGCTATAGCTACTGAAAGCGGCGCTAATTTTATATCTGTAAAAGGTCCCGAGCTGCTTTCAAAATGGCAGGGTGAGTCGGAGAAGGGAATAAGAGAGGTCTTCAGGAGAGCAAAGCAAACAGCACCGTGTATAATATTTTTTGATGAAATTGATTCTCTTGCTTCTATAAGCGCGCATGGCAATTCAGGGCAAATGTCTGTCGTAGCACAGCTTTTAACTGAGCTCGACGGGATAGAAGGGCTTGAAAATGTTATAGCGGTCGGCGCAACCAACAGGATTGAGGAGATAGATAAGGCGCTTTTAAGAGACGGACGCTTTGATATAATATTAAAATTCAATCTCCCGAATGCCGTGGAAAGAAAAGAAATTTTTTCATTACACCTTAAGGAAAAGCCGCTTGATCCGTCGGTAGACATGGATGAATTGACAGCCTTGACGGAAGGCTTCAGTGGTGCTGAAATAGGAGGAGCATGCACAAGAGCGGCCTTTTTGGCCATAAGAGATTTCTTAAGCACAAATGATGAGGAATGGAGCAATACGCTTGCTATTTGCATTTCACGTCAGCATCTTAAAACAGCCTTAACTAATAGAATGGAGGATTTTTAATATGGGCAGGGGCAAGTATGTATATTGCTTTATAGAAGGAAGAGTCACACATGGTGTTGACTTAGAGGGCATAGGCAGATACGGCAAGGTATATTTTTTAGACTTCCGGGATATAACGGCTGTTTTAAGCGATACTGCGCTGGTGCAGATGGATCCCTCAAGAGACAATGCGCTGACCCATGAAAGAGTTATCCAGCATTTTATGAAGTTGTACTATAATCTGGTGCCCTGCAGCTTTGGGAACATATTCAAAAGCAGGGAGGATATAAACCTGTTTTTGAATAAGGCATATAAGTACATATGCGATAACCTTGCCAGAGTAAGGGGGTCTATCGAGGTGGGGCTCCGGGTTCTTTGGAAAAAGGATGCTTTTACCAGGGAGATAGAAACCAAAGAAATAGTGGAATTCCGCGACTCAATTATAAAAAAATCAGGGAAGGATAATTATCTTCTTAATGTGGAGCTTGGCAAAATGGTGGAGGCCCAGGTTAAAAGCAGAAGGCAGTTTTATATACGGGCCATTTACGATCAAATAGCAAAGCATGCCGAGGATGCTGTTCTTAATGATGCGAACAATCCCTTGATTGTATTAAATGCCGCCTTCCTTATACTGAAGACCAAGGAATTTGAGTTTGATAATATTGTGGATTCAACGCTGAAGAAATATTCCGACAGCCTTGAGGTCAGCTATTCCGGCCCGTGGCCGCCATATAATTTTACAAGCATGGGAATAAATCGTTAAAGGAGGGGGAGCTTTATGAAAATGCTGCTATATTACTGTATTTATTGTTTAAAGGGGATAAAATGATGTTTATTTTTAAAAATCTCTATAACCTTGTGGAAACCATAACGGACTATGCTCTTAAGGAGCTTTATGATGAACAGGCATTGAAGAAAAAGCTGATGGATCTTGCGCTTTTGTACGAAATGGGAGGAGTTAGTGAAGCCGAGTTTGAAGAGCTGGAGCAAAAGCTTTTAAAGCAGCTCAGAGCGGCAAGGGAATATAATCGTGTACAAGCAGGGGAGGACGGGGACAGTGAGGAGAACGAGGAGAATGAGGAAGAGGGCTAAGAAGCCGCTGCGGCCGGGCTGAATTTTAAGTATATCCGGCTTAAGCGGCTTAAGGCTCTGCCGCAATATTATTTTTGGAAGTATATGCACCTATATCCCGGTGATTCATACTATAGTTACTAGAGAAAACTCTAAAATATAATTTGATTACTGGGAGGTAAAATTATGGCTGTAAAGCATTCTGTAGAATCATCCAGCCTTGCTGAAGTTCTGGATAGGATACTGGAGAAAGGAATAGTTATAGATCTTTTTGTAAGGGTCTCTCTTCTGGGCATTGAGCTGCTGGCTGTAGACGGAAGAATTGTTATAGCGGGCGTTGAGACATGGCTGTGCTATGCAAGGGCTATAGGCCTGACAGATTATTCAAAAGACTATTCGAAGGACTATTCAAAATAGCACATAAATACATAAAAATATAATATTAAGTAAGGAAAGGCGAGGAACATCTAAGGGTTGAACAAAAAGAACCGTAAGCTGTTCCTTGACGTTTTCCAATAAACCAAAACATATATTTTATAGCTATTTTTTAAATAGCTATTTTTTAAAGCCTGTAAACGGCATGGCATTAAATTATTGACGAATACCATTCTGTAAACTTCGTTATACCTTCATATATTCCTGTTTTGGGGTTATATCCCACCAGAGCTCTGGCTTTTGATATATCGGCAAGGGTGTGCCGGGCATCACAGGGGCTATAGGGCATATACCGTCTATATACCGGCTTGCCGAGGCTTTTCCCTATTATATCAGTCAACTGGTTAAGGGATACCGGACTTGAACTGCCCAGGTTGAATATTTCAAAATTGCAGTTGAATTTTATTGCAGATATTATACCGTCTGTAATATCGTCTATATAAGTGTAATCCCTTGAGCTTGATCCGTCTCCAAATATTTCAATGTGCCTGCCGTCATGTATAAGCCTTGTAAATTTGTGTATTGCCATTTCAGGTCTTTGCCTGGGCCCGTAAACGGTAAAAAACCTGAGACATGCTATAGGTATGCCATATAATGCGTTATAGGTTTTGCAAAAGCTTTCCCCTGAAGCTTTGGAGGCCGCATAGGGCGACAGCTGAAGGTCCGCCGTATGCTGCTCGGAAAAAGGGCGCGGGCCCCGGCCATACACTGAAGAGGAGGAGGCAAATATAAATTTTTTTACCTTATTTCTTGCTGACAGCTCCAAAACATTTACAGTCCCTTTTATGTCAACATCAACATATTCAAGTGGATTGGAAATTGATTTCCTTACACCTGCCAAAGCGGCCAGATGCACTACTGTGTCAATAGGAAAGCTATTAAATAATTCCGTAAGAAGCCCGGTGTCCAGAATATCTCCTTCTATGGAAAGGTAATGCGGATTGCTCTCAGCCTTTATGATATTTTGCTTTTTAATCAAGGGACTATAAGCGGTGTTAAAATTATCCAGGCTTATTACCTCATATTCACAATCCAGCAGTCTTTCACATAGATTTGACCCTATAAAGCCGGCTCCTCCGGTAACTAATACCGAGCTCATGATCTTCCCACTCCCGTGTATGAAAAGCCGTATTTTTTAACCTCCTCCGGATTGCAGGCATTTCTTAAATCTACAAATACCGGGGTTCGGACAAGCTTTTTAAGATGATTAAAATCAAGGCGTGCAAACTGCTCCCACTCGGTTGCCAGTACTATACAATCGGTTTTTATGCTGGCGGAAAATGTGTTTTGACAGTACTGTACATTTAGGTCCGGATTTTGGTTTTGAGTGTTTTCCATAGCCTGAGGGTCATAGACCTTTACTTTTGCCCCGCTGTCCAGCAGCTTTCTTATAATGGCTATCGAGGCTGATTCTCTTATATCGTCGGTGCCCGGCTTAAAGGATAGTCCCAGAACTGTTACTGTTTTGCCTTTAAGCTTTCCAACGGCCTTTTTTATTTTGCGGAACATAAGAACCTTTTGATTTTCATTTGCGTCAATAATACTTTTTATTATTTTAGGAGTATAACCGTTGTCCTTTGCTATTCCGAGCATTGCCCTCAAATCCTTGGGGAAGCAGCTTCCTCCGAAGCCGGGGCCGGGATTGAGGAAATTTTGGCCTATTCTTTTGTCCAGGCCTACGGCTTCTGATACTATACAGGCATCTGAGCCGCACAGCTCACACAGATTGGCTATCTCATTCATAAGACTTATTTTCGCCGCCAGAAAGGCATTTGAAGCATATTTTACCATCTCTGAGGTTTCTATATCTGTTGACACCAGAGGGATGCCCAGGGCTGCTTGCCTGGCGTACAGCTCCTGCATCATTTCCAGCGCCTTGGTGCTCTCCGCCCCTATAACTATTCTGTCGGGGCACATAAAATCCACAACGGCATTGCCCTCACGCAGGAATTCGGGGTTGGAAACTATATCAAAATCAAATGGTTTTCCCTGCATTTTAAGAATGTCTTGTATTTCTTTTTTTATAGACTGTCCTGTGCCTACCGGTGAGGTGCTTTTATTCACAATTACCTTATAGCCGGTCATGTAAAGGGCTATATCCCTTACCGCACTGTATATGTTTCTGAGGTCGGAGGTGTTGTCTCCAAGCGTAGGAGTATCCACCGAAATAAATATAATATCCCCGTGAGCTGCAGCATCGCTTATAAGAGAGGTAAAACGCAGCCTTCCCGGATAATTTCTTTCTACAAGCTCCTTCAGCCCCGGCTCATATATCGGAATAACCCCTTTTTTAAGCTTACTGATCTTTACTTCATCTGTGTCCATGCATACCACATTTGCTCCAAGCTCTGAAAAACATGTTCCTGTTACAAGTCCTACATATCCTGTGCCTACAATTGAAATATTCATGCCTACAGCTCCTCTTTGCCATATGTTTTATGTTATCCTTTTACAGGGCATATCGGTCTTGAGTACTTCCCTGGAAACTCTCTCCCAGTTGAATTTTTCTTCTATGCATTTCCTGCCGTTGCGTCCCATTTCGGTACACTTCTGCGGATTGTCGAGAAGATAATTTATACAGCTTGCAAAGGCATCAGGATTATTATAATCATTTATTACGCGGCCGTTTCCATAACCACGCACTACCTCCGCATTTCCGCCTCTATTGGTTGTTATTATAGAAAGTCCGGAGGCCATGGCTTCATAATGAACCCTCGCCAGGGGCTCATCCCATTGCGACGGGCATACAAAAATGTCACCGAGATTATATAAGGCGGGAATCTGGGACGGAGGCACAAAGCCCGTAAATATAACAGGTCCTGCAAGCTCTTTTGATAAAGTATGCAGGCTGCGGGTGTAGTCGTCGGTTTTATTGCCTCCATACCATTTGCTTCCTACAATTACCAGGGCTGTCTTGGGATGATCAAGCATCACCTTCTTCATTGCTTTCATTAATATATGAACGCCCTTTTTAACACTTAGCCTGCCTACGAACAGCACTGTTTTATAGCCCTTGAGGCCGTATCTTTCCTTCAGCAGCCTTTTGTTTAAAATTCCACGCTCTGTCCATGGAGGGGAATACAGTGAGATGTCGGCTGCCGAGTAAACAACATTGAGCTTTGGAGCAGCCATAGGATAGATCTTTATTACACCATCCGCTATAAACCTGCTTACGGTATTTATAAATTCAACCCTTTCTATGCATTTAACGGCATCGTTATTACTTATCTTTTCAGGATGGAACATTTCATTGTGAAGGCTTAAGCTGAATTTCACATCAGGAAGCCCTTCACTTAAAGAAAGAACCCATAAAGGCCTGTTGAAAACGTGTACGAGGTCATAGTCATCTGTCAGGGAAGCCTTTAAATTTTTCACATAATCAGAGGCAGTTTTTGCGGGAAGCCTTATATACCTTACATCATCCTTTATTTCTTCCGAGGCAAGCCCCTCATATTGTATCCCATAAACCGTTATATCGTTTAGCCGGGAAAGATACGGGAGAATTCCCTCAATATATATTTGAACTGCTCCTCCCGCAATAGGGGGAACAGGAAGCTTTTCTGTGCATATCATTGCAATTTTCAAGTCATCCCCTCCTCATTAAGCAGAGAAATCAGCAGCGGGACCTTCGAAAGCTCCAGCCTTGCCGTTTTTTCAATTTCAGAAGGCTTTAGCGGCTTATTATTCTGAAAAAGGTTTTTAACCAGACCGAAGAACCAGTGAGGAAATAACATATCTATATACAGCAGCTTTTTCTCATCTGAATTAAGGGGATTGATTTTAGTATAGCAGCGCAGAATATTGTTTATTACAGCGGCCTCCCATTGCCCCTTGTTCTCTGATGTTTTTCCTATTATTTTTCTTAAATCCCTGGCGGGAAGATCAAAGGTCACGCCGTCTAAATCTATTACATAAACACCCTTGTCTGTCATCACGGCATTCCCCTTGCCATAGTCCTGGTGGCAAAGAACCACCGGGCTTGAGGCGTCGTATGTAATACTACCGTAATTTGACCTTGACAGCAGATCCATAGCCTGACCGGCAACGCTTATTATGGGGTCTGCCTGCTTAAAATATGTCGAGTGATAAGGAAGAGGAATACTCTTTGATATTTCCTTCCATTCCATAAGCCTTCTATTCATAGAATCATATTGTGAGGGCCACTTTCCAAGCTTGGAGGATATTTTTGCAGAGGGCGGAGGCGTATACCCCTTTGAATATAAATGGAATTTGGCCAGGCCTTCTATGGCTGAAAGCAGCTCCGGGGTTCCGGAAAAGGTCAGGGCCTTCCCGTGAAGCCACTCATAAAGAACAAAAAGCTGCTCATTATGCTTAACTATCGCCTGTCCGCCGGAGGTCGTAAGAACCTCGGGAACATTTCCTCCCAAGCCTTTTATATAAATCTGGGCGTTTACAGAAAATACTGCTTTATCGTAAGTATGCTTAAGCCTTTTAAGACACAGCATGCCCGATTTTGCTTTAATCTTCCATACTGTTTTTATAGTTCCGCTTTGTATAACCGATATATTTTCAACCTCAATATTATATTTAAGCAGCACCTCAGAGGCTAGCTTGTTTAAAGCATCATTTGATTCTGAAAACTCATTATCCACCATTATCATCCTTTCATAAGCTGCTTTTGGGAACAAGGGAATCGAAGTCTTCCAATATGGGATTAATGGTTTTTTCAATACCTGACATATCCCTCAGCCTTTTGAGATAATTTTCCCCAGTCCATTCCTTTTCTCTTTTATAGCAGTATTTATTCATAGCCCCTAAAAACAGATGAGGGAACATTATATCCAGCTTGACAACCTGCCATTGCGATAGCGTCAGGGGGTTTTCGGACTGGTAGTGCCGTAAAATGTCTGCGGTCAAATTCGCATCCCATTTTCCTTTTTTCTTCATCACCTTGTTAAGAAGCTTTCTAATGTCCCTTGCAGGGATATCCATTGTAATGGAATCGGTGTCTATAACATAGACCTTCCCCGAGCCGGAAAGAAACAGGTTGCCTGCTGCAAAATCCTGATGGCAGAGGCCTCCGAGCCTTCTTGCTTTTTCTGTCCAATCACGGTACCCGCTGCCCTTAAGTCCGTTTATCGACCTTTCGGCCCTAAGTGAAAATGAAGGGAATTCATCTGCTATAAGATTGCCCGACTCATCCCTTGGCCCTGGCAGAAGCTTATTTTTATAAAAGCTCCCCATATCCTCAAGCTGCTTGCTGTAATCATCTATCCACGTTCCGAGATGCACCTTGGGCTTGCAGCAGGAAGGAGGAAAGAAGCCAACGGAGGCTTTATGGAATTTTGCAAGCTCTCTTACCACGGATTTTAACTGCTGCGGAGTATTATAGCTTGGATTTTTGCCCTCTATTGCTTGTGAAAGAGTATAGCAGCTTCCGTCAATGCTTACATATGGCTTTGCATCAACGGTTTTAATTACTGCGGGTATGTTTATGCCGTTGGTTATAAGGTGATCTACCGCACAAAGCGTATACTTAAGAGTATCCTCGGAGCTTGAAACCTTTTTCAATATCTTATATCCCTCCGGAGTTTGAATCCACCAGACGCCCTTCTTATCCTTATAGGATTCGTTTCGTATCCCGAGTACCTTTATATTATACATGCTTAAGACCTTTTCCAGCGGCTCCCGGTTTTCTGAAGGCAAAAATATCACTCCTTTCAAGGTGTGCATCAGACTGCGGGCATAGAAGCCTTAAGTCCGCAGCCTGATATTTTAAGGCAATACGAGTCTTACAGATCTTCCTCTTCAGCGTCTCTTTCATCACAGGGCAAATCCCATGAAATTTTTATGGTCAGGCTCCCGCCCTCATCGTCTGTAGAATATTTTACTTTTACATCAAAGTCCAGATCCTCGGGAATTTTAACGTATTGACCTTCTACCTGAAGATCGCCTGACAGAAGCTGGGATAATAATTTCTTTAATATGGATCCTAATTCGGACTTTGAGCATAATTCGCCATGCGAATATTTCATATCGTGCACTCCTTGATTTTTAGCATTAATAGATTAACTAATAACATAATATTCATTTACTTGTTATTATGTTACTTGTAAAAATATAATAAGGATTAGCCTTTTGCGTTGAAAGAGAGAGGAGCTTATGATATTATTGGAATAGGATATACATGGATCAGACATGTTCAGACAAATGATGCATGCCTGATGCAAATTCTTAACTTTGGATTTTTAAATGCTTGTAAAGGAGATTTTTATGGGAGAGCTTACGAAAATCAGTACGACAGTGGTTTCGCATGCAGGCATGGAGAACTCGGAAAATACAAATAATTTTTATGTTGACGGAAGATACATGTATGAGCATGAGGCTGACAATGTTCAGGTAACGTTTGAAAAAAGCGGTGAGGAATTTATATTTGCGGTAAGCGATGGAATGGACAGGACGAGCCCCGGTAAGAATACGCATGTTTCAATGGCTGCGGAGCTCAAAAGGCTTGACAGGCAGCTTAAAGGAACAGGAGGGGACATTGAAAGCAAGTTGACTCAAATAAAAGAAAAGTTTGATGAAATAGATAATTTGATTTACAGCATGGATATTGGGGCAAATACGGGCAAGCAGAGAGAAATGTCGGGTGCTGCCGTATTCATAAGCGAGGGCAGAATTGCTTCCGTAAGCAGAGGAAGGACGAGAATTTTCTCATTAAGGAATGGCAGTCTAAAATCCGTATCCGGGGAAGAAAACAAGGCCGAAAAGCTTTTGAAAATGGGAATTCTGACAAACGAGCAGTTAAAGGAGTTATCTTCGAATATAGCGTCACACGCGGGTGACAGGAGAAAAGGAGCGGGGAAGGCTAACATTGAGGATATAGAGGAGGGCGACTTATATCTTATATGCACTCATAGCGTTTATGATGCCATAGACGATGAAAAGCTTCATGAAATACTGTCACTGCGCAGGGACACGGGTCATATTGCCAATATGCTTTTAAAGGAGGCTATAAAGCATGACGCAAGAAGCAATATGACAGTCATGGTAATAAGACTGGAAGAGCCTGAAGGCTTTTGCAGGGAGAGCTTTATGCCTGCTGCAGGTCAGGCAAAAAAAGGCTTTGAGCCCAAATCGGGCAAAAAAAGAGAAAATGTATTAACCTATATAGCCTCAGGAGTTGTCTGTATAATAATAATAGGCGTGCTGGTTTCGTTATTCTATGGACAACTGTTCGGAGATGGCGGAGAGCAGACTGCTGATAATATGAACAGCTCATCCAACGCCGCATCTACTTCCGGTGTGCCGGACGATATTCTGCCGGATGACGGGGGGGACATGCCGCCGGAAGACAGTGGGGATGATTCTCAAGGCGATCTGCTCCCGAGTGAAGAAAGCGACGATGTGCCCGGGGACATAGAGCATGTGGTTGTGTCTGGGGATACCCTTCAGGGCATAAGCCAGAAATATTACAGGGATACTCAGAAATATACCATAATAATGGAGGCCAACGACATTAAGGATCCCAACCAGCTTCATGTAGGGGATGTGCTTATTATCCCTCAGCAATAAATGATAGGGGCAGGCAAAAGGCCAGTCCCTTACTATTCTCTAATTTAAATTTAAAAAAGGCTTATAAAAAGCGAAAAAAAAAGCACTAAATTATAAAATATGAATAATTCCAATAATATCAAGTGCTTCAAATGAAATAAGTTTTTTCTATGTTCAAAGGAGGAACAAAATGAAAAAAATTAATGCTTATTGCTGTACCAATACTAGTATAACATATATTTTGGTAAAAGTATGTTAACTTTTTATTAAATATGTTAAAAATTTATGAACAAAGTATAATGCCTTAATAAAGCCCTCTTAAGCAAGAATATTTGCATATTACGCATTTCTTTTTTTATTATCTTGGTTGTTGACAAATCAAATATGAAAAAACCGGTTGGTTCAGGCAATGTATTTACAATTATTGTAAAATAAGTTATATTATACTTTGCATGAGTTGTTAAAATTTATTTAGCAGGGCTGGTATTCAAATGGCAAATAATAAAAGAATATGCATATTGATATTAATTTTGCTGCTTATATATGCTGACGGCCTTTACTGTATGAAGGCTTCATCCAAAGATTTGGGAGCATGTTACGGTAGTGAAGAGATGACGCGAATAGAGTTTGTAGCCTTTATAAACCGCACCTTCGGGCTTGAGGAAAAAATACATGCGGACTTTAAAGATGTATCCTCGGGGGATTACTTTATTACTGAGCTGCAAAAGGCTAAAGCGGAGGGCTATATAAAGGGGTATGAAGACGGAAGCTTCAGGCCCTTCAATAAAATAAACAGGCAGGAGGCCGCCACCATATTATACAGACTTATGCGCCTTAGCTCGCTTAAAAATTGTCAAGGCAGGTTCAGTGATACGGATGAGGTACCGTTATGGAGCCGGGATATTATAAATGCTGTTGTGGAAGCGGGATATATGGAAGAATGCGATGACATGAGGTTTTGCCCGGCAAAGGCATTAACATGGGATGAAGCCCGGGATATTGTGGAAAGGACGGCGGGGACAGTCCTCAATGATACTGCAAACGGGGAGGAGGCAATACAGGGAAATGCTTTAATCAGCAGAGGTAATGTAAGGCTTGCTAATAAAACAATACAGGGAAATCTCTGCCTTAGCTCAGGAATACGCGATGGAGCTGTTGAGCTTTACAATGTCACCGTAAAGGGGAGAACGATAATTTGCGGGGGAAATGAAATAGCTATAAGGGATTCTATAATGGGTGAGGCGGTTATAGACAAAGGCAGGGGACAGTTACTCAAGCTGACTGCATCTGGAATGACCAGAACCGGTGATGTGACTGTAGTATCCCGTGCATATATAAGAGAAAATGCAAATCCGGGAATAGCCTTCAGTAATATTTTTCTGGAACAGGGTATAGGAGAAGGCGAAGAGGTCAGGCTTAACGGGGCTTTCTTAAGTGTTACGGTAAATACCCCCGGAGTAAGGCTCATTATGGGAGAACACTCGCTGCTGGGTACTCTGAATCTTAACGAAAAGACGGAGGTCTTGGGAGGAGGGATGCTTGGAACGGTAAATATAAATGTAAATGCCGAAGGTTCAACAATACGTCAAAAGCCGGGGAGAATCAATGGGGACACTTCTCATCTATTTATTATAGAAAAGCCTATAAGCTTAAGCTTGCCAGTTCATTGAACATGCTTTG
Source organism: Bacillota bacterium (assembly GCA_023390115.1). Classification (GTDB taxonomy): domain Bacteria; phylum Bacillota; class Clostridia; order Acetivibrionales; family DSM-27016; genus Anaerobacterium. Next base: position 194,372 of record JAEWDM010000024.1, read on the forward strand.
ATACAGAGGATTGCCGGAACTGAGCAGCTCATAGCCTCTTGCAAACATACGTGAGCAGCCGGATATGGTTATGTTGTGCATGCTGCAGCAGATTTGCCTGTAGCCCAGCCCGCACAGCACCCTCAGAACATAGGCGCTGAATGCCCTGAATTCCTGCATCTTTCTTTTACCGCTTGGGGCCAGTCCGGCTTCCTTAGGAAGCATAAGACTGCTGGATATAAAAGAAATGACCTTTGCTGCGGGAAGATTCCGAGCTATAATATCTCTTCCGCTTACATACTCGTACTGTACTGCCGTAGAAAGGCTTTTCTTCAGCTTTTTGAAGCTGCCCACATCCCTTTGGTGGCTTACAAAGCCAAAGTATTTTTCTGCAAACTGTTCATGGTCCTCTATATTGAAAAGCTTCATAATAAAGCTCTTGTCA
>JAEWDM010000015.1 GCA_023390115.1 Bacillota bacterium
TATGTACATGATTATCCATAAGAGCATAAGCATATATTTTGCAGCAGTATTTATCTTTATACCGCTTTAACAGTGCAAGATAATAGTCCTTATCCTCGTCACACTGGAAAAGGTCTATCTCGCTTATACTCCTGGACATCACGTGATACATGCATTCCTCAGATTTTTTTCTTGCTGCTCTTGGCATTATGCCCACCCCCTCGGCTTTATTATATAAGATTAGGTATAATTTGTCAAGAACAAGTGTTCTAAAGCGCATTACCTTAAGGAGCGTCCCCTTCAAGTGTTGAAAGATTTGAATTCCCCAGAAGTGGCTATTATGAAGAGTGCCTTCATGATATGGTGCTTTCGGTTAAGGGCCTTAAGGAGCCTAAAATAAGCCTTGAGGACCAATATGAAAATTTAAAAATTGTAAATATGTCTTATAAAAACGCTGAGCACCGCTAAACTATATTGTAGAGCGGTCGGCAAATAAGGTTTAGAAAAAATCATAATTTCACGATATATTTTACATGATATTGGGAAAGATAAAAATAACAATAACAAAAGAAAACAGAGAAAATTTGAATGCTGTATTAAAAAGTTCAAAAGGTGAATACCAGATGATCGAACGTGCAAGAATAATAACACATCTTGAAGAGGAGCCTGATGTTGAAAAAGTCGCAGAAATGCTTGGCGTTTCATCAAAAACAGTGCGAAAATGGCATAAACGTTTTTATCTTGAAGGATTTGAGGGATTAATTGAAAGGCAGCGTTCAGGCAGCCCTGTCAAGTACCCCGAACAGACAAAAATGGAGATTACTGCAATTGCATGTGACAGTCCAAAAAATTATGGTTTTGAAACGGCTAATTCATGGACATATAAAATGCTGGAAAATGTATCAATCAATGAAAACATCGGTATGAGCAAAACGACCATTTTTGAAACTTTAAAAAGAATGAACTCCATCCAAACAAATTCAGAATGTAGCTTCACAGTAAAGACCCTGAATTCAAAGAGAAAGTGAATGAAATAGTTGAACTTTACCATAATCCGCCAAAAAACTCAGTAGTGATAAGTGTGGATGAAAAAACAGGCGTTCAGGCAACCGAAAGAAAATATGAGACACAAATGGCGAAACCGGGAAAGCCAGGAAAATATGAGTATGAATATATAAGACATGGAACACAAACACTTATTGCCGGGTTTAATACAATAAATGGGAAAGCTATGGCAATGGCAGGAAAAACCCGCAAAGCAGAAGATTTACTTAAATTTATGAATGCTCTGGAAAGAAGAATATAAAGATATTGAAACCATACATATAATTTGGGATAATTTAAACATCCATAAGGATGGTATTGACGGACGCTGGAGTAATTTCAATAAAAAGCATGGCAACAAGTTTGTATTTCATTATACTCCTATACATTCATCATGGGTAAACCAAATAGAGATATTTTTTTCAATATTACAGAAACGATATCTCCGGTATGGAAATTTCAAATCTGAAAATGATTTAAAAGAATGCATGATGAAATTTATAAAGAAATGGAATTTTAACGAACAGCATCCTTTCAAATGGAAATTCAAGGGATATACAATACAGAAGGGTAAAATTAATGAACAAGCAAACTAAAGGGAAATGCAGGTTTTGCGGGAAAGAGTATGCCAAAACATCAATGGTTAAACACCTTTCCTCATGTAAGGAATGGAAAAATGAACTTGATAAATCTGCAAGTGATAAAAAGATTGGTTATTTTGGCCTTGCTATATCCGGGAAGTATGACAAAGCTTATTGGCTTATCACTGAATTTAGAGAGGATGCTACACTAAAAGATGTAGACCAATTTCTCAGGGATATATGGCTTGAATGCTGTGGACATTTAAGTTTGTTTGAAATAGATGATATTTCGTATGAAAGTGACCCTGAACCTTCAGGTGGATGGGGACACCCTGTAAAAGGGATGAATAGTAAGTTGAAAAAGGTAATTGAAAAAGGTATGATTTTTGATTATGAATATGATTTTGGCTCAACAACTGCTTTGACAATAAGTGTATTTGATTATAGGATTGGTTCATGGAAAAAAGAGAAACTTACTATTCTGTCACGGAATAATCGTATGGATTATATTTGTGATGAGTGCGGAGAACAAACAGCTACAGCGGTTTGTTCAGAATGTATATATAAAGGTGCAGGGCTTCTTTGTGATGATTGTCAAAAAGATCATGAATGTGATGAAGAAATGCTTATGAATATTTGCAATTCACCACGCTTTGGTGTCTGTGGCTATTCAGGAAGCACTAAGTACCCGGATTAATTCGAACCGTATATATAGAATGCTGTACTAGGGTCTGCAGCAGGGATACTTTAGCCACAACGCTTACCAAAATATTCCTGTAAACAGAAATTTATTATATAGCACAACAGATTAATTTAATATATTTGAAGAACCGGCATTTCTGCTTCTCCCTGCTTTCAGATCCATTCCAAGCGATTTTGCTTTCAAATGTCCGGGCTAAAAAGATACGCATTTACAGAAAAAGTACACGGAGCTTTAACAGCTTGTCTATAATAACTCTATTCTACTATCTTTATGTCGAATTTTAAAGATCTTATATTTGTATAAAAAATAATTTATGAAGTATTTGCAGGCGGAAATGATTCTTTTAAACATTATCCGTCCCTGCCCGCCCTTAAGCCCTGCAATAATTCTTCGAAATAAAATGGAAGTCTGGCCTCAAATTCCATATACTCATTTTTTACGGGGTGTATAAAGCCAAGTATTCTGGCATGCAGCACCTGTCCGCAAATGCCGTATTTCTGCTTTTTTCTTCCATAAACCATATCCCCTGCGAGAGGATATCCTATGTAGGACATATGAACCCTAATCTGGTGAGTTCTTCCCGTTTCAAGGGTAAGCTCCACATATGTGGCGTCCTTAAATCTTTCGAGCACCTTGAAATAGGTTACTGCCCTGCGCCCATTCTTGGTATTTACCGACATTTTTTTCCTTTCAACGGGATGCCTGCCTATGGGAGCATCTATTTTTCCGCTGTCCTCCTTAATTACACCCTCGACAACAGCGGCATAAACCCTTTTTATATCGTGATGCTTAAGCCTTTCCGACAAACACTCATGTGCATTGTTATTCTTTGCGACCACCAGCACGCCTGAAGTATCCTTATCTATTCTGTGTACAATTCCCGGCCTTATTATTCCGTTAATATCCGACAGACTGTTCCCGCAGTAATCCATCAATGCATTTACAAGAGTCCCTGTATGGTTTCCCGCGGCGGGGTGCACCACCATCCCCTTTTCCTTATTTATTATTATGATGTCCCCATCCTCATACAGAACATCAAGCCCGATTTTCTCAGGCCTTACGTCCAGCCTTTCCGGCTCGGGAATACTTATTTCTATGCTGTCATCAGCCTTGAGCCTGTAATTTGCTTTTACGCTTTTATCATTGACCTTTATCAGCCCATCCTCCAGGAGCTTCTGTATATAGGTGCGTGAAAAGCCTTCCAGCCTTTCCGAAAGCCATGCGTCTATTCTGATTCCCTCAGTGCCTTCATCAATTATCATCCGTTCAAGCCGCTTCATTATTCCTACCACCAATCAGGCTTATTTTATGCCCCTTGTCCGGGCTTGTCCTTATATATAAACAATAAATAATATGCAAGTAAAAGGCTGCCTATAACAACACAGCAATCAGCTATATTGAAAATTGGAAAAATATATGTACCGAAATGGAACTCCAGAAAATCCACAACGCTTCCAATCAAAAGCCTGTCAATAAAATTCCCCGCAGCTCCTCCTATTATCAGAGAAAGTGCTGTCTTTATCAGCCTGCCATCCATCTTATATAAAAAATATACTAATACAGCCACTATTATTGGCGTCAGTATAAGAAAAAAGTATCTCCCGTTCTCCAAAATACTCCATGCAGCTCCTGTATTTCTTATGTTTGTTATATAAAAAAACCTGTCTATTACAGCAGTTGATTTCTGATATTCAATGTTGTTCACTATAAAATATTTTGATGACTGATCAGCAGTTATACAAAAAATAATTATTGCTATCCATAACATATTCAAAACCTCTTCTCTACATTTTCTTAATTTATTTTGAGCTAAATCATCCCGGTATGTACCATTTGGTAATATCATTAAACCTGTTCCATACGCAAGGCTCCATATCTCCTCTTATTTTCCTGTTATATAATACGGCATTATTGTAAAAGTACATGCCCATATAAGGAATCTCATCGGAAAGGATTTTATGCATTTCATTAAACGCCTCACGCCTGACTTTCTCGTCACTGTTCCTTATAATCCGATCAAGGCAGGCATCCACAAAAGGATTTTTATAGTTTGCAATGTTCATCCCCTCCCCTGTCTGAATTGAGGAATACATAAACGATATATCGGGAACGGAGGATATCCTGCAGCCTAAGAACGCCATGTCAAACTTCCTGCTTCTTATAAGCTTGAATTCCTCATCCCAGTCCATCCTTTTTACTTCTATGTTTATACCCGCTTCCCTAAGCTGCTCCCCAAGCTTTACGGCGGAACGGTATCTTGTTTCATTAAACTCATTTACGAGAATTGTGAAATTCAAGGCCACACGCTTTCCGCCAATGCTTTTGTACATGCCTGTCCCCGATTGCTTCCAGCCATTTTGCACAAGTATATCTCTTGCCTTTGATTTATCAGGAAGATAGCTGACAGGATTATCAAAAATCCACGCATTTGGGTTTATAGGAAGCTCAGCCGCCACAGCCTGCCCAGGTATAACCTCATTTATTATTCTGGCCTTGTCGGTCGCAAGCGCAATAGCCTGTCTTACAGCTTTATCCTTAAGCGCAGGATTGTCGAGATTAAAGGCTATAAACTCAAAATCTCTGCTCTGATATTTTCTGGTGGTAATGTCCGGTCTTCCGCTGTACTTGCTGAAGTCTCCCCTGTCGGCAACGGCAACGTCTATATAACCCTCCTGAAATGCCACAAATTCATCCTTTGGACTGTCATATATATTTATATCTATTTCATTTATATAGGGAATTTGAAGCCCGGAATTTTTATCCTCCTCAAGTCCCCACCACAGGTCATTGGAAATCAGCCTGTAGCCGTCATTTCTTTGACTCCTTATAAATTTATACGGACCTGTTCCAACAGGCATCATATTTTTATCCGAGGTCTTAACAAAGACATCTTCTCCTTGATAATACCCCGCAGGCACAATGGGAAACGTCATCCTCTCAGGAATAAAGTAGTCGGGAGCCTTCAAAAATATTCTGAAGCTGTTCCTGTCCACAGCAGTATAGACGGCAATATTGCTTATGTTATCCTTGTAAGCACTTTCCGACCTGCTGTTCTGGATCACGTCGAAGGTAAATTTAATGTCTTCGGCAGTAAGGGACACATTGTTGTGCCACATGACGTTTTCCCTTACATGGAAGGTCCATATAAGGCCGTCATCCGATACGCTCCACGTGTCGCACAGCGCAGGGGCCGGCCTTTGGTTCTTATCCAGCTTTACCATTGCGTCAAATATAAAGCCTGTAAAGTTTTGGACAAAGGCGTTTTTCGTTAATACCGGATTCAGGGTATCAGGCTTTGTTGTAAACAGATTAAGAACTCCCCCCTCCACAGGACCTTTATCCACTACATTATCATTCGCCGCCGCAGCCAGAGCAGTGCTGTTATCCTGGGCATCCCTGCCGCCGGAATTGTCTGTTTCCGAGCAGGAGCTTGAGCTTAAAAGCATTATTACCAATGCCGTAAAAAAACATAGCTTGCGCAAATTTCATTTCTCCCCTATGGCATAATATTTATATAAGCTGCATCACGGCAGCCATGCTTCCGGTCCTTCCTTCGTCTCCTCTGTAAGAGTAAAACAAATCCTTATTACATTTTGTGCATACTCCCGTGAGGCAAATATTTTCCTCTTTGACTCCTGAGCTGACAAGAGAATTTTTAATAATTGACTGCAAATCAATATGCCATTTATCCCAACCTGTTTTTTTGCAATGCGGACTGCTCCATGCAAGCCTTTGCATAAACTCTGAATATACCTCTTCCCCCACCTCAAAGCAGCATTTTCCTATTGAAGGGCCAATTACGGCCTGTATATCACAGGGATCACAGCCATATTTATTCCTCATTCCTCCAATGGTTTTTGACGCAATCTCCAGGACAGTACCCCTCCAGCCCGAATGCGCCAGTGCAATTGCCTTTTTGCCCGGGTCTAATAAATATACCGGAACACAATCCGCATAAAACGTTACAATAGCTACGTTCCTTTTGTTTGTCATCAGCGCATCATACCCTTTGATATCGCTTTCACAGAACAGGCCCTTACCCCTGTCCCTCTCATCCGCAGAATATATGCGGTCATCATGAACCTGGCCGGACAGCACCATATTTCGACAATCTATATTCAGGGCGTCCGCTAATTTTCTGTAGTTTTCGACAACTTTCTCCCTGCCGTCCCCCCTGTTAAAGCCAAGATTAAATCCTCCGCTTCCCCCAAGCCTTGTAGTAAAACAGTGCACCAGCACATGGGAATAACTGTCAAGCCTTTTGAATTTGATAAAATGTAAATCCTTGTCCGGCACGTAAATAATATCTCCGCCGCTTAAAAGCCCGCTCTTTATCTTAAAGCCCCCCTTAAATCTCGCACTTCCCAGCTTTTTTAAGTATAAATATATGCATAGAAAATCATATCATATTGCAGTTTTATACTCAATAATAGTATGACCGAAAATGAATAAAAAAAAGCATTTAATGCCAAAGCCTTATATTTAATATAAATAATATGCTTTTCCATTAAATGCAATTCCAAAATTTATTTCTATTGTAAACCCTGCGTATAGCTGTTGTTTACAGTTACTTTCTGGGTTCCACTATTAATTTTATCGCTGTCCTCTCTTCCCCCTCTATAAGTATATCCGTAAATGCCGGTATACATATGAGCTCAAATCCAGAAGGTGCAACAAACCCACGTGCAATCGCCACTGCCTTCACCGCTTGATTCAGCGCCCCTGCTCCAACTGCCTGGATTTCAGCAGTTCCTCTTTCTCTTATAACTCCTGCAAGAGCACCTGCAATTGAATTTGGATTAGATTTTGCTGAGACCTTTAATACATCCATAATTTTACCCCCCAAAAACATTATGAATATATTATTCTACAAAAAAATAGAAAATCCTTCTTTTTAGTTAAATTTTAGTAAAATAAGATTATTTAAACATAGCCCACATTTTTTATACACTGCTATTGATGATCGATAATCTTAAACACCCTTTCTATTTTTAAGGTTTTCCCTGTTTTTTCATCTATATCCAGAACCACTGCATTAAACTGAGTATTCCCCTTGGCAAGGTCAAATTTTACAGGTATGTGCTTTAGGAACTTTTGAATAATTATATCCTTGTCCACACCTATGATTCCCTCATAAGGCCCCGTCATTCCTACATCTGTAATATAGCCCGTCCCGCAGGGAAGTATTCTTTCGTCAGCCGTCTGCACATGCGTATGCGTACCCAGCACACAGCTGACCCTTCCGTCAAGATACCATGCCATGGCACATTTCTCTGAGCTGGCTTCCGCATGCATATCCACAATAATCACCTTTACAAAGCTCTTTAAGTATTCAAGCTCACGATCCGCAGCCTTAAAGGGACAGTCAATTGCATCCATGTAAACGCGTCCCATCAGATTCAGCACTCCAATTTTGTGCTTTTCACTGCCTATTATTACAGAACCCTTGCCCGGCAAATCATATGGATAATTTGCCGGCCTCACAATCCTGCCGTCCGATTCTATGAAGCTTAATATCTCATTCTTTGCCCAGACATGATTTCCCATTGTTATAGCATCCGCCCCCGACCTGTATATTTCCTGAGCGGCAATATAGGTTATCCCCCTTCCACCCGCAGAGTTCTCACCATTTACTATACAGAAGTCTATCTGCAGCTCCCTTTTTATTTTGGAAATCACCTCTTTGGCTGCCTTTCTTCCCGGATTACCGACAACATCTCCAACAAATAAAATTCTCAATTATTTGCCTCCATTCACAGTACAACCTGTAATAAGTATCGGAACATAACAAAAGCGCGCCAGCACTCTTAGTTTTATACTCTTTGTGTATTGGCACGCTTTATATTATATTGCTATTTTACTATTTTGCATACTCAATTGCTCTCGTTTCCCTTATAACGTTTACCTTTATCTGTCCCGGATATTCAAGCTCACTTTCAATCAATTTAACGATTTCACGAGCCTTTATTACAATTTCATCATCAGCAACATCCTCAGGCTTTACAATTATTCTTATCTCTCTCCCAGCCTGTATGGCAAAGGATTTTTCAACTCCGGGGAAGGAATTGGCTATATCCTCAAGCTTTTCAATACGCTTTATATAAGACTCCAATGTTTCTCTTCTTGCACCAGGTCTTGCGGCAGATATTGAATCCGCTGCCTGAACCAAAACTGCAACCACCGATGAGGCTTCTACATCGCCATGGTGTGCAACTATTGCATTAATGATCTCATTGCTCTCCTTATATTTCTTAGCCAGATCTCCTCCTATTGTAACATGCGAACCTTCGATTTCATGATCTACTGCCTTACCTATGTCATGGAGCAATCCGGCCCTTTTTGCCAATGCCACATCAGCGCCCAATTCGGCCGCCATTAATCCCGCAAGGTGCGAAACCTCAATGGAATGGTTTAACACATTCTGCCCATAGCTGGTCCTGAATTTCAGCTTGCCTATAAGCCTGATCAATTCAGGGTGAAGTCCATGTACCCCTGTTTCAAATGTAGCATGATCTCCTTCCTGGCGTATTGTGTTTTCAACTTCCTTCTTTGCCTTCTCTACCATCTCTTCAATTCTTGCAGGATGTATTCTTCCGTCAAGAATAAGCTTTTCCAGAGTTATTCTGGCAATCTCTCTTCTTATTGGGTCAAATCCCGACAAGATAACGGCTTCAGGAGTATCGTCAATAATAAGATCGATGCCGGTAAGAGTTTCAAGCGTTCTTATGTTTCTTCCTTCACGCCCTATGATTCTGCCCTTCATTTCATCATTTGGAAGTGGAACCACAGAAACTGTAGCCTCTGATACATGATCCGCCGCGCATTTTTGTATTGCGGTGGCTATTATATCCCTTGCTTTTCTGTCAGCCTCTTCCTTAGTTCTGGCTTCAATCTCCTTAATAAGAATAGCCGCCTCATGCTTTACTTCATTTTCAACATTCTTCAGCAGGTATTCCTTAGCTTCTTCGATAGACAGCCCCGATATCCTCTCAAGCTCATCCATCTGCTTTGCATGAAGCTCCGAAATCTTATCCTGAAGGGCTTGAATTTCCTTGCTTTTCCTGTTAAGAACCTCTTCCTTCTGCTCCAGCGCCTCCATTTTTTTATCCAGAGACTCGTCCTTCTGCACAAGCCTTCTCTCTGTGCGCTGTATTTCATTACGCCTGTCCTTAATTTCCCGGTCCAGCTCCACCCTGCTTCTGTGTATCTCTTCCTTTGCCTCAAGCAATATTTCCCGTTTCCTGCCTTCGCCTTGCTTTTGCGCTTCACTGACCAGCCTTTTGGCCTCCTGCTCAGCACTTCCTATTTCGGCCTCAGCAGTCTTTTTTCTGAATTCAACGCCCTTTTTAAACATTATAATTGAAGCTATAACAGCACCAGCTACGCCACCAATTACTAGTCCTATCAAACCGCCTACAAGTATAGCACACACCTCCTCAATATTCAGTTTTCAATGCTCAAGTTTAAATAACTATTCTGTAGGTCTAAAACTCCCGTCAGGCCTGCATATCCGAAGCGGCTTAAAAGCCCATTTATGACCTTGCCGACACAGCAAATCTATAGTATCGTCTAAATGTATGGCCAAAGCAGCTTTTCAGCATTACACACCCAACCGGCATAATGTTAACCGGATACCGATTAAAGAAATAATCTGTCAATATATGGATTGGCTCATGCATAGAAAAAGCAGCCTGCCTCTGCAAAAAATACACCTTTCTCTACAATAGATTCCTTAAATATTGCACTGCCCAAATATCCGGAAGCTATAATGAATCCTTAATATATATCCATAATCTCTTAAATCATTCCAGTTAAATTATTACCATTTTATTAGGGAACTTTTATAAAAATTTCTATTCTTTAATAAAAGTTCATTTTTAAGCACAGCTTAATTTTAATCTTTTTTAAATTTTATGTCAAGAATCAATTAAAATCACCCTCTGTTCAATCGGCCCTGCCGCCTGGCATTCATTTCAAACGGGCGTTAACCGCACAGAGGAAATATACCTTTTTATATCCCGTTCTGAAGCCTTGCCGCCTTTACGGTATTTCTCATCAGCATGGCTATAGTCATAGGCCCAACGCCTCCGGGAACGGGGGTAATAGCCGAAGCCGCCTCACAGGCGGAAGCATATTCCACATCCCCAACCAATTTTTTATTCTCCAGCCTGTTCATTCCCACATCAATTACCACTGCGCCGGGCTTAATAAAGCTTCCCTTTATAAACTCCGGCTTTCCCACAGCGGCCACAAGCACGTCTGCACGCCTGCATATTTCCGAAAGCTCTCTTGTTTTTGAGTGACATACCGTAACAGTTCCGTTCTTAGCCAGAAGAAGCATGCTCATAGGCTTTCCAACGATATTGCTTCTTCCTACAACAACGCATTCCTTTCCCTCTATGTCAATGCCCGTCAAATCTATCAGTTCAATAATTCCCGCAGGAGTGCATGGCATAAACCTTGGATTTCCTATCATAAGCCTTCCTACATTTGAAGGATGAAAGCAGTCGGCGTCCTTGCCGGGGTCTATTGCATAAAGGACATTTTCCTCATTTATGTGCGGCGGCAGAGGCAACTGCACAAGTATTCCGTTTACCTGGGCATCCTTATTAAGCACATTTATTAAATCAATAAGCTCTTTTTCTTCAATATTCTCATCAAGAGCATATTCAAAGGAAGCTATTCCTATCTCCCCGCACGCCTTCTTCTTATTATTTACATATACCCGGGAAGCAGGATCATTCCCCACAATAATAACTGCCAATCCCGGATGTACACCGCCTTGCACCATCTCCCGGACCTCTTTCCCAAGCTCCTGCTTCACAGCCTTCGACAGCTCCGTCCCATTCAGTATTTTTGCCCCCATTATATCCAACCTTTCCCTAAGAATTTTAGATTAAGTTTCACGGCATACACTCCAAAGAGTGCTTTCTTTAAAGCGCGCTTCACTATGTACGATCTTTGTTAATTTTATTTTAATGCTTTGTCCTTGTCAATTTTTTTCGGTTTGTTCGCACCCCTTTTTGATTTTTTCCCTTTACGGCTTTGCCGGAAAGGGAAATCTTTTGTGATGCAAAAGGAGCCTCCATCCGTTTTTTTGCCGCACGTCTCGGCCTTATCAGGCATTTAGGCCCAAAGCCTATCAGCTCATCCCTTCCGGTCATTTTTAAAGCCTCGTAAACCAGCTCGTAATTTTCAGGCTTTCTGTATTGCAGTAAAGCCCTCTGCATGGCTTTTTCCTTAGGTAGCCTGGGTACGTATACCTTTTTCATGTCCCTGGGATCAAGCCCCGTATAAAACATGCAGGTTGACAATGTTGCAGGGGTAGGGTAAAAATCCTGCACCTGCTCCGGCATATGCCCCAAATCCCTTAAATACTCCGCCAGCTCCACCGCGGCCTTAAGATCGCTTCCCGGATGGCCGGATATCATGTACGGTACAATATACTGCTCCTTTTTTATTTTCTTGTTTATTTCATAAAACCTTTTAACAAATTTATCATACACCCGTCTGCCGGGCTTTCCCATCCTGTCCAGCACCCGGTCAACCACGTGCTCAGGCGCCACCTTGAGCTGTCCGCTTATGTGATGCTTGCACAGCTCCATAAAAAATTCGTCATTTTTATCAAGCATCAGATAGTCATATCTTATACCCGATCTGATAAAAACCTTCTTAACTCCGGGGATTTCGCGCACTCTCTTCAAAAGCCCGAGATATTCACTGTGGTCCACTATAAGATTTTTGCAGGGCTCGGGATAAAGGCACTGCTTTCCCTTGCACACCCCCATCTCCTTCTGCTTTATGCACGCCGCATGCCTGAAGTTGGCGGTAGGACCTCCGACATCATGTATATAGCCCTTAAACCCGGGAAGCCAAGTGAGCTTGACAGCCTCGCTCATTATTGACTGGCGGCTGCGGTTTTGTATTGCCCTTCCCTGATGAAAATTCAAGGCACAAAACGAACAGCCCCCATAGCAGCCTCTATGACTTGTTATGCTGAATTCAACCTCCTTTATGGCAGGTATGCCTCCATATTTTTCATATGACGGATGATATGTCCTTTCATACGGCAGAGAATACACCCTGTCCATTTCCTTTACCGTCATTGCGTATGCGGGAGGGTTCTGCACCACATACCTGTCGCTGTGCTTTTGCACAAGAGTCCTTCCGGTTATTGCATCCTGTTCGTCATACTGCACCTTAAAGGAACGGGCATATGCCTCCTTGTCCTCGGATACCTCTTCAAATGCTTTTAAAAGGGAATATTTCCCGCCTTTCCCGCCATTGCCCTTTATGAACTCCCCGATATCTTCGGGAAGCTTCTCAAAGCCTGCCATATAAGCAGTTCCGCGCACATCCCTTATTCTTTCCACAGCAATTCCTTCCCTTAGCTGCCGTGCAATTTCAATGACAGGCTTTTCTCCCATACCGTATATCAGCAGATCGGCTCTTGAATCCTGCAGAATAGAGCGTCTGACCTTATTATCCCAGTAGTCGTAATGGGCAAACCTTCTGAGGCTTGCCTCAATTCCTCCTATTATTACAGGAATCCCCTTAAAGACCTCTCTTATTTTGTTAGAGTAGGCAATAACAGCTCTGTCCGGCCTGTATCCGGCCTTTCCTCCCGGAGAATACGCATCGTCGCTCCTGCGCTTTTTACCGGCAGTATAATGATTAACCATAGAATCAATAACTCCCGACGAAATTAAAACAGCATATTTAGGACGTCCTAACGTAATAAAATCATTACCGGTTTTGCAGTCAGGCTGAGCTATTATCCCCACCCTGTACCCTTCACTCTCTAAAAGCCTAGTAATAACAGCATGTCCGAAGCTTGGATGATCGACATACGCATCTCCGCTTATATATAAAAAATCAAGCTGATCCCATCCCCTGCTATGCATATCTTCCCTTGTAACCGGCAAAAAGCTCATCTGCTTATTTCCTTTCAGTATATGGCTTGTATTAATTGTAACATAAAACCGGCAATTTACGGCATAGTTTTTATTCCCCCGTCTCTTATACCTTTTTATCCCTCCCCTTTCTCAGCATTTCCCACAGGCCTATGGCAAGAAGAAATACTCCAAAAAGCTTTTTTAAAATATTCCCGGGCATATCAATAGCTAATGTTGACCCTAAGTACGCGCCTATAAGACCGGAAATAATTATAGGAAGCGCAAGCTTAAAGTCAATCGCTTTATTTTTTGCATGAATTATAAGCGCAATGATTGCGGCAGGTATAAAAAACAGCAGATTTACACCCTGCGCTTCCTGCTGGCGCGGGTTTAAAAATATCACAAGAGCGGGTATAAGCACAGTGCCCCCGCCTATGCCCATACCGCTTACTATTCCTGCCGCCGCACCAATAAGGAAAAGTATCATCTTAAGTCCTCCCTTTGCCGGATACCAATATGCGTATAATTTCTATGTGCAGGTATCAGGCTGCAAGCATCCTGAAGGACGCCAAAATCATAAATACTGCGAAAATCTTTCTCAAGACATTTGCGGGACATATATTTAGCAGCTTAGCCCCTAAATATCCCCCCGCCATTCCCCCCAGCATAACAGGAAGGGTTATTTCCCAATTTACAAGGTTGTTTGACACATACAGGCAGGCGCTGACCACTGTAAGCGGAAGTATAATTGATATGGCCGTTGCATGGGCCTTATGCTCCTCCACATTTAAAAGCATTACCATCGCAGGCACAACAATTGTCCCTCCCCCTGATCCGAACAAACCGTTTGCCGCTCCGGTAATTAGCCCTATAAGTATATATTTTACATGCTTCACCAGCCTTGAGTGCTTCATATTCAAAATTCAACCCTTTAATCTGTTCCGAATTAAAATCCGTTTACTTATTTAAGTATATATTATTTGGTTTAACTCCCATTGTATGCATAGCTTTCATTAAGAATAAAATTCCACAGTATGTACAAATTTTACATTTCTCTAATCTCCGGTTAATACTTCTCTTATAGAATCCAGTATGTACAAACCATACACTAAATTTTAATAAGGGGGTTTTTTAAAATGTTTACATCCAAAAAGAGACTAATTGCAGTTATTCTCTCAATTGCCGTACTTTTAACAACAGGCTTTATGGTGTTTACCGCATCTGCCTCAGATGAAAATCAGGTTAAAAACGACTACACCGGCAAAACTCCAAAGTATGTATTTTTGTTCATAGGAGACGGTATGAGTTATCCGCAGATAAACTCGGCGGAAATATTTTTAGGCAAGAAGCTTTACGGAGACAAGCAAATCGGCATAAGCAAGCTTACCTTTTCACGCTTCCCTGTCGAGGGAACCTGCACCACCTTTGATGCGGAAACCTTTATACCCGACTCGGCATCAACAGCTACATCAATTTCAACGGGAAATAAAACCCTTGGCGGAATTATAAATATGGATACCGAAAGAAAGACATCTTTTAAAACTATATCAGAGTATGTTAAGGAAAAGGGATATAAGGTAGGGGTAATCACAAGTGTTTCACTTGATCATGCCACTCCTGCCGCATTCTATGCGCACCAGCCCTCCAGAAACAATTATTATGACATATCGGTAGAGCTTGCAAAAAGTAATTTTGATTTCTTCGGAGGAGGCGGTTTCAAGCAGCCTAAGGGAGCAAAGGGCGATCAGGCCGACGTAATCGAAATTGCAAAGCAAAACGGCTTTAAATATGTTAATACCAAAGAGGACATATTAAGCTTGAACTCCGGATCAGGAAAGGTAATAGCAGTAAATCCTGTTCTGGACAGGGATAACGCACTGGCATATGAAATAGACCGCACCTCGGATGACCTGTCACTTTCCGATTTTGTAAAAAAGGGAATTGACGTGCTTGACAATCCCCAAGGCTTCTTCATGATGGTTGAGGGCGGAAAAATAGACTGGGCCTGTCATGCAAACGACGCAGCTACATCAATAAAGGATACTCTTGCATTCAGCAAATCGGTGGATCAGGCATTGCAATTCTATGAGAAGCATCCCGACGACACCCTGATAATAGTAACGGGCGACCACGAGACAGGCGGTATGACAATAGGCTTTGCAGGAACCGCTTATGAAACCTTCTTTGATAAAATAGGGTATCAGAAAAAATCCTTCCTTGAGTTTGACAAGGAAATATCCGAATACAGAGAAAGCACTCCCGCCTCTGAGGCAAGCCTTAAGGATTTGCTGCCTTCCATAAAGGAATCCTTTGGGCTTATGACCTCCGAGGATGCGGATGCCCCCGAAAATGAAGGCATGGTACTGAGCGATTATGAGCTTGAAACTCTTAAGGCTGCATTTGAGCAGACGATGATTCCTTCAAAGGAAAGGAATTTGTCTGAAAGAGAAAGCATACTCTACGGGACATACGAGCCCTTATCTGTGACTATTACCCATATATTAAACAATAAATCCGGAATAGGCTGGACTACATATTCACATACGGGCCTTCCTCTCCCCGTATTTGCAAAGGGACTAGGGCAGGAAATATTTGACGGCTACTATGACAATACCGATCTTTTCAAGAAAATGGCAGCTATACTTAAGATTGAACTGGAATAACTAAAATACCTTATTATTAATAAAAGCTAGTTAGGCTGTCGCAAAGCAAATGCCGGCTATAAGCCGTACTGCATCTGCTTTGCGATAGCCTCTTGCTCTGAATGGGGGCCGCTTATTTATGAAAAAGAAACTCTTAAACCGCGATAATATATTTGTTGTATTTGTATTGCTGGCTACAGCATTATTGCTTTTTATTCCTACAGGCTTCGAAAAAATAATATATCCAAACACCGAAAGAGCCAAAGCTCTTATTGTAGATACCGATAACTCAAATATCAAGTCCGCCGGTCTTATAAGGCATGGAGATCAGCTTTGCGAAGTCGAAATTCTCAGCGGTAAATTCAAAGGACAAACAGCCGAAGGAGTAAACAGGCTTGTAGGAAAATTTGAAATGGACAAAATATTTTCCAAGGGAGATACGGCACTGGTAGTTATCGATTATACCGATGATGAAATACGCTTTGTAAACATTATAGACCATTACCGCTTAAACATTGAAATAATACTTTTTATTGCCTTTATGCTGCTGCTTGTAATTTTTGCGGGCTGGACCGGGGTAAAGGCTCTGCTGTCTTTTGTTTTTACCATACTTATGATATGGAAAATCTTAATTCCGTTCTTCCTCAAAGGATACAACCCCATAATTTTATCACTGCTTGTAGTCTCCGGGATGACTATAGGCACAATATGCCTTGTATCGGGTATAAGCAGAAAATCCCTTGCGGCAATATTAGGCTCTCTTTCAGGATCTTTTCTGACCTGCATTCTTGCTATTATTTTCGGAAACGGTTTTAAAATACACGGCGCGGTGCTGCCATTTTCAGAAAGCCTTCTGTATTCGGGGTATATGCATTTAAATCTCACAGACATTTTCATAGCAGGCATATTTATTGCGTCCGCAGGCGCTTTAATGGATCTTGCCATGGACATATCCGCCGCAATTTATGAGATTGTGCAGAAGAAGCCCGATATATCAAAGAAGGAGGCAATTCTTTCAGGCTTTTCCATAGGGAGAGCTGTAATCGGCACCATGACAACAACTCTGCTGCTTGCTTACTCAGGAGGCTTTGTAGCACTTCTTATGGTGTTTATGGCACAGGGCACTCCCATACAAAACATACTCAATTTAAAATATGTATCGGCAGAAATTTTACATACCATAGTGGGAAGCTTCGGCCTTGTCACCGTAGCTCCAATTACAGCCGTATTATCAGGTATTCTCATGGCTCAGCCTGAGCTGGCCGTAAAGCCCAAAGCACAAGCTTCATCTCAGGCTTATACTGAAGACGGCCCTTAAATACCGGCTACCACTCCTCTACCATAAGAGCCGTTAGTTTAGCCGAAATATAGGTTACAAAATTTAATACGTGAAGTGATATAAAGGTTACAAATATTCCCGCTGCCATATATATAAATGATTTTTCCATAGATGAAAAATAGCCGGGTGCAAAAAGAGAAAAGATGTCCTGCCTGAATATATCTATTCCGGCGCCTTGCAGTATTGACTGGTAAATAACAGGACAAAATACAAGTGCAAGGCTCACTGTTCCAAGCGTGACAGCCAAAACAAACGCAAATATCCCAAGAGGGAATTTTATTGCAACAAGGTATGCCAGGCTCTTCCATGACTGGGGGTCGGAAACATGCGCCCTGAATTTTTTCCACATCCCACCCTCACATATCTCTCTGGCATTCATTAAAGGAATATTAACCCCCGTAAAGCCTTTAGCCAGCATACACTCAAAGGCCATAAGCCTGTTGGCCGAGAAAAACATAAACATAATAAGCGGAAGGCCTATAAATACAGGTATAAGGCCCAAACCCAGGGATATGCCCGTTATAAAAAATACAAAATAAAATATACCGAGAGGAAATGAAAGCAGCAAATAAAATATATTCGAATATGTTCTGGGATTTGCCGCTACTGTAAAAAAATTATTGAAAAAATTTTGTAAAGGCTTGTTAGTCTCTTCCATATTTTTATCTCCTTTATATTAGCTTGTACAGACAGTGTTTTTTTGTCCGGCCAAACTAATATACGGAGATGCTTAAAAAAAGTCTTATTTTTATTTCCAGCTTAAGAAGATTACATAAAATACAGACATATTACAGCATACCTATAAAATGATATGCTTTATTCTTTATATGTTAAATCCTTTAATTTCCAGCATTTCTGAAAGCTAAAGGATTTAACATAAATTTAATTTGTTACATTAAAGTACATTATTGACATTTATTCCATTTGATTATATAATTTATACTGCAGTTTGAACTGTGAGGTGTTATGTAAAACACTAATTTTTTTACCTTTAAATAGTATATTAAAGGAGATGTTTAAAATGTACTCAGAAATATGCGGATACACAATATATTATGAAATTTCAGGAGATGCTGAGAAAGAATGGCTGATATTGCTGCACGGCATAGCAGGCTCCACAAAATGCTGGAAGTATCAGCTTGATGACTTTAATAAGCACTTCAGAGTTTTAAGCCTCGACCTCGCAGGCCACGGCAATTCAAGCCCTTTAAGCATTGAGAAGTACAGCGGAGAGCTAATAGCAAATCAACTCAGAGTTTTAATGGAAGAATTGCAAATATCGAAAGCTCATATTTTGGGACTGTCCCTGGGAACAATCATACTTCAATACTTTTGTGAAATGTTTCCGGAAAAAGTCATATCCGTTATATTGGCAAGTCCCGTAAGCAAGCCTAATTATATATCTGCAATATTTAACAGCTTTACACAAAAAATATTTCTCAAAATATTTAAAAAAAATATATATCTCAGATTAATGAGCTTATTAATGCTTCCGGGAAAAGCTCACGAAAGGTCAAGGAAATTTTTCTTAAGTGAAACACTTAAGATGAACGGCACTGAATTTACAAAATGGATACGGCTCGCAACAAAAGGGGATCATTACTACTATATCTCCCCATCCCATATACCGGCTTTAATTGTAGCGGGAGAAAAGGATTTCTGCTATTTTAATGATGCTGTAATGCTGAAGGAAAAATATTTAAACAACCAATTCAAGGTAATAAAGGATGCGGGCCATGTCTTTATATTCCAAAAGCCTGCCGAATTCAACAATATGGTAATAGGCTTTATAAATTCACTGACCGGCAAGGACGCCTGCACCACTCCTCCAGAGCAGCACAGTGAGCCGCAAGAGGATAAAAAACTGGCCTAACACTTAAATAAAGAATACCAGGCACAGGCAAGGAGCATCGGAGAAAGGAGCTTTAAGCTTAATTCCCGGTGCTCTTAATTGTTAAAAATGCCTTTCAATTTCTGCCTCTTCCCTTTAAAAGCGAGTCCAGCTTCTGTACGGCATCATCCAGCATATGACGGGTGGTTGAACCGAAAGCGGAGTATTCATCGGATATGCTTATTCCGTTTACATCGTGAGCACTGCTTATATTAACCCCCTTTAAGTATTTGCCCCTGAAAAAGTCCAGAAGCTGCTCAGAACACCTTACCGACTGGGTATCGTTTACATTCAGTCTCAGGCCATACGCCATATACCCTGTCATGTTGTCCTTCCTGACGGCTGTAGTTTCCATAAAGCATAGAACCTCTCCCATAAAAGCAACAACCTCAAGTCTTTCTCCCACCTTAAAATCAGCTTTAGAATAAAGCATCATACCGTATTTACTGGCATTTTTAATTACCGCGCTTGACCTTTTAGAGCCCAAAACCGCCCTTATCTCCGCCGGATAAGACGCAGGTATTCTTTCATAAAGGCGTTTATCTGCATCCGACTCCAATTCATCCCCATCCAGCTCAATAGTACTGTCGGAGTTAAGCTTTCTTACATCAAACCCCTTTACAATTACTTCGCCTCCGGAATTATATGCAATTACTACAGGGTCGCCTTCGGAAAAATCCTTCTGTCCATTTTCCTCTTCAAGCCTTATAACTATGTTCTTTTCCGATAAACTTAAAACTACAGCATTGTAAGGCAAGTTTACCGTGTAATGAAAAACCAGAGCAGTAATGCTCAAGCTTTTAATATTCTCATTCACTGCCATTACACCCCACATACAAGAATTTATATTTACTTAATTATATTTTATGTATTTATAATTCAAATTAATAACATCTGCAAAAGCTCTTTTTAAATTATAATTAAATTATATAATAATATGTTTAATTTTTCTACTAGAAAGTACGTGCCTTAATATATTCTTTTAAATTTTACGGCGAACACAGTGGTTGGCAGGCTTAGCTGTGCTAAAAGACATTAAAAGGGAGCATACCGGCCCAATCCGGGCGGATATGCTCCCGCTTTTTAACGGGTGATTTTAAGATTTATAAGGAAGCGCTTCTATTTGGCCTATCAGGTATCTTTTGAGTATTGAAAAGTCCACCGAGTCCACCGTGCCGCTGGCATTTACATCTGCTGCCTCCATATTTACGCCTGATGATGCTTCTTCAAGCAGCACTCTTTTCAATAAAGCAAAGTCAATGGAGTTTACGTTTCCGTCATCGTTCAAATCACCGTACAGAATTTCCGGATCGTCGTCAGATGTTACAGGGTATGTTTTAAGGTCGGGAAGCTCATCTAAGGTTATGCAGTATTCACTGGTGTACATTTCAATGAGCCAGTCGACGGGGTTGTTCTGCTCTCCTGTCAGCCACCATCCGTACCATGGACAGAAATACAGCCAGCCGGCCATTTCATTCGTAAGGTTTCCCACCCTGGGAATAGTATCGTTTTCACTCATTGTAACCATCTTTTTCCCGTCCGTAAGCTTCACCAGATTATAGAATGTAGAGGAAATAGCACTTCCATTGGGCAAGCCATCCTTTGCATTATACTTATCGTAGCCTACAATGTCAACCACATCATCACCCGGATACCACTTGCCGGATGTTTCATAGGTGTAAGAGGTCCAGACCCATATAATATTGTTCAGGCCATATTCATTTGTGAATTTATCATATATAAGCCTGTAGAGCCGGACGCAATTCTCGGGGCCTTCAGCACCCCACCAGAACCATCCGCCCTCCGCCTCGTGAAGAGGCCTGAAAAGCACCGGAACTCCAGCGTCTTGAAGCTGCTTGAATTTTTCCGCCATAAACTCAATATCATTGAGCGCCGCAATATTTTCTGCCGTCCCGGGCGTCAGAGCCTTTGATATGCTGAAGGTGGTGCTGTCGGTGTAAAAGCTGTTGTCTGCCTTTTTACCGATATTTCCCGGCGAGAACCAGTGCCAGCAGACTGTAGGTATACCTCCTTTATTATTGTACCAGTCAATAACACGCTCGGCACACAAATCATCCCACATCAGACCGTTCCCCCGGTAGTTCATAAAGTCAAAGCCTCTTACTGCAGGAAGCTCTCCGGTTTTTTCATTTATATAAGTAAATTCCGCCCAGGCACCCTCATAGTTATGAGAGCCGCAAAGCTCCTGCTGGCCTGAAAGTATATGCTTGCCGTAAACGTCTACAAGATAGCTCATAAGAGATTTTGCCTCGCCGGTAGCATTAGGGTTTACCAGTGTTTTGTCAACCTTAAGGTTTGTGATGCTTTCATCGGCAGGCTTGACAATAAGATAATCAAAGAAGGTATATCCCCAGTAGCTTTCAAATTCAATGCTATTAGACCCCTCTTTTAGCTTAACGATTCCCGCTGAAATCTCTTTCCAGCTAAGAGTGTATGTAAAGCTCACCTCTCCCTGATTTGCATCATTTACATTAAGGTACTGTACCTTTTTGATTTTGTCAAACGGCTGCGCGTAGCGGACAATTAATTCATAAAGACCCGCCTCGCCAATCTCCACATTAACCGAAGTACTGGTCCCCTTCTGTCCGATAAAGCTGCATGATGCCCCTCTAAGGTCAATTGTTTCTCCATCCTCGGTTTCTCCGATATAGTCGGTATAAATTTGAGCACCATTGTAGACACCGTCCTCAAATTCGTATTTAACTCCCTCTTCCGTCATAGAGCCTGCCGCTGCACTGATGAATGACATTGCAGGCATTAATGCCGCCAATGTCAATGCTGAGAAAACCCTTTTTATGGTTTTCTTATTCATAATAACCCCCCTTTTTTAATAACAGTATGCTCCTCTCAGAAAGCTTTATTTTCCTGAATTTCAAGGCTTTGCTCTTCAGCTTCCCATATATTAGCGTGCCCCGTCCCCCCCCTTTCTCTCCCCAGCGCTTTTTAATGCCTTATTTACCAAATTTTGTTGCATCAATAGGCACCGGCTTATGGCCGGCTTATTTCCAAAAGAGCATGTGGCCCTCAAGAATTAAATTTTTATGGGCATATGGTATAAGCTGCTGTAAATGTTGTTGGAATAGGAGAATTAAGATAAGTATATATTTTTTACGACAACACCCCTTGGGGTAAAGCTTCTTTAGTTGAAGCACAGTAAGTCCTATTAACCATTATACCATAAATACAAAAAATTTACTGAAATTTTCGTTTTTATTCTGTTATATTATCAAAATATATACCTTTTTTCGCCATCTGCAAAAAAACAAGGCAGCTCTCTAAAGAAAGGCGCCTTGTCCTGGTATAATTTGTTTTATTTACCGGCTTATACAGTCGTACCGGCGGCTAAAGCGGCCGAAGTCTACTTAAAATAATTTACTCCGGCCTCAAATATCCTCTGATCCTTTTCTCCGGGAATATTTTTGGCAGTGTTCGAGCCTGTTCTTTCAGAATGGGCCATTTTGCCAAACACCCTTCCATCGGGGCTTGTAATTCCTTCGACAGCCTCAAAGGAGCCATTGGGGTTATACCTTATGTCATAGGTTGCCCTGCCCTCAAGATCTACATACTGTGTAGCTATCTGCCCGTTCTTCTCAAGCATTGCAAAAATCTCAGCATTAGCGGCAAACCTCCCTTCTCCATGCGATACCGGCACGGTATGAATATCACCTATGCTTACATTCGACATCCACGGAGAAAGCTTCGAAACGGCTTTAGTCCTTACCATGCAGGATACGTGACGCCCTATGGTATTAAAGGTAAGAGTGGGGCAAGCCTCGTCAATATCCCTTATCTCTCCGTAAGGCACAAGGCCCAGCTTTATCAGCGCCTGAAATCCGTTGCATATTCCCAGCATCAGCCCGTCCCTGTACTTTAAAAGCTCATTGACAGCCTCCTTTACATACTCATTTCTGAAGGCTGTAGCAATAAACTTGCCCGATCCGTCAGGCTCATCTCCCCCGCTGAAGCCTCCGGGAAGCATAATTATCTGGGAGCGTTTAATTTTGTCCCCCATTATTCTGACCGACTCTTCAATGTCTTTAGAGGACATGTTCCGTATTACAAAAACATCAACCTCGGCACCGGCATTTTTGAAGGCCCTTTCAGTATCGTATTCACAATTCGTTCCGGGAAACACCGGCATGAAAACCCTTGGCCTCGCAACTGCCGCAGCAGACCTTTTGCCCGGCTTAAATTTTGCAAAGGAATACTGCCTGACAGCCTTATTTCCCGTCTCAACGGCAGTAGGGAAAATTTCCTCCAACGGCTCCTGCCATTTTGCCGCCGCAACCTCCAAAGCAATCCTTATGCCTCCCGCCTCTATATCAGCATCAGGCTTTGTAACTCCCACTTCCCTATAATTTATATCCCCAAAAAGAACGCTTATATCTTCATTTCCCGGTATTTCAAGCAAAATTGAGCCATAGCCGGGTGTAAACATCTCTTCCGGCTTTATTTCATCCGTAAAGGTAAAGCCTATCATGTTTCCGAAGCACATCTTGCTGACTGCCTCAGAAAGCCCTCCTGCCTTTACGGTGTGTGCCGCAAGCACCTTGCCGCTGCTTATTAAACGGTGTATCAAGGCATACCCGGCATCAAGCCTTTCAAAGTCGGGAATATCATACCGGTCTCTTATTAATGGAACCATCACCACCTTAGAGCCTGTTCTTTTGAATTCCGTCGAAACCACATTCCTCACATCCACCATATCCACGGCAAAGGAAACAAGAGTGGGGGGAACGCTCATGTCCTTGAAGGTTCCCGACATGCTGTCCTTGCCCCCTATTGCGGGTATACCAAGCTTTATCTGGGCATAATAAGCTCCAAGCAGGGCACTTATGGGCTTTCCCCATTTTTCCGGGTCTTTCCCCAGCTTTTCAAAATACTCCTGAAGTGTAAGCCTTATGCTTTTATAGTTCCCTCCCATAGCAACGATTTTTGCAACGGACTCCACAACGGCGTAAACCGCTCCATGAAACGGGCTCCAGCGTGCTATAGAGGAATTATACCCATACGCCATTGCCGTTCCCGTCACGGTTTCTCCGCCCGGCACAGGCAGCTTGGCAGCCATTCCCTCCGCCGGGCTTAGCTGATGCTTTCCTCCAAAGGGCATCAGCACGGTAGAAGCTCCTATAGTGCTGTCAAATCTTTCTGCCAGTCCCTTCTGGCTGCAAGCATTCAGATTTTGAAGATTTTTTATCCATGCATCCTTTAAATCGCCCGTAAAGGCACAAGCCTGTCTGAAAAAGCTTTTATCCTTATCAGGCATTGTAATTACTGCATCGGCATTTTGTCTTACACCATTAGTATTTAAAAATTCTCTGCTTATATCAACTATAGTGCTTCCTCTCCATACCATTTTCAGCCTTCCGTCATCTGTAACAGCCGCTACCGAAACAGCCTCAAGGTTCTCCTCCTGCGCATAGCCTATGAATTTCTGTACATTACCGGCATCCACAACTACAGCCATGCGCTCCTGAGACTCGGATATAGCAAGCTCGGTACCGTCAAGGCCCTCATATTTTTTAGGTACTGCGTCCAGATTTATTTTCAGGCTGTCGGCAAGCTCACCTATTGCGACTGAAACTCCTCCCGCTCCAAAATCGTTGCATCTTTTTATCATGCTGCTTACTTCAGGGTTTCTGAAAAGCCTTTGTATTTTTCTCTCTGTAGGGGGATTGCCCTTTTGAACCTCTGCCCCGCAGTTTAGAAGGGACTCTTCGGTATGCTCCTTTGACGAGCCCGTAGCTCCTCCGCAGCCATCGCGCCCCGTCCTTCCTCCTAAAAGTATTACAGCATCTCCGGGACACGGAGCCTGTCTTACCACATTCCTTCTCGGAGCCGCACCTATTACCGCACCTATCTCCATCCTTTTTGCTACAAAGCCCTCGTCATAAATTTCAGCAACCTGGCCCGTGGCAAGTCCTATCTGGTTTCCATAAGAGCTGTACCCTGCCGCGGCGCCCGTGGTTATTTTCCTTTGCGGAAGCTTTCCGGGTATGGTATCCCGTATGCCTGTCCTTGGATCTCCGCTGCCTGTGACGCGCATGGCCTGATACACATATGATCTTCCCGACAGGGGATCTCTTATCGCCCCTCCAAGGCATGTGGCGGCTCCTCCGAACGGCTCTATCTCGGTAGGGTGGTTATGTGTCTCATTCTTAAACATAACAAGCCACTCCTCGATCCGGCCGTCTACATCCACGTTTGCTACTATGCTGCAGGCGTTTATTTCATCCGATTCGTCAAGATCCCGAAGCATTCCCTTTTTCTTCAATTCCTTCATTGCAATGGTTGCAATATCCATAAGGCATATGTCCTTTTGCTTTTCGCCGTAGACATATTTTCTTGACTCCCTGTAGCCTTGGTAAACCGATGCTATAAGCTCCGAATAATAGCCGTCCTCTATTTTTACATTATTTATATTGGTAAGAAAGGTAGTATGCCTGCAATGGTCCGACCAGTACGTGTCAATAAGCCTCAGCTCGGTTACGGTAGGCTCCCTTCTCTCTGTATTCTTAAAATAATCCCGGCAGAACATAAGATCCTCAAGCGACATGGCAAACCCCATATCCTTCATCATAAGCTCAAGCTTTTCCTCAGGCATTGCGGTAAACCCTTCCAGGACCTTTACATCAGGCGGAAGCCTTACCTCCATATCAAGGGTCAGAGGCTTGTCCATCTGCGCCTCCTGACACTCTACAGGGTTTATGCAGTAATTTTTTATTTTATTATAATCCTCTTCGGATATGTTCCCCTGCACTATTATCAGCTTGGCCACTCTCGAAGACGGCCTTTCTCCCCCTGTCAATATCTGTATGCACTGGGCTGCGGAATCGGCTCTCTGATCATACTGTCCCGGAAGATACTCAATGGCTATAAGCCTGGCCTCGCCTTGCGGCTCAAAGCTTTCATCAAATACAACATCCACAGGCGGCTCGGAAAATACCGTATTTTTTGATTTAATGTACTCCTCCTGTGATATTCCCTCGATATCATACCTGTTTACTATCCTTACAGCTTCTAATCCCCTTACTCCGAGATTGAATTTCAAATCCCTGTAAAGTCCCTGCGCCTCAATGTCAAAGCCCTTCTTCTTTTCCACAAAAATACGCCTAACGCTGCTCATTCACTCTACCTCACTATATATTATTTTACTCTGCAAACCGCTTTTCATTTATAATTGCAATGCTATTATTTATAATTGCAAGCTATATGGATAAGTATTTCCTTACTTGATTATACTATGATATAATTCATTAGTAAAATTAATAACGTTAAAGGATGTATAAAATAAGATTTGAGAAAAAAGTTCCCTCAAAATAATTAACTCACCCATTTATTCCGTAATATTCTTCACTTAAATTAAACGCACCACATTAAAAGCCCAAATTACTAATTGGAGATTAAAAAGGCTCTGGACAAAAGGCGGGGATTGTATTGAAGCAAAATACTAAAGCTTGAACTTACCTATAAGATCATTGAGCTTGCCGGCACTTTCAATACTGATTTCGGTATTTTCCTTTACACCCTTTATATTTTGCTCAATGGTATCCGCTTTTTCATTAATATCCGATATCCCTTCCACACCCTTGTTAGATGTCTCACTTACCTGATGAATTGCCGCAGCAATTCCCGATATCGAGCCCTTAAGCTGCTGAGCCGTTACACTGAACTCAGTCATCATTCCGTTAAACATATTTGCATCCTCGGAGTATTGTACAGCGGTATTTATAAGCTTTTTATAGTCCTCATTAACCTCTTTGTCAATAAACTCAAGCAGCTCTCCCGAGCTCTCGGCAAGATTTTCCACAGATGAGGTAACCGGCTTAACAATATCCTTTATAGTAGACGCAGTTTTGGAGGACTGCTCGGCAAGCTTCCTTATCTCTTCCGCAACCACGGCAAAGCCTCTGCCGGCATCTCCTGCCCTTGCCGCTTCAATAGCGGCATTTAAAGCGAGAAGGTTTGTCTGATCCGTTATCTGAAGTATTGCCTGAGCAAGCATTTCAATTTGTGAAACCTTACGCGACTGTTCTATCGCCAGCTTAACATGCTGCTTTTTATTAGTATAGATATCGTCTGCATTCCTGCTTGCATTTTCAGCCTCAAGCTTAAGCTTATCCGCCCGTAATACCGCATCGCTTGCAGCAGCAGTACCCTCTCCGGCTCTTACGGTAATAGAGCTTGCGGCTTCCTCAATTTCATGTGCCGTCGCATTTATCTCCTGCGCTGTTGCGGCAGTCTCCTCCATGCTTGAAGAAAGCTGCTGGGTTGTAGATGCCGTTTCGCTTATTCTTGATTTAAGCTGTTCCGTCATTTCCTCGACACTTGCGGCATTTTGAGTAACGCTGTCTGAGGATTCTGCTATAAGCTCAACTATTTTCCGGAGAGACCCTCTCATGGAAGACAGAGAATTGGCTGCCAGGCCTATTTCGTCCTTTCTGGCTTTAATAAGATTATAGGTGGTGTCATGGGTAAGATCATATCTTGCAGTATTATCAATTATCTGTATTATTTTATTAAGCGGGAGCAAAATCGATTTTATCTCACTGAACGCGGCCAGACACGCATAAGCAGCAAACACCGCCGCCACTATGGCTACGGGCACTCCAAAATAAACGCACGCTATATTCCCTCCCACTGCCAGTACAATGTAAATAAGCATAAGCAAAACTATTCTTTTTTTCACAGACATATTTTATTCCCCCTTAAATTCCGAGACAGAAATGTAAATTTCCAAATTTATCTTAACATAACAGTATTATAACTTCAATAATGTA
This sequence comes from Bacillota bacterium, assembly GCA_023390115.1. Lineage (GTDB taxonomy): Bacteria > Bacillota > Clostridia > Acetivibrionales > DSM-27016 > Anaerobacterium. The sequence goes on from JAEWDM010000015.1 coordinate 27,876, forward strand.
TAAATACTTTTTTGCTTTCAATGTATTAAGAAAAAAACATTAACTTTTTTTACGGTTTTATATTCACTATGTCTAAAAATAAAAGCTTATGCTTTATTTTATGCCGTGCCTGTGCTATTATATCTTAAGTAGATTCATCAGTTCGGGGACATTCCTTCTATAAGCTAAAAAGAGGCATGTCCCTTTAATTTAGAAAGGATGGTTGCATGTCAGAGCAAATTAAACAGATTGCTGTAAGAATTAAAGAGCTCAGAGAAATTTCAGAAATTTCCCCGGATGCTCTTGCCGGTGAATTCAACATTCCCCTTGAAACCTATCTGGAGTATGAAAGCGGCAATGTAGACATTCCCGTCAGCTTTCTTTATGAGGTTGCAAATAAGTTCAATGTGGAGCTTACGGCAATTCTCACAGGAGAAAACCCCAGACTCCACACCTACTGCCTTGTGCGGAAGGGCAAGGGAATGAATGTCGAGAGAAGAGAGCATTATAAATACCAAAACCTTGCCTACAACTTCATACATAAAAAGGCTGAGCCCTTTTTGGTGTCTGTAGAGCCTGAGCCTGCCGGCTCCCCGGTGCATTACAATTCTCATCCCGGTCAGGAATTCAACTATGTGCTTGAAGGCACCTTAAAAGTAATAATAAATGGACATGAGATGATTCTTAACGAGGGAGATTCACTGTTTTTTGATTCCGGCAGCAATCATGGAATGAAAGCAATAGGGGAAAGCACCGCAAGATTTCTTGCAATAATTTTTTAGACTTCATTTTTATAGGAGGTATTACTCTAATGTTGGAAAAATTTGTGTCTCAAACGGAATACTCTTCCTTTGAGGATTTTGTAGAGAATTTCAGAATAAATGTTCCTGAGAATTTTAATTTTGCCTATGATGTAGTTGATGCAACAGCAATGGAAACTCCCGGCAAGACGGCAATCGTATGGTGTGATGAAAAAGGGGACGAAGCGGTATTTACATTTGGGCAGCTCAAATACTACAGTGATAAGGCGGCAAACTTTTTTAAGTCCGCGGGAATAAAAAAAGGCGATCCGGTAATGCTGGTTTTAAAGCGGCGTTATGAGTTCTGGTTTTGCATACTGGCCCTTCATAAGTTAGGAGCGGTATGCATCCCCGCGACACATCTTCTTACCTCAAAGGATATTATATACAGAAATAATGCCGCCGATATAAAAATGATTGTATGTATCGCTGAGGAAGAGGTTATATCCCATGTTGAAGCATCACTGGACAAGTCTCCCTCCCTTAAGGTAAAGGCGCTTGTGGGGGGAAGCCGTGAGGGCTGGTATGACTTCCGCCATGAGCTCGAAATTGCATCTGAGCATTTCTCCCGTCCTGCCGGAGATCAGGCACCTGTAAATAAGGACATATCTCTTCTGTATTTTACATCAGGCACCACAGGTATGCCTAAGATGGTTCAGCACAACTTTACATACCCTCTGGGGCATATTCTTACGGCAAGCTATTGGCAGAACGTACAGGACAACGGGCTGCATCTTACCGTTGCCGATACAGGGTGGGCCAAAGCCGTATGGGGTAAAATATACGGGCAGTGGATAGCGGGCTGCGCGGTATTTGTATATGACTACAATAAATTTGTTCCCAAGGATTTGTTAAATGTGATAGTAAAGTACGGAGTTACCTCATTCTGTGCTCCTCCTACAATATACAGATTTTTTATAAAAGAGGATTTGAGCAAGTATGATTTAAGCAAATTAAAATACTGTGCCGTTGCGGGAGAGCCTTTAAACCCGGAGGTATATAACCAGTTCGTCAAAGCTACCGGACTTAAGCTTATGGAGGGCTACGGGCAGACAGAGCTTACCGTTACTCTGGGCACCTTTCCGTGGATGGAGCCCAAGCCCGGTTCCATGGGAAAGCCCGCTCCCAATTATGACATAGACCTTATAAACGAAAACGGAAATTCATGTGAGGTGGGAGAAGAGGGACAAATAGTTGTGCGTACCGACAAAAAGGTCCCTGTGGGCCTGTTCGGAGGCTATTACAGAGATAAGGCATTAACCGGCAGTGTATGGCATGACGGAATTTATTACACAGGCGACATGGCATGGAAGGATGAAGACGGCTACTACTGGTTTGTTGGCAGATCCGATGACGTTATTAAGAGCTCGGGCTACAGAATAGGGCCCTTTGAGGTAGAGAGCGCTCTGCTCGAGCATCCTGCCGTGCTGGAATGCGCAATAACGGCGGTTCCCGACCCCGACAGGGGACAGGTAGTGAAAGCCACTGTGGTATTATCAAAGAACTACACCGGCAGCAAGGACTTGAAGCATGAGCTTCAGGAGCATGTTAAAAGGGTTACCGCTCCGTATAAATATCCAAGGATAATTGAATTTGTAGACGAGCTCCCTAAAACAATAAGCGGAAAAATACGCAGGGTGGAAATAAGAGAAGGCGACAAGTAAAATAAAAGCTAAAAGGGAAGCCCTTTCACCTTCATAATTATCTTCGGTGAAAGGGCTTCCCCAATTTACATATATCAGTCCTATTTTCCTGCCAGCCTCAGCATTATCTGGCTTGACCGCTCTATAAATCTGGTCATGGCCTCGGGCTCAAGCTGCTTATGCCCCATCATTGCCAGATCGTACACCTGCTGGCAAATCATTTTAACGTCATCCTTGCGTGTCTCATCATTCTTTGCCTCCAGTATAAATTGAACAAGGCTGTTATTGCTGTTTAAAACCAGTGTCTCCTCCTTGGGGAACATATAGCTCATATCCGCGCCGCCGAACATCTTGCTCATTTCCTGCATTCTCCTTGACTGCTCGGATAAAAGGATCATCCCGGGAACTGCGGAAGCCTTTAAGCTCTCAACCTGAACCTTAAGCTTGTCATCCTCCATAATCTCCTTAAAGAGCTTTTCCAGACTTTCCTTCTGTGCGGCATCAACGGACGCTGCCTCAGTGTCCTTGAGGCTGTCAGACAAATCGGCGTCAATGCGGCTGAATTTTACACCGCTTTCCTTTGTCTCCAAAAAGCTTATAAAATGGCTGTCAATCATAGTTGTAAGCTTGATGGCTTCCATTCCATTATCCTTGAACAGCTTTATATACTGTGCCTGCTGCCTCTCGTCTGTGACATAGAAAACCTTATTTTCATGCTTTTCCTTATTACGGTCAAGATAATCCTTAAGGGTTACATAGTCATCATTTGTTGTCTTATATATAACTATATCCTTAACCCTGTCAAAGAATTTTTCCTCCTTAAGACAGCCGTATTTTACAAAGGGATTTATATCCTCCCAATATTTGTTGTAGTTTTCCCTTTCATTCTCATACAGCGCGGAGAGCTTGTCGGCAACCTTTTTTGTTATGTGGGCCGAAATTTTGGACACATACCCATCATTCTGAAGGAAGCTTCTTGATACATTCAGGGGAAGATCAGGGCAATCTATTGTACCCTTTAAGAGCATCAGGAATTCAGGTATTACTTCCTTAATATTGTCTGCAACAAACACCTGATTATAGTACAGCTTTATCTGCCCTTCATTTGTCTCAAACTCATGCTTCAGCTTGGGGAAGTACAGTATGCCCTTTAAGTTAAACGGGTAATCCATATTCAAATGAATCCAGAACAACGGCTCATTAAAGTCATGAAATACCTTTGTATAAAACTGCTTGTATTCTTCATCGGTACAATCCTTCGGAGCCTTCAGCCATAACGGGTTTGTATCGTTTAAGGGCTTGGGAGCCTCTTTTTCCTTCTCCTCCTCTCCCTCTGCAGCCTCCTTGTCCCCATCGTCCTTACTCTGCTCCTCTTTTTTTGCTGAATTTTCAAGGTAAAGCTCGTATGGAAGGAACGAGAAGTATTTTACAAGAATTTCCCTCATTTTGTATTCATCAAGAAACTCCAGGCTGTCCTCTGCCATATGTAATGTTATGACAGTTCCTCTGGTATCAAGATCGGATTCATCCATTTCATATTCCGTGCCCTCGGAGCTTAACCATTTTACCGCCTTGGCCCCTTTTTGAAAGGAAAGGGTATCTATTTGCACAGTTTCAGCCACCATGAAGGCAGAATAAAACCCAAGCCCGAAATGTCCTATGATCTGCCCCTCGTCCGTTTTATCCTTATATTTTTCAATAAAGTCCTTAGCCCCTGAAAAAGCTATCTGGTTGATATACTTTTTCACTTCGTCTTCCGTCATTCCAATACCATTGTCTATTATTTTTATTGTATTTTCATCCTTATTTACAACCACACGGATTAAATACCTGTTATCCTCGCCGATATCAGCCTCTCCTATAGAAGCAAGCTTTTTAAGCTTACTTACAGCATCGCTGGCATTGGAAACCAATTCGCGAATAAATATGTCCTTTTCAGAATACAGCCATTTTTTTATAATGGGGAAAATGTTTTCAGTATTGATTGAAATACTTCCATTTTCAAGAGCCATTTTAAAACCTCCTTAAATGCAATACTTTTAATAGTTTTAGTTTGTAAGGGAGACAGCATAATTCCCAATATATATATTACAACTTCCTGAAAAAGGTTGTCAAGAGAAATTTAGCACTCTCTTAGCACGAGTGCTAATAATTTTACATTTCCATAAATATCATTTCATTGCTAAACACTCATTTATCGGATATAATTTTTATAGTGTTCTACAAGCGGCACTACTTTAGCGAAATGAGGCTGCACCCATGGACTTAATTAAAGCAGTGTTTCAAAAGGATTTGGTAAGAAGAGTTTTAATATTTTCGTTTATAGGCTTTATACTGTTTCTAATAAAGGATATGCTCAATCTTATGCTGTTGACCTTTATTTTCACCTATCTTATGTACAGCCTTCAGAATTTTTTAATTATGAGGCTTAAAAGATTCGTATATATAAAGCAAAAAATAATTGTTGTGCTGCTTTACTTAATATTTGCCTGTATTACCGCCCTTGCGCTGTTTAAATATGTACCGGTGCTTATACAGCAGATAAAGGATGCGGTGGATCAGCTTATAGCCTTCTACCAGCGTCCTCATGAAAACCCATTTGAGAATTATCTGATTACGCTTATCAATCAGGCGGATATCGCAAGCTATTTCAATAAAGGGGCGGACTTCCTTTTCAAATCTGCTTTCAACATAAGCAAATGGGGGATAAATATACTTATATCAGTTATTCTCAGTCTGTTTTTTCTTCTTGAAAGGAACCGCATACTGCGTTTTACACAGAGATTTAAAACAAGTAAGATATCGGTATTTTATAATGAAATCTGTTTCTTTGGAAATAAATTTTTAAATTCCTTCGGTAAGGTTATAGAGGCCCAGATTTTAATAGCTCTGATCAACTGCATTTTATCGGTTATAGCATTATGGATTATGGGGTTTCCTCAAATCCTGGCTCTGGGAATAATGATATTTGTGCTGGGACTAATCCCTGTCGCAGGCGTCATAATCTCACTTATTCCCCTATGTCTTATAGCGTATAATATTGGGGTGTCCCCTGCCGACGGTATTAAAAATATAGTTTATGTCCTGATTATGATTGCATTGCTCCATGCACTTGAAAGCTATTTTTTAAATCCCAAGCTTATGTCCTCCAAAACCGAGCTCCCTGTATTTTACACATTTCTGGTATTGATATTTTCAGAGCATTTTTTTGGTGTATGGGGACTTATAATAGGCCTGCCGGTATTTATATTCGTACTGGATTTAATCGAAGTAAACAGGGATTCCGGGCCCTTGACGGGAGATAAGGAGGCGGGCCTGTAATGCGGGGATATACGACCTATTGCCTTGGCGGAGCTTCAGAGCTGTCGGATCAGTACTATAAAGATATACATGCCTTTACAGATGAATTTTTTATTAAGACAGAGCCTTTTTTGCCTTTCATAGAAGCATACAGGAGCTATGTAAGTATTTCTTTTCCCCATTTATCTTATCCCGTCAGGGAATGCGCCTTTGAGTTTCTCATGCTGGGAATTCTGTGGAAAATATACAGCCTTAACGCCCTAAGGCTTTCGCCATTGGCCGCAGGCATAATGAAATCGCTTTTACGGCTTCGCATGCATGGAGAGCTTATGAAGCAATGCACAGATTTTATACGCGGTATAATGTCAACGCTTTTTCTCTTACCCCAAGGAGCAGACAGGGTATCATATGCAGAGCCTTCCAAATGCAATCTTAATAAGCTGAACAGGTGGCTTTATGCTTCGGGTGATTTCAATCAGGAGGCAGAGCGCCTGCGCTTGTGGAGCAGCTTTTTAAAAGGAGCGGAGCCTCAAGCTTCATATAATATTATTAACGCATCCGTTTCTCTTGCCTCATGGTTCGAAATCAGAAGCAAAGAGATTTTGGGAGCGTACACATCACAGGTTGACAGCTTTCTGGACGATAGCCTAAAGTCTGACTATTGGCGTGAAGACGTAATATTTTGCCGCAGGAGAAGGATAGAATACCATATGAATATGCTCGGGGCAGAAATTATGAACAGGGTCTTCCGAAGCGAATTTGTGAGAACACACCACAGAGCAGTGCTTTTGCCTGCCTGCATGTGTATTATGGGCCATGAAAAATGTAAAGCGGCAGCGGAGGCCGGCGGGCTAAAATGCACGGGATGCACCTCAGGATGTGTGGTCAACCGCTTAAGCAGGCTAGGGGAATTGCACAACTTTATCGTTTTGATTATAAAGCATGAGTCTGACTCTCTTTCTCCGCAACTGTCTAAAAACCCTGACGGCAGCAAAACAGGCATAGTGGGTATTGCCTGTGTGCTTAATCTCATATCGGGAGGGTGGAAGGCTGGAAGGCTCGGAATGCCCGCACAGTGTATTATTCTCGACTACTGCGGCTGCAAAAAGCACTGGCACCCGTGCGGAATAGCAACCGGGATTAACATGAGGCAATTTATGAAGATTATGGATATACCGCATTGAAACATTTAATCCCTTGACAGGACTTCATACCGTCAAAGCTCCGGCGTCCATTTTTGCCTGCTTTTTTCAACATGCTCATTTACCAGCTTGTCGAATTGATCGCGTATCAGCACTATGGTAGGGTGATCGCCGGATGAATATTTAACGCTTCCTATACCCGACACCGGAAGCACCTTTATTGATGTACCTGAAATAAATACTCCCTCCATTTTATCCAGCAAATCCACATCAATAAGCGTCTCTACCAGCTCCATGCCAAGCTTTATGCACACGTTTATTATATATTCTCTTGTAACTCCCTTCAGCACGTATTCTCCGGGAGCGGTAAACACCTTCGTTCCTTTGACGAAAAATACATTTGATTTGCTTCCCTCTGTTATTTTCCCCGCACTATTTACCAGCAGCAGCTCAAAATAATTTCCCTCTGCCAATTTTTCGCTTACGGCCCGTTTATATTCCGCACTTAAAATTTTAATATTGGGATTTTTTCTTTCCCAGTTAAACAATGCCGCTTGCACTCCCCTGTTTATTTCTTCGCTTGAAGGGTAATAGCTCTTGCTTATATAAGCCAGACAGCTCTGTATATTACCCTCATAGAAAATGACAACCTTCACATTGCAGCTTACAAGGTTATTTGCCTTAACAAGCTTTTGAATGCTATAAGCCAACTGCTGCTTTGTAAATTCAAGCTCCTTTCCAAGAATAGACAGGGAGTTCTTTAAACGCATATAGTGGTCTTCAAAGAAAAGCGGCGCCAGATCAATTATGCGTATAACCTCATAAACAACACTATCGGTTATATCCGCCCCGGAAAGCTCTCTCTGCTCTATAAGCCTGTCATTTACAATATATAAACTGCCTGCATTGTCAATCATTAAATTTATCCCTCTTTTTACAATTTGAATTTTCGCTAAAAAAGCTTTATTTTAAGCCTATAAGCTTATTTTTCATACATAGTACAAGGATATTTTACATAAAATAAAGCTATGCTGTCAAACCTTGTTTTCAGGCATATTATTGACATCAGGACCCTCTATATATTTTAATTGGCAATTATCATGTAATTTATTTAGAATTTACATAATTATACAATATATTTTGGAGGTATTTATGAAAAGGCATGTGCTAATAGCTTTTATTGCCGCTGCCCTTCTGACATTAGGAGGGTGCGGAGAAAAATCAACCTATACAAAGGAGTTTGAGTACCTTCCCTCATACCCGGGCATGGAAAGTGCCAATACCACTCAGGTATATCAGCAGACCTTTTCAAATGCCGTATATACAATAAAGGATGCCGCATATAAGGACATTTTCAAGAAATATAGAAGCATTCTTGAAAAGGATGGCTGGAAAATAAAGGACAGTGGCAATACCATAAGCATAAATGCCGAGAAGGGCAAGCATATGGCTGTAATCATACCCATGCAGGTGAAGGATGATGTAACTATTTTTATATTGTCAAAATAGGCTTGTATTAGTATTATTAATAGTAGATATTAATTTCAAATGCGGAGGGTAATATGCATTTAATATTATTGGCCTTTTTTGGTCTATTCCTGTTTATGGTTATAATGTACCTTGTTGTTAAAGCGGCGGTAAATAATTCGGAACAGCTTAAAGAAATAAAGGTTATACTTATGAAGGCTCAGAATAATCGTTACGGAGAATAAAAAACAAGCCTTCAGGCTCTTATTTCCCGAAAGCTTTAAAATAAATGAACTATCGTAATGCTATTATATATAATAATTGCTAAGCGCGTATTATGGCAGTGTTAATTTATAATGAATGTACTATTTATTTCTTATCGGGCATAAATAGTAACTATGAAAAGAAATATACGTGTAAGAGCATCTGCCTGCTTTAAAAGAACAAGCGCACACCGCGTTTGCCGCAATCATAAAGGGCCTTTTTCTCAATGCTTTAAACAAGCGGCGGCGGCAATTTTTTATATTGCTTTATTTCTGACAGGAATTATAATATCCTTTTCAGGGAAGCCTTCTTTTAATGACGACACAAGTATTTTAAGACGGGAATACCTTTTTGAAAAAAATGCCGGGGTTACTGTCAGAAGCTCTGAAATGCTGTACCGCACCCTTATAAGCCAGTTGGGCAAGCCTTATGCTTACGGACACGAAGGGCCGGATTCGTTTGACTGCTCAGGTCTCATAAAATACGTATATTCAAAAATAGGCATGAGCCTGCCAAGGCTAGTGTCAGATCAGGCCAAGGCCGGGGCTTGGGTGGATAAACCGGATTTGAAATTCGGTGACATAGTATTCTTTTCAAATGACAGCGGCGAAGAGCCTTCTCATGCAGGAATATACATAGGGCACAGTTACTTTATACACGCCCCCAAAACAGGTGACGTGGTTAAGATAAGCTCGCTCAGCTCAGAGTATTACCGTCAAAAATATTGCACTGCCGCAAGGTTTTTGTAACTTGCTTTAAGGCTCCTCTTCTCTGTACTTTAATATATTCTCACTGTGAAAAATATGCCCCAGGGCAGTGACACATGCGGTTCCCACAAATGACATTATTTCACCGCCTGTAGAATTATCGCCAATAAAGACGATGCTCTCCACGAAACCGTATTTATTCTGCATATCCTTCAAAAGCCGTATATATTCTTTATCATTTATCATCAGGCTCGGTTCTTTTCCTTTAATCAAGCTATCTATTACCTTGAACATCAGCATTTCTTTTTCTCTATGCATTTGTAAAAAAACCATTCCTTCTGTATTACTTGTAACATTTATGCAAACACTGCTTAAGCATCAATTTCATATAACACTCCCAATAAACAGCAAAACAAAAGTATATATATATTATACCTCTGCTGTGCCCGGTTATTCCAGCCTATTTTTAATTTACCTTTACGGATATTTTTAATTTGTAATATGCCTTTAATTTTTAACATACTCTTAATCTTTCCTTAAAGTATAATCTGTAAAATATATTCAAATAACATATACAAGGAGTGATTAATATGGAACATCAAAACCTTCTTTTATATGACACTGCTTTGCTTAAGAAACAGATTGCAGATAACTCAAAAAAAATTGATGAATACCTTAAACAGTTGAGCATAATAAACAGCAACAGGCTGTCCGATGCACCTGAAGCTGATTGTTAAAACTAAAGCTATTTGCTAAAGCTACTTCCAACTAAAAATATAAAAATTGATTTATTGACAAAGACTCTTTAAAGCAGTAAAATATTTAATACGGGTCGGGATTATCTGCCTGGCCCGTTGTTTTTTTGCCGCTGTGGCTCAGGGGTAGAGCAATTCACTCGTAATGAATAGGTCGGGGGTTCGATTCCCCCCAGCGGCTCCAAAAAGACATACCTTTCCGCCAAGGGGAAGGTATGTCTTTCTTATATCAGAAAACATAGTATTATAACCTTAAAATCGCTTAATACCCGGCAAAAGGCAAGCTGCTGATTATTTATATAATGCGGATAATATGCAATGCAAGGAGGGAGCGAAAGTAGCTGTGGAAAAAAGATTATCAAGGAAAAGCAAAAAGACAATAAGCATTGTAAGCATTGTAATTAGTGCTGTTGTATGTATCTCCATTATAGGAAGTTCTTTTTTATATGATTACATATGTCGTACAAGAAAGAATGTAGATTTCGAAGAAATAATTAATCATGAGGTGAAATCCTCAACCTTGTATATTGTTAGTGAAACTGCAACAATATCAGGA
>JAEWDM010000029.1 GCA_023390115.1 Bacillota bacterium
ACAAAGCTCCGGAGGAGATAATACGAAAGGCGGGCCAATTTCTTGGAGAAGGGCTGGAAGAAGACCTAAGAAGGAAGCACAGCCGGGAAGCCAGCAGTAATAGAGCTTTTATGACTTATATAATGAGAATACTATGCGGGTATACATATAAAAGCATATGCAAGTATATAGGCAATATGTCGGCTGGCGGTGTGTCAAGGCTGTCAAATGAGGGATTTAAGCTGCTTAAGAAGAACATAAGATATAGCAATGCTTTCAATTTATTAATTCAAATGGGATAGATTTTAAGGTAAAGATCAGAAGACGATTTAGATTTCTAAACAGGCCATGCATAGAAAGCAGAGGTCTATTTTTGATGTGTTTAAAATAGTATTAAAAAAACTAAGGCACTAAAATATAATCTTATTTTTTATTTATATAGTAAAATTTGATAAATATATTTTGCTGTATAAGTTATAATTGTATGAAATGTGCGTTGTCATAAGAAGCGTCCCCTATTTGTTCCCTATTTGTTGTTGTAAAGGAGCGTCCCCTATTTGCCCTATTTGACACAATATATCGCATATGATAATATGATAAAAACTAAATATTGGAACGAATAGGTGCTGTATGAATTGTATGGATTAAAAGGGAAGACGGGTGCGAATCCCGCGCGGTCACGCCGCTGTAAAAGAGGAGTTTTTCGTATATACCACTGGGAAGCCGGGAAGGTGCGGAGAATGATGACGCTTGAGCCAGAAAATCTGCCTGTTTGTGTATCACCGTAAACTCTACGAGCGATAGGGGGTGCTGCGTATAATTGCGCATGGTTTTCAATAGTATATCTGGCCTCTTGACTGTTTATGTTGGGAGGCTTTTGTATTTTTTGATAAAAATATATAGAACGGAGTGTTAATCATGTTGAAAAAAAGATTGCTGTTTTTTATTCTGGCAATCGCGCTGGCCTTATCACTTATAGGATGCTCGAATACAGACATCTTGCACGACGGTACCGGACAAAAAAGCACTGAGGCAGTCACAAATGCTTTCCCCTTTACAGTTACCGACTCATACGACAGGCAGGTTGAAATAGCTGCTGAGCCACAAAGGGTGATATCTATTGCTCCCAATATTACAGAAATAATATTCTCATTGGACAGGTCGGAAAAGCTTGTGGGTCGATCGGAATACTGTGATTTCCCCGAGAAGGCCGCGGACATTGCTTCAATAGGTTCTCTGACAGAGCCAAGCATGGAGAAGATTGCAGAGCTTAAGCCGGATCTCGTGATAGCATCAACACATTTTGCGAAAGAGACGGTTCAAAGGCTGGAGGAGCTTGGTATTAAGGTTGTCGTATTTTACGGGGAGGAAAGCTTTGAAGGCGTGTATGATACCATCGGAAAGGTGGGTACGGTGCTGAACGCGGAAGAAAATGCACGAAAGCTTGTTTCGGAAATGAAAATAAAGGTTCAGAATGTGCTTGACAAAGTAAAGGATAAACCTCAGCCAAGTGTTTATTATGTTGTTTCGTTCGGCAAAACAGGTGATTATACTGCAGGCGGAGACACCTTTATAGGGCATATGCTTGAATTGGCCGGCGGCAGGAATACGGCCGGCGATGTCACGGGATGGGCGTACAGTCTCGAAAAGCTGACAGAAAAGAATCCTGAGCTAATTATATGCTCAAAATATTATAATTCAAAACAGGGAATAGAGAATACCAACGGATATAAGGAATTAGAGGCGGTAAGGGCGGGAAGGCTGTATGAGATCGACAGCAATCTTCTTGACAGGCAGGGCCCCAGGCTTGCCCAAGGACTTGAGGAGCTTGCACGGATAATTCATCCTGAGGTCTTTAAATAAAGAGGTGTGAGAGACAAAGATGACTTTTGTTAAAAAGAGAGGCAGCTTAAGATTAGCTGTTGTATTTTCAGTCGCGGTGCTGGTGGTCTTAATTATTCTTTCGGCTGCCACAGGCGCTGCGGATATATCCTTTATGAAGGCTATGAGAATTATGCTGTACAGGATACCGTTTACAGGAGGCTTAATACCGTCAGGTGATATAGATCCTGCCCACAGCATGATAGTGTTAAATCTCAGGCTGCCCCGGATTATACTTTCGGCCTTGGTTGGATCGGGGCTTTCGATAGTAGGCGCTGTGCTTCAGGGGATGTTTAAAAATCCCATGGCAGATCCGTATGTACTGGGGATATCCTCGGGTGCTTCTCTGGGGGCGGCTATTGCAATAGCCTTAGGTCTGGAGTATGTATTTTGGGGATTAGGTATTATAACGGTATTTGCTTTTATAGGCTCAGTATCAACTATGATTTGCGTATATGCCATAGCAGGGGTGGGGGGCAGAGTTCCTTCAACTACACTGCTGCTCTCGGGAATAGCCTTCGGCTTTATGCTGTCATCACTGGTTTCGATCATGATGATCTTTAACAGAAAGCAGGTTGAAAGGATAGTGTTTTGGATAATGGGAAGTGTTTCGGCGGCAAGCTGGAACCAGGTTGCTCTTCTGTTTCCGGTGGTATTTGCCGGTATTGTTATAATAACTGCTTTTGCAAGAGACTTAAACATCATGTCGACAGGTGAGGAGGCAGCTAAAAGCCTGGGTGTTGAGGTTGAGGGGGTGAAAAAATGCCTTCTTCTTGTGTGCTCCGTAATTGTTGCCGCGTGTGTATCGGTCAGCGGAATTATAGGGTTCGTGGGGCTTATTATACCTCATGCCGTCAGGCTTGTCACAGGCTCCGACCATAGAGGGGTGCTTCCGCTGTCGGCAGTTGCGGGGGCGGGTTTTATGGTGGCCTGCGATACTGTTGCAAGAAATGCCGTTCCCCCTGTAGAAATACCTGTAGGAGCAATAACCTCAATTTTTGGGGCTCCATACTTTATATATCTTCTGTATAAGAACAAAAAGAAGGTGTTCGGATGACTGAAAATAAAGAGCTTCTGATTGCTGTGAAGGGTCTTGACTGGCATTACGGTGAAGACAGGGTGCTGGAGGATGTCAGGCTTGATCTGTATAGTAACGGCTTTTATGGAATTATCGGGCCGAACGGATCGGGAAAAACGACGCTGCTTAAAAATATTTCAAGGAGCCTGATGACCCAAAAGGGGAAGGTATTTCTAAATGAAAGGGACATAACCGAGTTTTTAAATAAGGAGCTGGCAAAGAAAATTTCATATGTGCCGCAGAATACAAATCTGGAGTTTGAGTTTTCTGTGATGGACATTGTCTTAATGGGAAGAAGCCCGCATCTAAAAAGATTTCAGTCTGAGAGCACATATGATATGGGTATTGCAAAGCATGCCATGGAAATCACCGATACCTGGCATTTGAGGGATAAAAACATAGCAATGGTAAGCGGCGGCGAAAGGCAGAGGGCAATTATTGCGCGCGCGCTGGCCCAGCAAGCGGATGTCATGCTTCTGGACGAGCCTGTGTCACAATTGGATATTCAGCACCAGATAGAGATTCTCGAGATATTAAAGAAATTGACAGAGGATAACAGGCTTACGGTTGTTATGAGCATTCACGATCTGAATATGGCGTCGCAATACTGTGACAGGCTTATATTGATGGATAAGGGAAGGATATTTAAAGAGGGTGGACCGCATGAGGTTATAGTGGAAGAAAATATACGCAGCGTATATGGCTTAAAGGCTTTTATTATGAAAGACCCGCTGACGGACAAGCCTCACTTAATACCCTTGAGGAAATCCCCAAATGACCCTAAGGACTGTTGTTAACCCAGCGTTTTTGATATAGAATAAATTATGCGCATTTGCATAATTTATTGCTCATGCAATCATTATGGAGGAGTAGCTAAAGTGCCGTGAAAATACATATAACTAATTGGAGGCTGCATTATGAGCAGGTTTACGGGTACAAAATCAGACGGCTTTAAGCTTAGGTTTGCTGAAGAGGCGGATGTATCCTTAATTTTAGGATTTATTAAGGAGCTGGCTGAATATGAAAATCTTTCACATCAGGTAAAGGCCACCGAGGAGACGCTGCGGGAGTCAATATTTAAACGCAGGGTGGCGGAGGCCGTTATAGGAGAATATGAGGACAGGCCTGTGGGATATGCGTTGTTTTTTCACAATTTTTCTACTTTTGAGGGGCTTCCGGGAATATATATTGAGGATTTATATGTAAGGCCCGAGATGAGGGGAAAGGGATTGGGGAAAATGCTGCTTTCGTTCATGGCAGAGCTGACTGTGGAGAGAAATTGTGCAAGGCTTGAGTGGGCCTGCCTCGATTGGAATGAGCCTTCTATCAGCTTCTACAAGCAGATGGGGGCAGTTGCTATGGATGAGTGGACGGTGTACAGGGTCGACGGAAAAGCATTGAATGATCTGGCAGGCAGATAAAAATTCCCCTTGTGTATTAACGTAATAGCACACAGTATTGCGTTTTGGGAACATGTATGACATACTATATATTGTATATGGTAAAATTAAGCATAGAATATAATATAATGCTTTTGGAATTTTCACAAGGGGGAGAGGTGATTTTTGATGGAGGCTGCTTTAAACAAAGCGAGTACTATTAAATTGCTGGAGATTGATCCGTGGCTTAAGCCCTTCGAGTACGACATCCGCTTGCGCATGGACAGATATACCTCTGTTAAAAGGGCGCTGCTTGGAGCTGCACCTGATCTCAAATCTATTGCAAACGGGCATTTGTTTTTTGGTTTTCATCCGGCCGATGGAGGCTGGTATTACCGGGAGTGGGCTCCGGGTGCCGAAGCTCTCAACCTCATCGGTGACTTCAATGAGTGGAATACCGAAGCACATCCTCTGAAGAAAAGGGAAAACGGCTGCTGGGAAATTTTTCTGCCGGGAGAGGATGCCCTGACCCACATGTCCCGCGTGAAGGTGCACGTAAAGGCCAAAGGGATTTCACGCGACAGGATACCCCTATACATAAAGAGGATAGATAAGGATTCCGGCACGGGAGATTTTGCAGGACAAATATGGCAGCCTGCTAAGCCCTTCCGCTGGACGGACGGGGATTTTTATGTTGACCATTCGAGGCCCTTATTCATTTATGAAGCGCATGTAGGCATGGCACAGGAAAAGGAAGGCATAGGCACGTTCAGGGAATTTACCGATAATATGCTTTGCAGGGTGAAGGCCAATGGCTACAACACAATACAGCTAATGGCTATAATGGAGCATCCCTACTACGGCTCCTTCGGATACCAGGTGTCCAACTTTTTTGCTGTTTCCTCATGGATGGGAACGCCCGATGATTTGAAGGAGCTTATAAACACTGCCCACCGTATGGGCATTACTGTGCTGCTGGACCTTGTGCATTCACACTCCGTTAAGAATTTTGCGGAGGGCATAAATGAATTTGACGGAACAGACTATCAATTCTTTCACTCGGGGAGCAGTGGAGACCATCCGGCATGGGATTCAAAGCTGTTTAACTATGGAAAGCATGAGGTTATGCACTTTCTGCTGTCAAACATAAAGTTCTGGCTGGAGGAATATCATTTTGACGGGTTCCGCTTTGACGGGGTTACCTCCATGCTGTATAAGCATCACGGCCTTGGGGTGGCCTTTGATAATTACAAAAAGTATTTTAATATGGACACCGATCTGGATGCCGTTACCTACCTGCAGTTTGCAAATGAGCTGGCGAGGGAGGTGCGTCCCGATGCCGTTACCATAGCGGAGGATATGAGCGGAATGCCCGGAATGTGCCTTCCTATAGAATACGGGGGGATAGGCTTTGACTACAGGCTGGCGATGGGAGTGCCGGATTTCTGGATAAACACGCTGCGCCGGTGCTCCGACGAGGAATGGTCCATGCGCCAGATGTGGCACGAGCTCACCACAAGACGCCCTGCGGAAAAGAATATAGGGTATGCCGAGTCGCACGACCAGGCTCTGGTGGGAGATAAGACCATTATGTTCTGGCTGGCGGACAAGGAAATGTACTGGCATATGATGAAGGGAGACAGCAGCCTTCACGTAGACAGGGCTATTTCTCTTCATAAGCTTATAAGGTTTATTACAATGACCCTCGCGGGAGAAGGATACTTAAACTTTATGGGAAATGAATTCGGGCACCCTGAGTGGATTGATTTCCCGAGGGAGGGCAACGGCTGGTCCTATAAGTATGCGCGCCGCCAGTGGAGCCTGGCGGAAAGCAGCAATTTAAAGTATGAGTATTTATATTCGTTTGACCGGGAAATGCTCTCCTTTGCAAAGAGCTATAACATTCCGGGAACAGGATATGCCAGAAATCTCTGGATTGATGAAAGGGACAAGCTTATGGCATATAGCAAGGGGGGGGTCGTATTCCTTTTTAATTTCAATCCCTCCACTTCCTTTACACAGTTTGGTATTCCTGTCGAGGAGGAAGGAGAATACCGCGTTGTATTTGATACCGATGAGCAGAGGTTCGGGGGACAGGCCCGGATAGCGCGGGACATAGTATACCGTACAGCCTGCCTTCCTGAAAAGGGGGATAAGCCGGGTATTATTATTTATTCCCCAAGCCGTACGGCTCTGGTGCTGGAAAAGGTATAGCACAGCCTGATGCAAAAAGCTTTACATAATGCGCTTAGTTGGTTATAATTAATATTGAATTTAATATTGCTGCTGGGGGTGCCTTAAAAAGGCTGAGAGAGGCGGGAGTCTTAACCCTTTGAACCTGACATGGTTAGTACCATCGTAGGGAAGCGATTGTGTTTTGTCTATTAGCTTACCTACGATGGTAAGCTTTTTATTTTTTAAGAGGAGGTCGTAAAGGCTATGAACGATACTTTGGTGATTGGAGGAAGAGAGGTTTTAAGCAGGCTTTTCATAGGTACGGGAAAGTTTTGTTCAAACAGAATTATTCCCGGGGTAATAAAAGGCTCAGGGGCTCATGTGGTTACTGTGGCATTGAGAAGAGTGGACCTTGATTCGGAGGATGAGAATATACTTAAGTTTGTCCCAAAAGAGTGTATTCTTATGCCCAACACCTCCGGAGCGAGAAATGCTGAGGAGGCGGTCAGAATAGCACGCCTGGCCAAAGCCTGCGGGTGCGGAAGCTGGATAAAGATAGAGGTTATTTCAGACAACAAGTACCTTTTCCCGGACAACTACGAAACAATAAAGGCGACGGAAATACTTGCGGCAGAAGGCTTTACGGTGCTTCCCTACATGAGTCCGGATTTGATGTCCGCCAAAAGGCTTAGGGACGCGGGCGCCGCCGCAGTTATGCCCCTGGGCGCTCCTATAGGGACCAACAAGGGGCTCCGGACAAGGGAATTGATAAAAATTCTGATTGATGAAATAGCCCTTCCCATTATTGTGGATGCAGGCCTGGGAAGGCCGTCAGAGGCGGCGGAGGCAATGGAAATGGGAGCAGCCGCAGTGCTTGTAAACACTGCGATAGCAACTGCGGGAGATGCCGTCGCAATGGGAGAAGCGTTTGGGCTTGCGGTTATGGCGGGAAGGAAGGCTTTTCTTGCGGGAGGCGGAGCGGTAAGGGAATATGCCGAGGCCTCATCGCCCTTGACGGGGTTTTTGGATAGCTAATAATACAACATAAGGAAGTGTCTTATAAATGAGTTTTTATGAAAAATACTTGTTCTACAAAGATAAGGATATTGACGGCTTTTGTAAGGGGCTTGGCGAGGAGGATGTAATAAGGGCCATAAATAAGGAAAATCTCAGTGAAAGGGATTTTCTTGCCCTCCTGTCACCTAAGGCGGCAAAGTATCTTGAGGCTATGGCGCGCCGTGCGAGACAGCTTACTCTGCAGCATTTCGGAAGAGTGGTGTTTTTGTATACCCCTATGTACCTGGCCAATTTCTGTGTCAACCAGTGTGTATACTGCGGCTTTAATACTACAAATAAAATAGCCAGAAAGCGGCTGGAGCTTGATGAGGTGGAGAAGGAGGCTCAAATAATTTCGGCTACCGGCTTAAGGCATATTCTCATCCTTACGGGCGAGTCAAGACAGAAAAGCTCTTTAGATTATATAATCCGGTGCGTGCAGGTGCTTAAAAAATATTTCAACTCGATATCAATAGAGGTATATCCTATGGACGCCGGTGAATATAAGCAGCTTGTGGACGCGGGGGTTGACGGCTTTACGATATATCAGGAGGCATACAATGAGGATATTTACAGCACTCTGCACATAAAGGGACCTAAAAGAAATTACCTGTACAGGCTTGATGCCCCTGAGCGTGCATGTATGGCATCCATGAGAAGCGTGGGCATAGGTGCGCTTTTAGGTCTTGACCATTGGATAAGCGAGGCCTTTTTTACAGGCCTGCACGCACACTACCTGCAGGATAGGTATGCCAGTACCGAAATCAGCGTATCGTTTCCAAGAATCAGGCCGCATGCGGGACAGTTCCAGCCTAAATGCCATGTGAGCGATAAGGAGCTTGTGCAAATAATGCTTGCAATGCGGCTGTTTGTTCCAAGGTCCGGGCTGACCATTTCAACCAGAGAAAGAGCTGAATTCAGGGATAATCTTGTGGGAATAGGAATAACGAAAATGTCTGCGGGATCTTCTACGGAGGTTGGAGGGCATGCGCTCGAACAAAAGAGTGAGAAGCAATTTGATATTTCGGATAAAAGAAGTGTGGATGAAATAAGAGACATGCTTTACAGCAAGGGCTACCAGCCTGTGTTCAAGGATTGGCAGGCTATTTAGAGAAGGGAGTTGTGGGGGCTTTGGACAAGCTTTTCAGGCTGATAGACGCCAACATAAACAGGGCAGCCGAGGGCCTCCGGGTTGCGGAGGATATAACAAGATTTTATTTTGATAACAGGGAGCTGTCTGAAAAGCTCAAAAAGCTGAGGCACGATATAAGAAAATGCATAATGCCGTATATGCACCAGTGCCTTGGCGGCAGGAGAGCCGAGGAGGATGTGGGGCTGTCTGTTTCAAGAGAGCTTAAGATAGATCAAAAGAGCCGGGTGTATGAGCTTGTGGCGGCTAACTTTAAAAGAGCCGAGGAGGCCTTGAGGGTGGTGGAGGAGAGCTTAAAGCCTCTTTGCAAATATGATATGGCTAAGGCCTATGAGGGCTTCAGATTTTCCTGCTACAGCCTTGAAAAGCAGTGCGCCCTGCTGGTGTGCAGGCAATCGAAGAGATCAAAGCTGAGCGCCGGGTTATACTGTCTTACGGCGGAGGAATACTCAAATGGCAGGAGCAATATACAGGTAGCGGAGGCAATGATAAATGCCGGAGTAAAAATAATACAGTACAGGGAAAAGGACAAAAAGCCGGCCGACAAATTCAGCCAGTGTATGAAGCTCCGCGAGCTTACCGCTCGTGAGGGTGTGACCTTTATTATTAATGACAATGTAGATATGGCACTGATGGTGGGAGCGGACGGAGTGCACATAGGCCAGGACGACCTGCCCATAGAAAAGGTGAGGGAGCTTGCGGGGCAGGAAATGATAATAGGGCTGTCTACCCATTCTCCGGCACAGGCGCAGGATGCTGTCAGGAGAGGGGCGGATTATATAGGCGTAGGTCCGATATACAAAACCTTTACAAAAAAGGATGTATGCGCTCCTGTTGGACTGGAATATCTGCAATATGCGGCGGATAATATTGACATACCGTTTGTGGCTATAGGAGGAATAAAGGAAAGCAATATGCATGAGGTGGTTTTAAAGGGAGCCCGGTGCATAGCAATGGTTACCGAAATAGTAGGTGCGGAGAATATAGAAGAGAAGATTGCAAGTATAAACAATAAGATGAGGGAGTGTATAAGGGCATGAAATATACAACGCAAATGGACGCTGCAAGAAAAAGGATAACAACACCTCAAATGGAGGCTGTTTCCAGAAAGGAACACAGGAGCGTCGAGGAGATAAGAGAGCTTATGGCCGAGGGTAAAATAATAATTCCCGCTAATAAAAACCACACCAGCCTTGATCCTGAGGGAGTGGGACAGGGACTCAGAACTAAAATAAATGTCAATCTGGGTATATCAAAGGATTGCTGTGATTTTGAACTGGAGCTGGAAAAGGTAAAAAAGGCCATAGAGCTAAAGGCCGAGGCTATTATGGATTTGAGCTCCTATGGCAAAACGCAGCAATTCAGACAAAGCCTGGTGGAAATGTCTTCCGCAATGATTGGCACCGTTCCGGTATATGATGCGGTAGGCTTCTATGACAAGGAGCTTTCGGAAATTACATCAAGGGAATTTCTCGACGTTGCCCAAAAGCATGCAAAAGACGGGGTGGATTTTATGACAATCCATGCCGGAATAAACAGAGCTACCGCAGAGCGCTTTAAAAAGAATAAAAGGCTGACAAACATTGTATCGAGAGGAGGGTCGCTCATATTTGCATGGATGGAGATTACAGGAAATGAAAATCCTTTCTTTGAGTACTATGATGAGCTGCTGGATATTTTTGAAGAATATGACGTGACAATAAGCCTTGGTGATGCATGCAGACCGGGGAGTATAAACGATTCTACAGACGCCTCGCAGGTAGAGGAGCTGATTGTACTGGGAGAATTGACAAAGAGGGCATGGGACAAAAATGTGCAGGTTATGGTTGAAGGGCCGGGGCATATGGCAATAAATGAAATAGCCGCAAATATGATTATGGAAAAGAGGCTGTGCCATGGTGCTCCTTTTTATGTTCTTGGTCCTCTTGTAACGGATGTGGCGCCAGGATACGATCATATAACAAGTGCGATAGGAGGAGCAATCGCCGCGGCCAGCGGAGCGGATTTCCTTTGCTATGTTACTCCGGCGGAGCACTTAAGACTGCCTGACCTTGAGGATATGAAGGAGGGCATAATCGCGTCCAGGATTGCTGCTCACGCGGCGGATATTGCAAAGGGCATAAAGGGCGCAAGGGAATGGGACTTTAAAATGAGCGAGGCGAGAATGAAGCTTGACTGGCAGGAGATGTTCAGGCTTGCAATTGACGGGGAAAAGGCAAGGAGGTATCGTGAAAGCTCCAAGCCTGAATTTGAGGATTCCTGCAGCATGTGCGGGAAAATGTGCGCTATGAGGAGTGTGAATAAGGTGCTTAAAGGGGAAAGCATAAGCATACTGTAAAAAGGAGATATACAATGAGGGCCAGAATAAACGGAAAGTACATGGATTTTGACGGGGACACCAGCATACTTTCACTTCTTGAGCTAAAGGGTATAAACCCCGAAAGCGTAGTTGTGGAGCACAACCATGAAATTCCCAAAAGGGAAAGCTGGGCTGAGATAATATTGTGTGAAGGCGACAATATCGAAATAGTTAAATTTATGGGCGGCGGGTGATTTGCATATGCTGGATGAAGAACAGGTTTTAAGGTACTCAAGGCAGATAATACTTAAGGAATTGGGGTATGAGGGCCAGGAGAGGCTGCTTAAATCGAAGGTGCTGGTTGCCGGAGCAGGGGGGCTTGGCTCTCCGGCGCTTTATTACCTTGCTGCGGCAGGAATAGGAACCATCGGGCTTGCGGATTTTGATACCGTGGGGGTATCAAATCTTCAAAGGCAGATAATTCATTTTACGGGAGATTTGGGAAGGAAAAAGACCGATTCCGCAGAGGAAAAGATAAGGAGCTTGAATGCTGATGTGAAGGTAATAAAGCATCCGGTGAGACTTGACGTGCAAAACGCGGAGGAGCTCATTGGAGGCTATGACGTGGTTATTGACGCAGTGGATAACTTTCGTGCCAGATACCTTATAAGCGACTGCTGCTATTTTCTGAAAAAGCCTCTCGTAGAGGGTGCGGTACTGGGCTTTGAAGGAATACTTATGACAATTGTT
Source organism: Bacillota bacterium (assembly GCA_023390115.1). Taxonomy (GTDB): domain Bacteria; phylum Bacillota; class Clostridia; order Acetivibrionales; family DSM-27016; genus Anaerobacterium. Next base: position 11,748 of record JAEWDM010000029.1, read on the forward strand.
CCGGACAGGACACCGTGCTACCGCTGCCTGTACCCGGAGCCTCCGCAGGACGGGGTTGTTCCCTCCTGCGGGCAGGCGGGAATACTTGGGCCTGTTGCGGGAGTTATAGGCTCAATGCAGGCGCTTGAAGCAATAAAGCTCATTGCAGGAACGGGGCAGACCCTATCAGGGAGGCTGATGACCTTTGACGGGCTTGAAATGAAGGCAAGGGAGATTGAATGGGGCAAAAAGGCGTCATGTCCTCTGTGCGGCGATAACCCCATCATACGGGAGCCTGTGGAGTATGATATAAAATGCAGATTGTAAGGATGGGGGGCTCAAGGTTAAAATATGTGTTGATTTTATTTCGGGGATTGTGTAAAATAAATTTGCTTTAAATATTTATAAATAATATATGGACAGAGTAGGAAATTGTGCGTTAAGTGCCAGCCGGACGGGAAGTTGCCGCTGGACGAAAAATCCTCTTGAAGAAATAGCCGGAATGTAGTTCCGGTGATTTATTAAAGGGTTTGCGGTGCAATTTTCGCATTCCGCTGTCACAAAAGAGCCTCCGTGAGCTATGAAGGGAAAAGCTGTTTTAAGGCTTGCTCTCATAGCAAATGAAAAGTTCTTTATGTGGCTTACGGCCATATAAAGAGAGGAGGTGATTTTATGAACAGGATCAGGATTATAATATCCATTGGATTATTGATTTCCATAGAGGTTATTTTAACAAGATTTCTTTCTATTCAAACCCCTATTTTAAGGATCGGCCTTGGCTTTATACCCGTTGCGCTTTCCGCAATGCTTTTCGGACCGTTTGCAGGAGCTCTTACAGGGGCTCTGGCCGACATAACGGGTATGATGATTTTTCCCCAGGGTGCGTACTTTCCGGGTTTTACACTCAGTGCATGCCTTACGGGATTTGTATACGGCATATTTTTGCATAACAATCCCAGATCCCTTATAAGGACTGTTATTGCAGTATTTATTGTAGTAGTGTTTATAGATTTGGGCTTAAACACCCTCTGGCTGTCCATAATAACCGGCAAGGGAGCACTTGTTCTGGCTGCACAGAGGCTGGTTAAGGGTATAGTTATGCTTCCCGTACAGGTAATATTTATTCAGGCTGTATGGAGAGGCATAGGTAGAGGTTTATGGAGAACTCATATGCCGGTGGCCGGTAAAAATTGACATGCAAATCAACGCCCCTGTGTGTCTATGGCAGGGGCGTTGATTTTTTATGTTAGCGCGCTGTCTTATGGGGTATAATTATAAACTTAGTCGCATACGGAACCTATACCGCCACAGAAAAGAAGTAAAAATACAAGAATGAAAAAAAGTACGGTTGAATTACCGAAAAATCCTCCGCCTCTGTCTTCTGCCATAATTGCACCTCCTGAAAAGATTGTTTTATTGAGCTCTCCTTATATATGATATGCAATTTATATATTAACGTGAATGGCAAAATTCATTTTGACATCGCTGCTTTTTTGAATTAAAATTATCGTGAGCATAATTATATTTAAGCTGTTAAAATATACTATGTAATAAATCTCGGCTTTGCGGGATGGAGTGATGCTGCAATGAATTCCAAAATAAGGGATAAACATACAAACAGGCTGTTTGAAGCAATGCTGCTTCTTGAGAATGTAGATGAGTGCTACAGCTTTTTTGAGGACATTTGTACGGTGGCGGAGATAAAGGCGCTTGCCCAAAGGTTCGAGGTTGCCGGAATGCTCAGGAATAAAAAGACATATGCGGAAATTGCGGAGGTAACGGGCGTGAGTACGGCTACAATAAGCAGGATAAACAGATGTCTTGTTTATGGAGCGGACGGCTATAAAATGATTCTAGACAGAATGGAAGGCAAGGCATAGAATTAAAAAAATTAAGGAAGATTTTTTTGATGCTTAGGAAAATTTTTATAGGCTTAGTAATATTATCCACCCTGGCTTCGGAGGGAGCTGTAGATATTCCCTGGAATATTTACACCCTTTATTTGTGTGCCAATAACGGCCGCAGCCTTGGTGGGGGCCTGGATGCGGTAAAAGAGCATATTTACGGCTGGCGGGAAGGTGATGCCGCACTTAAACGCGACTCACAGCGTGTGTCTGTGGTTTCGGGAGAAAATACCGGCATTGCCTCTTTAGGCCTTTCGGCCTCATATATTCCGCGGGATATTTCCGCTGGTACGGCAAGCCTTTATAAAGGGCCTGATTTATTATGCGGTTTTTCAAGCTCTCCGGGTAAGCTTTTTCATAAGTCTCAAAAGGAAAATATCATCAGAAAATCGGATACCTCTCCTCCATGCTAAGGCATACAGACATATCTCATATAATTGGCTGTGTCAATAGGAATTAAAGCGGTAACGGGTTAAAGCTGCAGCAGTATATATCCTTTTTCATAGAGTGCTCATTTATAACAGCCGATTTGACTGTAATAATTTAAATAATGAAAGACGGGGTGGAATTGTGATATACCTTCTGGCTATAGCTGCGGCTATTATTACCGGCATCCTTGTTAAGGGCAGAATCTCAAATTTACTGAATCTTAAATTTGAAAAGACATGGCTCATTCTTGCTGCGTTTGTAATACTGTCAGCGGCACAGATAACGGGAAGCAAATACGGGTTTGCCCAAAGGTATTCTTTTTGGATTAATCTTATTACCTTCTGCATGCTGCTTATCGGATTATGGTATAATAGGCGTTATGCAGGAATGCTGTTTATTGGGCTGGGATGCCTGTTAAATGCTGCGGCCATACTTGTAAATGGGGGGAAAATGCCTGTAAGCATGGAAATGATAGAAAAAGCGGGGCTTTCCCATATGATTTCCGAGCTTTCCTTCAGGCATATGATTTTTGAGGAATGGAATCAGGTAAGGCTGCCACTCCTATCCGACATTATACACATACCGGGATTTCTGGGATATTGGGTGGGTGTAGCCAGCATAGGAGATCTGATTATTACTCTCGGGCTTTTCTGTGTGGTTCTTGAGGCTGTTGCAGGGCGGGAAATATTGCCTGTAAGGCAATTTCTTAAAATAGGTTGATAATTCGGAGGTTTAGATAATGAAGAAATTTATTGAAAAGATAATAGGAAGCTATAGTGACAGGGAATTAAAAAGAATAATGCCTTTGGTGGATCAGATAAATTCGTTTGAGCCTGGGATCAAGGAACTGAGTGATGCCGGGCTGAAGAGCAAGACGAGTGAATTCAGAGAGAGAATAGCAAAGGGGGAGCCCTTGAACGACTTGCTTCCCGAAGCCTTTGCGGTTGTCAGGGAGGCCTCGTGGAGGGTGCTGGGCATGAGGCATTTTGATGTTCAGCTTATAGGCGGCATTGTACTTCACCAGGGAAGGATTTCCGAAATGAAAACAGGAGAGGGAAAGACGCTTGTGGCAACTCTGCCTGTATACTTAAATGCACTTGAAGGAAAGGGTGTGCATGTAGTCACCGTAAATGATTATCTTGCAAAACGTGACAGTGAGTGGATGGGCAAAATATATAAGTTTTTGGGCCTGACGGTGGGCCTCATTGTCCACGATCTTGACAATGAGCAGAGAAGGATTGCATATTCAAGTGATATCACCTATGGTACAAATAATGAGTTCGGATTTGACTATTTAAGGGATAATATGGTTATATACAAGCAGGATATGGTGCAGAGAGAATTACACTATGCCATAGTGGACGAGGTTGACAGCATATTGATAGACGAGGCCAGAACTCCTCTGATAATTTCAGGCATGGGAGACAAATCCACCGATTTGTACAAAAAAGCCAATTCTTTTGCAAGCAGGCTTAAAGCAAAGGTCTATAAGCAGTCGGACGACAAGAAGCATGACGATGATTTGGATGAGGATTATATTGTTGATGAAAAGGCCCATACGGCGACAATGACTGCCAAGGGCATAGCCAAAGCAGAGCAGTATTTCGGGATAGAGAACCTTTCGGATACCGAGAACATGACTGTGATGCACCATATAAATCAGGCCATAAGAGCGCACGGACTCATGAAAAGGGATATTGACTACGTGGTAAAGGACGGAGAAGTAATTATAGTTGATGAGTTTACAGGCCGTCTGATGTACGGCAGGCGCTACAGCGAAGGGCTGCATCAAGCCATTGAGGCCAAAGAGGGAGTAAAGGTGGAGCGGGAGAGCAAAACCCTTGCTACTATTACATTTCAGAATTATTTCAGAATGTATAAAAAGCTGTCCGGCATGACAGGTACGGCTCAGACTGAGGAGCAGGAATTTCAGACAATATATAAGCTGGATGTTATAATTATACCTACTAACATGCCTATGATCAGAAAGGATAACGCTGACAGCGTTTATAAAAATGAGACGGGTAAGCTCAATGCCGTTATAAATCAGGTTGCGGAGTGCAATAAAAAGGGACAGCCGGTGCTTATAGGCACAATTTCAATCGAAAAGTCGGAGCTGCTGAGCTCCATGCTCAAAAAGAGGGGCATAGCTCATCAGGTGCTGAATGCAAAGTACCATGAAAAGGAGGCCGAAATAATTGCACAGGCCGGAAAGTTTGAAGCGGTAACCATTGCAACCAATATGGCAGGCCGCGGTACCGATATAGTACTGGGCGGGAATGCCGAATTTATGGCCAAGCAGGAGATGAGAAAGGCGGGATATTCCGAGGAGCTCATTAACCAGTCTACCGGCTTTAATGAGACTGGGGATGAGCTGGTTGCGGAAGCGAGGAATGCGTACAGGGAGCTTTATGATAAATATAAGAAAATGACGGGAGCGGAGCGGGAAAAGGTATTTGAAGCCGGAGGACTTTATATAATAGGCACCGAAAGGCATGAGTCAAGACGCATAGACAATCAGCTCAGGGGGCGTGCGGGAAGGCAGGGGGATGCTGGAGAATCAAGGTTCTATATATCCCTTGAGGACGATCTGATGAGGCTGTTTGGCTCCGACAGGCTTACAAACGTCGTAAATATGCTTGGACTGGAGGACGATCAGCCCATAGAGCATAAAATGCTTTCAAACGCAATAGAAAACGCGCAGAGAAAGGTTGAGGGAAAGAACTTTGACATAAGGAAGCATGTGCTTCAGTATGATGATGTAATGAATAAGCAGAGAGAAATAATTTACAAGCAGAGAAGACAGGTGTTAGACGGTGAAAATCTCAAGGATTCCTTCATGAAAATGATGGAGGGGACCTGTGACAGCATTGTTAAAACCTTCTGCGGTGAAAATCCGCATCCCGACTACTGGGACTGGGATGGCTTGAGAGCCCATGCCGAAGGGATATTCCTTCCCAAGGATTCTCTTAACTTCGGAATAGAAGAGCTGGAGAGAATGGACAAAGAGGATCTAAAGGAAACACTGCTTAAGGCTGCAAAAGAAAAATATGAGCTTAAGGAGCAGGAATTCGGCAGTGAGCTTATGCGCGAGGTCGAGAGGGTGATACTTTTAAGGGTGGTTGATCAGAAATGGATGGATCATATAGACGCCATGGATCAGCTCAAGCATGGAATAGGCCTTCGTGCTTACGGACAGAGGGACCCTGTGATCGAGTACAAATTTGAGGGGTTTGAGATGTTTGAGGAAATGATAAGGAGCATACATGAGGATGCTGTAAAGCTGATATTGAATTCACATATAGACACCAAAAACCTGCCTCAGCGCGAAAAGGTTGCCGAGCCTGTCAATGCAAGGCATGGAGAGGAAGAAGTAAAGAAAACGGTGGTAAAGGGGGATCATGTCGGCAGGAATGACCTCTGCCCGTGCGGAAGCGGCAAAAAGTACAAAAGGTGCTGCGGAGCAAATTAATAATTATAAAAAGAGAGGAGGATGTGCATTCTCTTGCATTGAAGGAATATATGGACTACCGAGAGGCACTTGAATATATTCATAATACACTTAAATTCGGAAGCAAGCTGGGGCTTCACAATATAGGGATGCTTATGGAGCTGATGGGCAATCCTCAGGACAGGCTTAAGTATGTGCACGTAGCGGGAACTAACGGCAAGGGCTCTACGGCGGCTTTTATAAGCAGTATTTTAATGAGCGCGGGGTATAAGGTGGGGACTTATACTTCGCCCTATATTCAGCGATTTACGGAGAGAATAAAAATAAATAATGCCGAGATAATTCCTGAGGAATTGGCGAGGGCAGCGGAGCTTGTAAAATCCCGGGCCGATACAATGGTTGAACGGGGAGACAACCATCCGACGGAATTTGAAATAGTCACTGCCATAGCATTTCAGTACTTTTATGAGCAAAAGTGCGATATAGTTGTGCTGGAGGTGGGCCTTGGAGGAAGGTTTGATTCTACAAACATAATAAAAACGCCGTGTGTATCCGTCATTACGACAATAAGCCTTGATCATACCTCTATATTAGGAAATACTCTGCCCCAGATAGCCTTTGAAAAGGCGGGAATTATTAAGCAAAACGGAGAGGTGGTAATATACCCTCAGCAGGAGGAAGCGCAAAAGGTATTTATTGATGCATGCCGCAGGCAGGGGGCTGTTATGCACAGCATCAGTCCCGAAGGAATAAGGACTGTCGAATCGGACATAAAAGGGCAGATTTTCGACTATGAGGAATACAAGGGATTAAAAATTACCCTTATGGGAGATCACCAGGTAAATAATGCCGTAATGGCTGTAAAATGCTGCGAGCTGCTCCGCACGAAGGGCTTTAATATAACCGGGCATTCTATAAGGGAAGGGCTTCTTAAAACAAAATGGCCCGGAAGGCTTGAGGTTTTGCAGGATAGGCCTGCCGTGCTTATTGATGGCGCTCACAACGCCGAAGGGGCAAGCGCACTATATACTGCAATGGAAAAATATTTTCATGGGAGGAGAAAGATTTTTATTATGGGAGTCTTAAAGGATAAGGACTATAATACAATAGTAGAAGCCATAGCTCCCATCGCACATTGCTTTATAACAGTTTCCCCAAACAGCGAGAGGTCTTTGCCGGCGGATGAGCTGGCGGTATTTATAAGGAGCTATTGTAAAAACGTAATAGTTGGTGATACAATTAAAGAGGCCGTGAGGCTTGCATTGGACATGGCCTCAGAGGATGATGTCGTCTGTGCTTTCGGGTCTCTTTATTATATAGGGGAGGTCAGAGGTTACTTCATTTAAGAGTCAACCGGAAAAAAGTGTTTATGCCGGCGGCGCCGGAGGTCAGACTATGAGCTGCCCTTATAAGGAGGTGTTCTTTTGATTAGCTTGAAACAGGAATTGCAGGACTATACTTCTATTAATCCGGACAGCGTAGGCAAGGATGATACACACCTTTCTGACAATATAAAAAATTCTGTTATGCTCTATAATAAGGCTCTGGAAAGTCTTAAAAGCGGAAGTGAGGATATTGCGGTAATTGAGCTTAAGAAGGCCGTGTCTGTGAACCCTGACTTTCATGAGGCAATGAACCTTCTCGGAATATGCTACAGTTATATGAAAGAACCGATAAAAGCTGCTGAAATGTTTCAGAGGGTAATTGATGCCGAAAAAAACAGTGTAAGGGCCATGAGGTATTTGAGACTTTTAAACCCCGACTCTTCATCCCAGGGTGTGGATAAGGGTTCAGACAGAGGGGAGGGCGTGAATACCGGCGGGCATAAAAAGCAAGAGCATTCACGCATGGCGGCCATTCTTAAATTTGGCGGAAGCCTTAAGGGGGATATAATAAGGTATGCTGCAAGCGCTGTCATAGGCGGGTTGATTTTATTTGCCGTGGGTAGTATTGCCGGTTCTGTTCAGGACAGACCTGTGGATGCTTTGGACAATATTCCGGCTTCCAAGGCTGCCGAGGCCTTGGAGGACAGTAAGTACAAGGACATGTATGAAGAGCTGAATATAAAATATGAAAAGCTTTCGGACGACCTTCAGGCATCAAATGCAGAGGTGGACTACTATAAAAATGCCTTTAAGCTCTCCGAGGTGGATAAACTGGCTTCTGAGCGGAGGTATGAGGAGGCCGCGGATATGCTTGTGCTTCTCAAGGCTGTGGCATTTAAGGACAGTGAGAGGAGCACGTTTGAGCAGATGTATAACGACATTATCCCTAAGGCTGCCACGGCTATGATTAATGAGGGAGTAAAGCTTACCAATTCAAAAAAATATAATGATGCCCTGCTTAAGCTTAATAAAATTTTTGTTTACGGAAATGACTTTTCTTTTATGGACAGAGCGATATACTATACGGGAAAATGCCATATGGGCCTGAATGATTCGGAAAAAGCCATAGCTGCGTTTAAGGAAGTTATACAAAAGTATCCGTCGGGCTCCTATGCGGGCTATTCCGAAGGCTGGCTGAAAAGCCTCGGAGCATCCTGATAACCTGTTTAAAATCTATTTGGTTGGGGCAGACACGCAGGTCTGCCCCTATGATTTCTGTAATACAATGAAAATGATTTGGCATAATGATATTAACATCATTACGTAGGATGCCTCTCACCTGTGAGAGGCATCCTACGTATATTAATATATAGATCAATTTATATTGGAGAGGTTGACGTGTTACATGTAAATAAAGCATATAATATTGTACTTAGCGGGGGAGGAATTAAAGGAGTTGCATATACCGGGGTTTTTGAAATAGCCGAAAAGGAGGGCATAAGATGGAATAACATTGCGGGAGTTTCGGCGGGAGCACTGGCGGGAGCTTTTGCAGCGGCGGGCTACGGTGCAATGGAATTAAAAAAAGTACTTAATGAGTTTAACTTCAGCAAAATTCAAATAAAGGACATACCCAAAAGGGTGCCCGCCGTTTCGGAATTTATGGAGTTCAGCCGGCAGCTTGCGGCGGTCCGGGGAGTACAGGCAGACATGGGCAAGGCTATTGATTATTTTTTGTGCAGGCCACGCTTGAACATGCGGAGAGCCTTAAACCTTGAGATCATGGAAGAGAACGCATACAGGGGAGCAATGCTTGACAATATAGCAAGATTGAGCAAGCGGGGGTATCTCTGCGACGGAGATTATCTTGAGGAATGGGTGTCAAAGTCTCTTCTTTTAAAAGGAGTAAAAACATTTGGCGATTTGAGGACGGGAAAGCCGGATAAAATGAATCCCCGGGGTTATAAAATAAGGATGACCGCCGTTGATATAAACAGAGTGAAGATGGTAGTTCTCCCTGACGATATAGCTTTTTACGGCATGGACCCCGATAAGCTTGAGGTTGCAAAGGCAGTAAGAATGAGTACCGCTGTTCCCTTTGCGTTTAAGCCTGTGGAAATAAAAAAGTGGGAGGGGAATCATGCAAAAAAATACAGCATGATAGACGGCGGAGTATTTGACGGCTTTCCCTACTGGCTTGTTGACAATGAGAACAGCGCTTCCACACTCGGCTTCAGGCTGGTAGGGAGCGACAAGAAAAAGCTGCTCAGTATAAATACTCCTCTAAATATTTTAAAGGCATTGATTTGTGCGGTACATGACATTGGGGTGGATAAAAATATTCCGCCCGTAAAATATATTGCGGATATTAATACTTCCAATATATCATTTTTAGACTTCAATCTGGACGAGGAGGAAAAAGCCTATCTGATTAATGAAGGGAGAAAGGCTGCGGCTGACTTTTTCAATAAGCTGAATATTACGCGCCCTAAAAAAAAGATGGAAATGTGGAATGGAATGCAGGGGCTTTTCAGAAGGTGGTAGATTAAATCCAAGCTGCTGATTTTTAAGGATATTATTTATGCTTTTCTTTTTCCCCTATTTGTATTATTATATTATATAAACCTATACTGTTTTTGAAGCCGTTAAACACCAAGAGCAATGATACTTTGCTATTGTTGCGACTTTAACTTTATTGGAGGCGTAAGAATGTTTTATAAAAGTACAAGAGGGGGAGCTGGCTCAGTATTATCGGCTGATGCTATAAAAAAAGGAATAGCCCCGGACGGAGGACTGTTTGTTCCTGAATCGGTCTGTAAGCTTGAATTGGAGCAAATAGGCAATATGGTAAATATGACATACAGGGAAAGGGCAACGGCTGTTTTAAAATATTACATTGATGACTATACCGATGAGGAAATAGCGGAGTGTGTTGAAAATGCCTATACACGTGAGAAATTTGAGAGCGATGAGATTGCTCCGGTGCGTAAGCTGAATGAAAACGTATATATTCTTGAGCTGTGGCACGGGCCTACATGTGCCTTTAAGGACATGGCGCTCCAGATTTTGCCGCATCTGCTTGTAAACGCTGTAAGGAAGACTGGAGAGGACAGCCGGATTGTTATACTCGTCGCTACCTCGGGGGATACCGGAAAGGCTGCGCTTGAGGGCTTTAAGGATGTTGAGGGTACGGAAATAATAGTTTTTTACCCGTACAACGGAGTAAGTGAGGTCCAGAAGATGCAGATGGTTACCCAGGAGGGGAAAAATGTTTATGCCATAGCAGTAGAAGGCAATTTTGACGATGCCCAGAACGGAGTTAAGTCGATATTTACAGATCCCGGCCTTAACAGTCTCATGGCCTTGAACGGTATAAAATTTTCTTCGGCAAATTCAATTAACTGGGGAAGGCTTTTACCCCAGATTGTTTATTATTTTTCTGCGTATGCGGACATGGTTAAAAAAGACAATATAAAGCTTGGGGATAAAATTAATGTGGTAGTGCCCACGGGAAATTTCGGGAATATCCTTGCCGCCTATTACTCCTTAAGAATGGGTTTGCCCATAAACAAAATGATATGTGCCTCAAATGAGAACAATGTGCTGACTGACTTTATTAATACCGGCAGGTATGACAGCAGGAGAGAGTTTAAGAGGACGGTTTCTCCCTCAATGGATATACTTATTTCAAGCAATCTGGAAAGGCTGCTGTTTGAAATAACAGATCATGATTCGAATGCTGTAAAGGGCTGGATGGAACAGCTTAAGGAAAATGGAGAATATACCGTTGACGACAACACCAGGAGAAAGATATCCAAATTGTTCTGGGCAGGCTATACCAATGAGAATGAGACACTTAAAACAATAGAATATATATATAGCGAATATAGTTATGTTGTAGACACTCACACAGCGGTAGGAATAGATGTTTATGACAAATATGTCATTTCGACCGGAGACGTCTCCGCTTCTTTAATAGCCTCCACTGCAAGCCCTTTTAAGTTTAATGAAAGTGTTGCAAGAGCAATATTCGGAGAACCGGGGGTAAAAGGCAAAAGCGAATTCCAGTTGCTTGATGCCTTGTCGGAAGAATGCGGTTTGCCTATTCCTCAGGGGCTTGCGGATTTGGATAAAAAGAAGGTAATCCATAAGCAGGTATGCAGCAGAGAGGAAATGGCCGGGCAGGTTAAGAAAATACTGAGTATTTAAAAATCAGGATTTATACCCAAATTAAGGCATATGTAATTTTTACAAGAAAGGCAGGCGCAAGGGAGGGGAAAATAGTGATCCGGAAGCTTATGAACGGAAGGTATGGATCAGATACGCTGTCTTTGGTTATTCTTTTTGCCGCGATCATATTTTTTCAGTTCAGGTATTTATGGATAATAGGAGCTGCTTTAGCGGGATATGCGGTTTACAGGATGCTTTCGAAGGATATGGACAGGCGTTTTAAGGAGAAGCAGGCTTTTGAAGGGCTTGTTAAAAGGGCTGCCGCAAAATTGTCTTTTTACAGGACAAGATTCCAGCAAAGAAATATGTATGTTTTTTTCAGATGCGAGAAATGCAGGAACAATTTAAGACTGCCTAAAAACAAGGGTAAGCTGGAAGGCACATGTCCGGTGTGCGGCTTTAAATTTACAAGAAAAACCTGAAAATCGTAGAGGCAGGCCTGCGTGTCTGCCCCGGATTACGCATAAACACAGAATATACAGAAATTCAGGGCAGACACATAGGTCTGCCCCTACTTATGGAGGAGAAGAAAATGATTAGAAAATCGGATGAAATGACAAAGCAGTTGAACGAAAAAATGCGTGGGGGAGACGGCGTAATTGAAATTACTCATATTTTTAAGCAGGAGGATCTTAAAGGCAAGGCAAGATTATGCGCAAAAATTACTGTTAATCCCGGCTGCTCCATAGGACTCCATGAACATGACAATGAAGAGGAAATATTCTACGTAATAAGGGGCAGGGGTATAATCGACGATAACGGGGAAAAGCGTGAGGTTTCGGTAGGAGATGCTGTTTTAACAGGCGGCGGAGCAACCCATATGGTCGAAAATAACGAAAGTGAGCCGCTGGAAATGCTTGCGGTTATTTTGCTGTACGTATAACAGGAGGCGTGTGCAAGCCTTTTGGACTACAGGTATATCCTGTAGTCCAGCTCGGGGAATATATCGTCCTGTGCCTGTATGCTGCTCAGCCATGACGGATCGATATTGTCCGCATTAATATCATTATAGAGCCTTGTGAAGCGGTTTATATGTTCTTGTGTACGCTTGACGGCATAAGGGACCACTGTGCCTGTTCTCATTATAAATGCCCAATCGCTGCTTTGGGCCAGAAGCAATTCGCGCGCCGCCTGATTCATGGCATCCTTTTTTAAGCCTTCACAGGATGGATTTTCGTTAGCCAGCCGGGACATCATTTGTGCAGACTTGTCCAAATGCTTGTAAATCCAGTCGTTGGATTCATTCAGCCACACCTCGCTGTATCCTTTATGTCCCCACGTTGACGGGCATGGAGAGCACACCTGCATTAAGGGATTGCGCTCCATATATTCACTGAGGGTTGTGAGCTTAAAATCGCTCTGGCTGCAGTCTATTTTCTTAAACAGGCAGTACAGCCAGAAGGGGCCTTCATACCACCAATGCCCAAACAGCTCCGCATCATACGGGCATACTATTATGGGAGGACGGTCCATTTTTTGGGATAACTCAATTATTTGCTTTTGCCTGCTGCAGAGAAAATTTTCTGCATGACAGTCGGCCTTATATTTTGCAGTTAAAGGGTTGTAGGGCTGCTTGCAGTCCGTTTTTCCGGTTACCCGGTAATATTTTATTCCTGTATGTATCCTCTGACCGTCAGGGGGCAGGTATGGCCTTATATGCTCGTAATCCAAGTCATATCCTATATCTCTGTAAAACTCCCTGTAGTCAAAATCTCCCGGATATCCCTCAGTGGCGCTCCACACCTGTTTTGAGGAATCAGCGTCTCTGCCGAAGGCAACCAGCCCGTTCGGGGTCACCACAGGACAATTGGTGCCGAATACAGGCTTAGGGTCGGAATAGAGAATTCCGTGAGACTCGGTGATAAAATACTCAAGCCCGTTTTCCCTCAGCACATTTTCTATTGACGGCGTATACCCGCACTCGGGAAGCCATATGCCCAGAGGCCGCCTGCCGAAATATTTAAGGTATATGTCCACTCCAAGCGACACTTGAGCACGCACCGCACAGCTATTGCTCATAAGAGGCAAAAAGCCATGAGTTGCGGCGCTGCACATTATCTCGATATGCCCGGACTCCTGAAAACCCCTGTAAGCATTTACCAGATTGCATCCGTATACATGAGTAAAATCCTTCAGGTCCTTGATGTATTTCCGGTGGTACATTCTTGCCAGACTATTGAATTCAGGCTGGGCCCATGTTCTTTCAATTTCTTTTTCGGACAGGCTTATAAGGTTTTCAAGATATTTTATATATCTGGACTGGAGGAGCTTATTTGTGAGCATTGACAGGAGAGTGGGGCTTAAGGACATATTCAGTTTGAAGTCTACTCCCTCCTGTGACAGTGCCAGGAAGGTATTCAGCAGTGGAATATATGTTTCGGAAATGGCTTCGAAAAGCCATCTCTCCTCCAAAAAGCCTTCTTGTTCAGGGTGGTGGACATATGGAAGATGTGCATGCAGTATAAAGGCCACATTTCCTTTAACCATTGGAATCCATCCTCTCTCTAAGCCGGACAAAGTATAAGCCTTGCTAAGCATATGGCCGGCATCTTCAGTATTTGAACAAATTGCAGGAGCTTATACCGGGAGGTATCCCCAGAAGCTCTGCGGAGCTTATTCCTAATGGCAGCTCTTCAAGCTCCGTTCTCAAAAACTCATGTGAACTGACTGCGGGAGCGGGCAATTTGTTTTTCATGCGGGGATATGACTTTGTGCAGTCATTCCATTTATCGCAGGTGTGCTTGTGCTTTATAATTTTATAGTTTATAAAATAAACAGCAGTATTTGTACTTAAATTTCCGCCTGGAGTAAATACGTAATCGGAGCTGGCAAGACTTATAAAGAACTTATCCGAAACCAGCCTTCCCAACTGCACGCAATAAAGAGAGCCTGCATCGGGAACGTTTATGTATGCGCTACTTGAAAGATCACTGATAGCTATATCAAATCCGGTGTTTTTAGATACATTTGAAACCTTGAGAACAGGCACAGATTTTCCCCACAATTCAAAGCCGAATTCTTCGCAAAACGAGGTCTTCTTTGAATCAGGAATTTCCCAATATGCATACAGGCAGTGAGGATCCCTTGCCAGCAGCAATATCCTTGCGTTATCACAGGCAAAAGGTAAACAGCTCTCACTATGTGCTTGAATCTCAGACATGTTTTTTATTTCCTCCTAAATTTCAATTGGACAGCCGGCATATGCCTTTTAGCATAATGCTTTTATACCCATACTTTGATTTTAATACTGTTTCGCTTTAAATTCAACCTATTATTTACATATATTAATAAAAAATATATATTTTGATATTTTGGGATTTTGTTATATAATAATCTTCGGAGACCATTTAAAGCGGTAATACACAGCGGCTGTTTTTAATATCCATCATATTTTGGCGCAGCCAGTTATATTTATTCAGTATGGTGGCTTACCGAAAAATAAAAATATGTAAATTGCTTTATTTAGTGTTATAATACTAATAGTTAAGCATATTAAAAAGCTGGTATTTTTGATAATGTCCTTGGCATGTTGCTGAAAATATTTTAATGTACTATATGCTTGAGAGGGGAATAATATGAGAATACTTATGCTCTCCTGGGAATATCCTCCGAGAATTGTTGGCGGCATTTCGCGCGTTGTGCATGATCTGGCGCAAGAGCTGGGAGAAAAGGGCAATGAAATTCATGTTGTAACCTGTTGGGAAGCCGGTACCGAGGAGATGGAAAGGGATAAAAATGTCTTTGTTCACCGGGTTCATACATATGATATAAATACCATCAATTTTGTTGATTGGGTTTTGCAGTTGAATTTCAGTATTATTGAATGTTCAATCAGGCTTATAACCCAATACAAAGATTTTGATATAATACATGCTCATGACTGGATAGTGGCCTTTGCAGCCAAGACATTGAAAAATGCATACTTAATTCCCATGATTGCTACCATACATGCTACGGAGTATGGAAGGAATTGGGGCGTACATAATGATATGCAGAGATATATACATAATGTTGAGTGGTGGCTGACATACGAATCCTGGAAAATAATAGTAAACAGCGAATATATGAGCAACGAGGTCAAAAATATATTTGAGCTTCCGGAGGACAAGGTCCGTGTAATACATAACGGGGTAGATCCCGATAAATTTAAGGGCTTTGAAAGGGATCTCGCGTTCAGAAGGAACTATGCCTCCGATAATGAGAAAATTGTTTTTTTTGTAGGGAGACTGGTAAATGAAAAGGGAGCTCATGTTTTAATAGATGCGGTGCCTAAAATTATAAGCAGCTATAATGACGTAAAGTTTGTTATTGCGGGAAAGGGCCCTCAGAGTGAATATCTAAAGGGAAAGTCCGCTGCAATGAATATAAATCACAAAATATATTTTACAGGCTATATAAGCGATGAATATTTGTGTAAATTATACAAGTGCGCGGATATTGCGGTTTTCCCGAGCTTGTATGAGCCATTCGGGATAGTTGCCTTAGAGGGAATGGTTGCAAATGTTCCTGTAGTGGTTTCGGATACAGGGGGACTGGGGGAAATTGTGTACCACGGGGTTGATGGAATGAAGGCTTATACAGGCAATGCGGAATCTTTGGCCGACAGCATCCTTGATATACTGTTCAACCCGGATAAGGCTGAGGAAATAAAGAAAAGAGCGATGGAAAAGGTGTACAGGGTGTATAATTGGGATACCATATCAAGACAGACACTGGATGTTTACAGGGAGATTGTTGAGGAAAGCCAAAAAAAGGACTGGGGATATACGGGCGTAAAATAAACGAAAATCCTATTTCTGTAATCTATGGGGGCTGGAGGCAGTCCTCATATTTTTGTGACGGCTTTTAACCGGAAACTGCAATTTATGCCGGTAAAAATAATTGTATTTGATTTTAATGGAAATATGCTATAATAGTAAAGCTGTGCATATGGAAGAATGCTATTTTATTGAATTATAAAGAGGTAATCTTTTTAATATATCACATTAAAATAATAAAGTTATGGAGGTTGGAAAGTGGCAAAAAACAAGAAAAAACTAAAAGTAATTCCACTGGGGGGATTACAGGAGATCGGCAAGAACATCACAGTGTTTGAGTATGGTGATGAAATTATCGTGGTGGACTGCGGGCTGGCTTTTCCTGAGGACGAAATGCTTGGTATAGATCTTGTGATACCTGATACCACGTATTTGTCCAAGAACAAGGATAAGGTCAAGGCCATAGTGCTGACCCACGGACATGAGGATCATATAGGTGCGCTGCCGTATGTGCTGAAGGATATAAACGTACCTGTATACGGAACTAAGCTTACATTAGGACTACTGCAGTATAAGCTTGAGGAGCACGGAATGCTTTCGAGCGTTTCCTTAAATACCGTCAAGCAGGGACAGACAATTGACCTTGGAGTGTTTAAGGTGGAGTTTATACGTTCTACCCACAGTATAGCGGATACTGTTGCGCTTGCCATATATACTCCTGTAGGAATAGTTGTGCACACAGCGGATTTTAAAATTGATTACACGCCCATAGAAGGGGAGCCTATGGATTTGGCCCGTCTTGCCGAATTAGGCAAAAAAGGCGTGCTGCTTCTTATGTGTGACAGCACCAACGTCGAGCGGGAGGGCTATACCATGTCTGAAAAGACTGTGGGAGAGGCCTTTGAGGACATATTTATGAATGCCAGAGGGAGGATACTTATTGCTACCTTTGCCTCAAATGTACACAGGGTGCAGCAGGCAATCAATTCCGCCGTGAAATTTAACAGAAAAGTAGCTATTTGCGGAAGAAGCATGGTAAATGTTGTGAAGGCAGCCATGGATTTGGGATATATGCATGCTCCCGAGGGAGTAATGGTTGACATTGACACCATTCACAAATATAATCCTGAGAACCTTGTTCTTATAACAACGGGGAGCCAGGGTGAGCCCATGTCGGCATTGACAAGGATAGCTGCCTCCGAGCACAAAAAGGTTGAAATTGCTCCGGGAGATTTGGTGATTATTTCTGCAAATCCCATACCCGGAAATGAAAAGCTTGTATCAAGAGTAATAAACGAGCTGTTCAGAAAGGGTGCCGAGGTAATATATGAGGCGCTTGCCGATATTCATGTTTCGGGCCATGCGTGCCAGGAGGAGCTGAAGCTTATACACAGCATTGTCAAGCCTAAGTTCTTTTTCCCTGTCCATGGAGAGCACAGGCATTTGAAGCAGCATGCAAATCTTGCCCATAAGCTGGGGATGCCTAATGACAGAATTTTTGTTATGGAGATAGGGAAGGTGCTTGAGCTGAACTCCGATACAGCCAAAATAAGCGGAAGCGTGGCTTCGGGAAAGGTGCTTGTGGATGGCCTTGGGGTGGGAGACGTAGGCAATATTGTGCTGAGGGACAGAAAGCACTTGTCGCAGGATGGGCTTATTGTCGTGGTAATAACAATAGAGGGGGATACGGGCAATGTGGCCGCAGGGCCCGATATAATCTCAAGGGGATTTGTATATGTAAGAGAATCCGAGGATCTGATGGAGAATATGAGAGAGGTAGTTAAGAAGGCGCTTGACAAGTGCGAAGACAAGAGGAGAAATGACTGGGGTGCCAGAAAAAATGTAATAAAGGATTCACTTAGAGACTACATCTATGAAAAAACAAAGAGAAAGCCTATGATTTTGCCTATAATAATGGAAGTATAAGAGGAAGCTCCGTTAAAGGCCTGACGCTAAAGGGTATAAAGACCCACCGCATCAGGCCTTTAAATTTTTCATTGTTAATAATTTCAATGCTTGAAACGGCTCTGGGAATGCAGTTTATTTATGAGATGTCAAACAAACGTGGAATATCAGATACCTTATCACTTCTATAATTATAATCAAATTTTATATAAGATGAACTATAGAAATATTTAATAAATTTAGATTTGACACCATTATATTACAAAATATTAATGATATGTAAGATATAATACATATTAGTTGAGATGTGCTTAAGGTAGAAATATATCATAATTTATAAAAGCATAGTAATTGGGAAACCGAAGATGAAAAAAAGGTTTGGTATAGTAGTTTTGTTACAATTGTACCCCTTACCAGACCTTTATTATAAACAATGCAATTTATCAGAGAGATTGCCATGGCTTTTTAGTATACTACCCTCTGCGTGAATTGTAAATAAAGACAAGTTAAGGGAGGGATATAATTTAACAGAATACAATTGCAATAAAAAGTATATTATTTAATTAAAAAATAAAAGGAGAATATTTATGTTTAAAAAGATAATCTTAGTCATTCTATCTGTTATGATTTTATTTTCTACTTTTGTGGTAAGTTCTGCAGCAAATATGGGAGATATCAGTAATAGAGAGGTTAATGAAATACAAGCTATTGAAAACCATGTTAAAATTTTGGAATATTACCAAAAAAATAATTTTCGAAATTTTGCGGGTACATATATTGATGAAGAAGGATATTTAAATGTTAATTTAGTTGGAAATCAAGCTGTTGAAAGTAACGATGAAAAATCTTTAAAGAATATACTTGGTGCTTCTAATGTTAAGTTCCATAATGTGACATATTCTATAAATGATTTAGATGGTGCTATAGCATCTTTAAATAAAATTATGGTTGATCAAGATATAAGTATGATAGAAAGAGATGATCAATCTAATAAGGTTTATGTTTATTTAAAAGATGTTAACGGTACTAAAATTAATGATATTAAAAAAATTATTGATAGTCCTTTTATAGAATTCAGAGAATCTAGTGCTGAAATAACCCTCACAGCAAGTAATATTACTAATGGAGCTGCTTTTTCGACTACTTCTGGAACTGCTACAATAGGTTTAGGAGCTAGAAAGTCCGATGGAACAATTGGTTATATTATACCAGGTCATGTACCAGATGCTGTAGGGACTTCTGTAAGGTATGGCTCAGATGTTATTGGGACTATATCACAAAAGGTTTTTGGTGGAGGTACCGACGCTGCTTTTGTTACGAAAAGCGGAACTAGTTGGCAGCCTTCAAAAAAATTGAATGGCACTACACTTATAAATTCCTTATATACTCAGGATGAATACACTTCAGTAAATACAATGTCCTCATATGCACAGAATATGACAATATATAAATGGGGGCAAAGATCTGGTAAAACAGTAGGGAAGATTTTATCGAATAACTTCAGCTATACAGTTAACGGTGTTGCATTTACCAATATGGTAAAAGCTGATTATATTGCTATAGAAGGAGATAGCGGTGCCCCAGTAGGCTATCAAAACTCAACATCATCAAATCAAAATAAGTATACTATTATAGGTACACAATCTGCCTCAGCACTTGACAGCAGCGGAAACTGGGGTTCTGGCTCTTATTCGATATTTTCTAAAATTCTTAATGTTTTAAGTAGCCTAAATAATTGTACTCCATATCCATCATAAACTAAAAAATAACAACGGTGATAATGAGGCGGGTATAAATTACCTGCCTCATATTGTATAGAATATTAGTTATGAAAATTTTTGTTTAAAACTGTCTTAACATTTTTCCATAATAAAAATTTTGGTTTTAATTAATCTACACTTATAAGAAAATTGAGCATGGCATAAATAAATTTTATATACAGCTTTCTGATAAAAAGTAGTCTACAGGAACTTTTATAATGTATTACCAGTCTAAATACACGAAATCTGATTTTTTGGAGGATACATCATGAAGAGTACTAAAATTTCATTACTGGTAGAATCACTGCTAATCGTATTTGTGATTTTAACAGGTTGCCAGCATGAAAATGTGTCAAACATTACAGACTCAAATAAAACTGTACCGGACTACCATAAATTGTTTGAGCTAGAGTTATATTCTGATAAACAAACATATAAATCAACTGATAAGATCAAAATTTGGGCAACTATTAAATATATAGGGAACAATGATCAAGTGAAAATATGGCATGGTGATCCTACTGTTACTTTTAATATTTCCGATGGTAAAGAATTTAATATTGGTGGCATTATAAATACTATACTAACATCTACTATGCTGGAAAATGGAGAACTCTATAAATTTGATTATGCCAAGAACGGGGGTTATTCTAACGATGACGCAAATGCGGATTTTTGGAAAAAATTTTATGAAGAAAAAGATTTATACTTACCTGAAGGAGAATACACTATTAAAGCTAGTGGGGCTTTTTCGCTGACTGAAAATCTTGAAGAAAGTAAAAATAATCTATCTAAACAAATAAATATTAGTATAGTAAATTAGTCCCTATTAAATTTTAATTCTTTATATCCGGATATTGGAAAGTCGTTAGACAGGTGGTTTGTTTTTATAGAGGATTCACCGGAGGAGGGCGCGCCAGTTCAGTGTGCGTAATATAACCCGCATCAGGCCTTTATTTTTTTCTTGACCTTTGAAGCAATATTATAGTATTATAATCAGATAAAGTATTTTATTGCATATTGACTTTGCTTTACTTTAGGGCTAGGCCCTTTTTTAATACTTATTATGACTTCAAGGGGGAAGTTTCATGCCTATAAAAATACCTGATAATCTGCCGGCAGCAGAGATTTTGAACAGCGAGAACATCTTCGTAATGAGTGAGGAGCGCGCGTTTCATCAGGATATACGCCCGCTTAAAATAGTTATTCTCAATTTAATGCCTACAAAAATTACTACCGAGACACAAATACTCCGGCTGATAGGAAATTCGCCTTTGCAGCTGGATGTTGTATTTCTGCACCCTAAGACTCATTTGTCCAAAAATACTCCTTATGAACACCTCATAAAGTTTTACAATACCTTTGACGATATAAGGGAACAGAAGTTTGACGGAATGATAATAACAGGTGCTCCGGTGGAGCTGATAGATTTTGAGGAGGTAAATTATTGGAGCGAGCTTAAGGAAATTATGACATGGAGCTATACAAATGTAACGTCAACACTCCATATCTGCTGGGGTGCCCAGGCGGGGCTCTATTTTCATTACGGCATACCGAAATATGCCCTCCCCGAGAAAATGTTCGGTGTTTTTTCTCATACTGTGAACAAATTGAATGTAAAGCTTCTCAGGGGTTTTGACGACGAGTTTTTTGTGCCTCATTCCAGGCATACGGAGATTAGAAGAGAGGACATAGAAAAAATTCCCTGCCTGGAGATTTTGGCGGAATCTATGGATTCGGGAGTATATATTGTGGCCTTAAAGGGGGGCAGGCAGGTGTTCGTTACAGGGCATTCGGAATACGATCCCCTGACACTCAAAACAGAATATGACCGTGACATATCAAGAGGACTCGACATAAAGGTTCCCAAAAACTACTTCCCCTCGGATGATCCCTCAAAATACCCTGTGGTAAGATGGAGAGGCCATGCCACCCTCTTGTTCTGCAACTGGCTGAATTATTACGTATATCAGGAGACGCCGTACAATCTGGAATAAATATAAAGACTTAGGATTATTTTAAAAAAAAACTTACTGGGCACTTTCTATCATGCTTTTAGAGAGTGCCCATTAAAATTCCCGGATTTATTTTGCCAGTCTGTGTTAAATATTTAACGATAGATTAAAAAATAAATTTTACATGGAAGTTAAATCAAATATAATGTACAATCTGTAAAATAGCAGTTAGGAAATTAAATATTCGTTAAAATTATTGAAGAATACTCGAAAGTTTGATATAATAATATAAGCATTGTTAAATACTTAACAATCGTCGAAAATCTTTTCATTTTATAATTGTATTTTAATGTCTGGTGGGGTTAATTTGCTATGGACATTAAAAGCAATATCTTATGTTAAGTTTATTAATTTGGATTAGGAGGTCTGTGTCAATGAGTACAAACAACTGCTGCTGTGGATGTGTTGATGAAAAAGAACAGAAACTGCAGGAAATTATCACAAAGTATAAGGACACCAGAGGGGCATTAATTCCGGTGCTGCATGAGGCTCAGGAGGTATACGGATATCTTCCCGTTGAGGTACAGAAGGCGATATCTGAGGGTCTTAATATACCTCTGACAGAGATATACGGGGTGGTTACCTTTTATACCCAGTTCTCTTTGAAGCCTAAGGGAAGGTTTAAAATTAATGTCTGTATGGGTACCGCATGCTATGTTAAGGGCTCGGGGCTTGTGCTGGATAAGCTGAAAGAAAAGCTGGGCATTAATGTAGGAGAATGTACTGAGGACGGAAAGTATTCATTGGACGCATGCAGGTGCATAGGCGCGTGCGGTCTGGCCCCCGTAATAATGGTTAATGATGATGTATACGGAAGGCTGGAGCCTGATGATATAGAAGGAGTAATTCAAAAATATAAGGATCTGTAATACCTGACGATGATTTTAAAGGGTTTGTACGGGAGAAAATGAGAGATATTTCATTGCACTTAATGGATATAATACAAAATTCAATAACAGCCGGTGCCCGTAAGGTCGAGGTATATATAACCGCTGTCACTGCGCCGGATGAACTCAGGGTTTGCGTATCCGATGACGGAGAAGGGATGGATAAGGAGCTGCTGGAGCGTGTAACAAGCCCTTTTTCCACTACCAGGACAACCAGAAAAATAGGCTTGGGAATTCCTTTGCTTAAGTCCTCCGCCATGCAATCGGGAGGAGATGTGTATATAAATTCAGTTAAGGGACAGGGGACAACTCTTGAGGCTGTTTTTAAGATAAGCAGTATTGACAGAATACCGTTAGGTGATATAGCCGATACTTTCGGAGCTGTTATAAGTGCCAATCCCGGAATTGATTTTGAGCTTGTGCTTATGAAGAATAGCGGCAAAAGCTTCGAATTCAGTACGGAGGAAGTAAAGGCAAGGATTTTGGAGGTTCCCATTAACAATTATGAAGTTGTGGACTGGATTAAAAAGTTTATTGATGAAGGTGTAAAGATTACATTTGGAGGTGTGTTGAATGAAATCAATAGCTGAGCTGGAGCAAATAAGAAAGAAGACATTGGAGGAAATAAGCTTAAGGACAAACAAAAATGTTCTGAGGGTTGTGGTAGGTATGGCCACATGCGGAATTGCCGCAGGGGCAAGACCTGTCATGAATGCATTCTTAGAGGAATTAAAAAAGAGAAATATCTCCGATGTCAGCGTGACAATGACGGGCTGCATAGGGGTATGCAGGCTTGAGCCTGTGGTTGAGGTTATAAACCCTGACGGGGACAAGGTGACGTATGTTAAAATGACACCTGAAAAGGCTGTAAGAGTTGTGGCAGAGCATATAGTAAACGGAAGAGTCTGTTCGGACTTAACCATTGGCGCTGAAGAGGGCTGATAATTTGATGATTTACAGACATTCAAATTAGAGAATTGGGGGTATAAACAAAATGCAGTTATATAGAGCACATGTCCTGGTTTGCGGAGGTACGGGCTGTACGTCGTCAAACTCGGAAAAAATTATGAAGGAATTGGATGTACAGCTTGCCGCCAATAAGCTGGATAATGAGGTGAAGGTGGTAAAGACAGGCTGCTTTGGTCTGTGTGCCGAGGGCCCCATTGTGGTGGTTTATCCCGAGGGAGCAATGTACACAATGGTCAAGGTCGAGGATATAAAGGAAATAGTCGGGGAGCATCTTTTAAAGGGGAGAATTGTAAAAAGGCTTTTGGCGGGAGACAAGGAGCATACCGACATAACAAAGTCCTTAGAGGGCGTCGGTTTCTTCCAGAGGCAGATGAGAGTCGCTTTAAGAAATTGCGGTGTAATCAATCCCGAAATAATTGACGAGTATATAGCTTATGACGGATATAAGTCACTGGCCAGAGTGCTGACAGAAATGTCCCCCGAGCAGGTTATAGATACCGTTAAAAAATCGGGCCTCAGGGGAAGAGGGGGAGCCGGATTCCCTACAGGGCTGAAGTGGGAATTTGCAAGCAAATCCAAGGATGATCAGAAATATGTCTGTTGTAATGCCGATGAGGGAGACCCGGGGGCCTTTATGGACAGGAGCGTTCTTGAGGGAGACCCCCACTCGCTGATAGAGGCCATGGCAATTGCAGGATATGCAATCGGCTCAAATCAAGGCTTTATATATGTAAGGGCCGAGTACCCCATAGCTGTAAAAAGGCTTCAGATCGCAATTGATCAGGCAAAGGAATACGGACTGTTAGGAAATAACATTTTTGATACAGGCTTCGGCTTTGATCTGGAAATAAGGCTGGGTGCAGGCGCGTTTGTGTGTGGAGAGGAAACCGCGCTTATGACCTCAATTGAGGGCAAAAGAGGAGAGCCCAGGCCAAGACCTCCTTTCCCGGCGGTAAAGGGCTTGTGGAATAAGCCTACCATACTCAACAATGTTGAGACATATGCAAACATACCGGTAATTTTCTTAAAAGGGCCCGAATGGTTTGCAAGCCTTGGAACTGAGAAAAGCAAGGGAACAAAGGTGTTTGCGGTAGGTGGAAAGATAAACAATACCGGGCTTGTTGAAATTCCTATGGGAACAACGTTAAGAGAAATAGTATATGACATAGGAGGGGGAATACCAAACGGCAAGAAATTTAAGGCGGCGCAGACAGGAGGCCCTTCCGGAGGTTGTATTCCTGCAAGCCTTATAGACACCCCCATTGACTATGATTCACTTATTCAGATAGGCTCAATGATGGGCTCCGGCGGACTGATCGTAATGGATGAGGATACCTGTATGGTTGACATAGCCAAGTTCTTCCTTGAGTTTACGGTTGAGGAATCCTGCGGAAAATGTCCTCCATGCCGTATAGGTACTAAAAGGATGCTTGAGATATTGGAGAGGATTACTGACGGCAAGGGTCAGGAGGGTGACATACAAAAGCTTGAGATTCTTGCAAAGAACATTAAGGCCTCGGCTCTGTGCGGGTTGGGACAAACCGCTCCAAATCCTGTCTTAAGCACCTTGAGGTACTTTAAGGACGAGTACATGTCCCATGTAAGGGACAGGAAGTGCCCGGCGGGTGTGTGCAAGTCGATGATGCAATATGTTATTAACGCCGAAAGGTGTAAGAGCTGCGGTATTTGTGCAAAGGTATGTCCTGCAAACTGCATAAGCGGAGAGAAAAAGGTTCCGTATGTAATCAATCAGGAAAAGTGCTTAAAGTGCGGTGCATGTATGGAAAAATGCCCATTCAAAGCCATATTTAAAAATGTATAGCGGAAGGAGAGTGTAAAAATGGAAATGGTAAATATAATGATTGACGGCAGAAAGGTACAGGTGCCTAAAAGCTATACAATATTGGAGGCTGCCAGACAGGTAAATATAGCGATACCTACACTTTGCTTCCTCAAGGACATAAATGAAATAGGGGCATGCAGGATGTGTGTGGTTGAGGTAAAGGGAGCCAGAAGCTTGCAGGCGGCATGTGTATATCCCGTATCGGAGGGACTGGAGATATATACTCAAAGCCCTGCCGTGCGTGAGGCAAGAAAGGTTACACTTGAGCTCATACTGTCCAACCATGAAAAGAAATGTCTTACATGCGTGAGAAGCAGGAATTGTGAGCTTCAAAAGCTGTCTGAGGAATTGAATATAAAGGATATAAGGTTTGAGGGAGAGAGCGGAAATTTTGCTATAGACCAGTTTTCTCCTTCCATAGTAAGGGATCAGAACAAATGCGTATTGTGCAGGCGGTGTGTCAGCATGTGCAAAAACGTTCAGACGGTATCTGTTATAGACACCAACGAGAGAGGCTTTAAGACAGTTGTCGCGCCTGCCTTTAACAAGTCGCTGAACGAGGTGCCGTGTACCATGTGCGGGCAGTGCGTAAGCGTATGTCCTGTAGGGGCTCTTCGTGAAAAGGACGACACCGACAGGGTGTGGGAGGCTCTTGCAAGCCACGATCTCCATGTGGTGGTTCAGACAGCTCCTGCTGTGAGGGTAGCACTTGGAGAAGAGTTCGGAATGCCGATAGGCTCAAGGGTCACCAGCAACATGATTGCTTCCCTGAGGCGTTTGGGCTTTGCGAAGGTATTTGACACCGATACCGCTGCCGATCTTACAATTATGGAGGAAGGCACAGAGGTCATAGAAAGGATAAAGAACGGCGGAAAGCTTCCTGTAATAACCTCATGCAGCCCGGGATGGATTAAATTCTGCGAGCACTACTATCCTGAATTTATTGACAACCTGTCAACCTGCAAGTCTCCTCATGAGATGTTCGGGGCGGTGCTGAAGTCCTATTATGCCGAGAAAATGGGCATTGATCCGGCAAAAGTATTTGTGGTATCCATAATGCCATGTACGGCAAAGAAGTTTGAAGCCCAAAGGCCGGAGCTGTCTTCCGCGGGATATCCTGATGTTGACGTGGTATTGACAACAAGAGAGCTTGCAAGGATGATTAGGGAGGCTGGCATAGACTTTACCGAGCTCCCCGAAAGACACTTTGACGATCCCATGGGCGAAGCCTCCGGAGCGGGGGTTATTTTCGGAGCGACCGGCGGAGTAATGGAGGCTGCGCTGAGGACTGTAGCAGAGATACTGAGCGGAGGAAAGGTCGCGGCCATTGAATATGATGCTGTAAGAGGAGTTGAGGGTATTAAGGAGGCTACCGTAGAGGCCGGGGGCATGAAGCTTAAGGCGGCGGTTGCACATGGACTGGGAAATGCGAGAAAGCTTCTTGATAAGATAAAATCGGGAGAAGAGTATCACTTTGTTGAGATAATGGCATGTCCCGGAGGCTGTGTGAACGGAGGCGGACAGCCTATACAGCCATCTCAGGTCAGAAGCTGGACCGACCTTAGAAAGGAAAGGGCAAAGGCCATATATGAGGAGGACAGGGAAATGCCGATAAGGAAATCCCATGAGAATCCCAAAATAAAAATGCTTTACGACGAGTATTTTGAGAAGCCCGGAAGCCACAAATCACATGAGCTTCTGCATACACATTATAAAAAGAGAGAGAATTATCCCGTGTAAGTAAAAGCCAGTTTTTAGAAAAAGGCCGGATTTGTAAATCCGGCCTTTTTGGCGCTTAGGTAAAGAATATTGAGGAATAAGTAGAATACTCACCCCCGGCCCCCTCCCTTTTGAAAAGAGAGGGGCCAGTGAGTTAATTGCTTTCTTCAATATTTATCATATGCACCTATTTTAGTGTAATAAGGTTGATTTATATGCTTCAGGTCGTGTATTATATGATTATTGCTTTAGAATAGCTTTTTGGTACATGACGGGAATAGGAAAGGGATAGAAATGGATATAGGCTTGAACAGATCATTAATGGATATATATAGCAGCATGTATGATAAAGAGGGCTCAAGGCATTGGTGGCCGGCTGAAAATGACTTTGAAATGATTGTAGGGGCAATATTGACCCAATTTGTATCATGGAAAAATGTTACACTGGCTATTGAAAATTTAAAGAGAGAAAATATTTTAAGCATAGATGGAATATGCGCTTCAAATATGGAGGCACTGGGGGAGCTGGTAAGGTGTACAAGATTTTATAAGCAAAAGGCCAAAAAGCTTAAGGTCTTTTGCCAGCATGTTAAATCGGAATATGAGGGGTCTTTGGATAAGATGTTTGAAAATGACTTGTATGACTTGAGAAGGGAGCTGCTTTTTCTCTATGGAATAGGACAGGAAACGGCTGACTGTATAATACTGTATGCGGCACGAAAGCCGATATTTGTTGTGGATTCGTACACCAGAAGGGTGTTCGGAAGGCTGGGATATTTTAAAGAAAATGAAAGCTATGAGAGTATGCAGAGGTTTTTCATGGATAATTTGGAGCATAACACAGAGCTGTTTAATGAATACCATGCACAGATTGACGGAGTTGGCTCCAAATACTGTTTAGGTAAAAATCCGCGCTGCCCGGAATGTCCGTTAAGTAAAATTTGTAAAATATAATAAATTTTGATAAAATATAATAAATATAAAAACGATATAAAGTATTTTGGAGGTATTATATGGGAAAAGAAACATGGAAGCCCTCGACGCTGCTTAATCCTGTGCCTGCGGTAATGGTGACCTGCGCTGATGGCGAGGGCAAGCCCAATATTATTACACTGGCATGGGCCGGCACAATCAACTCTGAACCGCCTATGCTTTCAATTTCAGTGCGCAGGGAGAGATACTCGTACGCTTTAATTAAGGATAAGGGGCAGTTTGTTGTAAACCTCGCCACAAAGGAGCTGGCATTTGCTACCGATTACTGCGGAGTTAAATCGGGCAGGGATATGGATAAGTTTGAGGCGGCAAAATTAACGACCCAAAAGGCTTCAGTTGTGGATGTGCCACTGATTAAGGAGTCTCCTGTAAACATAGAGTGCGTTGTAAAAAATGTGATTGAGCTGGGTTCTCATGACATGTTTATAGCGGAGATAGTAGCGGTCAATGTGGATGGCAGGCTCATAGACGATAAAGGCAAAATGCACCTGGACAAGGCAGGGCTTATATGCTACTCACACGGGGAATACTGGACTCTGGGAAAGGCTCTCGGGCATTTCGGCTATTCTGTGTCCAGGAAAAACAATAGCGACAAAAAGAAAAAATAACGGCTGACAGCAGGGACATTCCTCAAAAAATATACTTTACCGGGGAATGTCCCCGCAAATAAACTTTCTACATTGCGCTGTGGAAGGTGCGTGAGATTACCTCGAGCTGCTGCTGGCTTGTGAGCCTTACAAAATTTACCGCATAGCCTGAAACCCTTATGGTGAGCTGGGGATAATTATATGGGTCCTCCATTGCCTGCTCAAGCACTGCGCGCTCCAGAACGTTTATATTTATGTGGTGTCCACCCTGAGCGAAATATCCGTCCAGCAGAGCGGCCAGATTATCGAGGCGGGATTTTGTATCCCTCCCCAGTGACTTAGGGACAAGAGTAAGGGTAAGGGATATTCCGTCCATGCAGTACCGGTATGGAATTTTGGCCACTGAATTCAGTGCCGCGAGAGCTCCCATCCTGTCTCTGCCGTGCATTGGGTTTGCTCCGGGGGCAAATGGCTGGCCTGCCTTTCTGCCGTCAGGGGTTGAGCCGGTTTTTTTACCGTAAACTATATTTGAAGTGATTGTAAGGACAGAAAGGGTATGCTTTGCGTATCTGTATGTTTTATGCGCCTTCAAATCCCCATAAAAGCTCCTCACCGCTTCCACCGCAATACTGTCGGCCCTGTCGTCGTCATTTCCGAACTGGGGGTAGCTTCCCCTTATATCAAAATCTACAATCAGACCCCTGTCATCTCTTATAGCTTTTACATATGTGTGCTTTATGGCGCTCAAGGAATCCACCAGAACGGAGAGCCCCGCAATGCCAAAAGCCATAAGCCGTCTCACATCGGTATCGTGCAGGGCCATCATAAGGCTTTCATAGGCATACCTGTCATGCATGTAATGTATTACATTCATTATGTCAACATATAGTCCGGCAAGCCATTTTTGCATACGATGAAAGCTTGCAACAACCTTTTTATAGTCAAGGTAGTCTTCCTTATAAGGCTCGGACACAGGGCCTACCTGCTGCCCGGTTATTTCATCCCTGCCGCCGTTTAAGGCAAGCAAAAGAAGCTTGGGGAGATTACATCTGGCTCCGAAGTACTGCATATCCTTCCCTATGCGCATGGCTGATACACAGCATGAAATGCCGTAGTCATCCCCGAAACCGCAATTCATTATATCATCATTTTCGTACTGTATGGCGCTTGTTACCATGGACACCCTCGCACAAAAGGCTTTGAAGCTGTGCGGAAGCTTTTGCGACCACAATACCGTAAGGTTCGGTTCAGGTGCGGGTCCAAGGTTAAACAGCGTATGGAGAATCCTGTAGGAGGTTTTGGTTACCATATGCCTTCCGGCGGCAGACATTCCTCCTATCGACTCGGTAATCCATACGGGATCTCCTGCGAAAAGCTCATTATACTCAGGAGTGCGGAGATGACGTATCAAGCGCAGCTTTATTACAAACTGGTCAATAAGCTCCTGGGCCTCCGGCTCGGTGAGCCTTCCCTCCATAAAATCCCTCTCTATATAAATATCAAAAAAGGTATTGACTCTGCCGAGTGAATTTGCAGCTCCATTTGTCTCCTTCATCGCTCCTAAGAAAGCCATATAAGTCCATTGCACCGCCTGCAGCGCATTAGCGGCGGGCAGGCTTATATTAAGGCCGTAAGCGGAGGCCATGGCACAGAGCTCCTTAAGGGACTTTATCTGGCTTGAAATTTCTTCTCTGAGGCGTATATTTTCTTCTATGCAGGGTGTTGGGCAAAGCTGTTTTAAGTCAAGCTGTTTTTCAGATATAAGCCTGTCAACACCATAAAGGGCAACTCTCCTGTAGTCTCCTATTATTCTTCCCCGCCCGTATGCGTCGGGAAGCCCTGTTATAACACCGCTTTTGCGGGCTTTCTTCATTTCATTTGTATATGTGCTGAATACTCCGTCGTTATGGGTTTTACGGTAATTTTCAAAAATTTCCTCTATTTTCGGTGAAAGGGAATAGCCATACTTTTCACATGCCTGCTTAGCCATCCTGATACCGCCGTAGGGAGCTATGGCTCTTTTTAACGGCCTGTCGGTCTGCAGACCGGGTATGAGCTCAAGCTCCTTATCTATATATCCCGCACCGTGGCTTGAAATTCCCGATACCGTTTTAGCATCCACATTTAAAACGCCGCCTTTTAAATACTCCTCCCGCAGAAGCTTTTTGCATTTGCTCCAGAGCTTTTTTGTCCGGACGCTTGAGTCGGACAGGAAGGCTTCGTCTCCATCATAGGGAGAATAGTTCTTTGAGATAAAATCATTGACATCTACAGCGTTTTGCCAATTTCCGGGTACAAATCCTCTCCAGGCTTCTTCACACATAGCTAACCAGCTCCTGTCCCGTTTATTTGCCTATTGCAGCTATATCAGGCGGCTTAAGAGAAACAAAAAACCACCTGAGCCAAATACAAAAGCCCAGGCGGTCGGCAAATCGAATGTTGACAGGCATTCCCATACCACACCAACACAACCGTACTCCCTGTGGTAAATTCCACTTCCGCCAGTCATACGGTTTTATTTAATAAGTCTTTTAATATATTATAAGTATAATTTACACATCTGGTGCTTGTCAATGGAAGGGGAATATTTCACGGTAAAAAGACTGCCTTATGCGAAAAATCTTAAAAAATGTTGTAATATACCATATTTTATGCTACCATGATAAGGGAATATCTTTTAAGAATGTAAATAAGAGTTAACAATTTTTAAAATTTAAAGGGGAAAATATATGAAGAATGAAAGAACACTATGGTTCGAAATAAATTCTGATACATCCGTTGATACTATAGATAAGGTATGCCAGTCAGCGTACGATGTTCTGCTCGTAAGCCTGAAAAATATCTATATGCTTGAAGGCTTGAAGCTTCCTCAAAAGATAAGAGCAGCGATTATTATTTCGTCTATGGATGAATTTGAAACAGTAAAAGCAGGTGAAGCCTTATGGGAGAAATCGGAGTACATAATTTCCGACAATATTTCATTATGGCAGGAGCTTAAAGATAAGAGTGAAAAGAAATTGGGATTGGTTATAGACGTAAGAGACAAGCCGACATTGGACAAAGCGGTAGAGCTGGTTAAGAACAGCCTTGATGTTGTTATTGTCGGATTTCGGGACCCTACCAATATTCCTCTGGAGCTCATACTGGCAACTACACAAAAATCCCAATGCAGAATTTTGAAAAGGGTTAAAGACGCAAGAGATGGGGAAGCAAGCCTTATGACTATGGAGGCCGGCGCAGATGGCATTGTCCTGTCTTCAAATGATATCGGCAGTGTAGTTGAAATGGGAAATATTATACAGCGCTCAAACAGGCGCAAGTTCGGCCTCAGAGAAGCGGTAGTTACCGCAATAAAGCCGTCGGGAATGGGAAGCAGGGTATGCATAGACACTACCTCCGAATTAACGCAGGACGAGGGGATGCTTTTAGGGTCGACTTCAAGCGGAGGGCTGCTGACATGCAGTGAAACTCATTTTCTTCCATATATGAAATTAAGGACGTTCAGGGTAAATGCAGGGGGTATACACCTGTATGTGTGGGGACCTGACGATCAGGCCGTATACCTTTCCGATTTGAGAGCGGGCGATAAAATATACGTTGTAAATTCCTCAGGTGAGGCAAGGGCTGTTACTGTAGGGAGATTAAAAATTGAATCAAGGCCGTTGCTTCATATAGAGTGCGAGATTGAGGGGGTAAAAATAAACACCTTCATTCAGGATGACTGGCATGTAAGAATGTTCGGCTCAAAAGCGGAGATTCTTCCATCAAGCGAGATAAGAGCCGGCGATAAGCTTCTTGGCTTTTTAGATAAGCCAGGGAGACATGTGGGTATTAAGATTGATGAGACAATAAAGGAGGTATAGGGGGGACACTGCTTAGAATGTCCCCTTCAATATTTCCCCGCTGAATTAAACAGCTTCATTATTTACAGTATTAAACAGACCTACTCCATATTTTTTTTCTTTTGCGGGTAATAACACATAGTTGAGGTTAACTAGCATATTTTCATCTCCTGCTGAATTTTAATAAGATTTTTTCCATCCGTTTTTTATCTTTCTCTCCAGATCATCAAAGGTTTTTAATCCGCTTAATGCATCATAAGCTTCAACACAGGATGCACCTGTTGCAGAGGCCAGCCGGATGCATTCGTCAAAGCAATACCCCTTCAGCATTGCTGCTAAAAATGCTGCAATGGTTGTATCACCTGCTCCTGTGCCTGATAATACCCTGTCGGGAATATAGCTTCTTTCAAATCCTTCCCGATCACACCAATCCTGAACGTCAATATTCAGCCTTCCGCTTAAATCCTTTATAACCTTTGAGGAAGCTGTTTTGTAAAACATGCCGGGAGCACCGCATTTCAAGAGGAGGATTTTTGCTCCCATATCGGTACATTTTACAGCCAACGGACGTATGTCGTTCTCAATGTCCAGTATGCATGTAACATCCGCGCCGTTGGCCCGTTCAATCCATTCGTTATAGCGTGGCCTGTCCAGCATAAAGCATAGCTCCTCTGCACTCGGCACGAAAAAATCCACATACGGAAGCACTCCGGTAAGAATCCTCATCCAGTCGGTTCTGCCTGCTTCCGATTCAGCGTCTATGGCAACAAAGTCCAATGAGGTTGCGACGCCAAAGGATTTTACTTTTTTAAAAAGCTTTATTAGCTCTTCTCCGTCATTTAAGTACATGGATTTCATTAAAGGCGGGTACCCGAAGTGAAACAGAGCTGCATCCTCCAGCACGTTTTCATTTATGTCATTTGACACGAACAAATCATTTGCCCCCGGGTGATGCAAAAAGATCCTATCGACCCCGGGAGGGGCTATAACGATAGAATAAGAGGTTGACAGATTATCCGAAACAATTAACTCGTCTGCCGCACCATAGCGTTGAAACATTTCCTTTACCATTCCGCCAAAATCATCATTTCCAATCTTTCCAATAAGCCGTACTTCACATCCGAACATTTTCATAGCCAATCCGGTATTGGGCACAGGCCCCCCCGCGTGAACATCGGCTTCATTCATATTAATCAATTTTCCAGGGACAAAAAGATTGGCAAGTGATTCTTTTCTCTCTTTCGGGAAAACCGGTGTAATATCAATACATATGTGTCCTGCTACAATTGCTTTGCTATTCATATCACGTCTCTCCATTTAAACTAAGTTTATAAATAGTAAAAATAAATTATAATTAGGTAATGATTTTTTGTGCGTTGACTATAGTTAATGCCCATTAATGCATTGATAATATAATTATATCAGATTTAAGGACAATATACCATTATATTTGACAAATGACGCAAAATTTGATACCATATCGAAAAAACCTTTAAATATACTGATAGAGAGAACACGCTGCTTAAATTTGGTGCATACCCCTGCAAGTGGGTGTTTTATATGCCGGTAACAGCAGTGCTGCAGGAGTAGCGCAAAGCTTTCGTCTCTGGTTTTAAGATGCTAAAGGCGAAAGTTTTTTTGTCCTTAAATTAATTTGTCCTTAGAATTAAATAGTAAAATGCAAACTCTACAAGTAACCTGCGCCGGTTACCATTACAAGGAGGTTATTATGAAAATTTCATTCTCAACTCTCGGATGTCCTGATTTTGACTGGGAAGACATCTATTCCATGGCAAAGGATCTTAACTTTGACGGTATTGAAATCCGGGGACTTGGAAACGACATATTTGCAGTTAAGGCACAGCCCTTTACTCCAGGCCAGCTTTCAAAGACAGTCAAAAAGCTCTCCGGCCTGAGGCTGGAAATTCCGTGTCTTTCTTCGGGATGCTGCCTTAAGTTTGCTGAAAGGGTAGAGGAAAACTATCAGGAAATTGTGCAGTATCTTGAGCTTGCATCTAAGCTTGGTACACGCTATATACGTATTCTGGCCGACATTGGCCCCAAGCCCGAGGGTGAGGTGGATGACGAGGTAGTGCTGGCAGGACTTAGCCGGTTGATCCCTGTTGCGGAGGAAAAGGGAGTAACTCTGCTGGTGGAAACAAATGGAGTTTATTCCGACACAGGGCGCTTACGGGGATTGCTGGATAGGGTGGCAAGTGATGCGGTGGCAGCCCTGTGGGACATTCATCACCCTTACAGGTTTGCAGGCGAGGCTCCCGAAAAGACCGTTCAGAACCTGGGGGCCTATATCAAGCATGTACATGTTAAGGACTCTGTAATAGACAATGGCAGGGTTCAATACTGTATGATGGGCGAGGGAGATTTGCCTATCAATGAAATGCTTATGGCATTGCGCTCAATTAACTTTGACGGCTATATTTCCCTGGAGTGGGTTAAGCGGTGGGCGCCGGACCTTAATGATGCAGGGGTTGTATTCCCTCACTTTACAAACTATATGAGCCGCTATATTCAAAGAAAAGCACCTAAGACCGGGCTGTTTGACAATGCCGGCAAAACAGGAAAATATGTGTGGGAAAAAGATACTCTGATAGACTTAACCTTTCCGCAGGTTTTAGACCGTATGGTTGAAGAGTTTCCCGACCAATATGCATTTCGCTATACCACAATGGATTATACAAGAACCTATTCCGAATTCCGGGATGATGTGGACACCTTTGCCCGATCTCTGATAGCCATAGGTGTTAAGCCGGGGGATCATGTTGCAATATGGGCCACCAATGTGCCGCAGTGGTATATTACTTTCTGGGCCGCTACTAAAATCGGAGCAGTTTTAGTTACTGTCAATACCGCTTACAAAATTCATGAGGCGGAATATTTGCTGCGCCAGTCGGATACTCATACGCTTGTAATGATCGACGGCTATAAGGATTCAGACTATGTAGCCATTATTAAGGAAATTTGTCCCGAGCTTGAAACTGCCGAGCCGGGAAGGCCTCTTCATATGAAGCGCCTGCCCTTTCTTCGGAACATTATTACCGTCGAATCCAGACAAAAGGGCTGTACGACATGGGATGAAGCCATATCCATGTCGGGCAGGGTTTCGCTTGACGAGGTCTATCGCCGCGAGGCCTTTATAGATAAGGATGATGTTTGCAACATGCAGTATACTTCAGGTACGACCGGCTTCCCGAAGGGTGTTATGCTTACGCACTATAATGTTGTAAATAACGGGAAAAACATCGGTGACTGCATGGATCTCTCAACTGCCGATCGCATGATGATTCAGGTGCCTATGTTTCACTGCTTCGGGATGGTTTTGGCGATGACGGCCTCAATGACACATGGAGTAACCCTCTCTCCCATCCCTTACTTTTCGGCCAAGCAGTCTCTGGAGTGCATTAATAAAGAAAAAATCACCTGCTTTCACGGAGTTCCTACAATGTTTATTGCGCTTCTTGAGCATGAGGATTTCGGTAAAACTGATTTCTCTTATATGAGAACGGGAATTATGGCGGGAAGCCCCTGCCCTGTAAAGGTAATGCAGGACGTGGTTGACAAAATGAATATGACGCAAATTACCATTGTATACGGGCAGACTGAGGCTTCTCCCGGATGTACGCAGAGCCGTGTGGACGATCCCATTGAGGCGAGGGTAAATACTGTGGGACGCGCATTGCCGGGGGTTGAATGCAAGATTGTAGACCCTGTGACAGGTGAGGATCTGCCGGATGATGTTGACGGAGAATTTGTTGCGCGCGGATATAATATCATGAAGGGCTATTATAAGATGCCTGAGGCAACAGCGGCCGCAATTGACGAAAATGGATGGCTGCATACAGGGGATCTTGCAAGGCGGGATTCCGACGGCAATTATAAAATTACGGGGCGTATTAAGGATATGATTATCCGCGGAGGTGAAAATATATATCCCAAGGAAATTGAAGATTTTATTTATACGCATCCCAAGGTCAGAGATGTTCAGGTTATAGGTGTTCCGGACAAGCAGTATGGAGAAGAGATCATGGCCTGCGTCATATTGAAGGATGGTGAAACCTTGACTTCAGATGAGCTTAAGGAGTATGTGCGTTCGCATATGGCAAAGCACAAAACCCCGCGTTATGTTGGCTTTGTTTCGGAATTTCCCATGAATGCCGCCGGAAAAATTCTTAAATACAAGATGCGCGAGCAGGCTGTTGAAAAGCTGGGCCTGCAAGCCGACAGCAGGATTGTTACCGCATAATAATCCGGCAGGGGAGGCTGTTGCAAAGCAGATTGCGTCTGATTGCTCTGCGGTTTCTTCAGTGGCATATGGGATGTCAAAGGTGGCATATGATATCGGGAGCGTTGAGAAGCAGGCCGCACTTGACGACATGCCGCGTATAATATTTTCCGTGCTTGGATGAGGTGAATACTTGCCCGGACATAAAAATGGCAGACAGCAAAATTTGCTGCCTGCCATTTTTATAATATTTCTAGCTTTATTTGGATGCAAGCACCTTTTTGAGCTTTGCAAACCTTGGAAGCCCATTTTCCAGAGGAGGATGAGACTCTCCCTGTATAAGAGGAAGCGCGTAGTCGACAAAAGCCTGTGTAAGCCCGTTACCCTCTGCATTTATCCAATCCCTGGGGATCTTTTTCTCAGTATTTGCAACCTCGGTCAGGTTTATAAGCTTTATATCGCACTTGTATTCAGCACCTTCAGCCCTCTCAAATGCCACCATGTAGTCGGTCTTTCCTTCTACGGCATATTTTACAGCCATTTGGCCCGCCATATAGGATTCGTTAACATCGGTAAGCGAGCCCCAGTGCGTAGCGCATCTCTGGAGAAGGCTGAACTCTATTCCGCGGACCTTTGCGCCTGTCTTTTCCTTTATTATGCTTGCAAGCGTTGCCGCAAGGCCTCCCATCTGGGCATGTCCGAACGCATCCTTGGCCTTTGCGGTATCGGAGCCGTACTCGGAAATATATGTGCCGTCCTTATCCTTAATGCCCTCGGAAACCGCGACAATAACCTTTCCGTTTTTCTTATATATTTCAGAGGCTTCCTCTATAAACCTGTTCATATCAAAGGGGATTTCAGGAAGGTATATCAAATCGGGTCCGTTTCCCTTGTATGCTGCCAGAGCGGTAGCTGCTGTGAGCCATCCTGCATTTCTTCCCATTACCTCAAGAATTGTAATCATTCCTGTGTCATATACTCTTGCATCGTGGTACACCTCCATGGTGGAGGTTGCCACATACTTGGCTGCGCTCGCATAGCCGGGGCAGTGATCGGTACCCCAGAGGTCGTTGTCTATTGTCTTGGGTACTCCCATAACTCTGCACTCATACCCCGAATTCTGCATATATTTGCTTATCTTGTTGCAGGTATCCATTGAGTCGTTTCCTCCGTTATAGAAGAAATACCTGATGTCATATTTTTTGAACACCTCAAGCAGCCTCTTATAGTCGGTATCGTCATCCTCGGCCTTTTTAAGCTTATAGCGAACGGAGCCCAATGCGGAGGAGGGGGTTGTTTTTAACAAATCCAGCTCATAGGAATCCTCCTGGCTCATATCATAGAACTGCTCGGTTAAAATGCCCTTAATACCATGAGCCGCGCCATAAACCTTGGTAATACAGCCCTGCTTTAATGCCTCCTGAATAACACCCGCCGCACTTGCGTTTATAACAGACGTAGGTCCTCCTGACTGGCCGAAAATTGCAGCACCTTTCAATTCTGACATTTTTGAAAACCTCCTTAGATTAATTAAGAATTT
Organism: Bacillota bacterium; assembly: GCA_023390115.1. Classification (GTDB taxonomy): domain Bacteria; phylum Bacillota; class Clostridia; order Acetivibrionales; family DSM-27016; genus Anaerobacterium. The sequence continues at coordinate 50,123 of JAEWDM010000029.1, forward strand.
AGAATAAAGAACTGCAAACAATTATTATTTACAATTCAGCTTTACAATACATGAGCCTTACTGGCGGCTACCTTAAGCACAGCAAAGTTCATTTAAAAATATATCATAACAGAAAACAAAAAGCAATTATACATAGACAAAAATTTAACATTTGAATAAAATATAGTTAAGTAAGTCTGTACAATAGATTAACGGTACTGTGCGAGCTAAGAAAGTAATATCTTCCGGGGTAATTTTTAATAGCATCGGAAAAGCGGATTTGAGGGAAATGTCTCTGGGGAGCGAGCATAAATCCGTTTTCCTTAGAGGTATTCCTTAAGGACTAAAAAAATTTCCCCTCCAGAAATTACTTCCTGCTACCAATTCAACAAAAATACTATTAAGTAAGCTTTTAGCCTGTGAAATAAAGAAATGCGCGATACTTTCCGATAAATATATAGCTGATTTTAAATTAATTATACTTCTGTACGCGGACAGGCTTTGCGGGCCGGACAGTCAAGGAAGGAAGGAATATGCCAAAAGTTGTAGCTGAAATAGGGTGCAATCACAGGGGAGATATGGAAACGGCAAAGGAAATGATAAGGATGGCCGCTGTTTTTTGCAAGGCAAATATTGTAAAGTTTCAAAAAAGGAATAATAGAGAGCTGCTGACTCCCGAGCAGTATAATTCCCCCCATCCCAATTCCCAGAATTCATACGGAAGAACATACGGCGAGCACCGGGAGCGTTTGGAGTTTTCTGTGGAGCAGCACAGGGAGCTTAAATCATATTGCAGTCAATTCAATATCGAATACGCAAGCTCGGTATGGGATATGACCTCTGCAATGGAAATCGCTTCACTTAGTCCCTGCATTATAAAAATTCCTTCCGCCGTGAACAATAATTTCACAATGCTTAAATGGCTATGTGACAATTATGAGGGCGAGATGCATGTTTCAACCGGCATGACCTCAAGGGACGAAATTGATGATATTGTTAATTTATTTGCGGGCAGGGGAAGAGGCAGGGATGTAGTGCTTTACAGCTGTACATCGGGGTATCCCGTTCCTTTTGAGGATATATGCCTTCTTGAGATTTCAAGACTGAGAGAAAGATACGGAGGCATTGTAAAGGCTATAGGCTTTTCCGGGCATCATCTTGGAATAGCTGTGGATATTGCGGCGTTTACGCTGGGGGCGGAATGGATAGAAAGACATTTCACGTTAGACAGGACGTGGAAGGGGACAGACCACGCGGCGTCGCTTGAGCCTGACGGCTTAAGAAGGCTTGTCAGGGATTTGGGAGCTGCCGGTAAGGCGCTTAGGTATAAGCAAAAGGATTTTCTCGACATAGAGCTTGAACAAAGAGAAAAGCTTAAGTACAGGGAGTGCAGATGATATGGAGAGTAAGCATAAAACTATAGCCTTTATACCGTTAAGAGGAGGAAGCAGGTCCATACCCCTTAAAAATATAAAGGAGATGAACGGCAGGCCGCTTGTGTATTGGGTACTGGACGCCGCTGTAGGCTGCGGGCTTATTGATGAAGTCTGTGTGTGTACCGACAGTGATATTATAAAAAATAAAATTGATGAGTATAGGGAGCTTTACAGGAATAATTTAGATACAGGAAAGCTTTTGTGTATAGGAAGAAGCGCACAGTCTGCGTCCGATACGGCTTCCACTGAGATGGCCATGCTGGAATTTGCGGCACATTATGATTTTCAAAATATAGTATTGATTCAGGCTACAAGCCCGATGCTTACCGAAAGAGATTTGACCGGGGCCTTGAATATTTATAGGGAAGGAAGCTTTGACAGCCTTTTATCTGTAGTAAGGCAAAAAAGATTTATATGGCGACAGGAGGGAGGCGGACGGGCTTTTCCTATGAACTATGACCCGCTAAAAAGGCCGAGGAGGCAGGAGTTTAGCGGGTATCTTGTAGAGAACGGAGCCTTTTATATAACCTCAAGAGGGCTGCTCCTTTCCTCTAAATGCAGAATATCGGGAAATACCGGGTATTATGAAATGGATGACGAAAGCTATTTTGAGATTGATGAGAACTCGGACTGGATTATAGCGGAGCAGCTTTTGAAAAAGAGAACCAAAAGCAGTGATTTGATGGAAAGAATAAAAAAAATAAAGCTTCTGGCAATGGATTGTGACGGGGTGCTGACTGACGGAGGCATGTACTATACTGAAGCGGGAGATGAGGTGAAGAAGTTCAACGCAAAGGACGGGATGGGGATAGGGCTTCTTCACAAAAGGGGCATAATAACCGCTGTGATAACAGGAGAGAATACTTCTATTGTAACAAGCAGGGCCCAAAAGCTTGGAATTGAAAATGTATTCTTAGGATGCGGCGACAAGCTGGCCGCCATGAAAGATCTCCTTAAGGAGCACGGGCTTACCCTTGACGAGGCTGCATTTATTGGGGACGACATAAATGATATTGAGCTTCTGGGAAATGTGGGAGTCAGCTTTTCAGTCAGTGATGCTATGGAATGCGTTAAAAGCAGTGTGGACTATGTAGCCGCCGCCAGGGGGGGGCAGGGGGCGGTCAGGGAAATAGCGGAGGTAATAATGGGAATGCCTTGATTTTTTAAGGGAAATGCTGCAGGGGCTTTTTTATTTTAATGCTTTAACATACGAATGTTTAATGATATTATATATGTTAATATTTATAAGCGGTTGAGGGTAAAATAAATATTAATAATTAAAAAAGAGGGCTTTATGTTAAAGGTAAACGGATTGACTAAAACATATGACAAGTTTACGGCGGTAAACAATGTAAGCTTTGAAGTAGGCGACGGAGAGATAGCTGTGCTTTTAGGGCCTAACGGAGCGGGAAAAAGCACTACGATAAAGTGTATTGCCGGGCTTTTAAATTACTACGGCAGCATTGAGGTGTGCGGGGAGTATAATAAAAGTGTGAAGGCTAAAAGCCTTTTTGGGTATGTGCCCGAAGCTCCCGCAGTATATGACATGCTTACCATCTACGAGCATATGGAATTTATAGCAAAGGCTTACAGGCTTGACGGTTATAAGGAAAAAGCTCAAAGACTCCTTGAGCGGTTTGAGCTGCTTGATAAAAAGGACAAGCTCGGAAAGGAGCTGTCTAAGGGTATGCAGCAGAAGGTCAGCATATGCTGCGCTCTTTTAACCGGGCCGAGGGTTGCTTTTTTTGATGAGCCTATGATTGGGCTTGATCCTAAGGCTATAAAGGAACTCAAGGCAGTGTTTGGAGAGCTGAGGGACTTAGGGTGCAGCATTCTTATAAGTACGCATATTATAGACAGCGTAGATGAATTATGGGATAAGTCTCTTATAATGAAGGGCGGCAATATAGTTGTTTCAAAGACAAGAAAAGAGCTCCTTGAAAGCGGCGAAACCCTCGAAGAGATATTTTTCAGAGTAACGGAGGGATAACCATGAGACCTTTGAACTATTTGCTGCTTATGTATGTGAAAAACACCGTTAAGGAACTGAAAAAAAAGCCGCTGGTACTTATTATGTATATATTTGCGGCTGTGGCTCTTATAGGGATGATACTTTTAAGCATTGCCGCGCCGGCCATCTCGGAGTCGAGAGGGTCGAGGGAGGTATATGGGGCGGTGGTAAGTACTGCTCTTTTTGTGTTTTCATATTTTGGAATAAAGCAGGGGATAAGCAGGGGAAACAGCTTTTTCAGGCTTGCGGATGTCAATATGGTATTTACCGCGCCCATATCGCCTAAAAAGGTTCTTGTTTATGGTTTTATAAAGCAATTTTTTACCTCTCTTATTATTATTTTTGTTCTTATATTTCAAATACCAAATTTAAGAATGAATTTTCCCATGGTCAGATACAGCATACCTGTTATATATCTGAGCGTTTTTATACTTTTTTTCTCCATGCAGCTTATCGGAATTCTTATATACTCAATAGCATCAAAAAGCGCCAGGGTGAGGACCGGAATGGAGAGGGCATTAAACGTCATGGTTTTTGCGGTGCTTGCAGGCTTTTTGCTCACGCTGGTTAGAGTGAAGGACTTTGTACATGCCGCTGTTGTTTTTTTGAATAACAGTTATATTTCATATATACCTTTTATAGGGTGGTTTAAGGTAGTACTGGACTCAACGGTTAAGGGCTTCGGCACGGCGTTTTTCATTAACGCCGCATTGATAATCGTGTCGATAGCCGCAATGATATTTGTAATATACAGACTTAAGACGGATTACTATGAGGATGTGCTTGAGGCTACGGAGCGGCTGGAGGAGATAGTAAAGCAGAAAAGAGAGGGCAGGATTAAGCCGGCGCTTTCAAATGCCAGGGTCAAAAGGGTAGGCCATACTTACTGGGGCAGCGGACCGTCTGCAATTTTTCACAGGCATTTACTGGAGTATAAAAAAACAGGCTTCTTTTTTATAGATCGCAACACTCTTATAATAGGGGCCATAGGAATTGCTTCAAAATATTTCTTCCCACAGGCATCGATAAGGACGGTTTTATATTTTTCAATATATATGCTTTTTTTCTTTGCACTTCAGGGAAAATGGACTCAGGAGCTGGGGAAGCATTATATTTATCTCATTCCTGCGGGGTCCGCGGCCAAGGTGTTTTATGCCACGCTCGCGGATGTTATAAAATATATGGTGGACGGTTTTGTGCTGTTCATTGCCGCGGGGGTAATATTCAAGGCAGATGCTGCCACTATAGTTTTGAGTGCAATTGCATATACCTCGTACGGGGCTGTCTATACTTACGGAGACGTACTGTTTCAAAAGCTCCTTGGATCTATGCACAGTAAAAATCTTTCTCTTCTTGTCAAATCGGTTATAACGCTGTTTGTAATCGCACCGGGTCTTGTTATTTATTTTGTTGTGGGCTTTGCATTAAGAGATATTGCTTTTGCGCAATATTTTACATATGCCATATTGATTGCATATAATGTAATTGCCTCATTTCTTATAATGCTTATTGGCAAAAGCATTTTTGAAAACCTTGAAATGGGATGATTTGATGTGTTATGCAGTAACAATAAAGGAGGAACAGAATTTGAAAATGACAATAAAGGATATATATATGAATCCCAAAGGGACTTACGGCAGCTCAATAAAACTTACGGGGTGGGTCAGGACCGTCAGGGATTTGAAAACCTTTGGATTTATTGAGCTGAATGACGGCTCGTTCTTTAAAAGCATTCAGATTGTGTTTGAGGAAGGAAAAATTTCAAACTTTAAGGAGACAGCAAGGCTTGCAGCGGGAGCTTCGATTATTGCAGAGGGCACGCTGGTTGAAACGCCTGACGCAAAGCAGCCCTTTGAGATCCATGCCTCTAAGGTGGAGGTGGAAGGGGAATGTCCTGTACAGTACCCGCTGCAGAAAAAAAGACACTCCTTTGAATTTTTAAGAACAATTTCACACTTGAGGCCGAGAACAAACACCTTTTCGGCAGTGTTCAGAGTCAGGTCAATGATGGCATATGCAATACATAAATTTTTTCAGGAGAAGGGCTTTGTTTATGTACATACGCCTATTATAACCGGAAGCGACTGTGAAGGCGCGGGCGAAATGTTTAAGGTTACAACACTTGATATTGGTAAGCCTCCAAGGGATGGACAGGGAGAGGCGGACTTTTCAAAGGATTTTTTCGGAAAGCAGTCCAATCTTACCGTAAGCGGCCAATTAGCGGCGGAAGCCTATTGTATGGCCTTTGGAAAGGTTTATACCTTTGGCCCCACCTTCAGGGCTGAAAATTCCAATACCGCAAGACATGCCGCCGAATTCTGGATGATAGAGCCCGAAATGGCGTTTTCCGATCTCAATGACGATATGGGGCTGGCAGAGGAAATGCTCAAGTTTATTATTAAATACATTCTGGATAATGCTCCTGAGGAAATGGAGTTTTTCAGCAGCTTTATAGACAAGGGGCTGCTGGATAGGCTGAACGGCATAATTAAATCGGACTTCGGGCATGTATCGTATACCGAGGCGGTAGGGCTGCTTGAAAAGGAGAAGGAGAAATTCCAGTACCCGGTAGAGTGGGGGAAGGATCTTCAGACTGAGCATGAAAGGTATCTTACCGAGAAGATCTTCGGAAAGCCTGTATTTGTAACGGGATACCCCAAGGGCATAAAAGCCTTTTACATGAGGATGAACGATGATAATAAAACTGTTGCAGCCATGGATCTTCTTGTGCCGGGGGTGGGAGAGATAATTGGAGGAAGTCAGAGAGAGGAAAGGGCCGATGTTCTGGAAAAAAGAATGGAGGATATGGGCATTTGCAAGGACGACTATTCATGGTATCTTGATTTGAGAAAATATGGCGGAACAAAGCATGCCGGGTTTGGGCTTGGCTTTGAAAGAGCTATTATGTATATGACGGGAATGCAGAATATAAGAGATGTTATACCGTTTCCAAGGACTGCGGGAATGGCGGAATTTTGATGTATTCACAAAATTACCTGTATTTTTATGCGCTCGGACAGGAAATACTAAGAGCAGCTTACAAAGAGGTGATTTGATAAAATGCTGATTGAAGATGTAAAGCAAAATTACAACGATGATATATTAAATGCAATTGACCGTCTGGTTTATGGGCACTCGTTAAGCTTCAACCCTCTTAACGGTATCCGGGAAGACAAGCAGATGGAAATTCTTGAGACCGCAAGAGATATATTCAAGCACAGGGAAAGTGTAAGGATATGCCATATATGCCACCACAGCGAGCTTTTAATAGACGATTGGGTTACCGATAATCTGTGCCTGTCGTGCTCCAATATACGTAATAACAGGGGGCGGGTAAATGAAATGCTTGCCGGGGGTTAGCCCCTGTAAAAAAATTATTCTGTAAAAGGTCCTGAAATGCCAGGGCCTTTTGATTTTTTACGCACTGCACAAATTGAAGGATTTATATACTTATAATTCAAAATTTATGCCTGTATCAACAGTAAAATTGCCGAAAAAATAAGAAATATGACAGACCGGAATATATGTAAAATTGATATTATGATATATGATAAGTACAATCTTGCAAGTTGATTAAGTTTGTGATAAAATAGTCAATATTTTCATGAGCGTATGTGAGGAGTGTTTTATAAATATGAATAAAGAGGATATTTCAAAAATAATAGGGGAATGGGCTTCTCTGGTTGATGAGAACTGCAAAATAGACCCGGATTTTTACTCCAGATACAATGTTAAAAGAGGGCTGAGAAACAGTGACGGAACAGGGGTTTTGGTAGGATTAACCGAAATAGGGGAGGTGCATGGATATATTATCGACGAGGGGGAAAAAAAGCCCGATTACGGCAGGCTGGGCTACAGAGGCATTGACGTAGAGGATATAGTGAGCGGTTTTCAAAAGGAGGGACGCTTCGGCTTTGAGGAGGTATGTTATCTTCTTTTGTTCGGAGAGCTCCCGAATGAAAAGAGCCTCGGTACGTTTAACAGCGTGATGGGCCGGTACAGGGTACTTCCGGAGGGCTTCACAGAGGATATGATACTCAAGGCTCCAAGCATGGACATAATGAACAAGCTTGCCAGAAGTGTGCTGGCATCATACTCCTATGACAGCAATCCTGATGATACAAGCGTTGGCAATATGCTGAGGCAAAGCCTTGAGCTTATAGCCAGGTTCCCTGTTATGGTGGCATACGGATATCAGGCCAAATCCCATTATTATGGGAATAAAAGCCTTTATATTCATAATCCGAGACCTGACCTAAGTACGGCGGAAAACATACTGCACCTGATAAGATCCGATAATCAATACACCAGCACTGAGGCTGAGCTGCTGGATCTTGTGCTTGTGCTTCATGCCGAGCACGGGGGAGGAAACAATTCCGCATTTGCAACCAGAGTAGTATCTTCCTCCGGCACCGATACATATTCTGCAATAGCTGCTGCCGTCGGGTCCTTAAAAGGCCCGAAGCACGGAGGAGCTAATTTAAAGGTTATGAGTATGATTGAAAATATAAAGGCGGCTGTTTCCAACTGGAGTGATGAAGAGGAGCTGTCAGCGTACCTTGCCGCGATATTGCGCAAGGAGGCTTTTGATAAATCGGGGCTTATATATGGAATGGGCCATGCGGTATATACCTTGTCTGATCCCAGATGCATACTGCTGAAGGAAAAGGCTCAGAGGCTGGCCCGGGATACAGGCAGATTGGACGAGTTTAACCTGTATGAGTCAATTGAAAGGCTCTCTCCAAGGGTATTTGTACGGGAGAAGGGCACAGGCAAGGATATATCTGCAAATGTGGATTTTTACTCAGGCTTTGTGTATAGTATGCTGGGGATACCTCCTGAATTGTATACTCCTCTTTTTGCAGTCTCCAGAATAGTGGGGTGGTGTGCGCACAGGATGGAGGAGCTTGCGGGTGTGCAAAGAATTATAAGGCCGGCGTATAAGAGCATAGTAAAGGGTAAGAAATATACTCCTCTTAAAGAGAGATAATAATAAAAGAACGCTGCGGCTGCAGCGTTCTTTTATTCTATATCCTGTGCATGGATTTAAATATGTCCACATGCTGTACTCTAATCGTCATTTGAAGCTCCCGGCCCTTTGTCTCAAGCTCCTGGGACAGGTCTGCAAAGTCGGTGCACATTTCCGAGATATCAACCATCATTACCATTGTAAACACATTATGCATAATAGTTTGAGAGATGTCCAGTATATTTACGTTGCATTTTGCTAAAATATTGCTTATACCCGCAATTATACCCACCTTATCCTCACCTATGACGGTTATTACCGCTTTTACCATATCTAAACGGCCTCCTTCCTTATTCATATAACTTGTTTTTGCTTCAAGAGGGCTTTTAGCTGTGCCGCCCTCCAATGCAAAGGATAATTAAAATTGGGCATCAGTTTCTGAGACTGTGTATTGGAGCGGGAACCCGTCCGCCCCTCTTAACAAATTCTGCGCTGCCGAATTCGTTGATTTTCATAACGGGGCCAGAGCCCAGCAGCCCTCCAAATTCTACAACGTCTCCCACTATCTTTCCGGGAGCGGGAATTATTCTTACTGCAGTAGTTTTATTATTTACGACTCCTATAGCCACCTCGTCCGCTATAATTGCCGATATGGTATCGGCGCTTGTACTTCCGGGAACCACTATCATGTCGAGCCCCACCGAGCAAACACATGTCATGGCCTCAAGCTTTTCGATGGTAAGTGCTCCGGCTGTTACAGCGTCTATCATCCCGGCATCCTCGCTGACGGGTATAAAGGCCCCGCTCAAGCCTCCGACATAAGAGGAGGCCATCGTACCGCCCTTTTTCACCGCATCGTTCAAAAGCGCAAGTGCGGCTGTAGTACCGTGAGCTCCGCATTTCTCAAGGCCCATTTCCTCCAGTATATGAGCTACGCTGTCGCCTATTGCCGGTGTTGGAGCCAGAGACAAATCTACTATCCCAAAGGGTACATTGAGTCTTTTAGAGGCCTCCATAGCAACCAACTGGCCTACCCTTGTAATCTTAAAGGCTGTCTTTTTTATTGTCTCGGCAACGGTTCCAAAATCGGCGCCCCTAACCTTTTCCAAAGCACATTTAACCGCTCCCGGACCGCTGACCCCCACATTTATTACGCATTCCGGCTCTCCTATGCCGTGAAATGCCCCTGCCATAAAAGGGTTGTCCTCGGGAACATTGGAGAATACTACCAGCTTGGCGCACCCCATGCCTCCATCAGAGGCGGTAAGCAATGCCGTCTTTTTAATAATATCTCCCATATGTGCTACGGCATCCATATTGATGCCTGACTTTGTGGTTGCCAGGTTGACGGAGGAGCAAACCTTTCTGGTGCGGCTTAAGGCTTCGGGTATGGAGCTTATGAGCTTTCTGTCCCCGACGGTGTATCCCTTGTGTACCAGTGCCGAAAAACCTCCTATAAAGTTTACTCCCGTTGTTTCGGCAGCCCTGTCCAGTGTTTCGGCGAATTTGATATAATCCTCCTCATCGCTGCTTGCAGCTACAAGAGATATTGGTGTAACCGATATCCTCTTATTTATGATTGGTATTCCGTATTCCCTCTCAATATCCTCACCTGTTTTTATCAGGTTTGAGGCAAGCCGGGTTATCTTATCATATATCTTTGTTCTTGACACTTCGCCGCTGGAATGACAGCAATCCAATAAGGAGATCCCCATTGTAATTGTTCTGATATCGAGATTTTCCTCCTGGATCATTTTAATAGTTTCCATTACTTCAAATGGACTTATCATATAGCTTCTCCTTAAAAAAGAAAATGTTCGGCCCCTGCAGCCGATTATATATATTCTACACTTAAGCGGACAATATTTCTACTTAATATGCGGCGAAAATATATTTTCCCTGTTTCCCGGCCTTTCCTTAAATCATTGTTGCTCCGTAGTATACTATTCCTCTCCCCGGATCTATTGTAACTACCGAACCGCTTTTAAGTATCTGGACTGCATTTTCTGCCGCTATGATAACGGGAATTTCAAGTGCCAGACCTGCTATGGCAGCGTGTGAGCCTATGCCGCCTTCCTCGGTGATAATGGCCGAGGCTCTTCTCATAATATTCAGCATACTGTTGTTTGTGTAGGGAACAACAAGTATGTTGCCGTCAACAAAGGTATCCTCAGCTTCCTGGGCGGTCCGTGCAACGCAAAGCTCTCCCGTAACTCCTCCGCTGCCAAGGCCTGTGCCCTGCACCAGCACCTTGCCTATAATGTGAACCTTCAGTATATTGGTTGTTCCGCTTATACCTATCGGTGCGCCGGCAGTAATTATGGCCAAATCGCCGTTTTTGACCAACCCCGATTCAAGAGCCTTTTCAACTCCCGTATCAAACATTTCATCCGTGGTAGTTACATGCTTTACAAGATAGGGTATGACTCCCCATGAAAGGGAAAGCTGCCTTTGCACTCTTGGACATACCGTAGTTGCTATAATGGGACAGGCCGGTCTGAATCTGGAAATCATCCTTGCGGTGTGGCCTGTCTGTGTTACGGTAATTATTGCGGACGCCTTAAGGTCAAGGGCTGTGGTACAGGTTGCATGGCTTATGGCGTTTGTTACGCTTGCATTCATATCGGGCTGCATGCTTGTGAACTGCTTCCAGTAATCTATGGAGCTTTCAGCTTTTTTGGCTATCTTTACCATTGTCTCGAGGCTCTCTACGGGGTACTTTCCGGAGGCTGTTTCTCCCGACAGCATTATAACGCTTGTGCCGTCATATATTGCGTTGGCTATATCACTGGCCTCCGCCCTTGTAGGCCTGGGGTTTCTTATCATTGAATCCAGCATTTGAGTGGCGGTTATTACAGGCTTTCCGTTTTTATAGCATTTTTCTATAAGGTTTTTTTGCACCACAGGCACATCCTCTACAGGTATCTCCACCCCGAGGTCGCCTCTGGCAACCATAATTCCGTCCGATACCTTTATTATATCGTCGAAATTTTCAATGCCCTCCCTGTTCTCGATTTTTGCAATTACCTTAATGCCCTGGCCATTGTTTTTTTCAAGCACCTTCCTTATTTCTATTACGTCGGAGGCTTTTCTGACAAAGGAAGCGGCGATAAAATCAAAATCATTTTTTATGCCGAATTCAATATCCTTTATATCCTGCTCTGTAATCGAGGGCAGGTGAATTTCGGCTCCCGGGACATTTATCCCCTTATTGTTTCCTATTATACCTCCGTTCAGCACCTTGCAGTGTATATCCTTGTTTTTTATATCCGTTACCTCAAGCTCGACAAGGCCGTCATTTATAAGAATCCTGCCGCCCGGCCTTACATCCTTGTATAATTCCTTATATGTAACGGACGCTTTTGACTGATCTCCCACTATATCAGCATTAGCCAGGACGAAGCTGTCTCCCTCATTTAAGAGAACCTCTCCCTTTTCAAATCTCCCTGTCCTTATCTCAGGGCCTTTTGTATCGAGAAGAAGGGGAATGGCAAATTTAAGACGGTCTCTTACCTTTTTGAATATGTCCACTCTCTTTTTATGCTGTTCATGGGTCCCATGTGAAAAATTAATACGGGCTATATTCATTCCTTTAAGCATAAGCTTTTGCAGGGTGTCCTCATTGTCAACCGCCGGGCCAAGGGTACAAATTATCTTTGTCTTTCTCATTAATTAAACCTCCAGGAGTATTATATTTTATAAAAGTAAGCGTATCGGTACTGCGCATCATAATTTCATGACAACAAATTTATGAATCCTTATCAGTGCCTTGCTGTAACGCATAAATTATACTCAAAGCATAATAAAAGCGCAAGGGATTTTTATTCCTTACGCATCTTTGCAGTAAATATTATGAATGCTTATATTACTGATAATTATAGCACCATACTCATATCTAAGCAATAAAGACGAAAAAATGCTTTATGTACTAAGTATCTCATAAATTTTCAATATTTTATCTATAACGGATTTATTGCCGTTATCCAATATGGGCCTTATGATTCCGAGGGTTTCGGTGAAGTTCCGAAAGCTGGGGCTCTGTCCTCTCATTGAGCCAAAATGCCTCTTTAAATCCTTGTATGTACAGTTGTAAAGATTGCACCTGTCAACTGCTCTGGAAATAACCTCCCTGTGAGGCTCGGGAGAATATTCGCTTATAGCGCTGAGCATTTGAAGAAGCAGTGTGACATTGCTCGCTCTTACAGATAAATTCTGCTCCTCTCTTAGGCTTGAATTATACACATCTCTTACTTTATTTGCCGCATTAAAGCCGTTTGCAATATTGTCCCATAAATTGTACCTGTTCATACCTGTCCACCATATTCCAAATATAAAATTCAACTCTAATAAATATGTTATGTTAAACGGGCCTTTAAAGTTACAATTAAAGCCCCGGGATAAAAATGTAAAAATTGCAGTTTTAAAATACATAGAGTGTAGAGCTTAAAAATGCATTGACATGATACGGGAAATGTGATATTCTTGCTAATGAGTAAAGGGGAGTAGCTTGGAAGCTATAAAGTCAACAACCGGCAAAAAGAATTGCCTGGCTTTATACTCCTTAAACGGAAAGCGAGACCTTTAATACAATCTTGTAAGTATGGGGTGTATTAAAGGTCTCTTTATTTTGTTTGTCACTCCCGGTTAAATAAATATGATTGGAGGAGTTATGAATGCCGAAGATTTATAATACAAAGGAAGAAATAAGCTTTCATACCACAGGTCAGGCTCAGGTGCTTGAATACCTTAATACAGGCAGAGACGGAATAGATGAGGAGGAGGCGAAAAAAAGAGAGGGTATTTATGGTAAAAACCGTCTTGAAGAGGGCAAGCATAAAAATGTGTTTGATATGTTTATTGAGCAGTTCAAAAACCTAATGGTAATTATTCTTATAGTGGCGGCCTTAATATCCGGTATAATGGGAGAGCTTACCGATACGGTGATTATTCTTGTGGTTGTAATAATTAACGCATTCCTTGGAGTTATACAGGAGAGCAAGGCGGAAAAAGCACTGCTGGCTTTGAAAAGCATGTCTGCGCCTTATGCCAAGGTTAAGAGAGACGGTCAGGTAAAGCGTTTAAATACCGAGGAGCTTGTGCCGGGGGATATAGTGCTTCTTGAAGCAGGCGACTATGTGCCTGCCGACATGAGGCTGCTTGACTGTGCCAGCCTTAAAATTGAGGAATCGGCGCTTACCGGCGAATCGGTGCCTGCGGAAAAAACAGTGGAGGCAATAGAGGGAGAAGATATAGTAATAGGTGACAGGAGAAATATGGCATACTCCGGCAGCAGTGTGACGTATGGAAGAGGGACAGGTGTTGTAACAGCCACCGCAATGGCTACCGAGGTAGGGAAGATAGCCGGGCATTTGAGAGGAGACTCCGAAGAGACGCCCTTGCAAAGGAAGCTTTCCGAAATGAGCAAATTTCTTACGCTGGCTATAATAATAGTTTCAATAATAGTATTTGCGGCAGGAGTTCTTCAGGGGAGAGACTATTTTGAAATGTTTCTGACCGCCGTAAGCCTTGCTGTCGCCGCAATTCCGGAGGGACTGCCGGCTGTAATTACAATAGTACTTGCTATTGGCGTACAGAAAATGTCAAAGAGAAACGCAATAATAAGGAAGCTGTCGGCAGTTGAAACACTTGGCTGCACCGAGATAATATGCTCTGACAAAACGGGCACTCTTACTCAGAATAAGATGACCGTCAAAGAAATATATGCAGACGGACGGCTGATTGATGCAAGCGGTGTGGAAGAAGGGGATCAGAGGCTGTCGGTTTTCATGCAGATTCTCACACTGTGCAATGATTCCAAGGCGGTGGGGACGGAGCGTGAAACGAGAAGCTTTATAGGAGACCCCACCGAAACCGCACTTGTTTATTTCTCTTCGGAAAAGGGCTTTGAGAAGGATCGGCTGGAGACGGATTTGCCTAGAAGGGCTGAAATTCCCTTTGATTCGGACAGAAAGCTAATGACTACCGTTAACCAGACGGGTGAAGGCTTAAGGGTAATGACAAAGGGAGCGCCCGATGTTCTGCTTGGCAGGTGCGGTAAAATTTTGCTGAACGGGAGTATAGAGCCTGTTACTGAAGAGATATCGCAGGCAATAAAACAGGCCAACCATTATATGGCGGAAAAGGCCCTCAGGGTGCTTGCCGTTGCCTTTAAGGACATTGACGGCATACCTTCGGATATGGGCTCTGAAAACGTAGAGAGGGAGCTTGTATTTGCCGGACTTGTGGGTATGATAGATCCTCCGAGGCCTGAGGCGCGGGAGGCTGTTAAGGTATGCAAAACAGCAGGCATAAGGGCTGTTATGATTACAGGTGATCATAGGGATACCGCAGCCGCAATTGCAAAGGAACTTGATATTATAAAGGATGAGGGGGAGGTAATAACAGGCAGCGAGCTGGGGAAAATAAGCGATGAGGACTTTGAGACGGCTGTGGAAAGGTATTCGGTGTATGCAAGGGTATCGCCGGAGCACAAGGTAAGAATAGTAAATGCATGGAAAAAGAAAGGGAAAATTGTTGCCATGACCGGTGACGGAGTTAATGATGCCCCTGCCCTCAAAGCTGCCGATATCGGCGTCGGTATGGGGATAACCGGTACTGATGTGTCAAAGGGTGTCTCGAATATGGTGCTTGCGGATGACAATTTTGCAACTATAGTTTTTGCGGTTGAAGAGGGAAGAAAGATATACAGCAATATAAGGAAGGCTATACAATTTCTGCTTTCGTCAAATCTGGGAGAGGTCTTCACGCTTTTTGTGGCTACAATGCTCAACTGGACTATACTTATGCCTATTCATATACTATGGGTCAATCTGGTTACCGATACTCTTCCCGCTCTGGCATTAGGCGTTGAGAAGGCCGAAAGTGATGTGATGACACAAAAACCGAGGAAGGCAAACAGCAGCTTTTTTTCCGGCGGGCTGGGGGTAAGCGTGATATACCAGGGTATTGCAAAGGGTACCATAACGCTTCTGGCATATTACATAGGCTCAAAGCTTTATTCACATGAGGCGGCCATGACAATGTCCTTTGCAACACTGGGACTCATACAGCTTACTCATTCCTTAAATGTACGCTCCAACACAAAATCGCTTTTAAAGCTGGGACTGTTTACAAACAGGTACTTAATAGGTGCTATTGTATTATCGGGACTTATGCAGATAATGGTAATAATAATATCCCCCCTTAACGGAATATTCAGGGTGACCCATTTAAATCTTCAGCAGTGGGCTATTGTAGCTGCGGCGGCTGTGGCCATAATTCCCATTGTGGAGCTGGCAAAGCTTATTCATAATAAAAGAGAATATAGACAAAAATTTTTAAAGTGAATAAAATGGTGGTAATAATATACCGTTATGTTGAACCTGTATGCAGTGCGGAATTGTAAAGTACAATATGGCAGTATAAGAACGAGGGGGCATATTATTTTATGAGTAAAGTAATGAAAACTATGGACGGGAACACCGCTGCGGCACATGTCGCTTATGCGTTTACAGAGGTGGCGGGGATATATCCCATTACCCCGTCCTCACCTATGGCAGAGCATGTCGATGAGTGGTCGGCACACGGAAGGAGGAATATTTTCGGGCAGGAGGTAAGGGTTGCCGAGCTTCAGTCCGAGGCGGGAGCGGCGGGGACAGTTCATGGCTCGCTGGCGGCGGGAGCGCTTACAACTACATTTACAGCGTCTCAGGGACTTCTTCTTATGATACCGAACATGTATAAAATTTCAGGAGAGCTTCTTCCGGGGGTATTCCATGTAAGTGCCCGTGCCGTGGCAGCCCATGCGCTGTCTATTTTCGGAGATCACTCGGACGTAATGGCATGCCGTCAGACAGGCTTTGCACTTTTGGCCTCGGGAAATGTGCAGGAGGTTATGGACTTAGGCGGGGTTGCCCATTTAAGCGCCATAAAGGGACGAGTACCCTTCCTGCATTTTTTTGACGGCTTCAGGACATCACACGAGGTACAAAAAATAGAGGTGATTGATTACAAGGACTTTGAAAGGCTGGTTGACATGGAAGCGGTACGGGCGTTCAGAAAAAATGCCCTTAACCCCGAGCATCCGGTTTTAAGAGGTACCGCCCAAAATCCCGATATATTTTTTCAGGCGCGTGAGGCCTCAAATAAGTTTTATGACGCGCTTCCCGAAATTGTGGAAGCCTATATGGCGGAGATAAACAAAATCACGGGCAGGCAGTACGGATTGTTCAATTACTATGGCGCTCCCGATGCCGACCGGGTTATAGTTGCTATGGGATCGGTATGTGACACAACAGAGGAGACTATAGATTACCTGACAAGCAAGGGAGAAAGGGTCGGACTGGTAAAGGTCCGTCTTTACAGGCCGTTTTCGGCAAAGCACCTTCTCGCTGCGATTCCATCGACAGTAAAAAGGATAACGGTGCTTGACAGGACTAAGGAGCCGGGGGCGCTGGGAGAGCCTTTGTACCAGGATGTCTGCACGGCATATTTTGACAGTGCGCAAAGGCCCGCGATAACTGCGGGGCGCTATGGACTGGGCTCTAAGGATACCACTCCGGCACAGATAGCTGCGGTATTTAACAATATGAATTTACCCGAGCCCAAAAATCATTTCACAATAGGTATTGTGGATGATGTCACATTCCTTTCACTGCCGCAGCAGAAGGAAATTGATGTTTCACACCCGGACACGGTAAGCTGTAAGTTCTGGGGGCTTGGCTCCGATGGGACCGTGGGCGCCAATAAGAACTCTGTAAAAATTATAGGCGACCATACCGATATGTATGCCCAGGCGTATTTTTCATACGACTCCAAAAAGTCCGGGGGTATAACGGTATCTCATTTAAGGTTCGGCAAAAAGCCAATAAGGTCTTCGTACCTTGTAAAAAGAGCGGATTTTATAGCCTGCCACAACCCTTCATATGTTGATAAATATGATATGCTTTCAGATCTGAAGGATGGAGGGACGTTCCTTCTTAACTGCGGGTGGACTGCCGGGGAGCTGGAGGAAAAGCTTCCTTCAGGCATGAAGAGATTCATAGCCGGCCATGGTATAAGCCTTTATACTATAGACGGATTCCGCATAGCGGGAGAGATAGGACTTGGGAACAGGATTAATATGGTTATGCAGGCTGCGTTTTTTAAGCTTGCGGGTATAATTCCCATAGAAGATGCCGTAAGTTATATGAAAGCTGCCATTAAGGATACCTACGGGAAAAAGGGAGATAAGATTGTAAGCATGAATTGCCTTGCGGTGGACAGGGGGACAGAAGAAATTGTAAAGGCAAGTGTCCCTGCGGAGTGGTCGCAGGCTGAGGATCCCGCACCTTACGACAGGAATGTCCCTGATTTTATAAAGAATATACTTGAGCCTGTCAACAGACAGGAAGGAGACAAGCTGCCCGTCAGTGCTTTTGCGGGAATAGAGGACGGTACCTTTCCTCAGGGCACCTCAAGGTTTGAAAAGAGGGGCATAGCCGTAGAGGTGCCGGAATGGCAGAGGGAGAAGTGCATACAGTGCAATCAGTGCTCCTATGTCTGTCCCCACGCTGCAATACGGCCTTTCCTTTTAAACGGGGAGGAGGCGCGGAACTCTCCGCAGAATTTTGAATCCTCGAAGGCCATGGGAAAGGGTATGGAGGCACTGAGCTTCAAAATTCAGGTTTCAGTGCTCGACTGCGCGGGCTGCGGAAATTGCGCCCAGGTATGTCCCGCAAAGGAGAAGGCTCTTATAATGAAGCCTATTGAAACCCAGAGTGCCGAGATTGACAAGTGGGAGTATGCAATGACGCTCTCAGCCAAGGAAAACCCGTTAAATGCAGAGACATTAAAGGGAAGTCAGTTTGAGCAGCCGCTTTTGGAATTTTCGGGGGCCTGTGCGGGTTGTGGGGAAACACCTTATGCAAAGCTTGTTACGCAGCTTTTCGGAGACAGGATGATGATTGCCAATGCAACGGGGTGCTCGTCAATATGGGGAGGAAGCGCACCGGCAATGCCTTATACCATGAACGAAAAGGGCTGCGGACCTGCATGGGCCAATTCCCTGTTTGAGGACAACGCAGAGTTCGGGTACGGAATGTTTCTTGGAGTAAAGCAGATAAGAAACAAGCTTGCCGACCTTTGCAACGAAGCCATAGGCAGAGGTATCCCTGCCGGGGCTGCGGGTGCCCTCAAGGCATGGACGGAAAGCATGGAAAATGCAAAGGGCTCAAAAAAGGCTGCCATAGAGCTCATTCCTGTTCTGGAGTCGTATGAGGAAGGAGACGCAAGGGTAAGAGAAATATTCAATGAAATTCTTGATAAAAAGGAGTTCCTTATAAAAAAATCGCAGTGGATAATGGGCGGGGACGGATGGGCCTATGACATAGGCTTCGGAGGCCTTGACCATGTGCTGGCGTCAGGGGAGGATGTCAATGTGCTGGTGTTTGACACCGAGGTTTATTCAAACACCGGAGGACAGTCCTCAAAAGCTACGCCTGCGGGCGCCGTCGCGCAGTTTGCCGCATCGGGAAAGCCTACCAGGAAAAAGGACCTTGGAATGATTGCAATTTCCTATGGCTATGTATATGTTGCGCAGGTTGCAATGGGGGCCAATCAGAACCAGCTTATAAGGGCTGTTGTAGAGGCCGAAAGCTATCCGGGGCCTTCGCTTATTATAGCGTATGCGCCGTGTATAAGCCACGGGCTTAAGGCGGGCATGGGCTGCTCGCAGCTGGAGGAGAAAAAGGCTGTCGAAGCGGGCTACTGGCACCTGTACAGGTATAACCCGGCTCTTCGCGAGCAGGGTAAAAATCCTTTTGTTCTGGATTCCAGGGAGCCAAGCGCCTCCTACAGGGACTTCCTTATGGGAGAGGTAAGGTACTCTTCACTTTTAAAGGCCTTCCCCGACAGGTCCCAAAAGCTGTTTGAGGCTGCTGAGAAGGATGCAAAGGAAAGGCTTGAGGTATATAAAATGTTTGCAAATGCAGGCAAGAAGGAATAGCAGCAGGGCATAAAAAAGCAGGGGTAGGATTTTGCGCCCCTGCTTTTTGTTTATTGATTTAATTTGCTTATGGGGATATAATAAGCTTTATTGAATGAACAATTTACTTCACAGTTTACAGAAACGGAGCGGGGCAATGGACGTATTTTTTTACATAGTTATAAACATTATGCTGCCCATTTTTTTGCTGGCAGGAGTGGGGTTCGTAGTACAAAAGAAGTTTAGGCTGGACACAAGGACATTTTCGAGGCTCAATATATATGTTTTTGTTCCGGCGCTTATTTTTACAAAGGTATATGAGGCCGAGATTACTATAGGGCTGTTGGCAACAGTTTTTATATACGTCATGGCGGTGCAGGCATTTTTGTTTATTATAGGGGAGGGAATCGCACGGCTTTTAAAATACCCAAGGAGTAAAAAAAAGTGCTTTATAAACTCTCTTATATTTTTTAACAGCGGGAATTACGGGCTGCCTCTTACCGATCTGGTATATAAGGGAGATCCCCTGGCTTATATGGGACAGGTATTTATTGTGCTGATCCAGAATGTTATGACCAGCAGCTTTGGAGTGTTTCAGGCAAGCTCGGGAAGCTCGGGGTATAAAAAGGCCTTGAGAGATGTAATTAAAATGCCCTTTATCTATGTAATAGCAGCCGTGGTATTGGTAAAAACTTTGAATATAGAACTTCCTCAGCCTGTAATGATACCGCTCAATTATATATCGGATGCCTTTATAGCCTTTGCGCTTATAACGCTGGGGGTGCAGCTTGCGGAAATAAGGGTGGGCTTTAATTTAAGGGATATGTCTGTGGCAAGTGTTTTAAGGCTAATGGTTTCACCGTTGATTGGATACGTCATTGTGAGTATGCTTGGTATACAGGGAATACTTGCGCAATCTCTTATACTGGGGGTAGCCACTCCCACGGCGGTAAATACGGCAATAATTGCGCGGGAGTTCGATAATGAGCCCGACTATGCCTCGCAGAATGTCTTTATTTCTACTGTGCTGAGTCCGATTACCGTTTCAATCATTATATACCTGTTTAATGGTAATATCTAGAGAATTGAAATATTATGTGTGACGGGGAGATGGGCCATGATAGTGATAGGGGAAAAAATCAATATAAGCTTCAAGGCGGTAAGAAATGCCATACAGCAGAGAGACACTGCCGTAATTCAGGAACTGGCAAAAAAGCAGTGCGAGGCGGGAGCAACATATATAGATTTAAATGCGGGCATATCCTGCAAGGATGAAGCCTGGAGGATGGAGTGGCTGGTAAACACGGTGCAGGAGGTTGCAGATGCACCTTTTTCTATAGATTCTCCCAATATGCGCACGCTGGAAGCCGGCCTTAAAGCAAACCGCAATCCGAAGCCTATTATTAATTCAATAACAGGGGAGGAGAGAAGGTTTCAAGCCGTTATGCCATTAATATTGGAGTATAATACAGGAGTAATAGCCCTTTGCATGGACGATTCAGGAATGCCTGAAACGGTAACGGACAGGGTATCCATAGCTGAAAGGCTTATAGACAGGCTCACCTGTGGGGGGGTTGCTGCGGGTGATATTTATATAGATCCTATGGTAAGGCCGGTTGCATCACATTCCCGTTATGGAATGGCCTCCCTTGAAACCATATACAGGGTTAAAAAAGAGTTCCCAGGAGTACATATTGCATGCGGCTTAAGCAATATATCCTTTGGAATTCCACAGAGAAAGGTAATGAATCACGCCTTTCTTATAGCGGCTATGACTGCAGGAATGGACGGGGCAATAATGGACCCGCTTGATAAAAAGCTTATGTCGCTGGTCTATGCCGGAGAGGCCTTGCTGGGAAGGGACAGCTTCTGTATGAACTACCTTATGAAGTGCCGGGAGGGACTGCTGGAGTAATTAACAGCGGCGGCTTGCTTCTTTAATCCGCCTCTATAGTATGTGAAAGCAGTTTTCCCACACTTCCTTGCATTTTTTCTTAACCTTTCCCGCATATTCGGACAGCTCGTATATGTCCTTGAAGGAATTATACCGGTTGCTTACTCCCGCAATTGAGATTGTGGAGAGCCCAAATTGTTCTTCTAAGCCATGCCGGTTTTTGGCTATGGTATATTTCCTTTCCAAGTCCTCGCTTGTATAAAAGTTAGGGATTCCTTTGCTGAAGTTATCAATAATTAAACGGCATATATCCTCTGCGTCAAAGGTGTCCAGTATTATTATGAAATCATCCCCTCCTATGTGACCCACAAAATTAGCGCAGGAGCAGTTGTGGGAGACAGTGCTTGAAATCATCCTTCCTACGAACTGAAGCATCCTGTCCCCGTTTTCAAATCCGTAAACATCGTTATATACCTTGAAATTGTCTATGTCTATGTACAGAGCTGTATAGGGCGTAGCTTTTTTTATATATTCCTCAAGCTTTTGCTCAATAAGGATATTGCCGGGAAGACCGGAGAGCGGGTTTAGGTGCTTGGCATAGTTAACCTCAAGCTCGGTGGTCTTCTCAAGAAGGTCTTTTACGGTGACTATTCCGTAGTAGCTGGAATCTTTGGTAACTATGACATAGTCATATAGATTTTCCTCGCTTCTTGTCATGGAAAGCTTTGAGACAATATCTATCGTAGTCTCATAATCCACTGAAAGAGGACGTTTATCCATCACCAGAGTTACAGGCCTGTTGAGAAACAGTGCAAAGCCGTATTGGGTTGCCAGCTTGGCATAAAACTTATCCCTCATGACAAGACCCTGCACCTTGCTGTTGTCTACCACGGGAAGCCCAAGGATGGAAGGGCAGTTGTTGTATATGTCTAAGACACTTGAGCCTGTCTGGGCTGTTGTCACATACATGCAGGATCTGCATATATCTCCTATCCGTACAGTTGAGGGCCTGTTGAAATAAAACATGCTTTTTTTATTATTGCGTGATTTTATAAGCTCTGTTACATAAGGATCAATATCCGAAATCTCCTTTTGAGGCTTTTGTATAAGATAGCCCTGGCCGTAATTGATTCCTATGTCTATAAGAGCATTAAGCTCATCCTCTGTCTCAATGCCTTCCGCTATAAGCTTTATGTCGGTAACAAGGCAAAATTCATAAAAGGTCTTTATCAGAGCATGCTTTAAGCCGTCCTTGTCGATATCCCTTATAAGGTTCATATCGAGCTTTATGTACTGCGGGTGTATGTCAGTGATTAGCTTCAGTCCCGAATACCCTGAACCCGCATCGTCTATGGCTATTTTATATCCCTGCTCCTTATAGTTATCAATTACCTTTTTGAATACCTTGAGATCTGAAACACAGTTTCTTTCGGTTATTTCAAAAACTATGTTCTCAGGGTTGATGTCAAACTGCTTTAAAAATTCTTTTGTAAAGCCCTTTTTAAACTTTTCGTCATTTATTATTTCGGGGTCTACATTTAAGAAGATATTAAAGTGGTGGCTGAAGCTGCATAAGTTCTCCAAAGCCTTTATTCTGCACAGAAATTCCAGCTCCCAGAGCTTTCCGTATACCCTTGCGAGGTCGAACAGGTGGGAGGGGCTTTCCAGCGAAGAGGAACAGGGCCCTCTGCTTAACGCTTCATAGCCCAGAATGCTGGCATCCTTGAGTGAGATAATAGGCTGAAACACAGTTGTTATGTTTCCCGTCTTTAAAATATCCATAAATTCATCTCCAAGATTTGATTCTTTTTCAAGAGTGTCAAAGCTTCTGAAAACCATGTTGTTGCTGCTGCTGTAGTATTTATTCTTGTATTCGGCTATTGCATCCATATGAAATTCCTCACATTCAATTTTTAATAAATGCCTATAGAAAACAACGATGGTAAAAAATTTCCTTTAAGAGACATTATAAGTCTATATGCCTTTATTTACGGATGTGTTATATTTCCATTAAATAATTGTTAATATAATCTAAGAGAAGCAGCAAAGAAAAAACGGTGTTTTTCAAAAAGTGAAAAACACCGAATAATGATTAAGGGCTTTTATGAAAGTCAATCTTTAATTGCCTGGCGCATTTGAAGAGCCTGCCATATGTTCAGCTTCTTAATTTTTTAATGCAATATAAATATTAATTTCCGCTGTGCCGTTTTCGTTGCTCAAGTATTCCTCAAAATCGCCGGTAAAGCTTCTGTCAAGAGGCATTGCCCAGATTTTATCCCAAGCCTCCGCTACGTCCTTCACAACATCGCCCTTTATATTGAAAACGGCATATTTTCCGGCGGTAATGATTTTTTCAGTCAGCTCGGGATTGCCGTTTGCAGTTACTTCCGCGCCTACGGTGACATTATAGGAGGCTTCGTCATAATCGGAATACAGGCCGATGCAATAGGCATTTGCCTTGTTCCGAATGGATGCCCAAACTCCTTCTCCCATAAATTTTCCCCATAGGCCGCCAATGATTTTGTTGCAGTCCGGGCCGGTGTTTCCTGTTCTTGCTGTTATTCCCACAACAATTTTTTGCTCAAGTGATACGATTTCATAATTCACTGTGATTACCTCTTTCTTTATATTATAGTATCCACAGTATAATCCATCGGATATGACAATAGTATGTCATATTATAAATAATTTTTCAATGAGCTTTCAAGCCTGAGCTGCATTTCACAGGCCGCTTTATTCGGAGCGAGAATGGTGCAGCATTCCCCGAAGGAAGAGGCATAATTACAGATTGTACTTATATCGGGGAGGTAAAGCTCGCAAATGAAATCGCCATTTTCGTTAAGTTTATAGCTGCTGATTTCATCATAAACCCGAAAAGCCATTTTTCCCGAGATTAGCAGCTTTGTTTTGATGAAAGAGCCTGCGTCAAGCTTCTGCTCGGATATAACCTTGTCCGGAGCTTTCATCTCAAACCGTATGCCGGTTACCGATAATCCGGTAATTCTTCTTAGCTTGAAAAAGCGATAATCCTCCCGCAATATGCAATAACCGTAAAGATACCACGCCGCGCCCTTGAATACAAGCTTTAGCGGATATACCCTGCGGGGAAGCTTTTCCGCCTTTCCGCTTGCATACAGAAAGTCTACGGTATATTTTTCGAGAATGGCGGATTTGAGCATGGAAAAATATTTTGCGTCATTTTCAAAATAGCCCCAGGAAGAGAAGTCCACCTCGATCCAGTCGGTATTTTTCCCGCCTAGCATACTGCTGAGCCTGCCCAAGGCAGTTTCGCTTTTTTCCGGATTTACCGAACTGAACGCTCTCAAGGAGGATACAATATCGCTTTTCTCCTTTTCGGTAAGGACGGCCTTATCGAGGACAAATTCCGGCAAAAGCGATATCCCGCCGCCCTTACCCTTGCTCATGTATATGGGAATGCCGGCCTGCGAGAGGGCCTCCACATCCCGGTAGATGGTTCTCGCCGAAACCTCAAAGCGCTCCGCAAGCTTTGCTGCCGTCACGGTTTGTTTTTCCAAAAGTATATAGATGATTTCAAACAATCGGTTTATTTGCATAAAATTGCTCCTGCTTAAGTTAATCCTCCGGCACTTTAATCGGACTTTGCAATCTGTATTCAAAGAAAAAGAACCTCGGAAAAATCCGGGATTCTTTACTTAAAGCTTCTATGCTTTCAAATATTTAAATTTGGCAGGGGAGACAGGACTCGAACCTGCAGCCGACGGTTTTGGAGACCGCTACTCTACCAATTGCGCTACTCCCCTACGAACGTTAATAGTATACAATAGAGACACTTATATGTCAATGGTTTAATATGCGGTTTTCAAATAAAATTTATGTGTTATAGAAAAAATTTACTTGTTGTGATACTATTAATATTATACTTGAAATTCAAGCAAATTGCAAAAGGAGAAGCAGCATGGATATAACATTAGGATTTATAGGAACAGGAGCGATGGGCTCCGCAATGATAAAAAGCGTTTGTCGTTCGGGAATTCTGTCTGACGGCAGAATTAAAATATATGATAGTGACAGCAATAAAACGAGCGCCCTAAGCAGGGAGACAGGAGCTGGTGTTTGTGCCAGCGCGGCAGAGACAGTCAGCAAATCGGATATAATAGTGCTTGCAGTCAAGCCGAACGTTCTTGAGAGTGTTTTGAAGTCGATTAAAGACACCCTGGATGATAAAAAAATTATTGTGTCCTTTGCCGTTGGAATTCCTATAAGCTTTTATAAGAATATAGTGGGCAAGGACAGGAAGGTGGTCCGCACAATGCCTAACACCCCGATGCAGGTTAATGAGGGCATGACGCTTATTTCTTATGACAGCAGTACGGGAGAGAGTGAAATAGAGGTTATAAAAAAGCTGTTTGAATGCACCGGAAGGGTTGAAATTCTGGACGAGAAGCTGATGAGTGAGGTGACTGCGCTTACAGGCAGCAGCCCTGCTTATGTTTATATGTTTATTGAAGCTATGGCGGATGCCGGTGTTCAATCGGGAATACCGAGGGCCCTTGCCTACAGGCTGGCTGCGCAGGCGGTGCTGGGATCAGCCAAAATGGTACTGGAGACGGGACGGCATCCGGCAGAGCTCAAGGATCAGGTTTGCTCGCCTGCAGGCACAACAATTCAAGCTGTAAGCGCTTTGGAGAAAAATGGGTTCAGGTATGCCGTTATTGACGCTATGGGAGAATGCACGAAAAAAGCAAGGGAAATAGGGAAAA
This sequence comes from Bacillota bacterium, assembly GCA_023390115.1. Lineage (GTDB taxonomy): Bacteria > Bacillota > Clostridia > Acetivibrionales > DSM-27016 > Anaerobacterium. The sequence continues at coordinate 76,117 of JAEWDM010000029.1, forward strand.
TATACGGATAAAGTCTTTAAAAATAACTGGAGATGGAATGAAAAAGGTAACTATTTACACTGACGGGGCATGCTCAGGGAATCCCGGAAAGGGAGGCTGGGGAGCAATTCTTATGTACGGGGAGTACGAAAAGGAAATTTCCGGGTTCGAGGAAATGACTACAAACAACAGAATGGAGCTCTTAGCCGCAATACAGGCCCTGCGCTGCCTTAAAGAGCCCTGTGGGGTTGAGCTTTACAGCGATAGCGCATACCTTGTAAACGGATTTGTATGCAATTGGGTAAGCGGCTGGAAAAGAAACGGTTGGAAAAATTCCGGCAAGGAAGAGGTTAAAAATATAGATCTGTGGAAGGAGCTTGACCGGCTTAATGGCATTCACACAATAAAATGGATTAAGGTTAAGGGCCACAGCGACAATGAGTATAATAACAGGTGCGATGCGCTGGCAACAGGGGAAATAAAGAAAAACAGGCAGTGACTAGCTGCCCGGATTGCGGGCGTAGAAATCAAGCACCTCTTTTATAGTGCGGAAGCTGGCCGACAACTGCTTAAGCTGCCATTTTACTTCCCTCGCCTTTCCTGCAATCAATAGCTTGTTGGAATATACCAGTTGCTTCATTATCATCACCTGTCCATAAAATTTATAGATATAGAGTATTCAAGATCAACAAAAAATATGACATCGGGAGGAACTTTTATGAATTATGAGGAAAAGACAGTTTCCAAAGAGCATATCTATGACGGAAGCATAATAAAGGTAGATTCACTTACAGTAACGCTCCCAAACGGCAAGGAAGCAAAAAGGGACATCATATCACACCCCGGGGGAGCGGTTGTAATACCCATAAGCAGCGACGGATGCCTGTACATGGTAAGGCAGTACAGAAAGGCTGTGGATATGGAACTGTTGGAACTCCCCGCAGGAAAGCTGGACTATGGCGAGGACCCTGAGGTCTGTGCAATAAGGGAGCTCAAGGAGGAAACAGGGCTTGAGGCGGGAAGCATAAAGTACATGGCCGGCATTTACAGCACTCCGGGTTTTTGCAACGAGCTGCTGCACATGTATGCCGCAACACAGCTTACAGAGGGTGAAGCATGTACGGATGAGGATGAATTCCTGTCGTGCGAGAAAATTCCTGTAAAAAAGCTTATAGAGATGGTGCTTGGCGGCGAGATAACCGATTCAAAAACTATAATAGGAATTCTTATGGCAGATAAAATATTAAAGGGGGAGATGTAAGAAAGAGCGTTTATTTTTATTTCTAAAGTTTACAATACATAATTATTTATAGTAATTTTCCACATTATGACTGCATAAAATCATAATAGATGAAAAGTGCTGATGATACCGGGCCCGAGGGAACTTTGAAAATATTTCAAATTTGAAGATGTTTTAAAAGCTATCCATAAAAAAGGCGTGTCCGTTTAGTCATAATGGGGGAGTTGAATTTGCTTTTAAAAATACGCAATATGTTTGTCGGCCATATCAAGGACAATGTTAATTCATATATGTTTTTGGTTATGGCGTTTGTCGTAGGGGTATCTACGGGAGCATTTACAGTAAACGGATTAAGTGCTGTACAGAGGGATGAGCTTTTGAATTACTTTCAGGGATTCATGCAGCTCTTGAGCAATCAAAAGATAGACAGTAATGAACTCCTTAAGATAGCACTATATGAAAATATCAGAATAATTGTGGTCATATGGGTTCTTGGAGTAACTATAATAGGAATACCCTTAATTTTTATGCTTGTGGGCATAAGAGGCTTTATAACGGGCTTCAGTTCAGGCTTTGTTATAGAGGTTATGGGATTTAAAGGAGCAATTTTTACTCTGTTTGCCATGATACCCAAGGAATTTGTTGTTATTCCATGCATTATTGCTCTTGGAGTCAACGGAATAAATTTCTCTCTAAACATTATCAAGAACAAATCCATAAAAAATAAAACCAAAGAGACTTTAAGATCGAGATTTTTAAGCTACTGTGCCGTAACATTGTTTTACACCTGCTTTATATTTGTGGGAGTTATAATAGAGGCTTATGTAACGCCGGTTTTCATAAGGATGTTTACTCCCATAATTATATAAAGACAATATGTATAAGTATGGTAAATTAGGTCAATAATCATATTAAGTCTAATTTGTGGGCTGATTTATTCAATATAAGTTTACAAATATTATAATAAATTGTAAAATTAAAAGCAGGATATTGCAAAAAATTGAAGAATTTATTATATATTAGAAAATTTTTCTTTAAATAATACAAAGAATGTATTAGAATATATTGAAAGCAGTTTACAAAAGGCTTTAATACATAATGCTGGCATACTTGTAAGCTTATACAAAAGATTTTCAGGTAAATAATGTCTTAATATATAAAGTAAAAAGGGGTAATTATTTAATGGAAGCTTTAGTTGAGAAATTTATCAATTTCTTGGAAAGGGATAAGAGACTGTCGTTAAACACACTGCAATCATACAAAAGGGACATAGAGCAGTACATAACCTATTTGTATGGAATTAACCTTCACAATATTACGAGCACAAATAAAACCACAGTTATAACTTATTTATTACACCTTCAAAAGAAAGGGCGTGCAACATCTACAATATCCAGAAATCTCGCGTCCATAAGATCTTTTTACCAATACCTCTCCAAGAACAAGGTTTTGGATCAGGATCCTACGGCTGAGCTGGAATCCCCAAAGGTGGAAAAGAAACTTCCTCAGATACTTTCCACTCAGGAGGTAGAGCTGCTTCTGGAGCAGCCAAAATGTACCGACCTGAAAGGCTACAGGGACAAGGCCATGCTGGAACTGCTTTATGCAACGGGAATAAGGGTATCGGAGCTCATCTCGCTGAATATGAGTGACATAAACCTGGATGTGGGCTTTATTAAGTGCAATAAGGGCTCAAGAGAGAGAATGATACCTATAGGCTCCATAGCTATAAGCGCAATACATGAGTATCTTAACAAGTCGAGAGGACTGCTTATTCAGAGGAACGATGAAAGAGCGCTTTTTGTAAACATAAACGGTAAGAGGCTTACGAGACAGGGCTTCTGGAAAATAATAAAGCAGTACAAGAATCAGGCAAAGATAAGCAAGGACATAACTCCTCACACACTCAGGCATTCGTTTGCGGCACATTTGCTGGAAAATGGAGCGGATTTGAGATCTATTCAGGAAATGCTTGGGCATTCCGACATATCCTCTACACAGATTTATGCACAAATGGCTAAGAACAAAATAAAGGAAATATATAAGAAGACTCATCCGAGAGCATAATATTATAACTCATTTGCGGAAGAGATAGAAATGTGCGGCCGGAAGGCAGACGTAAAAAGGGCATCCCTTATAGGGGCATGCCCTTTTATGGTATAATGGGGATTATAGAATAACAGGCTTGCGTAAACGCATGTTTGAAGGGAGTGGCAATGTGAAGAGAGCAATTATTATTGTTATGGACAGCGTGGGCATGGGTGAATTACCTGATGCTGTAAAATATGGAGACCAGGGGAGCAATACTCTGGGAAATATTTCCCGCGAGGTAGGCGGGCTCAAGCTGCCCAATCTTGAAAAAATGGGTCTCGGGGCAATTGATGGAATAGTGGGCTTTGAGGCTTGTACCGATCCGGCAGGCTGTTATGGAAGAATGGCAGAAATGTCGGCAGGAAAGGACACCACTACGGGGCACTGGGAAATATCCGGAATAATACTGGACAGACCTTTTCCTGTATTCCCGCAAGGGTTTCCTGAGGAGCTGATAAGCGAATTTGAAAAGGCAATAGGTACTTCCATATTGGGAAATGTTGTCGCGTCCGGCACCGAGATAATAAAAACGCTTGGAGACCGGCATGTAGCTACAGGATACCCTATAGTGTATACCTCTGCCGACAGTGTGTTTCAGATAGCCGCCCATGAGGATATAATACCGCGGGAAAAGCTTTATGATATGTGCAGAGCGGCAAGATCAATATTAAAGGGCCGGTATGCCGTAGGAAGAGTCATCGCAAGGCCGTTTGCAGGCGTATCGGGGAATTATGCGAGAACCGGGGGCAGGCATGATTTCTCACTTAAGCCCTCAGGTAAAACGATACTGGATTATGCATGCGAAAATGGCCTCGAGGTGAAGGCGGTCGGCAAAATAGAGGATATATTCAGCAAGCAGGGAATTACCCATTCTGTACATATAAGCGACAACATGGATGGGGTTGACAAGACGCTTGACTATATGAGGGATATGTTTGAGGGGATCATTTTTACCAACCTCGTGGATTTCGATATGCTGTTTGGGCACAGAAATGATGTCCGCGGCTATGCCGATGCTTTGATGCGTTTTGACGGCAGAGTTCCTGAAATACTGGAAAGCCTCGGCGAAGGGGATATTCTTTTTATAACTGCCGATCACGGGTGTGATCCAACCACTCCGAGTACCGATCACTCAAGGGAGTATGTGCCGCTTATAGTGTACGGCAAAAAGCTGAAACAGGGTATAAACCTGGGTACAAGGGACTCATACTCCGATATAGCGGCAACTCTGTCGGAGTACTTTAAAATCAATGCTCCCTTGCCGGGAAAAAGCTTTTATAAGGATGTGGCAATATGAGGATGGTTGATCTTATTAACAGAAAAAAGAACGGGAGATTTTTAAGCGGAGAAGAGATAAATTATATTGTCCGGGGGTATACCGAAGGGCAAATTCCCGATTATCAGATGTCGGCCTTTCTCATGGCGGTATGCTTTAAAGGCATGAACAGGGAAGAGATTTCAAGCCTTACGGCTGCGTTTGTCAATTCGGGGGAGAGGGTGGATTTGTCCAAAATAGAAGGAGTAAAGGTGGATAAGCATTCATCGGGGGGAGTGGGGGATAAGGTTTCCATGGCGTTAATACCCATATGTGCTTGCATCGGGATTCCGGTGGCAAAAATGTCCGGTAGGGGCCTGGGGCATACGGGAGGTACTATTGATAAGCTTGAAGCCATACCCGGTTTTAAAACCCAGCTAAGCCCGGATGAGTTCGTAAGCAATGTTAACAGGTATAAAATGGCCATCGTGGGACAATCTCCGAACCTCACCCCGGCGGATAAAAAGATTTATGCACTGAGAGATGCTACAGCCACCGTAGATAGCATTCCCTTAATAGCAAGCTCAATAATGAGCAAAAAAATCGCTGCGGGAGCCGATGCGATAGTGCTGGATGTAAAGGTGGGCTCGGGAGCGTTTATGAAATCCCTGCCGCAGGCCCGGGAGCTGGCAGCTACAATGGTTGATATAGGAAAATCCCTTGGACGGAAAACTGTTGCCGTTATTACGGATATGAGCCAGCCACTGGGCTATGAGGTGGGAAATGCAAATGAGGTTAGGGAGGTAATAAGCCTTTTAAAAGGAGATGGGGCAGAGGATCTTACTGTAACCACCCTGACCATAGCTGCGTATATGGCGGTGCTGGGAGGTGCCTTTGCAGACTTTGCTTCCGCCTACCATGCTGTTGCCGATATCTTGAAGTCCGGCCGGGCCGTTGACAAGCTGAAGGAATTTGTCACAATACAGGGGGGAAAGGCCGGGGTTATAGACAATCCTGATATGCTTGCGCGGGCCAGGTTTCACGTCGCAATCGAATCCACGCGGCAGGGTTATGTAAGCTCAATTAACGCTGAGGGCATAGGGGTGTCGTCTATGCTTCTTGGAGCTGGCAGGAGGAGTAAGGAGGACAGCATCGACTATTCTGCGGGGATAACAATGCTGAAGAAAATAGGCGACAGAGTGGATAAAGGAGAAAAACTCTGCATATTGCACACCAATATGGAGGACACCGCCCAGGCGGAGGAGGAGGCAAGAAATTCCTTTTGCTTAAGCGGTTCTGTGCCTGCGCCCGTTAAGCATATACATGAGGTTATACAGTAAACAGGAGTCAAATTTTATCATGGACGGCATACGGAGAATACCCGGAGCATAACATTAATTAGTGTAAAATACCGGAGGGATCTCTCATGACAAATTTCAGGCTGAAAAAGTCCGTGTTCTGTTTTATGATAATAATTTCTTTAATTTTTGTCCCCCCTTTCATGCCTGCCTTTGCGGATGCCGATGTTGAGGTAAGTAACGCAGGCACGGCAAATGCAGCGCCTGCTCTTGAGGTTAATGCCAAGGCCGCTGTGCTTATTGACGGCATGTCGGGCAATATACTGTTTGAAAAAAACAGCAATGAAAAGCTGCCCATAGCAAGCATAACAAAAATAATGACTATGCTTCTTATAATGGAGGCCATTGATGAGGACAAGATACAGTTTGACAATAATGTACGCGTTTCCGATCACTCTTATAATATGGGGGGCTCCCAGGTATGGCTTAAGCCGGGAGAGGAGTTTACAGTGAAGGAAATGATGAACGCCGTTGCAATCCACTCCGCGAATGATGCCGCTGTAGCTCTTGCCGAGTTCATTTCGGGAAGCGAGGAGGTTTTTGTAGCGGCGATGAATGAAAAAGCAGCCGCCCTTGGAATGAGGGATACAAAATTCCTTGACTGCACAGGACTGACAGACGAAGGGCATTACAGCAGCGCCCGGGATGTCGCTGTAATGTCCCGTGAGCTTTTGTCAAAGCATCCGTCTATAATAGATTTCACAAAAACATGGCATGCCATGTTCAGGGAAAATGATGCCGAGCATAAGGTTTCCCTGGATAACACGAATAAGCTTATAAGACAGTATAACGGCACCATAGGCCTTAAAACAGGCTTCACCTCAAAGGCAGGGCATTGCCTGTCTGCTGCGGCGGTGAGAAACGATCTGATGCTTATATCCGTTGTGCTTGGAGAGAGGGACTCAAATACACGGTTCGCAGAGTCAAAGAAGCTGCTGGACTATGGCTTTTCAAACTATGAGATAATACAGGTAAGCCAAAAGGGCGAGGAAATAGCAATAGTTGATGTTAAAAAAGGAATAAAGTCAAATGTCCGGGGTGTGCTGAAGGAGGATGTAAAGCTCCTTATCAAGAAGGGAGAAAAGGGGGAGCTTGAGAAGAAGACGGCAATTGACTCCAATGTAGAGGCTCCTGTTAAGGCAGGACAAAAAATAGGGGAAATAATATATTTCATGTCCGGAAACGAAATAGGAAGGGCTGAAATAGCGGCTGAGAATGATGTCCATAGGGCATCCTTTGTAAAGCTGTTTTCCATGATGATGGTGTCATGGTTCAGCCTTGGAAGAAGGTAGGATGGGCCGCCCTTTTTGAAATATGTTATTTTGCAGGAATTGTTCTTGACGCTTGCAAAAAATAATGTTACCATAATTACGTAAATTGATTAGTAACGTAATTTGGGTGGTGAAAAGATGTTTGTATCGGATTGTTTAAAAACCAATGAGCTGGGGCATCTTGAAATAGGGGGATGTGACTGCACGGAGCTTGCAAGGGAATACGGAACCCCCTTATATGTCATGGATGAAGGCTTGATACGCAGTAACTGCAGGGTATATAAGAGCTCTATGGATAGATACTACGGCGGAAACGGAATGGTGCTTTTTGCAAGCAAGGCCTTCTGTACTATGGCAATGTGCAGGATAGTGCAGCAGGAGGGCTTAGGGCTTGATGTTGTTTCGGGGGGAGAGCTGTACACTGCTTTAAAGGCAGGCTTTCCTATGGATAGGGTTTATTTTCACGGAAACAATAAAACTATAGAAGAAATAGAGCTTGCCCTCGACAGCAATATAAGGAGGATAGTTATAGACAATAAGGAGGAGCTTCTTAAGGTTAATGCCGTTGCTGCCCGGAAGGGAAAGACGGCAGAGGTGTCATTTCGGATAAAGCCCGGAATAGATGCTCATACTCATGATTTCGTGCAGACGGGGCAAATTGATTCCAAATTCGGGGTTGCTCTGGAAAACGGGGAGGCTCTTGATATAGTCAGCATGGCATGTGAGCTAAGCAATATAAGGGTTGTGGGTGTGCACTGCCATATAGGCTCTCAGATATTTGACCTTGAGCCGTTTGAGCTTGCGGCAAGGGTGATGCTGCAATTTATAGCTCTTGTCAAGGAAAGGCTGGGGCTTGAGATAGAAGAGCTGAACCTTGGCGGGGGGTTTGGGATAAAGTATATCCCTCAGCATGATCCTATTAAATACCAAAGCTATATAGAGTCTGTTTCAAAGATAGTAAAAGCTCTTTGTGAGGAGATAAAAATAAAGCAGCCGTTTATGGTAATGGAGCCGGGAAGATCCGTTGCGGGACCTGCAGGCATAACTCTTTATACCGTAGGTGCGGTAAAGGACATAAAGGATGTAAGAAAATATGTTTCCGTAGACGGAGGTATGTGTGACAACCCCAGATATGCCCTGTATCAATCGGAATATGACAGTGTGCTGGCCAACAGAGCCGATGCTCCTAAAACTCAGAAGCTGACAGTTGCGGGAAAATGCTGTGAATCAGGGGATATACTGATAAAGGATATCCATATGCCTGAGATAAAGGAGGGTGACCTCCTTGCGGTGCTTGCTACAGGAGCATATAATTATTCCATGTCCAGCAATTACAACAGAATACCCAAGCCTCCCGTCGTGCTCGTAAAGGATGGCAGGTACAGGCTGATTGTGAAAAGAGAGGATTTTGAGGATATTATAAGGAATGATATAATTCCTGAGGATTTATAGCGCTGCCGGGAACTGATAAATTCCGGCTTTTGTACCAGGGAGGGCGAAATACGTGAACAAGCGTTTTTTGAATACGGTGGTACTTGTGTTTTTAGGCTATTGGAGCTATGTGGTGTGGAAGGGTATGGAAAACGGAGACTTTAAGGCACTCAGAATTATAAGCCTGGTATTAATGATATCCGGTATGTTTCTGTTGATGCTGAGTAAGTTCAGAAGCCATTTAAGGGAATTAAGAAAAAATTTTAAATAAGCTCTTTTTCTGGTAAAAGCGCATATTTTTTTATAGGATATTCTGGTATAATTAGTTATAAGCATGTACCTGCTTATAACTAATTTTATGTCTGGAGTGTGTTAAATGAAAAAAGTATTGTGTACAATCATCAGCTTCATCATGCTGCTTGCACCGGTGGGGCAAACTCACGCCGAACCGGCGCAGGAAGGGCAAAGCGGCATCAAATGCAATATCAATACAGCTTCCATAGTAATTAACGATGCGGCTTCCAATCTCGCTACAATTACGTATAAGCACAGGGTCTATGTTCCTTTAAAGGACATATCCGAGTATTTTAACAGCAGCTTTGAAATTGACGAGGCAGGCGGAATTATTAATATCAGTACGGCCGATGCCGGAAATCCCGCAATTTCCTCCGGCAGCAGGCCTTCCCCAAGGATTGGCGCCGGTATAGACGCGATCATTGACGGCTATAAGATAAGGGTTGACGGGCTGGATGAGTATATGGGATCAATAACCTATAATAGTGTTGTATATGTCCCTGTAAGGTATTTTGCGGAGATATTTGACTGGAATGTGGACCCTAAGGCTGACGGCAATATATTGCTGGCCCCTAAAACAGACATAATAGGGACTGTAAACGGAGAGGAAATCTCCAAAAGCCAGTTTGACTATTATTATAACGGTATAATGCTACAGGCTGGAGGCAGCCAGGGTGCGGTAACAGAGGAGTATAAGGCACAGCTCAGGCAGGAGGTTTTTGACTATCTGGTTAGCTTGAGGCTTTGGGAGCAAAAGGCAAAGGAAAATAAAATAGCTATTGGGGAAGAGGACTTGCAAAAAATAAACTCGGAGGAGATAGACCCTCTTGTAAGAAATTATCAGGGTATAGATAATTTGCGTGAAGCGCTTGCGGCAGAGGGCATATATTTTCACCAGGCGGTGCTGCAGACAAAATATAACTACATAATGAATAAGACGGCCTCTGAGCTTTCTGTGTCGGTACAGGCTGCGGAGGAGGAAGTAAAGTCTTACTACGACCAGAATATAATCAACTATACACAGGCTGAGGCGTTAAGGGCAAAGCATATTTTGATATCAACGGTTGACGCGCAGGGGAATGCCCTTGACGCCGAAAAGAAGGCTCAGGCAAAAGCAAAGGCCGGGGATATACTTAAAAAAATAAACAGCGGAGGAGACTTTGACGGGCTTATGAAGGAGAATTCCGAGGATCCCGGGTTCGCAAGCTACCCCGATGGATATACTTTCAGCAGGGGACAGATGATTCAAGAGTTTGAGGATGCGGCATTCGGCCTTGAGCCGGGAGAGACGAGCGGGCTTGTAGAGACATATTACGGATACCATATAATAAGGCTTGAGGAAAGGATACCGGAGCAGGTAACCGCTTATGAGAATGTAAAGGAATCAATAAGGATGCAGCTCGACATGACAAAAAAGCAGCAGCATATTGATGAAATCATGAATGCCTGGATTGCTGAAAGTGAAATAAAAAACAATATGAAATAATGCATAGAAGGACCTGTTTAAGGCAGGGCAGTTAAAGGGGAGGGGTGATTTTTCCCCTCCCATTACATCGGACATTATTGTAAGCCTTAATCGGCACTGCTGTCGGTATTTGGCCTGCCGGGTGCATTATTTCTGCGGCCTTCAATATGGCCCTTCCCCATATCCTTCAGGGCCGTAAAGCCGTTTTCCTCTATCGACTTAAGCATGTTATCAATATTTTGGATGCAGGTCTTCCCCTGCTCAGCGGTTATTGCACCGTTAGAAACCATGGCGTTTACCAATTCCTTTTGAATATCGGACAGCCTTGTGTAGAAGGATGTCAGCAGCTCTTTCTGAGCATCGGTAAGCTTTGAGGCATCAATGTACTCTCTTCCTAAAAGGTTAAGCCCGCCGGGGCTCCTTATTCCAAAGCCCTTTTTATTGGAGGAGTCAGTGTCCTGGGATGCAGCTTCTATTCTTTTAAGAACGGCGCTGCCCTGCTCATCAGTCATCAGGCCTTCGGAAACCATTTCATCAATGAATTCCGTTTGGAGAGAGGCTATTTTTTCAGAAGCTTCGCTTAATGAGGATTTTTGTTCATCGGTGAGCTCGGAAAGCCTGATACCGCCCAGAAAACCGGCATCGTCGCGATTTGCTCCCTTTCCGAAGCCTTCTCCTCCCATTCCCGTAATTCCCGGAAGTCCGAAGGATTTACCCGATTCAAGCATTTCATCAATTTTTTCGATTGCCTTATCTGCCTGCTCCTGAGTTATTGAACCGTTGGAAACCATCTTTGCTATGTACTCCTTCTGTAAGTCGGCCAGCTTAGCGGAAAATTCCTCCATGTCCGCTTTTTGCTGCTCCGTAAGCTCGACAGGCGCAGCCTTCTCTTTTTTGCCGGAGGATGAATCGGAAGCGGCTGCAAAAACGGAAAAGGGTATTACAACAGCGGCGACAATTGCTGTTAAAACAACCAGCGTTTTTCTTTTCACTATATACACCTTCTTTCTTTAATTTAATGAAACCATTCTACACTTTAAGTATGTAGATTGGGTGTTGGGAGTATGAAAATTCTATGAATTTTATATGAACAATGAAATAAGGATTGACACTGTATATATACAGTGATACACTGTGTATATAACATTGTGCACAGTTATTTTTGTTCAGATTATGAGGTGATATATTGTTTATTGCTTTGTCAAACAGCGATCCGGCTCCGCTGTATCAACAGATAAAGAAGCAGGTGGTTGAACAAATTATGAACGGCAAGCTTCCCCCGGGATATTCCCTGCCTTCCATAAGAGCCCTTGCAAGAGAGCTTGAAATAAGCGTAATTACAGTAAAAAAGGCTTATGAGGATATGGAGGCCGGAGGCTATATTGTCACAAGGCCGGGAAAAGGCTCTTGTGTAGCAGAGGCGGGTGCGGAGTTTGTAAGGGAAATTAAGCTTAAGGATATAGAGGAAAGCTTTCGGGCGGGAATCGAAGGGTGCAGGGCTATGGGTATGGGGGATAAGGAAATTATAAGGAATTTTGGTATTATTTTAAACGAAAAACTATAAAAGCTTTTATGAGAGGGTGTTACTTATGGAAGATATGCTTTTAAAGGTTGAGGGGCTTTGTAAAAAATATGATAAATTTTTCATGGAGGATGTCTCCTTTGGCATACCTGAAGGATATATAATGGGATTCGTAGGTCAGAATGGCGCGGGAAAAAGCACCACTATAAAGTGCATAATGGACCTTATACCATATGAAAGCGGAAATATTCAGGTCGCGGGCCTGGATAGCAGAAAGAATTCTATTGAAATAAAGGAGCATATAGGCTATGTGAGTGAGGAGCAGTATTTCTATGAGGAAATGACAGTAGAGTGGACGGGAGGATTTATAGGAGGCTTTTATTTAAACTGGGATAACACTTATTTTGATAAGCTGCTTCGTGATTTTAACATAGACAAAAAGAAAAAAATAAACGCACTGTCAAAGGGCATGAAAACAAAGCTTTCTCTTGCCCTTGCCTTTGCAAGGAGGCCCCGGCTGCTGATACTGGATGAACCTACGTCGGGTCTTGATCCGGTGGCAAGGAGCGAGCTGCTTGAAATACTCTCAGATATGCTGCAAAACGGCAACTGCTCTATTTTCTTTTCATCTCATATAACCTCGGATATAGAGAAGATAGCAGATTATATAACTATTATAAACAAAGGGAAAATAATACTAAGTGAACAAAAGGATAACATACTGAATAATTGGAAGGTTATTAAGGCTGAGAACGGATTATACAGCGAGGAGGCCTGCAAGGGCCTTATAGGAATTAAAAAGGGTGAGCTGGGCTTTAGCGGTATAACCGATAAGGTTGAGCATTTTTCCGAGCAATTCAGGAGGATAAATCCCAAGGGAAGCTTTAAGACTGAAAAAATAAATCTTGATGAGCTGCTGGTTAGATTGGCGAAGGAGGGTGAATATGGTGCTTAAGTTGATTTTAAAGGATTTTGCCGTACAAAAGAATACTTTAAAAAGATACCTTGCGAGCTCTGTTATCCTGGCGGCACTTTTCTGGATTCTCAATATGAAGGAGTTTGCTCTTGGAATGGCAATGTTTCCTGTAATTTACGGGTTCCTTAACGGGGCATTGTATGCCGATGAGAAAAACAATGCCATAAGGGCCCTTGTCTGCCTGCCTGTCAGGAAAGAGCAGATAGTATATGCAAGGTATATAAGTGTATTTATTATAACTGTTATAGTAACAGCGGTTTTCTTTATTTATGGAGTAGCGGTTATGGGGGATATGCCGGCAGGTGTGGGCGGAAGCTTAAACGGAGGTATTTTTGTGATTCTGATGTCCTCGGTATTTTTGATAATGATATCCATATACCTTCCGTTGGCGTTTAAGCTGGGCTATATAAAGGCGGCGGGAATAAACAGGTTTGTTATGATTGCTTTTTTTGGAGCGGTATCTGCCCTTGGGATATTGATAGGCAATGTTTATGAAACAGGGAAGCTTCCCTTGGCTGTGACTGATGCCGTAAGCCGGTTGTCTCAGCTTTCAGCCCCTTTATTGCTTTTGCTGCTTTTTTGTGCAAATATGCTCATATATTTTGTTTCGCTGAAGCTTTCGGTGAAATTTTTCAAATCGCGGGACTTGTTTTCAAATTAATAGGGGCATTTGTACGGAACGTTACAGGGGGGACATTCCATGTTGCAATAATGGGCATGCGATCATTGCAGGGAATACCCCTGTGGTGTTCCGGGGCTTCACATTAAATGTCCCCGCGGCAGAGCTGCCGAATCGGGAACACATGAGGAACTGCTGCAGCGGCACGGAATCTATGAGCATTTATGGCTTATGCAAAACAATGCCAATAAAGGGACGGATTAATGAATTGCTTTCTTCTTATATCTTTTACCTGCTACCTCAACGTTTCCTACTGTAATCAATGCGTTGCAGTCAAAATCAAGAACAATGCTTTTTAGCTTTGTCAGCTCAAGCCGTGATACAATAATATATATAACACTTGTTTCAGCTTTTGAATACCCCCCCTGGCCTTGGAGCAGGGTAATACCCCTTCCGAGCCTGGCAGTCAGCGCTTCGGATATATCCAAATAGCAGTCCGAGATAATCATTACCGCCTTTGAATTGTCAAGCCCTTCAACAACAATATCAATGACTTTAAAGGCAATGAAATAGGCTATAAGAGAGTACATTGCGCGATCCCATCCGTATAGAAAGCCTGCGGCACCCAGAATGAAGAAGTTAAAGAACATCACTATTTCGCCGATTGAGAAGCTTATCTTTTTATCAAGAATAATTGCCACCATTTCGGTTCCGTCAAGCGAGCCGCCGGCTCTGATAATCAGTCCTACACCTGCTCCGTTAATGATGCCCCCGAATATTGCCGCAAGAAAGATGTCATGAGTCACTCCGGGAATAGGGTGAAGCAACGAAACACCGACCGACAAGCAGATTATGGCAAACAATGTTGAGAGCACAAAGGTCTTGCCTATCTGCTTATAGCCCATAATAAGAAAAGGCACATTAAGGCAGAAGGTAAACAGGCCGAGTGGCAGACGGGATATGTAGCTGGACATAATAGAGATGCCGACAATACCGCCGTCTATAATGTTATTGGGGATTAAAAAGATCTCAAGCCCTATCGAAGAAAGAGCAGCCCCCAATACAATCAATGCTATTTTGATTGAAATTGCCCGTATTTGCCTTGTGTGTCTTGTCATATTCTATCCTCACAAATGTTGTATATAAATATTATTGTACCATAAAAATGACGGAGTATTGAGAATTTTCTTAAATTTAAAAATGCAGATAAATTATTCTGTCCCGTCCTTTACCTTTTGCTGTTAACCGTTCTGTAAACCGCCTTGATGCATTCTGCCAGGGAGCAGACCACAATAATCAGAGAAATAAAAACAATTACCGGATTTATTCCTCCCGTTCCTATAAAACGCAGTAAATCAAAGCCACCCCAGTCAAAGCCTTGCACAAAGGCCGTAAATTCTGTGCTGAACAAGCCGGGCCTGTTTATCAGATAGACCATAATGGCCGTGCTTATTACATTGCTTACTATTACTGCACCACAAACAAGAGGTGTCCATTGACGGTATTTAATCTTGGAGATACATTCTAATATGCCAAATAGAGCCATTATCACAATGGCAGGGATGCAGCCTGCCAAAAATTCCGGGCTGAAAAGGCTTTGCACCTGAATATCGCCGTCTTGAATAATAAAAGCAACAGGGAATATTCCAAGACACAGCAAAATAGCCGCAGCAGAAAACACAACCGTAACTGCCAGTTCAGGAATGCTGTCGGATAAAGGGATCCGGCCTTTACCGTCAGGAGGCATTTCCGGCAAATCCTCTATTTTCCATTCCTGCTCTTTGCTTTTCCCGGCTTTGGCACTGGTTCGCTCGGCAATCACAAAGCCGGCTGTTGTCCAGAAAAGGGCTTGAAAAACAGCGGATACTCCTAAAGAAATACCTTTGGAAAGGATATTGCGTATCATATAAGACAAATCACGGGCATCGTATTGAATAGTATCAATAATCCCCAAAATCATGCCAATAACCAGAACTATAACACCTACCATAGGCAAAATCCATTTCAGCGCGCGCACATAGTCGTCATAAATTGACGGAGATATAAGATACCGTGGCTTTTGACGGTATTTCTCCGCTAATGAGACTGGTGGGCCCAATTCATACAAAATGGACTTTATCTCGTTTTGGCCGGCACTGTCCGGCAGCATATCATAAATGTTGGATTTCAGCTCCTTACTCACTTCATCCCGCTCTTTTTCAGGAAGGCGGCGTATCACATCATAAACATAGCGTTCAATCAAATTATCCATTGTGTTCATCCTTTCCGCAAATGGATTCTATACTTTTGTGCATTTTTCCCCATTCTGCCAATAATTCGTTATATACCATACTTCCTTTTTCGCTAAGGGTATAGTATTTTCTTGGCCTGCTCTCACTGGTGTCCCATTCGCTGGCGAGCAGTCCCTGATTTTCCAGCCGGCGCAAAAGCGGATACAATGTGTTTGCCTCAATGTCTATTTGCTTCTGCTGCATTGCCTGAAGCAATGCATAGCCGTAATGCGGCTGCTTTAAGCACCCCAAAACTGCCAGGGTTAAGCTGCCGCGGCGGAGCTCTGTAATAAGGTTTTGGACTTGATCGTTTTCAGGCATTATATCACCCCGTTATCATTAATATCATTATACTGTGCGACACACAATATTGTCAATATTAATTTATTGTATGATAAAAGATAAGATGGAGAATATGGGAAATGTCACTTTAATTTAGAAATACATAGATAAATACTTGAAGAAATGTCTCTGTATATTAGCACAATATACTCTCCTTTTAGAGTATCAAATGAGACGAATGCCAAAAATAAAACAATTGATTTTTCAAGGTAATTATGTTACCATAAACAATAAGTTAGACTATACTAACTAATGAGAGGTAGCAGATGATGCAGTTCGAAGAGATGAAAAAAATTCTTATGCAAACGGATTTATTTAAAGAGCTGCCCGATATAGGTTCCTATAAGCTGTTTTATAAACGGTATAAAAATGGACAGCAGGTTGCAAGAATTATAAAGAACCAGCAATGTATAGGAGCGGTTGCCTCCGGCTGCGTGAATGTGTACAGCATTGCCTGCGATGGCAGCGAAATAAATATTAATATTGTTGGGCCGGGCACTGTATTTGGGATTTGCAGCATTTTTTTGCCGAATCAAATTGAAGCGTTCTTAAAATGCAGTAAGGACACAGCCGTGGTATACCTGCCCAAGGAAGCATTTTTGAATATGCTGCACCGGTCGCCCATGCTCCTGGAGCGTTATGGAACCATGTGCAGCGAAAAAATACAAGCCCTAATGAAGAGGATTGAGATCTTAAGTATGCAGTCCTGCCGCTGCAAGCTGATACATTATCTGTTTTCTTGTGAAAAATCAGGCGAAGTGGTTAAGCTGCCCTGTTCAAAGGAGCAGTTTTCAAAAATACTTGGTATCAGCCGTTCTGCCTTGTTCCGTGAGTTTTCTTATTTCCAGAGGGAAGGGCTTATAGCCGTTAATGGCTCCCGGATAAAAATCAAAGACAAAAGCAGGCTGGCCAAGGCTCTGTACCAGTAATAAATTCGCAAAATGCAGAAATGTATATCCGTGCTTTTCGGAGTATGATTTTTAGCTGCTGTAATTACCTCTTACAATATTAAAAACGAACCCTTAAGAAGAAATATTTAGTTTTAAGGCTCGTTATCTATATAACCTTTTAAGGACTGGAAGTGACTCATTTGATAAAAGTTGCAATTTATGGTAAGGGTGGCATCGGAAAATCCACTACTACCGCAAATCTTTCTGCCTCTCTGGCTGCAAAGGGCTATAGTGTAATGCAGATTGGGTGTGATCCAAAGGCCGACTCTACCAAAAATTTGATGAATGGCCGCAGAGTTCCCACTGTACTTGATCAGATCAAGGAAAAGGGTGACAATCTTAAGCTTGAGGATATTGCGTTCAGAGGCTTTGCCGGCACTGTCTGCGTGGAATCAGGCGGGCCCACTCCCGGCATTGGCTGTGCCGGACGCGGAATTATCACTGCCTTTAACAAGCTGGAGCAATTAAAGGCATACGAAGTGTTTAAGCCGGATATTGTGTTTTACGATGTTTTAGGGGATGTAGTGTGCGGAGGCTTTGCCATGCCAATTCGCGGAGGCTATGCCGATTATGTTTTCATTGTTACGTCCGGGGAAATGATGTCGCTTTATGCCGCAACCAATATATCTCACGCAATTAAAACCTTTGGAAATCGCGGGTATGCCGCATTCTCGGGAATTATTCTAAATTCCAGAAATATTGAAAACGAGCTGGAGCTGGTGCAGAGGGCAGCGCAGGAAATGGATACCGATATTGTAAAGGTACTTCCCCGCAGCCATTATGTCCAGAGTGCCGAAAATGAAGGTAAAACGGTAATTGAGGCATTTCCGGAATGTGATATGGCAAAGGAATACGAGGAGCTTGCAGATAAAGTGATGGGGGTGTGCTGTCATGTGTGATTGCGGAATTTTTACTTCCTCACTCCAGTATGTTACACCGGCGCATGGGGGATGGGGGGTTGTACGCGTAGGTATGCTTGCCCCCGAAAGCTACCAGCTTTTTGTGTGTCCCTTTGCGTGTGGAAGGCATGGTGCGCTGGGGGCTGTAAAGCAGGGGCTTAAAGACCGTATTTCGTATTTTTACATAGACCAAAACGATATCATCAGCGGCTACGACGACCTGATCCCCGAAGCGGTGGATGAATTGCTGGAGCAGCTTGACAAAAGGCCGCGAGCTCTTTTTGTTTTTGTAAGCTGCCTGGATGATCTGATAGGTACGGATTGTGATGCGGTGGAGCGGGAATTGAGCAGGCGTAACCCTGATGTACAGTTTAGACTGGCACATATGAATCCCATTACAATAGGCTCAGACGAGCCGCCGCAGGTGGGCATTCAAAAAAGGATTTACAGCCTTCTTGCAAGACAGCTCCAGCGGGACAAGGGGGTAAACAGCATAGGCAATCTGGTGGCGGTAGACGCCGAGTGCGAGCTGCACAAAATGCTCAGGCTGGAGGGCGGACAAGTTCTAAGACATATCAGCGGGTATTCAGCCTTTGACGCGTGGCAGGATATGGCCCGCAGCTCAAGGAATCTTGTTCTGATGCCCTCCGGGGTGCCGGCAGCACAGGAGATGCAGGATCGCTGCGGCATCCCTTACATATTTTTGCCTGTAAGCTATGATTTAGAGGTTATTGCCGGGCAATACCGCAGTATTCATGAGTTTGTCAACCCCGGGGCTCAGGCCGCTTATGATTTTTCCGGCGATATGGCCGAAGCACAGGCGGCGATAGAACGGACGGCAAAAAGAATTGGGGATTTTCCGGTGTTTATTGACGGCTCGGCGGTGCTTTGCCCGTTTGGCCTGGCCAAAGCACTTAGTAAATATGGCTTTTGTGTCATGCGCATTTTCGCGCAGGAGATTATTTCTGCCGACCGTGAGGCTTTTGAATGGGTCGTGGCAAATATGCCCGATACTGAAGTGATTCAGCCCCAGCGTTATGACGTCGTGAAGTTTGACAAGCACTTTGAAAAGAGCCTTGCAATCGGCTTCGACGCAGCGTATATCTCAGGCTCTCGGCATATAGTGAATCTTGTTGCGGACGAAGGAATGTTTGGCTATTACGGGGTAAAAACACTGATGAGCATGATGGAGGCCGCCATGGATGCTACGGCGGATCTGCGTGCCTTAATTGAAGATTACGGAATGGTGGTGTAAAGATTGAATAAGCTGTGTGTAAAGCTCCCTCCCTTTTCCCCGGATTACTCGGGGGTATGCTCCGCTATCTTTGATTTGAACTGCATCGCTGTCATCCATGACGCTTCGGGCTGTACCGGAAATTACACCGGTTATGACGAGCCGCGCTGGTATGGCTCGCGTTCCGCGATTTTTTGCTCGGGGCTTAGGGAAATTGATGCGGTGCTTGGAGACGATGAAAAAATGATACAGAAGGTATTACGGGCGGCGGAGAGCCTTAGGCCCGACTTTATTGCCCTTATAGGGAGCCCCGTTCCTATGGTGATCGGCACCGACTTAAAGGGCATTGCAGCAGATGTTGAGCTGCGTACAAAAATTCCCTGCATAGGCTTTGATACGACCGGGACGGGCTATTTCCCGGAGGGGCTTGCCGGGGCCTGCACCGCACTTGCCGGGAGATTTACCCGTGAGACAGGGGAAAAGAAGCTGAACGGAGTAAACCTGCTTGGTGTAACGCCCCTGCTTTTTGGCAGCGACACCATTTCTTCATTAAAGGATGTATTGCTTCAGAATGGCTTCGAGTTGGTGGCCAGCTTTTGTGAGGGCCTTACTATGCAGGGCATAAGGGATGCCGCGCAGGCCTCGCTCAATTTGGTGGTTTCGCAAGCCGGAATGCAGCCTGCGAAGTACCTTGAGCAAAAATTCGGGATCCCGTATCTGGTTGGAGTGCCGTTGGGGAGAAGGGCTCAGGCCGATTGGGTAAAAAGCATATTTACCTGTATAGAGGAGCAAGACTCGCGATGCCCGGATAATTGCGGGGGTGACGCCGGAATTCTCATTCTGGGAGACGAGGTTGTATGCAAGGCATGGCAGGCCGGTTTGCAAAGTGAATTTGGAGCTGCGGCCGACTGCGGCTGTCTCTTCGGTGCTGTGTCAGGCTTTTTTAAGGAAAATGTCCTTGAGCTTGACAGCGAACATAAAATCAGTGCGGCAATCAACAGTGGTAAATATTATACCGTTATTGGCGATCCAATGTTCCGCACGCTGATAAAGCCGGACACAAGGCTGAATTTTCTGGATTATCCAATATACTGCGTTTCCAGCAAAATGACGCTCCAAAAGCAGGCAAACTGTATTGGAGAAGGCTTGAACGCATATTATTCACATTTTATTGAAGCGGCAAAGGATGCTGCATTGAAAAAATTCATTTAATTAAAGAAAGAGGGTTGAAAATGACAAGGCTTAACAAAAAAATTATTACTCTGGCGGTTAGCGCCATAATTCTGCTCACTGCTCTTACGGGCTGTGCCTCAAGCTCACAGCAATCTTCCTCACAGCAGGCCTCCGGGAGTCAGGGGTCTTATTCTCAGGAGGAGAGCTCTTTAGAACAGCAAGAGGCAACACGCGCTATAGTCGACCACACAGGAAATACTGTGGTTATTCCTGCCGATATAAACAGGGTTGTAATATCCTCGATCCTGCCATTGCCGTCAGTATTCTGCCTGTTTGATGGTGCTGCCGACAAGCTTGTAGGTATGGATCCCTCCTCCATGGCGGCGGCAAAAAACTCTATTCTGCCTAAAATCCATCCTGAGGTTTTAAACGTAAGCACGGATTTTATAAAGGACGGCAATTTGAATATTGAAGAGCTTATGAAACTTAAGCCTGACGTTGTGCTTTATTCCGCCGACAATACCGCTGACTATGAGGTGCTTTCCAAGGCCGGAATACCCGCCATTGCATTTAGTACCAGTAAATTTGAATTTGACACTGTAAAAACCTTTGATAATTGGGTTTTGCTTATGGGTGAGATTTTTGGACAGCAGGAAACCGCAAAGCAAATTGCGAGCTACGGTTATGAAGTAAAGGATGAAGTTACAAAGGTACTTGAGGAGGCGGGAGATTCTTTGAGAAAGCCGAAGGCGCTTATACTGTTCCGGTATGATAACGGCTCAATCAAGACCTCGGGCAGCAACTTTTTCGGACAATACTGGATGGATTCCACCGGTGCGGAAAATGTAGCAAAGGATCTGAAGGGTATGGCTGAAATCAATATGGAGCAGATTTACCAATGGGATCCCGAAATAATCTTTATTACGAATTTTACTCCTTATCAGCCGGAAGACCTTTATGAGAATTCTATAGAGGGTTTTGACTGGAGCAAGGTAAAAGCGGTCCGGGACAAGAAGGTTTACAAATTCCCCCTTGGTATGTACAGGTGGTTCCCGCCGGCATCCGACACACCTCTTTCCATGCAGTGGCTTGCGACTAAAAATCAGCCGGAGCTGTTTGGGGAGCTCAATATGGACACAGAGGTAAGGGAATATTATAAGAGATTCTACAGCTATGATTTAAGCGATGAGGAAGTGTATCAGATATTCCATCCGAGCAGTGAGGCTTCAGGATTGAAAAAATGAATAAAATAAAATTTGGCTTTTACTCTAAGATTGTCCTGTTCCTCCTGCCGTTTGCGGCGGCGGTTGTGTGCATCGGCATCGGGCGGTATCACATTAGTATCACTGATACTGTAAGGGTATTGCTGTCGCCGCTTATGGGAACTATGAATGAAATGGATTCCACACAGGTTTCAGTTATTTTCAGTGTGCGTCTGCCACGCATTCTCCTTGCTATGTTTATCGGGGCGGGGCTTTCAGTTTCCGGTGCGGCGTTTCAGGGGCTGTTCACAAACCCCCTGGCAACACCGGATACTCTGGGAGTCGCAAGCGGTGCGTCGTTCGGGGCGGCACTCGCGCTGCTCTTTTCGGCAAATTTGCTGGCGGTTCAGGTATCTGCGCTTGTTTTCGGTATGTGTGCAATTATGCTGACCCATTTTATCAGCCAGCAAAGGGGCAAAAGCAATATCGTTATGCTTGTGCTCAGCGGTATGGTGGTATCCTCGCTGTTTCAGGCCCTGGTGTCTCTTGTAAAATATGTTGCCGACCCTCAGGATGTTCTGCCGAGTATTACCTATTGGCTGATGGGAAGCTTGACAGGCATAAGCTATTCCAGGCTTTCGCTGGGTATACCGTTTATTTTGTCAGGGACGATGATAATTTTTTTCCTTAGATGGAGGCTGAACATTATGGCACTCAGCAGTGATGAAGCAAGGTCACTGGGTGTAAATGTCAAGCTGGTCCGAATACTGATTATGCTTGCGGCGACCTTTGTTACGGCCTCCTGTGTTTCGATGTGCGGGCAGGTAGGCTGGGTCGGTCTTTTAGTGCCGCATATTTCAAGAATGCTGTATGGCAGTAATAATAAAAATGTAGTACCTGTAAGCATAAGCCTGGGTGCCATGTTTATGGTAATGATCGATACAGCGGCGCGCAGTGCCACAGCAGCAGAAATTCCAATTTCCATTCTTACGGCGGTAATTGGTGCTCCGTTTTTTATTGCTTTACTTAGAAAGACAGGTGGTGCTAGGCTATGATATTTGAAGTTAAAAATGGCTGCTTTCATTATCCGCGCACGGATTATCAGGTTCTTCGGAATATTTCTCTTTGCCTTGGCAGCGGCAGGGTACTCAGTATTCTTGGAGCAAACGGCGCGGGAAAAACAACGCTGCTGCGCTGCATGATGGGGCTGCTGAAGTGGGACCGCGGCGAAAGCCTTTTGGACGGAATACCTCTGCGAAACATTCCCGGCAGGGAGCTGTGGCAAAAAATTGCCTATGTTCCGCAGGCCAAGAATTCGGTATTTTCATACACAGCCAAAGAAATGGTAACACTCGGGCGATCTGCCCATCTAAAGATGTTTGAGCAGCCGGGGGCAAAGGATCAGGAGCTGGCGCTGTCGTGTATGGAATCGGTGGGGATTGCGCACTTAAAGGATAAAAAATGCAATGAGATGAGCGGAGGGGAGCTGCAGATGGTTTTAATTGCCCGTGCGCTGACTGCGGCGCCATCCATGCTTGTACTGGATGAGCCGGAATCCAATCTGGACTTTAATAACCAGTTGACAGTTCTTAATTGCATTAAGGATCTTTCCTGTCAGCGCGGGATTTCGGTAATTATTAATACTCATTACCCCGACCATGCGCTGCAAATTGCGGATGAAGCGCTGCTATTAAACCGCGACGGAAGCTGCGAGTATGGAAGCAGTTCAGATGTCATTACTGAAAAAAATCTGCACAGGACATTTTCAGTGCGGGTATGCATTCGTGACATTGATGTGGAAACACAGATTTACCGCTGTGTCATCCCTGTTTCGCAAAATAAGCAGGCCAAAAAAGCATATATCGGGTGAGAGGGAGCCTTGGTCCATATAAAAAAGCCCGCACTTAAATACGGGCTTTTTTATATATTTTTTATTGGGCGCTAGATAAGCGGCAGCTCGGTAACCAAGCCTAAAAGGTATCTCTTTAAAATTGTGAAATCTATTGAATTTATTGATCCGTCAAGGTTAAGGTCCGCCGCTTGGGTATCAATATTCTGGCTAAGTCCCAGCAGATAGCTTTTTAACAAAATACTGTCGGTTGAGTTGACCTGCCCGTCTCCGTTAAGGTCCCCATAATTTATCGGCTCCGGGCTGCCTCCAAGTGCCACCCCGTTTTTACCCAGGGGTATTTTATGATCCAGACCTATAAACTTGCCTTCGCTGTTTCTCCATAAAGTGGGCAATAAATAATTATCATATTTGTTGTCATTCCACTTAAGGTCCCTCCCTCCCGGGAATTCAGTTCCTTCGCCGCGCGTAAACAGTCCCCCCGTATCTGCCGAATCGATATTTATGCACCAGAAGGTATGGTGCAGGGTATATTTGTTTTCTATAATATAGTCTCTTATGGACCTTAAATATTTCTTGTTAAGCTCAAGAAGCTTATCCTCGCCTTCCGTCAGGCCTCCCCATTCGCCAAGCAGCAACGGAGATATTCCGTCTTCCATAATAAACGCCCAGTTGTCTCTCCAGCACTTCTCGTATAATATATTTTTTGCCTGCTCATCGTCGGCAGTAATAAAATCCCCTTTAAACCACTCCTGCTCATACACCATAGGACCATAGTCGTGAGGTGAATAGACAAGCTGGCTCTGATATTTTCCCAATTGGACAGGGTATTTTTTTACACCCCTCAAATTGCCTCCCCACCAGTTGCCGAAGTAATCGTTGTTTCCCGTCCAGGGGCTTGTATCGAATTCTTCGTCATCCCATAGATCATCCTTAGGGTACATCTCCACACCTTCAATGAATATTAATGCGTTTGGGTGCACCTCCAATATCTCTAATGCCGTCTCCTGAGCTACTCTTTTCCAGTTGGTCGGTCTGTCGGAGTCGTCCCAGATAGCACTTTGAGATAATACCTTCATAGTTCCGACGTTTGTGTGAGGCTCATTTTTAAGGTCAAAGCCTATAATGGTATCGTCATTTTTATAATGGTTGGCAACCCATACCCAGGCGGCTTTGAATATGTCTTCCGTTATGTCCCCTTTAACCCATAGGGGAGCTGTGTGCCCCATATTATCCGTTTCCGCGCTATGTACGTCAAGTATAACCTTTATTCCTACCCTTTTAAAGTTTTCCAGCATAAAGTTAAATAATTCAAAGCTGTTTAATCCGGCCAAAGCTGCGTTATTAAAGCTTGTGTCTGTTGAGGGCGGGTATTCACCTCTGCTCCATGCATACAATAAATCTGTTGCAATGGGCATTCTGACTACGTTTATACCCTTGTCCGCAACTATTTCTATATCTGCTATTATGTTACTGTGATACGAATCTAAAAGCATTCTCTCCCTGCAATTAAATCCAAACCAGTTGGCCCCTGTCAACCATACCTTATTTCCGTATTTGTCGACAATATTAGTGCCTTCCACATGAAGCCAATCGTCATCGGCTACAGCAGCATCCGATCCTTCTGCAAATATTTGCATACTGGATGTCATTAATAACGCAATAAGCATTACTAATGAAAAAGATAAAGTAATAAATCTTTTCATCTCATCTTCCTCCAAAATTAACTTTTTAAAATTAAAACAAAACCATGCAAACAGCATTTTTATTTAAGGGATTATACCGTGACTAGATTTAACTGCTTCAAAATGGTGGGAAAAATTAGTGGTAATTTTATTATTTCCTGAGTAAACACAATTGATAAACCTATTGCCATACATTGGACTTTTATATAAGCTTAACAGGTCACCTCCATAAAATATCAGCTTGCCAACAGGCAACCAGCCGCCAGCCTTTTTATTAATAATATCATATAATTGACATAAATGCAATAAATTAAGCTGCAATTGATGCCAAAAGAGTATTATAAGTCGGAAAATTATTTATTTTATAGAAAACCGGAGAAAAATTATATATTTTCACAAATTCTTCATATAAATTGCATAAGGCTGACAAGATATTTATTGACATTTTTTGCATTTATAATAAAATATTACTGCCGTTATAAAAAATATAGGCAGGTCGCTTTAAGGTCTGTTAAACGGTTTAGTGTACGGAAAAGCCTCCTTTTAGATATATTTCGTATATATAAGAGAAGGCTTTTCTTTAAATAATAGCAGCATTTGTATTTCATAAATTTTTATTTTAAAAATTTCATTTTTAATCCTATATGCTGGTTATATTCCTCCTGGCTTATTTTTCCCTCGTCTTTAAGCTGTGCCAAAAGCTTCAGTATAATTTCACAGCACTTTGTAAGCTCATATTCTATATCCATAAATTCATCACCCAATATAAGTATACATCAAGAATAGTGAAAAAAATGTTGAATTTTGTTGGTAATAAGTGTATTTTAAGTATAAAGTTTCTCGAAAAAGAATATATTTTTCAGGATCTGCTACTAAAGACAAATAAAATCATATCTCGTGAGGGTTAAAGCTGAGAGATGCCAGGAGACGTCCGGTATTTCCTTCGAAATTATAAAAAAGAGGCCTGTTCATATTGTCCATAACAAGCAGATATGGATTTCCGCTTCCGGGGATCAAAACAAATATCTCTTTTACAGGGTCTGTGTCATAATCGTTTAGCCATTCGTTTTCTACGGTTATGGGATTTTTTAGAGGAATTTTTATTATATACCCCTTGTCTGGCAATGCATTGGCCTTTACATACATCCCTGTTATCCTGATCAGATAGCTTTTGGCCTCATTTTCTATAAAAGAATTGGAATGGACCTTTTTAATCACCTGGCCTTTGGATATGTCAAATATTTCAATGGTTTTATATGAGGACGGTGAAAAGCTGGTTAAAAGAGAAAAAGAAGACATATGATATTCTTCAATATAGTTTGAAACAAAAAGGAGTGATCTGTATTTAGTTATGAGTTGTGAATTTTGTGCATAGCCGTATATATTAAATCCTACAGACACTGCGAGGATAATACAGATGATAAATTTAAGAGGTTTTTTGCTTATTTCTATAATAATCATATATTACTCACCAATTTAATTTATGAAGGAGTTCGGCGCTTTATTATATATTTCCCAAATTTTAAAAGCCGGGAACTTTTGGACCCGGGAAATAGTCAAAGCACTTATGTGTAAATTGCTTTATTAAAAAATATCGAAAATATAACGGAGGTTTGAACAAAAGAGAAGAGCAAGTTATTTCTTGCCTGAGAAGTTACTTCTTGCACTTTCCTTAAATTATTTTTTGGTATAAAATTAAAATGCAGCCTATTATATATTTAATAACATGCAGATGAATTTAACATTTACGCCTCAGGTGCTTGTTATATATCTAATCGGTAATTTAACGGACGGATGTGGTGGATAGATGAACAAAAGATTTGTGAGGATTATAGCTCTTGTGACTGTGGTTGTTTTTTTTATAACATCCTTGGGATTGATAGGACTTAGCTTTTTTATGGAACGGTAGGTTACATCCGAATTAAATTTTTATTAACATTATTCAAGAAATACTTACAAACATATAAAAAACAGGGTATAATTTTATTAAGGTGGAATACCGTAAGGAGCGGATTTATGCACTTCGCTTTTGGCAAGTTCTTGCTGAAGCGAGTTCTTGCTTTAGCAAACAATCAACTGCCTGATTTTTACATTTAAGCATGCGAGGGTGTGAGGCTTTGAGTGAATTATTTAACCAGTTCAAATTAAATGAGATTGTAAATTTTTTTGCTGCATATATAGGGTTCAGCGGGCCTATGGATTTAATCAGGGCTATTGTCGATATAAGCATAGTGGCCTATGCTGTGTATACCATAGTGAAGCTGGTAAAGGAGACAAGGGCGTGGCAGTTGATAAAGGGTATTCTTATTATTCTGGTAATATCATATGTCAGCGGCTTTTTGGGCCTTAGAACCGTTAAGTTTTTATTTGATAACTCTATACAGGTAATCAGTATAGCTATTGTGGTTTTGTTTCAGCCGGAGCTGAGAAGGGTGCTCGAACAGCTTGGGCGCAGCAATATCGTCAGCTTTTTCGGCTTTGATGACGGAAACAATATAATAAAGACTACGGCAGTAATAGAGGAAATTGTTAAGGCAGCGGGAGAAATGTCAAGAACCTCCACCGGTGCAATTATTGTTATAGAGAAGGAGACAAAAATAGGTGAGATAATAAACACGGGGACTCAGTTGGATTCAAATGTTTCGGCAGAGCTTCTCATCAATATTTTTACTCCCAATACACCGCTGCATGACGGGGCGGTAATAATAAGAAACAATAAGATAAAATCCGCCGCGTGCTTTTTGCCTCTGACGGATAATCCCAATCTTAGCAAGGAGCTTGGCACGAGGCATAGGGCGGCCCTTGGAATAACCGAGGTTTCGGACTCCATTACCGTAGTGGTTTCTGAGGAAACCGGTAAAATTTCCTTTGCGCTTGCAGGCGGACTGACGAGAAACCTGACTACAGATACCTTGAGAAAAGCTCTTAACAAGAATCTTTTAGAGAGAAATACTCCTAACAAGAAGCTTGCTTTGTGGAAGGTGAAGCCTAAATGAATGAATTATTAAAAAAAGATGTCATTATAAAAATATTATCGGTAGTGTTTGCAATAGTTCTGTGGTTTATTATAAATCCCGTCCAGACAAGAACTATCTCTGTTCCCTTGAATGTAAAAAATGAGGATACGCTTAAGGATAAAAATCTCATGCTTAAAAGCAAAAACTACAGTCGTACTGTGGAGGTTGTAATAAGGGGAAACAGCGAGAAGATTAAAAATGTGACAAGGGATGATTTCGAGGCTTCTATTGATTTCAGCAAGATAACCTCCGTATACGACACCGAGCTTAAGATTGACGGGCCTAAGTACATAGGCAAGGAGGAAGGTATTATTATAAAGGATATTTTGCAGACCTCCGTAAAGGTTGAGCTGCAAAGACTTGAAAAGGACGCTTTTGTTGTGGAGGGAGTAATTTCGGGTTCTCCTAAGTCAGGGTATAAGGTTGTATATACCGACCTTTCTCCTAACAGTATTGTGCTTCAGGGGGCTGATGATTTAATAAAATCTGCGGCTTCAATAAAGACTGTTATAGATGTAAGCAATATAGACAGGGATATAGTGCAGAAAAAGCAGCCATGCAAGGTATACGATATTAATGGAAAGGAGATTCCCGAGCTGAGTCAGGATCTTTATGTGGATGTAACGGTGCATGTGGGAAAGGAGGTTCCTGTTACTGCCGCTATAAAGGGGAGTCCCGCTGTTAACTATGTCATAGGGGAAATAAAAACAACTCCTGAAAAGCTGCTCATAACAGGCTCTCCGGAAGTGCTGTCGAAGGTAAATGAGCTTAAGACATCACCTATAGATATAGACGGTGCATCAAAAAATGTAGAAGAAGTATCTTCCATAGTGTTTCCGACAGGGGTTAAGCCTATAGATACTCAAATAAAGGAAGCGACGGTCAATGTTGAGATACAGCAGTCCTACAGCAAAGAAATCACTGTGCCCAAAAGCGGCATCAGCATAATAAATAAGCTGGATGACTCATTCGCATATGAAATAAAAGACGACAGCATTACTGTAAAGCTGTGGGGCCCTGAGCTGGTGCTTAATGGAGTAAGTACAGACGGCTTAAGCCCGTTTATTGACGCCTCCGGCCTTACCGAGGGGGCCCACAGGGCCATGCTGAAGGTCAATCTCCCTTATGATGCGAAGCTGGATAGGGATTATTATGTTAATATCAGTATAAGCAAAATTGCCGATACAAATGCGGAGGCGGAGCAAAATATTGAAAATACGGAGTAAGGTATATCAAAGGGCGCGGAGGTAACTGTTAACTGTGAAGTTTATTGTTGGTAATATAAGGCAGTCAATTGGTGATGATGCAGCTTCATTAAAGGCTTTAGCGGCTACAAAGCTTGGGATTTCGACGGGTGATATCAAAAGCTTCAAAATAGCTAAGGAGTCGGTAGATGCAAGGCACAAGCATAACATAGCCATTGTGTATTCCGTAATTGTGGAAACGGACGCTGTTTTGCAAGCTCCCAATAGCCGGGATATAAGAATTTTGGAGCAGAAGAAGGAAGAGGCTCCGGTTTATGGAGATAAACGGATGCGTAACAAACCTGTGATAGTAGGCGCAGGGCCGGCCGGATTATTTGCCGGCCTTGTTTTAGCCCAAAACGGGTATTGTCCTGTGCTTATTGAGCGCGGGGAGTGCGTGGAAAAAAGGACTGAAATAGTTTCCCGGTACTGGGAAGGCGGGTACCTCGATACAGAGACCAATGTACAATTCGGAGAGGGGGGCGCCGGTACATTTTCGGACGGGAAGCTCACTACCAGAATTAACGACGCAAGATGCGACAGGGTTCTTGAGGAGTTTTATAATTCAGGAGCGGGGGAGGATATCCTCTATAAATCAAAGCCTCATATAGGCACTGATGTCTTAAAAAGAGTGGTTGCCGACATAAGAAGAAGAATTACCAGCTTTGGAGGAGAGGTCAGATTTAAGGCAAAAATGACATCGTTAAAGGCTGACGGCACTAAGGTCAGCAGTGTCGTTATTAATGAATGTGAGGATTTGCCCGCCGATATTGTCATACTGGCTATAGGGCACAGTGCAAGGGATACTTATGAGGAGCTTTTTAGAAGCGGAATCGATTTTGAGCAAAAGCCTTTTTCTATAGGAGTGAGAATAGAGCACCCTCAGGAGATGATAAACCATGCCCAGTACGGGAAGGCTGCGTCACATGAAAGGCTTGGAGCGGCTGATTATCAGCTTTTCTATAAAACGGGAGGCCGGACTGTGTACTCCTTTTGCATGTGTC
Source organism: Bacillota bacterium (assembly GCA_023390115.1). Taxonomy (GTDB): domain Bacteria; phylum Bacillota; class Clostridia; order Acetivibrionales; family DSM-27016; genus Anaerobacterium. Next base: position 106,487 of record JAEWDM010000029.1, read on the forward strand.
CCGGAGGGCTGGTGGTTGCGGCGGCCTCAGAGCCTGATTCAATTGTGACAAATGGAATGAGTGAGCTTGCGAGGGATCGGGAAAATGCAAACAGTGCGCTTGTGGTATCGGTCGGGCCGGGGGATTTTGGAGGCTCTCATCCTCTTAAGGGGGTGGAATTCCAGCGCCAATGGGAAAGGCTGGCCTTTATCCGGGGAGGCAAAAGCAACTCGGCTCCGGTGCAAAGGCTTGAGGATTTTTTGCATGGAAGAAGGGGCAAAAAATGGGGAGCGGTAAGGCCAAGCTATACCGGCAGTGTACAAATGTCGGACTTGAATTCATGCCTTCCCCAATTTGTAGCCGATCCGATGAAACGCTCCATAGGGTATTTTGACGACAGGCTAAAGGGCTTTGGAATGGGCGATGCGGTTCTTACGGGTGTTGAAACAAGGACGTCCTCGCCGGTGAGAATACGCAGGAATGAAGCCTTGCAGGCTCCGCGCATGATGGGAATATACCCTGCGGGAGAAGGAGCGGGGTATGCGGGAGGAATTGTAAGCGCGGCGGTAGACGGCATAAGGGTGGCAGAGCAGATTATGAGGACCTACAGGCCCGTACAGGGATGATAGCCGGTACGGGAAATGAATATAATAGCAGTATATGCGAAGATATAACTATTTATCAAAAATATAGAATATACAGGGGGATCAATATAAATGAAAAGGCTTTTTGGAACGGATGGGGTCAGAGGAGTTGCAAACATAGAATTAACGGCCGAGCTGGCATACAAACTAGGCCGGGCGGGCGCGTACATATTAACCTCGGAAATAAAGCATAACGCTAAAATACTTGTGGGGACCGATACAAGACTATCGTGTGATATGCTTGAGTCGGCGCTTGTTGCGGGAATTTGCTCGGTCGGTGCTGAGGCAATTTGCCTGGGTGTGGTGCCGACCCCCGCTGTGGCATACCTCACAAGGCTGTATAATGCCGATGCCGGGGTGGTGATATCCGCGTCTCATAACCCTTATGAATTTAACGGTATAAAGTTCTTTGACAGCAAGGGCTATAAGCTGCCCGATGCCACAGAGGATAAAATTGAGGCGGTTATTGCAAACGGCTGTGCGGAGGTTCCAAAGCCCTCCGGGAAGGAAATAGGCTTTAGAAGCGTTAAGCAAAATGCTCTCGGAGATTATTCGGCATATTTGAAAAGAACTCTTGAGGTTGATTTAAAGGGCCTGAAAATTGCAATAGACTGTTCAAACGGAGCCGCATACAGGGTGGCGCCTCAAACGATGGAGGAGCTGGGGGCACAGATCTTTGTGATAAACAATGCCCCTGACGGCATAAACATAAACAGGGACTGCGGATCGACCCACCTTTCGGGGCTGCAGAGGCTTGTAAGGGAGACAGGAGCCGATATAGGCATTGCCTTCGACGGGGATGCCGACCGGATGCTTGCCATAGACGAAAAGGGAAATATTATCGACGGCGACCGTATAATGGCGGTTATAGGACTTGAACTGAAGAGGAAGGGCAGGCTTGCAAAGGACACAATTGTAGCTACTGTAATGAGCAACCTCGGGTTTGATATAATGGCGAAAAAGGAGGGGCTCAATATAGTAAAGACAGGTGTTGGAGACAGGTATGTGCTTGAAGAGATGTTAAGCAGCGGGTATGTGCTTGGGGGAGAGCAGTCGGGGCATATTATTTTTTTAGAGCACAACAGCACCGGGGACGGACTTCTTACGGCGCTGCAGCTTTTGCAGGTGGTAAAAACCTCCGGCAAAAAGCCTTCGGAGCTTGCGGGGATTATGGAGGTGCTGCCTCAAGTGCTGAAGAATGCGAGGGTTAGGAACGACAACAAAAGCAAGTACCTGGACGATGAGGTAATAGCGCTTATGTGCAGCAGCCTTGAAAAGGAATTTCACGGTGAGGGAAGAGTGCTTATAAGGCCGTCGGGCACCGAGCCTTTAGTCAGGGTAATGATAGAGGGAAAGGATCAGAGCTATATAACGAGCAGAGCTGTTGAGCTTGCGAGGGTTATTGAGGAAAGGCTCGGATAGGCAGGCTTTTCATATGCTGCAAATATGTTTGACAATTCGCTAATGTTATGAATATACTTAACTAGGCGGATATTTTTAATGCCATTCGCCATATCTTTGTGGAGGGAGGTAATTTTAAAAGCAGGGTTGATATGGGTGCCGTGAGAGGAGGGGCAGAATTTTAGCAAAGGCATCGTAAAAAGCGCCAGAACGAGGCATGAGGCTTCGTTGACGAGGAGAAGGAGGCTGCTTAAAAAGCAGGTTATCGAAATTTCGGCGGAAACCTTCCGGCTGATCACAGTCGCAGGAACCTTGCAAAAACTGCGGGCAACCGCATAACAAACCGGGTTCTTAAGTGATTTAATCCTGTCTTGTTTATTTCAAAAATTCAAACCTTATTTTATATGGCAAGGCTTTAATTCAATAGCCTTAATTCGGGTTTGTCTTCTATGTTCCTGACGGCCACAGCGTGTCCCGTTGGCATATTACAGCTAGTCCGATGCTTTCGCTGGATTTCAAGGAGATATGATGTCCTGCTTGTTCTGCGGGCTTTTATGCCTTGTGCTCTTGAGGGAAACATGCTTTCGGGCGAATAGTGTCTGTAAAATAAGGTCCTTTTAAAACCGTAGAAGCGAGAATATTATTTCTTGTCATTTTTAAGCTGTCTTAAGCGTTCATAAAACTAAAATATAAGGAGAGGTCTAAGCTATGTGCGGAATAGTTGGATATATAGGAGATAAGGATGTAGTACCGGTACTGATTAACGGATTAAAAAAGCTGGAATACAGAGGGTATGATTCTGCGGGTGTGGCTCTGTTCGGACAGGACTCGTTGAAAGTGATAAAGTGCAAGGGACGGCTTGCGGCACTGGAGGAGAAAGTGACCGGCGATATGCCTGAGGGCTATATAGGCATAGGGCATACGAGGTGGGCAACCCACGGGGAGCCAAACGATGTAAACTCACATCCCCACATCAGCCAATCGGGGAATATTGCAGTGGTTCACAACGGAATTATAGAAAACTATATGAGGCTAAAGGAGTTTCTTATATCAAAGGGCTACAGCTTTGTATCGGAAACCGACACTGAGGTTGTGGCGCATCTGGTGGAATACCATTATAAGGGCGATCTTGTGCAGGCCGTTATGGAATCCGTTAATGAGCTGGAGGGCTCCTATGCGCTTGGGGTAATATGCAGAGACTGCCAGGATAAGTTTGTAGCTGCGAGAAAGGACAGTCCTCTTATAGTGGGGCTTGGAAATGGAGAAAACTTCATAGCCTCGGACATACCTGCAATACTTGAGCACACAAGGAACATATACATACTTGAGGATAAGGAAATAGTGTCGCTGGCCAGGGATGAGGTAAGGATTTTTAATATCCACGGGTCGGAGGTAAAAAAGGATGTATTCCATGTGGATTGGGACGTGGCTTGTGCTGAAAAAGCGGGCTATGAGCATTTCATGATGAAGGAGATATGTGAGGAGCCGAAGGTTGTGAGGGACACGGTAAACCCAAGAATAGAGGGCCTAAGGGTTGAGCTAGGGAATACAGGAATTACTTCGGAGGCTTTAAAGGACATTGATAAAATAAACATAGTTGCCTGCGGCACGGCGAGCCATGCGGGGATTGTAGGGAAGTACCTCATTGAGAAGCTGGCGAGGATTTCTGTGGAGGTCGATGTGGCTTCGGAATTCAGGTACAGGGATCCCATTATAAGCGGCAGGAACCTTGTAATTATAATAAGCCAGTCAGGGGAAACTATTGATACTCTTTTTGCGCTCAGGGAGGCTAAAAAAAGAGGCGCCAGAACTCTGGCGGTTGTAAATGTGGTGGGAAGCTCCATTGCCAGAGAGGCGGATGACGTGCTGTACACATGGGCGGGGCCGGAAATAGCGGTGGCATCGACAAAGGCGTATAACACCCAGCTTGCGGCAATGTACCTTATTGCGCTTGATTTGGCCTGCAAGAAGGGGATCATTGACAGTGAGACTGCAAAAGGCATCATAGATTCGTTAAAGGCGGCGCCCGATGCGATAGAGGAGGTGCTCGGCAATAAGGAGGCAATACAAAAATTTGCTTCACAGCACTACAATGCAAAGAGCATTTTCTTTATAGGCAGAGGACTGGACTATGCGCTTTCCATGGAGGGCTCTCTCAAGCTGAAGGAAATTTCATATATACACTCGGAGGCATATGCCGGGGGGGAGCTGAAGCACGGCACAATAGCCCTCATTGAAAAGGGTACGCTGGTTGTATGCTCAATGACGCAGAAAAGCCTGCTTGAAAAGATGATAAGCAACATTAAGGAGGTCAAGGCCAGAGGCGCGGTGGTTATGGCCATAACCCAGCAAAGCAATGAGGCGGTTGAGAAAACGGCGGATATTGTGATAAAAATACCTGATGTCGACTCTATCATAGCCCCTATTGTTGCCATAACGCCAATGCAGCTTTTCGCCTACTACATGGCACTGCAAAAGGGCTGTGACGTGGATAAGCCGAGAAATCTTGCAAAGAGTGTGACTGTAGAGTAGGGCGGGGAATATTTATTGATGCGGATGTATTTTCCCAATAAAACTCATCCCCAACCCCAAACCCCTTCCACGCCAGGGAAAAAGAAAAACGATGAGAAAATCGATTAAAACCCAGTAAAGACAAGGGACGAGAGGACTACGGCAGGCAAGC
>JAEWDM010000003.1 GCA_023390115.1 Bacillota bacterium
ACAAAGCTCCGGAGGAGATAATACGAAAGGCGGGCCAATTTCTTGGAGAAGGGCTGGAAGAAGACCTAAGAAGGAAGCACAGCCGGGAAGCCAGCAGTAATAGAGCTTTTATGACTTATATAATGAGGATACTATGCGGGTATACATATAAAAGCATATGCAAATACATAGGCAATATGTCGGCTGGCGGTGTGTCAAGGCTGTCAAATGAGGGATTTAAGCTGCTTAAGAAGAACATAAGATATAGCAATGCTTTCAATTTATTAATTCAAATGGGATAGATTTTAATATAAACAGTTAGGAAATAATTTTTAAATAGGCCTCGTACATCCGGCAGAGGTCTATTTCTGTTATGCATAAAACAGCTTGAAAAAAGCTAAGGTACTGAAAATATTGTTTTAGTTTTTTACTTGAGCTAAAATATGCTTTTTATTAAGAAGCGTCCCCTTCCTACCACATTCCCTGGCCCATTATAAGAATGCTTCCCAGTTCCTCAACCCTGTCATACACATTCAGCCTTTTGTTTGAGTCATCGCTCAAAAATGCCTTTAAGCCTGCCAGATCATGTATCCCAACAGCTCTCCCGTTCTCCTCAAGCAGCCTGTTTATTTCCTCAAGTATATCCTTACGGCTCATATAAGCTCCTCCTGTAATTTATATAGTAATATTATTATCTTCCCTGCACGGGGGTTTAATTCATGCATTCTCCAAAATTTGCGGAGCAAAAATAAAACGCTGAGAATTGAGAATGATATTTCCATTATATTGATTAAATTTTGTCGTTATTGATATTTTTATTTTATCTCCTTTATAATTAAAGAAGGAGGTTTTTCTATGATAGATCAGAAAACCTTATATTTATAGGAGAATATAAATGTGGCTTCTATATGCTTTTGGCTCTGCATTGTTTGCAGGAATGACAGCTATTTTGGCGAAAATCGGGATTAAGGATACCGACTCCAATTTAGCGACGGCTCTTCGCACAATTATTGTGCTTTTATTTTCATGGCTGATGGTTTTCGTTGCGGGCTCACAGCATTCAATTACCAGCATTTCCGCTCGCAGCTTTGTTCTGCTGATCCTTTCAGGCTGCGCTACCGGTGCATCCTGGCTTTGCTACTTCAAAGCCCTGCAGCTTGGGAACGTGAGTAAAGTAACTCCGATTGACAAGAGCAGTACCATACTGACCGTTTTTCTTGCTTTTTTTCTTCTGGGGGAAATACCTACAGTATGGATGGGCTTTGGAATTGTGCTGCTTGCTGCGGGAACTTATTTTATGATACAGCGGAAAGAAACACAGCCCTCAGTTATCAAGGGCAAATCATGGCTTTTCTATGCAGCTTTATCGGCCATTTTTGCCGCGCTGACCTCTATACTCGGCAAGGCCGGAATACAGGGGATAGAATCGAATTTAGGAACGGCAATCCGTACCATTGTGGTATTGATTATAGCTTGGGGAATTGTCTTGTTTCAAAAAAAGCATGTACTTATAAAGGATATTGACAAGAAAGGCTGGACATTCATCATGCTTTCGGGCCTTGCCACCGGCCTCTCCTGGCTTTGCTATTACCGCGCATTGCAGGAAGGAAAGGCAAGTGTCGTCGTGCCCATTGATAAACTGAGTATTATTGTTACCATTGTGTTTTCCCGCATGTTTCTAAAAGAAAAGCTTATTCCTAAAGCCTTTATCGGCCTGCTGCTGGTCATATGCGGAACAATGCTCATGTTGCTCTAAGCTTTGTTAAATCTAAAGATAGATAAAACCAAATGCTGTTTAATGCCAAATTCCCAGGGTTATCAAGCATATGGCAAATATTTTTCGATATTATTTCAATATGCTTGATAGCGCTGCTTATACTCCCATTATGTTAAATCCGCAGTCAACATGCATTATCTCTCCCGTTACGCCTCTTGACATATCGCTCAGGAAAAACACTGCCGGTCCCCCTAAATCCTCATGATCTATCCTTCTTCTCAAAGGAGCCTTCTGATCGGTTGAATCCAATATGCTGCTGAAATCCTTAACTCCTTTTGCGGAAAGAGTTTTTATAGGCCCCGCGGATATGGCATTGACCCTTATTCCCGCAGGTCCCACATCGGAAGCAAGATACCTTACACCCGCCTCTAAAGCGGCCTTGGCCACACCCATTATATTGTAGCCCGGGAATACCTTTTCAGCTCCCATATATGTCAATGTAACAACGCTTCCGCCCTCAAGCATTATGTCCTTGGCCCTTTTGCATACTGCTGTCAGAGAATACGCGCTGATGTCCATAGCAAGTGCGAACCCGTCTCTTGAGGTATTTACAAACCCATTCTGTATATCCTCGCCCTTTGCATAAGCAATGGCGTGCACTATTCCGTGAATAGCACCATATTTAGCCTTCAAATCCTCAAACAATTTGTCGATCTCTTCATCGGAGGTTATATCGCACTTATAGATTCCCGCCTCTCCGAGCGAAGAAACCAGGCTTTCCACACCCTCCTTCTCACGTTCTCCGAGATATGTATATATAAGATTGGCGCCCTCATCATGAGCAGCCTTGGCTATTCCCCATGCAATGCTCCATTTATTTCTTACACCCATTATAAGTATGTTCTTATTTTTTAATAATGTACCCATACAGCTTCATCCTTTCTCCCTCTTAAAATAAATATTTTTCCCTGTTTAATCATTCCCCCGAAGGCCCTTCTCTTTCTATGAATACCTCAAGAGTTCCCTTAAGGATGTCTCTTTCCAGAGAAAAAAACAGAAATTTTCCGTCCCTTCTAAATTTAACCAGCCCACTCCTGGCAAGAACCTTTGCATGGTGCGAAAAGGTAGACTTGCTCAAGCCAAATCCTGAAATCAGCTCTGCACAAGGCTTCTCTCCTTTTAAAAGCTCTCTCACAATGTTGAGCCTTGTCTTATCCGACAAAGCACCGAATATATCCAATGCCCTATCGCTGTTCTTTGTCCCATCCATTTACTTCATCCTTATAGTTCGATTTCCTTCAAACTATTAATAGTCTATCACATAAATTAAAATTGTCAAGAACTTATATTACCTGGTCATAAATTGTTTTGTTAATATTTTATTAATACTTACGTTAGACTAAATCAACAAGTATAATATAAGATAGTATTATACTAAGTACTTACGTATATTCTTAGGAAGGAGAATATTATAAAATGAAAAAAAATAAAAAGCTTCTTATGGCCGTGAGCTTTTGTGTCGGGTTTGCACTGCTGGGCACAACAGCCTTTGCCGACATAGCATCAAAAACAGGCTATGACGAATTGAAGGATGCAGCTAAGACTACCGCCGAGGCTCTTGAGGAGAAGGTGCAAAGCTTTACTTTTGAGGCCTCCTTTGTTCTTAAGGACAACAACCAGGTGCTTTCCTCAGAAAGCAGTGTATCAAAATCAGACAATATAAACAAAAGATCAGACTATACTTCGGTATCTCAAAGCTTTGACGGTTCCAAGTCAACATCATATTCATACAGGGATGAAGGCTCCCGCATATATTATAACAGCGCAGACGATACCTACTATGTAACAGAATTTACATCTCCGGCAAAAAACATCTCTGTTTTTTCCAATCCCTTCGATGAGGAAAGCGCAAAGGATGTGGAAAAGATTATAGACGCACTGGTAGGGAACCTTAAGGATTATGTAGTCGTTGACGAAAATCCGGACGGAAGCCGTGAGCTGTCAGGCTCCTTGAGCGAGGCTCAGATTCCCGCCCTGGTAAACGCAGTCTCTTCTTTTGGGTTTAAGCAAATGGTTTCAGACATGGTAAGAAGCAATGATTCCTTGCCTCTTCCTCAAATAACCGAGGATATTTTCGTTAAAAACATAAAAGGAAACGCGTCGGTTAATAAGGATGGAATAGTAGAAAGCGTTCTTGCCTCCGGAATATTATCCGGTAAGGATAAGGACGGAGTTTCTCATGACCTTACAATGGAAATACTGCTTAAGCTTACCGATATTAATACAACCCTTGTTGAAAAGCCTGATTTGTCGGGTGAAAAGGTAGAAACGCACAAGCAGACTGCCGAGGAGGAGAATGCCTTATCGGCAAAGCACATAGGTAAATATAAAAACGACATTGTAATCGAAAAGGACGGAATACCTGTCAAGATTGGTGAAAGATTTATAGACGTAGAAAATATAACTGAAAAAACAGTATCTATAAAGTATCATGAAGTCTACAAAGAGGAGTATGCTGATGAATACGGCTCTGATACCACCCAATTCAGCACCAGCGGGGAAATTCAGGATTCTTACAGCGTAAATGTTGAATATAAGGATTCATCCATAGAGCTTTCGAATATCCATTTTGATCCTAACGGTGTAAAGCTTTATCTGGGAGGCGGCTTCACAGGTTCGTTTGACACACAGTTTTCAAGAGTCTTTGATTAAGGCATCCCTCCCTGATGTTTTATAAAATATATTTACCCCTTTCCGGGTTCAGACTTTGGGAAGGGGTAATAATAATATTTAAGGGCATAAATTAATTTTGGAGGAAATAAATGGAGATGAATATGGAAAAGGTTCTGGAGGTAACGGGACTTACAAAAACATATAAAAATAAAAGAGGTATCCAGGATATAAACCTTGAAATTTACAGGGGAGAAATTTTCGGATTTTTAGGACCCAACGGCGCGGGAAAGACAACGGCAATGAAAATAATGACTGGGCTCATGAGGGCGGACAGCGGAGATGTTAAAATTTTTGGCCACAGCATTCATGACAGCTTTGAGGCCGCCATGAAAAAAGTAGGCTGTATTATTGAAACGGTAGAGTCATATCCATATATGACGGCATACGAAAATCTGAAGCAGGCTTCAAGATATTACAGGGACATTGATGATAAAAGAATAGACGAGGTGCTTGAAATTACAGGCCTTATAAAATATAAATCCGAAAGAACCAAAAACTTTTCTCTGGGAATGAAGCAAAGGCTTGGAATAGCTTCCTCCATACTGTCCAGACCCGAGCTTGTCATACTGGACGAGCCGCTGAACGGACTGGATGTAGAGGGAATGGTTGAAATGAGAAAGCTTATAAAAAATTTATCGGATACACAAAATGCTACATTTTTAATATCAAGCCATCTTATTCATGATGTGGAGCTGACGTGCAATAAAATAGGAATCATACTTGACGGAAAAATGTTAAGCATAGATTATACCGATAACATACTGGCAAACTATGCATCACTGGAAAATTACTTTATAAGCGAGGTGGAACGGAATGGAAGCATTTAAGGCGGCATTGACCAATGAAGTGGAAAAAATGTATAAAAAAAAGAAGGCTGCCGTAATAATAATAATTTCTCTTGTGGTTATTGTTATGGGCCAGCTAATGGTGACGGGAATAAGAAACGGACTTGGCCTCAGAACGGCAGGCGGCACTGAATTTCCTGTCCTGGTGCTCTCAGTGTTTACAAATACTATACTTCCATTATTTACGGCTCTGGTTACAATAGATGTTTTCGCAGGAGAGTTTTCTCATAATAATATGAAAATTATACTTACCAGGCCAATCAGCCGCCTTAAGATTTTCTCGGCAAAGCTGACTGCCGTAAGCTTTTTTGTTCTGGCCAACCTTATCGTGGTTATGCTTTTGTCCACACTTACGGGCTTTTTGTTTAATTCCGCATCCATATCGGTAACAGCAATTGTGAGAATACTTATTTCTTACTTTGTGACAGTTATTCCCGTTATGACACTTGCCATTATTATTTCGGTTTTTGCAAATATTTTAAAAAGCGGATCGGCAGTATTTTTTATGTCAATTCTCCTGTATATTGTGCTCAAGGCCTTAGGCTATGTTTTTCCCCAGTACTCAAGCCTATTTGTAACCTCAATGCTGGACTGGTATAATCTCTGGATTGCCGACAGTATTCCTGTATTAAAAGCATTAAGGCTGTTTCTCATAATGCTGGGATATTCCATAACAGCCTTTACGGCAGCATTTTATTTATTTGATAAAAAGGACCTTTAAAGGGTGGGCTTATGATTTTAAAAAAGCGCTTAATTATTTCAAATGCCGCAATTTTTATAATCCCCGTTTTAGTGACAATCGCTTCTGCGTTTGTCCTTGTTTTCATTTCCTCAAGGCTTTTAAATATAGATATAGGCTACAGGAACATGGAAAGCATGACGCAGCAGCAGTACAACCTCTTTAAGGAGGACAGCAGTTTTGTTCAGATGAACTGCGATATGCTTGGAGAAAAGGATTTTCAGGATTATATCTCCTCAAGATTCAGCGCTTTAAATGCCGGTATTATAGCATTAAAAAAGAATGAGGTAATATATTCGACAGAAAGCCTCAGCAAAATAGATATAGAAAAGCTTCTGACCAAAGGAGAAACTCAACTTTTCAGCAGCTCAGTGACTTTAAACGGCAGCTCCTATATAATGAGAGTCGTTCCCCTTATTTTTAAGGATGGGGCAGGAGGCAATGCAATACTGCTTGCGGCTGTGGATAAAGGCGATAAGCTGATGGAGTATATAATAATTTTTACGGCTGTTATTTTTATCGCCTCATTTTTATTAACAAACACCATGCTTTCATTTGTGCTGTCAAAAAGCATATCAAGCCCCTTAAGAAGGCTTAAGAGGGCCGCAAGTGAAATAAGCCGCGGAAATCTTGCATATGAAATAATTGAGGAAGGGGATGAAGAGATAAGCGAGCTTTGCCGATCATTTGAACAAATGAGGCTAAAGCTCAGGGACTCGATCCATACTCAGATAAAATATGATGAAAACAGGAAAATGCTGATATCCAGCATTTCTCATGATCTCAAAACACCCATAACCTCAATAAAGGGATATATAGACGGAATACTTGACGGAGTTGCAAACACTCCGGAAAAAGTCAACAAATACTTAAAAACCATATATTCAAAAGCTTCCCAGATGGATATAATGATAGACGACCTGCTTTTATATTCAAAGCTTGACTTAAGCCAGATGCCTTTTAACTTTGAAAAAACAGACCTCGTAAAATATTTTACTGATTGTGTTATAGAATGCAGACCCGAATTGGAAAAGGCGAGTATAGAGCTGAGCTTTTCCAACATGCTTCCGGCAGCGGCGGAGGTGCTTATAGACAGGGAAAAGCTAAGAAGAGTAGTGACTAATATAATTGATAACGCTCAAAAGTATATGGATAAGCCTGACGGAAAAATTTCCATAATACTAAGAAGCACAAAATCGAATATAGTTATTGAAATAAGTGACAACGGCCCGGGTATATCCAAAGACCATCTGTCTCAAATATTCGACAGGTTCTACCGCGCGGACTTTTCAAGAAGCAGGGTAAACGGAAGCGGTCTGGGCCTGGCGATAGCAAAACAAATAATAGAGGGGCACGGCGGAAGAATATGGGCTAAAAGCCAGGAAAGTGAAGGTACAAGCATAATAATTTCACTAAAAAGGCAAATTGGGGAGGCGGGGGACTTAAGCTTATGAAAAAAATACTTATAATTGAAGACGATCAGGGAATAGCTGAATTACAAAGAGATTATCTTGAGGTAGCAGGCTTTTCGGTGAAAATATGTGCCGACGGCATATCAGGCATGCAGAGCATCCAGAGTGAAGAGCACGATCTGATAATACTGGATATAATGCTTCCTGGCATGGATGGATTGAAAATACTCCGGAACATACGGGATGAAAAGGATATACCCATTTTGCTGGTATCAGCAAAGAAGGAGGAGATAGATAAAATAAAAGGCCTCGGGCTTGGTGCGGATGATTATATAACAAAGCCGTTCCTGCCGGGAGAGCTTGTCGCCAGAGCAACCGCCCACATAGAAAAATATGAGAGGCTTAAAAACAAGTACGGAAGCAGCAGTAAGGGACTTACTTTTACTATACGCGGACTTGAAATACAAAAGGACTCAAGAAGGGTATTTGTAAACGGAAAGGAAGTAAACCTGGCACAAAAAGAATTTGAGCTTCTGTGCTTTCTGGCTCAGAATCCCAACAGGGTATTTGACAGAGAATTTTTATTTGAAAAAATATGGGGCTTAGATTCCCTTGGGGACACTTCCACCGTCACAGTACACGTTGCCAGAATACGTGAGAAAATTGAAGCAAATCCTTCCAATCCCCAATACATCGAAACAGTTTGGGGCGCAGGCTACAGATTCAGGGCCTAGTGCCGCATATTTCAAATTCATCAATGCCAAAACGGCGGCACTAGTCCGGGCCCTGTTATACATCGGTTATTTTGCTTATATTCTTTATAATAATTGATATGGTGCCGTCAGGATTGTTTATAAATTCAACCTTCTGCGCATCATTATAGAAGTCGACAGGGAGATTGATTTCTATTCCGGTATCTGTTCTTATTCTCTGCCTGCGGAAATTTTTCTCGGCAGCAGTCTCACTGACCTTTACTATTCTCTCGGCAAGCCCTGCCCTCTCAACGTGCTCTATATAACTCTTTTGTAATTCATGATTGCTGCTGAAGGCATTTTCGGCCACCTCTATGACATTTATGCCGTTATTCTCATCAATACTGTCGGATACCGCCCTTCTGATTTCAGCAGCCTTTGCAAAGTCATCCTCAAAGAATTCTTTTCTAAAATTTTCCGTAGCTTTTTTAAAAATCTTGAGCTTTTCTTTGCCGGATAAGCTGCTTGTGCAGTTTAGAAAGAGATTTGAAATATAAAAAGCCTTTTCTCCATTTATATCATATTTTTTTTCAATAAGGTTTATATCCATATTTTGAAGATTTATCAATATACACTCATCTATTTTCTGTCCTTCAGGGGCCAATGCTGTTTTCTGCTTTATTATGGAGTTTACGGCCCCCTTATCAAGAGTTCTTACGTAGTGTATATAAGAATTTCTGTAATTGAGCTTTAAAATTCCCAGATGCATTATCCCGTCTATTTCAAGCAGGCAGCACAGCATATCGGCGGAGGGTATATCGGCGTTTTTTTTTATAATGCCAAAAAGGATACCTGCCAGCTCAGATGTACCCTCCCTGAAATACTCATTATTATAGGCAATTTCCCGGCAAATTTCCCGCGCTCTGTTTGTCTCGCCGATAAAACTTGAAGATTTCAGTCCTTCATCCTTAAGTATTTTAATTACATGCTTTTGTACAAAGTCGTCTATCTCACTGTCCTCGGGATGCTCCCCGCCTGAAAGCAACGGCATATGCAAATTGCTGTCAAGTATATGCACAATAAGCTTTTTAATTAAAACTGTGGTTTCCTCACCCATATAATATCTCCCGTCTTAAAAGTTTCTCTAATAATCTATATTATATGGGTAAACGGCACATTTTTAAATACCCCCGTCATTGATTTTATAGTATTTGTTAAGCAGAATGTCAAGCCTTTGGCTTGCTGCGGTAATGTCAGGGTCCACCAATTCGCTTTTTTCACGTATCAGCAAATTTAAGACATCCTTCATGCTTTCAATTTCATTTTCAAGCTCTTTTCTTTTTTCCATTAAACCCTCACCACTCTGAATCATATTTGTTTAATTACAGAATTTTCAGTTCAGGTTATTTTCTGTTGATTAAGTAATTTATATACTTAATATTAAATTTTTATTATACTATTCCTCTTGTATTAAAGTGATCCTTGTAGTTAATATCTACTTTAAGGATATGAGCCGAAATCCAATCTGCTACAAATGTAATCATCTGCATTACGGAATTGCTCTGATTTTCCTCCATATCCATTTTTCCCAGTCTTTTAATCTTTTTTATGAAAAAATCATGCTCTATTTTATGAGTCTCATAGTCCTTGTAATTGCTCTCAAGCATGAGCTTTTCCTCATAAGTAAAATGATATACCGTATACTCCTCAAGCTCATTAATAATTGCCATTATTTCATCGTAGTGGTCATATTCATCCTTTAAAGATGCTAAATCGTACAGCCTCGCCGCTATTTCAAAAAGCTTTTTATGCTGGTTATCAATTTCCTCAACATTGCAGCTATAGTTAGCCTTCCATTCAAACATAGGTGGTTCCCCCTTATAACCGGATTAATCTATCAGCATTATAAATTTAATTACCCGTTTGTTTTTATATTCAAACAACAAATCCTGTGTATTTATACCTAAAATTATCAATAAAACAGGCGGCTCTGCGTAAGCAGTGCGCCGCCCGTTTTTAACAGTACGCTCCTTATTGCTCCTCGGAAAATGTCAGCTTGAGACTATGCTTTTTGCCTTCCCTCATAATCACTATATCCACCGTATCTCCCGCTTTATACAGCTTTTTAATAGTGTCCACATCCTTCATCGTTTTGACTTCCTGTCCCGCAAGGCTTACAAGCACGTCACCCTTTTTTAAACCGGCATTATACGCCCCGCTTCCCGGAGACACCTCCGTTATATAAATACCTACAGGTATATTGTAAATCTGAGAAAACACCTCCGTTATTTCATTCCCGGCTATTCCAATCATGGGTCTTCCCTTAACATAGCCGAACATTATAAGCTGGTCTACAATAGGCTTGGCGGTATTGATGGGTATTGCAAACCCCAGCCCCTCTACTCCCGACACCGAAATCTTTGCAGTATTTATGCCTATAACCTTCCCCTGTGAGTTGAGCAATGCCCCTCCGCTGTTTCCGGGATTTATGGCGGCATCTGTCTGAATAAGGCCGAGTGTCTTGTCATCTATTGTAATGGTACGGTCGAGAGCACTTATTACTCCCGCTGTCACCGACCCCATGAAATCCATTCCCAGCGGATTACCTATTGCCACGGCAAGCTCTCCCACCTGAAGCTCGGAGGAGTCCCCGAGATCTGCGGGAGTTATATTGTCCAGATTAATTTTTATAACCGCCAGATCATTCTGACTGTCTCCCCCTATGAATTCTGCCTCTGCCTGTCTTTTATCAGGAAGAAACACTTCCAGAGTTGTGCTCCTGCTTCTTTCGTTTTTAGGGTCTGCATAGGATACCACATGATAATTTGTCATTATGTACCCATCCTTGCTTATAATAACCCCCGAGCCTTCCCCCGCAGAGGCCTGTGTATCATAAAACCTTCCCGACTGGTTTACTACAGTCATCCTTATTCCTACAATTGAGGGGCTTGCCTTTTTGGCTATTGAGGTAACGGAAGATCCTTGCGAAAGAACATTGTTAGCGGCAATACTTCCCGCAGCATTGCTCACATTTGTCACATCGGAGATACTTGCCGAAGCAGTATTCTTAATTTCCTCCAGCTCCCCGGAAAATTTGGAATATAAAGCTCCCCCCACAGCAGCACTGGTAACCAGAGAGGTAATAAGCATTAAGCATATGTAAGTAAAAACTTTGGAGCCTCTCCTTGGTCTCGGCCTGAAATTATGATACTCCCAATTATTATACTCATTCATATACAAAGCCTCCTTATCACAGGCACTTTATATATTTGACAAAGTGCCCTTTTTAATTCTATTATTTTATCTTGATTTTAATATTATTATAGGAAAATTTTGTGAAGATTTAATGAAAAATTTATGAAGACTTTGTTAAGAGTTTATTTCCTTCTGAAAAAAAGCGGCAGCATGTAGCGAAAACACGCTGTCGCCTCTATTAATTATCTGTTTTTAAAGCCGTTCACTAAAATTCTAAAAACCAATAAAAGCGACCTGCTCTGCATAAGAAAACTCTGCCATATTGTACTAAATATCTATATAGGTGTTAAAATCCAGGCCCCTCATCCTGCAAAATTTCATGACGGCGCCAACTACCTTTTTGCCTCCCCCAACGCCGGTATTCATGACCCGGTACAACTGTGAAGGATTAATGTCCAGCTCTCTGGCAAACCTGTTATAGTTGTCGTCACAATAGGTATTCATCAGTTCGCGCAATTTTTCTCTTTTAATTTCCATATCATACCTCTCCCACAAATACTTCGATTTCAAAAATTATTATATTATATACTTAAAAAAATGTATAATATTTATAAATAAGCAGAATTTATCTCATATAAACCTTATTTTCATTATAATAGTATACATCTTGTAATTATATGTCAATAGAATTTTGATATTTTTTTCATTTAAATGCTTATTTCTATTATCTAAAGTTTATATCGACAGATTTAGCAATAATTTTTATATTTTAGAAAAAATTAATAGCTTTTTTAATAAAACTGTAATATTATTATATAAGGTGATGTTTATGATTAAATTGACTTACATAAGTGAAGCTCTAACAGCCGCTATAAAAAGAAACATTACTATTGATGATACAAAAGCAGAGCAAATTGAATACGGAATTTATATGGCTGCCTCAGAGGCCATAAAGCTTTCCATATTAGTCATTATATCTCTGTTTTTGGGCATATTCCCGTATGTGATTTTAGCTACCGTAATCTTTGGAACACATCGCGGTTTTATCGGCGGAGTCCATGCCAAAACGCATATAGGATGCTTTCTCATGCATTCCGGTATAATGCTGGGTACCGTATACGCCTCTCTGTTTGTCGAAATCGATAAATTTATTTTGCTTCTTCCCTCATTTCTGTTTTGTATGACAGTAATTTATATATATGCTCCCGCCGATATTTTAAATAAGCCTGTGGTCAGTAAAAAGCAAAGAAAAAGACTTCGTACAGGCGGATTCACATTTATGTCTCTGGTTTTTGCGGCAGCCTTTATAGTTCCTCAGATTTACGCCAGGGTGCTGATTTTTGTCAGTGTTGCAGAGTGTATAACCATGCTCCCCATGGTTTATAAAATAACAGGTAATGAATATGGAGGAAAGGAGGTAATTTAAAGATGCTGAATAAAATACGCAGTAAAGTAAAAATTCCTTTTTTAACTCTGGTTTCTGCCATAGCCATGCTTGTGGCCGCCTATTCCAGCTCAGCCTGCTTCATTTGGTTTGCTCATCAGCCCAAGTGCCCGTCCTCATTGATTAAGCAGGACTAATAAAAAAGGGCTTAAAAGCCCTTTTTTATTATAATCTCCTGCTGGAACAGCTTGCCCTCTAAGTGAGCGTTATTCAAAACAAACTTATTGTTTTTCAGCCTGTCCTTCACAATCCACAAGCCCATCCCTCTTCCCTGACCCTTAGATGAATATCCTTTTTCAAAAATTTTCGCAACATCAGGTGCCTGTGAAAAAGTATTTTTAATTAAAATTCTTATATACTCCTCGTTTTCCTCTATGCTTAAATTGACATATTTCCCATTGCTCTCCGCGGCAGCTTCTATTGCATTATCCAGCAATATTCCCATAATCTCATATAAGTCATACATCCTTATATTTTTAATATCCTCAACCTCGCTGTCGGCATCTATCTTAAACTTAACCTCCAGACTCTCCGCATACTCCACCTTTGAGGCTATTACTCCATAAAGCCCCGCGTTTTTTATATTAAGCGCCGTGGTGTCATTAAGCTTATTATTTGTTTCCATTACCTCATTAAAATATTCCATAAGCCTGTCATATTTGCCCATTTTAGCCAGGGCATACAGCACATTCAAATTATTGTTGTAGCCATGCTTGAACCTTCTTAAATTATCAAGAGTTTTATCTAATGATTTATTATAAAACTTTTGCTGCTCAAGCTCAATCTTCTGCCTTTCAAACTTGGAGCTCATATTAATGTTATAAATCATATATATAAGATATGCGGCTATCAAAAATATCAATATCACAAAAGCGGGCGCCCGTGTTTCCAATCCCACATTAAATATGTAAAACCACATAATGACAGCAACAATAATGCAGGCTGTGGCAACCGATATTATTATGGGCTTGACATTTTTAGGCAGATATATATATACCTTAAAGTATTTAAGAATAATTAACGTAGCAAAGCTCATTGCACAGATAATTAAATTTGAGGAGACAAATGCGGTAAAGTCATTGGGAGAAGAGAACAGTATATTGCTTAAATCAAATATTTCTATGTTCTTAAGCACTAAGTAGGATATGCCCTCACACACTGCCAGAATTATTACCAGTATACCGAACAAAATAAAGCTTTTTTTATATTCCGTATTTATTATGTACCTTAGCAAAAAAACTGAGGTAGCAAATAAAATAATTGTTTTTATAAACCCGAATTCCGGATTTAAATATCTTGCGAAATGCGATCCGACCCCGTTTATTATTGCAAATGCCGTTAAAAAGCAAGCTATATCCTTTGCGCTGAAGGTTCTTGAATAAAAAATTTTTACAAGGAACAACAATATAACTCCATAAACAGCAGTAAAAAGTACATTTGCAGTCAACATATCAAATCGCATAATGCAAAAACTCCTTCTTGTAAGTTTTCCCGAGACTGCATCCGTTGCCGTTCTTCAACATAATAATACCTTTGTTGGGATCTACAAAGTCTATATGATTTACATTTATCCACACCGCCCTGTGACACTGCTTAAAAATGCCTGTGGGAAGCTGCTTTGCTAAATTCGTAAGAGATTCATATGTTTCAATCCTTCTGTTGTTTGTTACTACTATTGATTTAAATTCAAAGTGCTCAATGTACAAGATGTCCTCTACGGGGATATGGTAAACAACAGTCCCCGATTTTATTTTAATTACCTCCTGCTTTAAAAGGGAATTAATATCCATTTCCTTATTAAGCCTCTTTATGCACTTTTCCATCTCCTCTGAGGTAACAGGCTTTTCAAGGTAGTCAAAGGCCCTTACATAAAATGCGTCCTTCATATACTGAAGATGCCCCGTGATAAATACTATTTCCGTAGGAATCTTCAGCTTTCTAATCTCCTTTGCAATGTACATTCCATTAATATTTGCATTAAGATTTATATCAATAATACATACATTTACCTCACACGACTTGACAAAATTTACAAACTCATTTGGGTTTACAGTAGCACAAACCACCTTACCTTCCATATCGTTTTTCTTTAATAAAATTTCAATTTCACTTTTATAGTACTTAAGCAAGTCTTTCTCATCTTCAAGTATAGCAAAATCTAATCTCATTTTACGAAAACACCTTTCCCCCAAAATTGTGTCTGTATAATTTTATCACATCCTACTTTTATTATCAATTAGGCCATATAAAGGCTTATATTCTGTTTAACGCCATTTACGCCCGCATAAATCTACATAAAGCTTTCCGAATCGCTATATTTAATACTTATACATGCATATTCTGCATTTATAAACAAAAATCCTCTTTTTGTTACATAAAAATACTAAGAATGCTGCCGCACCATGACTCACGTTAAATCAAAACATTTTAGATTATTATAGCACATATAGGCTTCCTTGGGTATATGCTAACAAAAAGCATTCTGTTTAAGGCTAAACAGAATGCTTTTTATTATAACATCAGTCAGAAATTTTGCAAGATAGCTGCACCTTAATGACATAGTTTAAAATATCATTCTTACTCTGTAAGCTTCAATCCAAAGACAGGGGCAATCCTCGCCTCCAGATCATGGTGTGGCAGCAAATAACGCCATATAAAAACGCTCTATTCAACTATCTTAATCAGCTTTATAAAATCCTCTGCTCTGTCCATCCTTTTTATTATACCATATTTTTTATTGAAGTTTCTATCTTTTTGTTTCTTGGAGATATTCCTATAAAAATCCTCTATTATTCTCTTAATTTCATTTCTAAACTCATCTATACAGTTGAGAGGATCTGAAGGAG
Source organism: Bacillota bacterium (assembly GCA_023390115.1). Classification (GTDB taxonomy): domain Bacteria; phylum Bacillota; class Clostridia; order Acetivibrionales; family DSM-27016; genus Anaerobacterium. The sequence goes on from JAEWDM010000003.1 coordinate 15,603, forward strand.
TAAAATTCAAATTAAGATCCTCATTTATAAATTTTATCCCGCTTTCGGTACGTTCAAGCTTTACCTCTATCCCTGCTTTATTATATTTAATTAACCTTCTTGAAAGATTAATGCTTCCAAGCTTTTCAATATCCATTGCCGTACCGCAAGCAATACATATAAACATGCTCTCTGACAGCCTGTTTCCAAGAGAATTCAATCCACACTCCGGACAAGTGTAGAAAAGGCCCACCGGGCTGGTTTGTACAGGCCGGGGAAGACCCTTGTGCGCCAGCTTATATTTTAATATCTCATCCAGTCTGTTATAGCTCTGGCAATTCATCAAGGGTACATAACCGAAGCCTTCGCCGTCAACCCATTGAAGTTTGTCTCCCTTATTGGTAAAGGTATGCATTATTAGCTGAGAGGAATTCTTTAATGCAATTCCTTCAATGGCATTTGCTATTTTATGAATGTCACCGGATATTATATCCCCTGTTTTTTCATGCCTCACATCAGCATTTATACTTCCGGAGTCGAGCAGATCTCCCTTAAGATTTACCACGGTATAATTGACTGCATTTTTTATACCTCTGGCCACACCCATATATGAAGCAGGCTTTATCCTTTGCATAGACCCGATATCTACGCTTATGGAAAGAAAATATTCGCCTTTTCTTTTCATAAGTCTTGCTGTTTTAAGTATACCGGGGTTATTTACCGCTCTTTTAAGGTATTCCTCCTGCCACCTCCCGAAGGAAAGAGGAACGAGTATAAACCTTTCGGGCCTTCCCGTACCCACATATATCTCTTCACTTTTATGAATATACTGCAATTTCCTTTCTTTATTGGTGTTTGTAACCGCTCTGTCATTGCTTTTTACATTCATCATATAGAATTTTGCAAAGTACCTGTTGTTTTCAGCGTCATAAAGCAGGCAATAGTCTCTGTTTAAGGCATACCTGCAGAAAAAAATAGGCTTTAGAAGAGAAGTCTTATCATTAAGCTTATCAATTTCCTTTTCACATTCTTCAAGCGTCTTTTTTCCCTCTGTAAGCTGCTGCATAATAAGGCTATACCTGTCCTCAGATGCACAGGAATTTAAATAGGCAACAGGATATCCCGCATCATTTTGTATTTCTCTAAGTCTAAGGTAGCTTGCCATAGTCATTCCGAAATCCATCTTTAAAGAATCCTTAAAGCACTCAATTTCAAATCGGTTAAGCTCCTTGCTGATATCCTTATCTACCCATTTCTGTATATTGGCCGCCCTGTAATTTCCTCTTGCATCCCTATATCTCTTCCGTATTTCATCGATCTGCCAATAGGCCTTATCCAATAGGAATTGATAGGCAAGAGTATAGTTGGTCATAGCCTCATCAATAATCCTGGACTTTCTCTTGCTGGGCTTATGAAGCTTGAGAGTTATTGTGCGCATAGCCATATTAATTCACTCCTCCGCCTTCATTTCCATTTTCTATTTATTCCTGACCATAGGCCTTTATATATATTTCCTCCAGTTCCTTAACCAGAGGCAGCTTGGGATTGGCAGTGGTGCACTGATCCTCAAAGGCTTTGTCGGCAAGCTCGGCAACCTTGCTCATAAACACATTCTTATCTACCTTGCAGGCAGCTATAGTCATAGGCACATTAATTTCCGCCATTAAATCCCTTATTGCCTTTACAAGGCTGCTTACACCCTCCTCCGGGGCAGCGGCGGGCAATCCCAGAGCCCTGGCAATCTCTGCAAACCTTTTGTCGGCTATAAACGTTTCATACTTGGGAAATGACGCAAATTTTGAAGGCTTTAATGCATTATATTCTATTACATGGGGTAAAAGCACTGCATTAGCCCTTCCGTGCGGTATATGGAATTCTCCGCCAAGCTTATGCGCAAGGCTGTGATTTATCCCCAAAAATGCATTTGTAAATGCCATACCGGCTATGCATGAAGCATTATGCATTTTTTCCCTTGCCAAGAGGTCATTCCCGTTTTTATAAGCCCTTGGCAGGTATTCAAACACAAGCTGAATGGCCTTAATAGCAAGCCCATCGGTAAAGTCGGAGGCCATAACGGATACATATGCCTCTATTGCATGTGTAAGAACATCCATTCCTGTATCCGCCGTCACCGATGCCGGAACGCTCTTTACAAAATCAGGGTCAATAATAGCAACATCGGGTGTAAGCTCATAATCCGCAAGAGGGTATTTTACATTTTTCTTTTTATCGGTTATAACCGCAAAGGAGGTGACCTCTGAGCCTGTGCCGGAGGTTGTAGGTATGGCTACCATTCTGCACTTATTTCCGAGCTTGGGGAATTTATATACTCTTTTCCTTATATCCATAAACTTCAGCCTTAAAGAGTTAAAATCGGTTTCAGGGTGCTCATGGAAAAGCCACATTCCTTTAGCAGCATCCATAGCCGATCCCCCCCCGAGCGCGATAATTACATCGGGCTGGAATTTATTCATCATATCACAGCCCCTCATAATAGTATCTACGGAAGGATCAGGCTCAACCTCCGAAAATATTTCACAATGTACATACTGCTGTCTTTTCCTTAAATAATATAGCACCCTGTCCACATAGCCCAGCTTCACCATGAACGGATCGGTTACAATAAAGGCCTTTGAAATATCGGGCATTTTTTCAAGATACTGAGTCGAACCGTACTGGAAATATATTTTTTCAGGAATTTTAAACCACTGCATATTAACTCTTCTCCTTGCCACTCTCTTTTTATTTATCAAATTTACGGCGGATACATTGGCAGTCGTAGAATTCCTCCCGAATGAACCGCAGCCCAGAGTCAGCGATGGCATATTTGTGTTATATATGTCTCCTATAGCTCCATGCGTTGAAGGGGAATTGATAATCAGCCTTCCTGTTTTAATTCTCTTGGAAAACTCTTCAACAACCTTTTCGTCTTGAGAGTGTATTACCGCAGAATGTCCCATTCCTCCGAATTCAACCATTTCCTCTGCTCTTTTTATTCCCTCTGCCGTATTGTCAACTGTATAATAGGCCAGAATGGGACTCAGCTTTTCACGTGAAAGAGGATATTTAGGCCCTACTCCCTTTAAATGCGCAAGAAGTATTTTTGTGTCCTCTGGCACGTCAACTCCCGCCATCTTGGCTATGGCACAGGCAGACTGCCCTACAACAGCAGGATTCATTGCACACTTTGCTTCATCTATTGCCAGCTTCTCGACCTTGGATATTTCATCCTTATTAAGGAAGTAGCACTTATTGTCCTTCATAAAGGCCTCGAATTCCTTTGAAATATCCTTATCTACAATAACAGCCTGTTCAGACGCGCATATCATACCATTATCAAAGGTTTTCGAAAGAATAAGGTCTGTAGCAGCCCGCCTGACATCCGATGTCTTTTCAATATAGCAGGGTACATTTCCGGGTCCCACACCAAGAGCCGGCTTTCCTGTGCTGTATGCAGCCTGCACCATCGCCGCTCCTCCCGTCGCAAGAATAAGTGCTACTCCCGGGTGATTCATTAAAAGCTGTGTGGCTTCAAGTGAGGGGACTTCTATCCACTGTATGCAGTCTTCAGGCGCTCCCTCCTCTATAGCTGCATCCCTTAAAATTCGTGCCGCTTCAGCACTGCACCTCTGAGCAGAGGGATGAAATGCAAATATTACGGGATTTCTTGTCTTTATTGAAATTATGGATTTAAACATAGTAGTGGATGTGGGATTTGTTACAGGAGTCAAAGCGGCAACAACTCCCACCGGCTCGGCCACCTCCACATAGTCCTCGAACTCATTCTCATTAATTGTACCTACAGTCTTATCATACTTTATGCTGTGATATACGTACTCGGTAGAGAATATGTTTTTAGTAATTTTATCCTCGTATACTCCCCTTCCCGTCTCCGTAACAGCCATTTTTGCAAGCCTCATGTGCTCATCCAGGCCTCCCATTGCCATTGCCTTTACTATCCTGTCAACCTGCTCCTGATCCATATCCATGAATTTGTCCAAAGCTACCTGCGCTTTTGCCACCAGAGCGTCTATAGTGGCTTTTACATTTTCCTGTTTTGCATTTTCAGCATTTTTACCAGCCATAATCATGAGCCTCCTTTATTGTATGATTGTTAATTATTTAACACAAATAAGTAAGTTTATTATATTAATGCCAAAGTAGTTTTAATGTTAAAGCATTGATCTTAATAATACTCAATTTCTACATGCTTGCCTGCGTTTTGCAGGCATTCGGCTATTTCCTCCACCAGTTTAAGCTTAATACTAAGCGCAAGAGGAAATTCGGGATTCTGATGAGCGGGATTCATAGCCCTTCCTACATAAAAGCTTATGTTTGTGCTTTCATTAAGAAGTATTCTTGTAAGCCTTGACGCCCCATCCTCCTTATTCAGCTTGAGAAAATCCTGTATCGTCCCCTCTAAAGACAGGCACTTCTTCATATACTCCAAAGCCCTTCCAAGAGTCAGCACTCCTTCTGTAGTGAGATCAATCCCTTCTATTTCAGCAGTTGGCGGTATTGATGGATTAAAATAATTAAAATTAGTAGATATTTCCTTTCCAAGCTCTCTGCTGAGAATCTGTGAGGTAGTTCCTCCGCAAACCACCTTTTTGCCCTCACAGGCCATAAATTTTTCTACAACTCTGCTGTCATCGGCCCTGTCAACCGGAGGGCCCACCATTACGCTTACCCTCAAGGGCTTTCTTATCTTGACCGAAACCACCGTTGTATCGTCGCCCGGCTTCTGCATATAGAGATTTTCACAAACCGACAGCAGAAGCTTTGTCATGTTCTTGGAAGTAAGTCCATTGTTATATGTTCTCTGGACATATTCCGACACATTCTCCCACTGCCATCCCAGATTAAGTATTCCCCCTATTCCGGCATGTATTACACCATCGCTTATCATAATAAACATATCTTCCGCATTAACAATGAATCTGCTTTCCTTTACGAGCTTGCCGTTTATTTCTCTCTCCTGTGCGGGAATTTCGGTAACCTTTCCTCTTTTTATGCACAGCACCGAAGGGTTGTCAAATTCCGCCAGATACGCCTCCCCCGAGTTGAATACCTGAAGTATTGAAAAGGTGGAATATGCTATCCCTCTCTCTTTACATACCGGAAGGGTACTGGCTATCGTCTCCACGGCCTCCTCTATGCCCGAGCCCTTTATAAGCATAGTGCCTATAATTTTGCTTGTAAGAGTGGCAAGAATATTTGCCTTAACTCCGCTGCCAAGCCCGTCCGCAAGCACTACTATTACTGAGTCCTTATCCCTTAAAATTTCTACCTTGTCTCCGCACAGCTCCTCATTGTATTTGTTTATGCTTTCATAGCTTGCATCTATAAATAAGCTCATTTCATCTCACCCATATCAGACAGTATTGACTTTTTGAGCCTGGTCAAAATCATTTTTGTTTCCGCAGTTGTCTCACCCAGCAGGCTTGCTATTTCCTGTGCCACTCTCATTTGCTTTTCTATTACGCTTTGTGCAATTTCCACTGTCTGCGAGCGCACCTTGTACATTTGCTGCTGCTGATTCTCCTCTTTGGTTATATCCTTAATTACGGCAATAATAATTTTATGCTCTTTTACAAAAAGTACGGACTGCTCTACTGTTTTATTATATCTTTCATAGTAATACTTTTTATCAATTATATTTTCCTCTGTTTCACAGACAGTCTGAAAATCAGGACATTCCAAAAATTTATATATACTTTTTCCCACCACGGAAGTGTCCTTAAGATCAAATAATTCCTTTGCAGATGCATTTACCTCCTGTATAGCAAGGCTTGTATCCATTGCTATTATAGCGTTTGGAGTTGAATTAATTATTATATTTGAAAAAGACTCCGCCCTCTCCCTCATGTAAGGAAGACACATGTGCAGCTCGGCTTTGCCGTTATATACCGCTATCGCCTTGTCTCTGCAGGTAGAATATCCGCATGCGCCGCAGTTTAACTCCTTATCGCTGTCAACCTTTCCTATGGCGCTTAAAATTTCTCTGATTTTCTCCTCATCCGGGATAGAATATTTTCTCGTTCTGGGTATAAATTTTTTACTCAGAGAAACCTTTGCATCCTCTACAATCTCAGAGCCTCCGTCCTTTGAAACCTTTTTTACATATCCTATAAGCCTGTCTCTTGATTCGATGAAGCCTCCGTTTAAAGACCTTATGCAAGGGCCCCCGAGACATCCTCCCGTACAACTGTTCATCTCTGCAAAATAATTGCTTATGCTCCCTTCTTTTATAGAATCAAGTATGCTTATACATCTGTCTACCCCGTCTATGCTAATGCACCTGTAATTCTTTCTGGCCTCTATATCCAGGGTTTTTATTATGCCCCCGGGAGCAGGATAAAAGCGTGCAGTCGAATTTTTTATCCTGTTTATGTCACTGATATCATCTATATCAAAGCTGACACCGTCAGTCTCCATCCACCATTCAAGCTCCTCAAAAGTTATAACGGCATCCACAACCCCGTCATTTTGCAAATCATTACATTCCTCTTTTTTGGAAATGCAGGGCCCTATAAATACTACTCTTATTCTTGAACCGTAAATGTTTTTCATCATTTTTGCATGAGCTATCATTGGAGAAACTACCGGTGCCAGCTGATTTATCAATTCCGGATAGTATTTCTGCACCAGAAATACTATTGAAGGACAGGCAGTAGTAATAATATTTTTCATTTTCTTCTCTCTCATAAGCCTGTCGTATTCAAGCGAAACCTGAACAGCTCCTATAGCTGTTTCCTCAACATTTGTAAACCCAAGTCTTTTTAAAATTCCAAATATTTTTTTTGCATCCGAATCAGAAAAGGCCGAAACAAAGGATGGCGCTATACTGGCATAAACCTTTTCATTTTTATTTATGAAGGCCTTGACCTTATGGACATCGCTTTTAACACTTTTTGCATTCTGAGGACATACTGTAAGACACTTCCCGCACAGCATGCAATCATCCTGTACAATCTGGGCCTGTTCATTATTAAAAGCAATTGCCTTAACGGGACAGCTTCTTATACACTTATAGCAGTTTTTACAGTTAGCTTCCTTAAATTGTATAATGCTCATAATAATGTTCCCCCATAAAACTATAACTTTTTTGCAACCTAACCTAAAAACAATTTCTGGAGGATAATTAGTGACCTGTAAAAGAATTCGTCTCTTAGCGGGCAGAGCGCTTTACTGTTTTCTAAGCCGCCGGCCTACAACCTATCCATAATGCATTCCTTGAACTTTTGCTCAATGTTCGCAAGCGTAAGATTTTCAATAAAATCCTCCCCTACTTTTACAGAAACACCTTTAGTACAATGCCCCAGGCAAAATGACGCTTTAATCTCAATCCTATCCTCCAGATTATTTTCCCTTATAAGCCTCTGAAAGGTTTTTATCACGTAATAGGAGCCTTTTAAATGACAGGAGCTTCCAACACATATATATACCTGCAACACATTGTACCTCCACTTTAAATAATCCTATTGACAATTATTTAACAATATCATTGTACTCCTTTGTTAAATAATTGTCAATTGATTTTTTTGGATATCCGGTGCTTTTTAACACTTTGCTTGCCACAAATTTATTGTGTTAAAAAGCACCAATATAAATATTATCAAGGTCCTGAGGGGACACAGGTGACATTCCTCAACTAAGGAGAGGTGTGTCACCTGTGCCCTCTTACATTAAAAGTTTACTGCCTTTCCGTACATCGCACATTCCAGAATTTTTTTCATCTCTACTGACGTTGTCTTCCTTGGATTGGAGCCCGTGCACGGATCCAGAGCCGCATTTTCCGAAATAAAATCCACGGTTGAGTTGAACTTATCCTCACTTACACCGTTTTCTTTCAAAGTAGGCTCAATCATCAAATAATCGTTTAATTCTTCAATAGCCTTTATAAGCGAATCGGCCAGCTGCTTATCTGTCTGCCCGGGCAGTCCCAGCCTGCGTGCAATTTCCGCGTACCGGTCCATGCAGGCCCTGGAATTGTATTTTATTACATAAGGCATAAGTATTGCATTGCAGCAGCCATGAGGTATTTCAAACTGGGCCCCTATCTTATGCGCAAGGCTATGCGTTATTCCAAGCAGTGCATTACTGAAAGCCATGCCGGCAAGGCACTGGGCTATATGCATTTCTCCGCGCGCGTCCTCGTCGCCGTTATAGGAATCAATGATATTTTCAAATATCATAACAATGGCCTCCATTGCAAGAGGATCTGAAAAGCTTGATCTGGCAGACGCAACATATGCTTCAACAGCATGTGTGAGCGCATCCATTCCGGTGTGGGCTACCAGCTTTTGAGGCATTGTCATAGGTATGCTGCTGTCTAAAATTGCAATATCCGGTGTTATCTCAAAATCAGCCAGAGGATATTTAATTTTAGTTGAATAGTCGGTAATAACCGAGAAAGCCGTAACCTCAGTAGCCGTACCGCTGGTGGATGGTATTGCGACAAATATGGCCTTTTTCCTTAATCCGGGCATAGTAAAGGGTGTTTTTATGTCCTCAAACGTTAATTCGGGGTACTCGTAAAATACCCACATTGCTTTCGCAGCATCAATAGGAGAGCCTCCTCCTATTGAGACAATTATATCGGGTCCAAACTGCTGCATTGCTTTTGCACCCTTCATAACCGTTTCCACAGACGGATCGGGTTCAACGCCTTCAAATCTGCTGGTTTCTATGCCCGTGTCCTTAAGGATGGCCTCAAGTTTATCTATAAACCCATACTTTTGCATTGAGGTTCCGCCCGTTACTATGATAGCCTTCTTAAAGCCCTTGAGGCTTTTTAGCTCCTCCATGGCATTCTTCCCGAAGTAAATATCCCTTGGCAGCGTAAATCTTGCCATTGCCTTGCACATCCTTTCCTTATGATTTTGTAAATTATTTATGCTATTTTATTCACTCTTTTAGTTTCTGCTTTTTTATGATTTTTGATGTAATTATATTTCCAATATGCCTCATCTACCTTTATGGGCAGAGGAAGTCTTTTAGCCTCAAAGCTGTTACATGGATACTCAATATCCAGTTCCTCAATTTCCCTGTCGAAAACAACCCCTGTATAATCACATATTCCCGTGGGCTCTCCTGAGTCCGCCATAGAAAAATTAGTGCAGCCGAACCTGCTTAAAGCCTCCCCGGCCTCAGAAGCAGATTTAAAATAATTGCAGTATTTGCAGTTCAGCATAATACCTCTCCTCCTTATAATTTATTCATAACATGCTTATCAAAAAAGCTTTTTATGTTCTTTTCCTCCAGAGACAGAACCTCTCCGTCATCTACCCTTACCGAAACAGCCCCTGTGCAGTTTCCGAGGCATAGAGCGGCCTTTACTGTAACCTTGTCACTGATCCTCCTTGCGTCAATAGTTTGTTGAATAGTGCTTATTAGGTTGTATGAACCCTTCATATGGCAGGCACTTCCAACGCAAACATAAATGTTAAGCATCATCAACTCTCCTTTTCATCTGAGTGGCTATGACAAGCACAAGGATTGTGGAGCAGGCCATGCTTTCCTTTAAGAAGTCCGTTATATAACGCTATAACCATGGGATTCTCTTCCGACCTCTTGATTTGGGAAGAGCTGTCGGCCTTGTAAATACCTCCCGCTCTCTGCCTTGTTACAGATTTTGAACTCGGAAGGGGCTGTCCTGCTCCTGCTATACACCCTCCGGGACAAGCCATTACCTCGACAAAGTCATAGTTTTTTTCACCCTTTTGTATTGCTTTTATGAGATCACTGGCATTTTTCAACCCGCTTACAATAGCCATTTTTATCTCTTTTCCATTAATGTTTACTACCGTTTCCTTTATTCCGTCCATTCCTCTTACTCCAACAAAGGATATCTCCTTAAGAGTAGATGAGGTCTTTTGGCTGTAGCATCTTCTAAGCACTGCCTCCGATACGCCTCCGGTTACTCCGAATATAATCCCCGCCCCGCTTGCAAGCCCGAACGGCATATCCAGAGCTTCCTCCTCAAGCCTTCCGAACATAATTCCCGCCTGCTTTATCATTAAGCAAAGCTCCTGTGTTGTTATTACAACATCCACATCCTTAACTCCGTTATTGGAATATTCCTCACGGCCTGCCTCGTATTTTTTTGCCGTACACGGCATAACCGCAACTAAAATAGTTTCGCGTCCATCCTCTTCGTCAGACTTTTTATAATGCTCCTTAACAACAGCACCGAACATTTGCTGAGGTGAGCGGCAGGTTGAAATATTATTCTTCAGCTCAGGAAACTTCAATTCGGCATACCTCACCCACCCGGGGCAGCACGAGGTAAACAAGGGAAGCCTTTCTCCCTTTTCAAGCCTTTCAATAAATTCCTTGCTTTCTTCAATTACTGTAAGGTCTGCGGCAATGCCGGTGTCATATACCTCGTCGAAGCCAAGCTTTCGCAGAGCCGCCGCAATCTTGCCTATTGTAATTTCTCCGGGAGCCATACCAAACTCCTCGCCTATTGCCACTCTTACCGCAGGCGCTATCTGCGCAACAACTCTCTTCTTTTTATTATTTAAATCCTTCCAGACCTTTGCCGTATCATTTCTTATGATAAGCGCTCCTGTGGGACATACCGTTCTGCATTGTCCGCAGTTCACACAATCAACGTCCTTCAGTTTCTTTTTAAAAGCGGGAACGACCTGTATATTCGAACCCCTGTATGCAAATCCAAGAGCTCCGATCCCCTGAACCTCTTCACACATCCTGACACAGTCCCCGCACATAATGCATTTATTCGGGTTTCTGACAATTGCACAGCTGCTGTCGTCTATAGGGAGATTTTCCTCCCTCCCTCCAAACCGGATATTTTTAATTCCAAATCTTATCGCCAGCTCCTGAAGCTTGCATCTTCCATTCTTCTCACATGAAGTGCAGTCCCTGTCATGAGCGGACAGCAGCAGCTCAAGAATCATTTTTCTGTGCTTCTGAAGCTTTGGAGTGTTTGTATAAACCTCCATTCCATCCTTTGGGGGAGTTGAGCATGAAGCGCTTATTCCTCCCCATTTATCCTCAACCACACACATCCTGCAAGCACCGTAAATACTGAGCTCTGAGTGGTAGCAAAATGTAGGAAGCTCTATTCCGGCCTTTCTTATGACCTGAAGTATATTTTTTTCATTTAAAAATTCTATTCTTTGTCCATCCACCAGCATATGACCCATAAAATTATACCTCCCTTATTGCAGCAAACGGACAGGAGTCCAAGCATGCCCCGCACTTTATGCATTTGTTTTGATCTATATTGAAAGGTTCCTTAACCTTTCCTGTTATAGCCCCCACAGGGCATACCCTCGAGCATTTGCTGCAGCCCTTGCAAAGCGCTTTGTCTATTTCTATGGAATTTAGAGCCTTGCAGGTCTTTGTAGGACATTTCTTATCTACAATATGTGCAAGATATTCCTCCCTGAAAAATTTGAGAGTGCTTATGACAGGACTAGCCGCTGTTTTGCCCAGACCGCAGAGAGCAGTTTGGCTTATTGTGTCCGCCAAGTCCTCTAAAAGCTCCAAGTCCTCCACAGTTCCCTTGCCCGCAACTATTTTTTCCAGAATCTCAAGCATCCTCTTTGTGCCTTCTCTGCAAGGTACACACTTGCCGCATGATTCATTTTGAGTAAAGTTCATAAAGAATCTTGCAACCTCCACCATGCATGTATCTTCATCCATTACAACCAATCCACCCGAGCCAATCATAGCCCCGACCTTTTTTAAGGAATCGAAGTCAAGCGCCAGGTCCAGATGCTCCTCAGTAAGACATCCTCCGGACGGTCCTCCTATCTGTACCGCTTTAAACCTTCTGTCGTTTTTAATGCCTCCCCCGATATCAAACAACACCTCTCTTAGTGTTGTTCCCATGGGAACCTCAATCAAGCCTGTGTTATTAACATTTCCTGTTATGGCAAAGGCTTTTGTTCCGGGGCTTTTCTCAGGCCCTATGGATTTATACCACTCGCTTCCTTTAATAATTATTTGAGGTACATTTGCAAAGGTTTCTACATTATTAAGTACCGTAGGCTTAGCCCATAATCCCGCCTCTACCGTTCTTGGAGGCTTTACTCTCGGCATTCCCCGCTCTCCTTCTATTGAAGCAGTCAGAGCACTTCCCTCACCGCACACAAAAGCCCCGGCTCCTTGATTTACATTTATATCAAAAGAAAATCCGGAGTTCAGTATATTGTCTCCCAGCATGCCGCATTGCCTTGCTTGCGTTATGGCTGTCTTAAGCCTCTCTACGGCAAGCGGATACTCGGCTCTCACATAAATATAGCCCTGATGGCTTTTAGTAGCAAAGCCTGCAATAATCATCCCCTCAATTACCCTATGGGGATCTCCCTCCATAACACTTCTGTCCATAAAGGCACCGGGATCGCCTTCATCTCCGTTGCATACCACATATTTTATCTCACTGCTCTGAGCCAGCACCTGGGCCCACTTTCTGCCCGCAGGGTAGCCTCCGCCTCCTCTGCCTCTTAAGTTGGAATCCGAAATGATTTTACAGACCTGTCCGGGCTCCATTTCAAGAACACATTTCCCCAATGCCTTATAGCCGTCCTTAGCCATATATTCTCTTATAGACTCAGCATCAATATGCCCGCAGTTACCCAATACAAGCCTTGTCTGCTTTTTATAAAACGGTATTTCCTCCTGAGTTTCATAAACCTTATCCTGCCAGTTATACATTAACCTTGCCACAGGCTGTCCTTTTATAAGAGTTGTCTCAACAATCTCCTCACAATCCTCTATCCTCACCTTAAGATACAGGTAGTTATACGGCTCTATTCTTATCAACGGGCCCATTTCGCAGAATCCGTGGCAACCGCTTTTTTTTACGCCTATACCTGGCTTTTCCTCTTCAAGCTCTATCTCCGTAAGAAGCCCTTTTTCATTTATCAGTTCCTTTATCCTGTTATATATCTCAATAGAACCGCCTGCCACACAACCTGTACCCGCACACACCAGCACCTTTTTGTGCTGCATCTTCAACAAAGCACCGTACTTTTCGGAAGCTTGGTGTAATTGTTCTATCGTAGCTATTGTCATTTTGCTTCCCCCTCACGAATCTCCTTCAGTATTTTTATGGTTTCTTCAGGTGTCATCTTTGCATAAACCTTGTCATTAATAGTAATAACCGGCGCAAGTCCGCACGCCCCAAGACATGATACCGTTTCCACCGTAAAGGCTAAATCATCGGTTGTGTGCTTTTTATCACTCAAACCCAGCTCTTTTCTGAGCGCATTAAGTATCGGTATTGATTTTCTTACATGACATGCTGTTCCGTCACAAATCCTGATAACATATTTGCCTTTAGGCTCCAATGAGAAATTTTCATAAAAGGTCGCTACACTATACACCTTTGCAGGAGTAATATCCATAGCCTCCGATATATACATCAATATATCCTCCGGAAGATACCTGTATTCCTTCTGAACCTCCTGCAGAACCGCTATAAGAGAAGATTTCTTTCCCTCATACATTTCTATTATTTCATCAACCTTCTTCATTCTCTGCTTCAACACCATAATTAAACCTCCCAAAACCCTTATATGCTTACATTCTCGAATGTCTTTAATGCACATTGTATACAATAATCTTCGTACGAACATTGTTAATTATCTAACAATTAAATAATACCGTCTTTATGAGAGTCTATCAATATTATTGTTTTGATTATGTATATGAGTAAATGGTGCATATGCATAGTAAGATACGGTTTTTTGGGAATACTCATGTTAAAGAAACATGCAATAGCGTCTATAAGAATATAAAAAAGCGCAAAACAAAAAACAGGCCTCCGTGCATTAATGCACGGAGGCCTGATATAAATCTGGCAGAGACCTGCTTTCCCGGGCCGTCACCAGCCAAGTATCATCGGCACTTTAGAAGCTTAACTGCCGTGTTCGGTATGG
>JAEWDM010000004.1 GCA_023390115.1 Bacillota bacterium
AGCTGCCGGAAGATGAACTTTTGCTGCTTGACGAACTACTTGAGGAACTGCCTGAGCTTTTTATTGGCTCTGTTACTCCCGGATAACGTATCGGGCCTTGGCCTAAGTTCAAGACATCCCTTCCGGTTGTGATTGACGAGCTGCTGCTGCTTGATTTGCTTCCCGTCAGGCTCCCTATAAACGATTTTACTGTTGAGACTACACTGCTTACCAAGCTGCTGAGAACAGACCAATGCCCTGTAGGATCGACATACATTATCGGGTTATTGTTTGCGTAGGTGTACCGATTCAAGCTCAATGGGCTGCTATCTTCTCCCCAATAGCTGTCTTCACTTATGAAGCGTCCCACATACGGGTCATAATAGCGACTGCGGAGGTAGTACAGCCCAGTCTCAGCATCCATGAATTCCCCTGCATACCTTATGGCGCAGGCATATTCCTCCACCGTAAGCGTAGGGTTACCCCATATGTCATAGTCATAGCTGTTCCGCACCTCTCCGGCTGCATTTACGGTCTGCACTACGTCACCATGCCCATTGTATAAGAAGAATGAAGCATCCCCGGAGCCGTCCAGTCCTTCGCCCTGAAGTCTCGCTATATAGTTTACTCCCCTTACATACCGCGCCTTTACTGCGTTATTCTCATCTGTCTCAAGTATTACATGCTGCCTGTCGTACAAGTATTCTGTAATCTCCGGCTTATTCCCGTTGTCGGATCTCCTTACCGTCTTGCTTACCCTCAAGTCATCCCCGTCATAGACGTATTCTGCTATGCTGCGTACACCGCCCTTGACTGTCTCGGCGGTGGTGAGCCGATTAAACCCATCGTAGCTGTAGCCTGTCATTTCCAGAAGGCTGTCCGCCGCTACTGTTATGCTGTCGCCATAGGCCGAACCCCTGGCCCCCTGGTTAAGCCCCGTGTTGTCGGGCAGTATATAGCTTATGCTTGTGTTAAGCTGGTTTCCGTTGGCGTCATATTCATACCTGGTTGTCTTCTGCGCAAGCTCCTTTCCATCCTCTCCGTACATCCTCTCCGCCAGCTTAAGGAGTGCGTTGCTCGCGGAATAAGTGTATTCACTTTTCTTTATCTTAAATTGTATATCCTTTCCTGTGCTTTCGTCAATATATTCCATCGGCTGGACAGAGGTATAGGCTTCATTCTGAGATACCCTGTTCCCTGCCCTGTCATAGGCGTATACCGTCGTCTTCCCGGGCGCAGTGACCCTTAGTATCCTGCCCGCACCGTCATACTGGTACTCCGTTGTTCCGTAGCTGTCGGTTTTGGCTGCCTGCCTTCCGGCGAGGTCATACCTGTAGCTGTATTGGGATATGCTTCCGCCGTCCGGCCTGCGGTTTTTTAATTCAACCAGGCGGTTATCCATGTCAAAGCTGTATTCCTCTCTTAATCCCCCTCCGTAGTCTATAGACCTCCTGTTGCCATTTTCGTCATAGGCGTAGAGGGTGGTGCCGCCGCCGTATGCCACGCTTTCCAGCCTGTTGGATTTGTCATAGCCGTAGCGGGTGGCAAAGCCCTTTTTGTCGGTTACGCTTTCTATGTTCCCCACAACATCATAGGTATAGGCTATCTGAACGCTGCCGTCCTTCCGTATTTCCAGCAGCCTTCCGTTGCCGTCATAGCCGTAGGTGCTTGTACCGCTTGCGTCCTCCATCGATGCCCTGTTTCCGGCCTCGTCATAGGTATATTTTATTGCGTCCCCGGTTTCCCAAACCTTCCTTTCCAGCATAAGCCCCCTGCTGTCATAGCTGAAAACGGTGGTGCTGCCGTTCCTGTCCATGACAGACGCGGTATTGCCGTCAAGGCCGTATTTGTAGACGGTGTCCCTGCCCTCTGCGTCGGTTACTTTTGTTAAAAAGCCCGCGGGCCCATAGCTGTACCTGGTCAGCTTGCCCCGTCCGTCGGTCATTGTCAGCTTGCTTCCCAGCCTGTCATAGGTATATTTTGTGCTTATACCCATAGCATCCGTTATCTTTGTCAGGTTCCCCGCACTGTCGTATTCATAAGTTGTGGCATTCCCCAGCCCGTCGCTCTGCCATATAAGCTGCCCGTACCGGTCATACCGGTATTCAGCGGTATATTTGCCCTGCGCCGCCGCCTCAGGGGACGTCTTTCGTATAACTCTTCCCTCAAGATTATAAGTGTAGAGGGTTGAATAGCCCTTTGCATCCGTCTCCTTTACTACGTTTCCGGCCGCGTCGTATTGTCTTGTGGTTATTACAATGCCGTAAGCGTCGGTGACTGTTTCTACCCTGCCCATGCTGTCATAGCCATATTCTATTGTGTTGCCCCTGGCATCGGTCTGCGATGTCCTGTTACCGGCTATGTCATAGCCATAGGCTATTGTCCCGCCTTCGGCGTCGGCAGAGCTTATCAGCCTGCTCATGCTGTCATAGCTGTGGGTTGTCTCAAAGCCCCTTTCGTCTGTTTCCTTTATCCTGTTTCCCGACTCATCATAGGTATACAGTGTATGTATGTCCCTTCCCTCATGCCTTGTTGTCACCTTTTCCAGCCTGTTTAACGCATCGTAGGCAAACAGAACGGTATATTCCTGTCTCTGCTCCTGCTGCCCCTCTCCATACGTGAAGGCCATCGGGCTTGTTTCTCTGATCCTGTTGCCAAGCACATCATACCCATACTCCGTTATCAGCATAAGCCTTCCGGGATATTCTGAATCCTTAAGGGCCTCTATTCCGGGCATTGCTCCCGCATTATGGATTTCGTCCTCACCGGCAAGGTCTATGGAGGCAGTCAGTCTGTCCATGCTGTCATATTTAAGCTTGCGGATGCTGTACACACCCTCCGCTCTCAGGCTTTCAGTTTTTATAGTGTTGCCGTTTTTGTCATACCAGCTCTTTGTATACGCCCCGCTGCTGTCTGTTGCCGTGCTTACAAGCCCGTTGTCACAGTAGGTATAGCTCACCGTACGGGACGGCAGCCTGTCGCCGGTGCCCGAAACAGTCTTTCCGGTGATGTTTCCAAGCTCGTCATAGGTATAGCTTTCCGTGCGGTATAATATGCTTCCGTTTGCGTCCCGATCAATCGGGAGCCTTTTTTTTACCGGCCTGTTCGCCGCATCATAGGTTATATATGTCCAGTTGCCCAGCTTGTCCTTTGAGGCCGTTACATTTCCTTCGGGGTCTGTTTTGTATTCCAATGTGCTGCCTAAAGCGTCGGTTTGCAGTTTTACAGCCCCCAGGCTGTTCCATTCATATAATGTTGTGTTGCCAAGCTGATCTCTGCTCAGCACCTTTCTTCCCATGCTGTCGTAGGCATATTCTACCTGTCCTCCGTCCGGGTAGACAATCTTTGCAAGGGTGCCGCCGGGGTTGTTTATGTATATTGTGGCGTTGCCTCTTTCATCCGTCATTTTAGTAAGGTTTCCAAGTACATCATATTCAAAATGCCTGCTGCCCCCCAGCGCGTCAGTGGAGGCTGTTATTCTTCCCAGCCCGTCATATGCATAGACTGTCCCCGGCGAGGCGTCAATGCTTCCGGCAAACCGCAGCCCGTCAACTCTCTTTGCCACATTGCCGTTAAGGCCGTATTTAAGGTATTCTATACCGGCTCCGTCCGGCGACAGCGTTGATGTACGCCTGTTCATGCTGTCATAGGTATAGGACATGCCCTCCATTGCACCGGCAAGCTCCGGCGTGTCCAGCTCCGCGCTATAGCTGTTAGGCTGTATCTGCTTTTTTAAGCTGCCCATTGCGTCATATATGTACCTGGTTACGGCAAGCTCCCCGTCCGCAGCCGGGCTCTTTTTTCTTATCAGCCTGTCCATGCTGTCATACTCATAGTATGTCGATATATTCCTCGCGTTTTTCTCCTCTATGAGATTACCTTTCGTATCATATATGTACAGCGTATCATGCCCCATGGCGTCGGTCTTTCTTACCGGCCTGCCGTCCAGATCGTATTCATATGAGGCCGTTCCGCCGTTAGGGCCGGTCCTGGCCTTTAGCTGTCCGCCGCTGTAATAGCTGTAGCCGGTGGTTAATTTTACCCTCGCAGTATACTCGGCATCAAGCGCGGCTTTTCCCATGCTTGCCGTGTCCAGCTCTGAGCTTTCTGCAAGCAGGGCCTCGGAGATAAGCCTTGACTGTATGTCATACTGGTATCTGGTTATACGGTAGTATCCGTCCCGTACCTTCTGCTTTCTGGTTATGAGGTTTCCTTTTCTGTCGTATTCGTTTACTGTTTCCCTGTCCATAGGTCCCGAAGCCCTTATAAGCCTCCCGTTTTTGTCATAGGCATATTCCGCCCTGTCGCCTGCGGATTTTTCCTGTCCCCCTTCGACGGAGCCTTCCGGTACGGTATACTCAAAGGTTTCGGAAGTCAAAATGCTTCCTGTCCCGTCATATGTGCTCTTTACAAGCCTGTAGCGGTCATAGCCCTCCCCGCTGGATATGTATTCCTTCTTTCCGGTCATATTTCCAAGTAAATCATACCCGTAGTATTTTGCGTTGCCCTCCCTGTCCCGGCTTTCAGCCAGCTCGCCCTTCGGATTGTACCGGAAGGTCTCAACGGTGTTGTCGGGATACTCTATCCGGTATGCCTTTCCGAATAAATTACTGTATGACGCCGTCTTATTCCCCGCCCTGTCGGTCTTTACAGTCATCGCCCTTCCTGTCAGGTCATAGGAGTAGCTCTCCGATAAGCCGTCGGGATATGTCTTTTGCTTTATAAGGCCGTTTAAGTAATATGTGTTTTCAGTTATCCGGCCTAAAGCGTCTTCCTCGGTGAGTACATTCCCGGAGCCGTCAAAGGTGTATTTCATAGTATGCTCCGCCCCGTCCTTTGAGGCCTGTGCGGAGGTGTAGGCAATTACATTGTTCATTGCGTCGTACTTATAGGTGTTTCCTATGGATTCCTCAGGGCTGTCAGCGCTGTAGCCGTCACCGTCGGCCTCCTTTATGACGTTCCCGCGCCCGTCATATTCCCTGTAGGATATTACAGTGCTTGAGGCACCGTCAAAGACGGATGCAATTGTCCGCCTGTTCAGAGCATCATATTCATACCCGGTTCCGGGAGCCGAAGAAGCCTCCTGTGACGAGTACCTGGCGTCAATTTCTTTTACAAGGTTGCCGTTTTCATCGTAAAGGTACCTTGTTATATATCCCATCGGGTCTATTTTTGCGGTATTTCTTCCCATGCCGTCATATTTGTACTGGGTGGTGCGGGCCTCTCCTCCGAATGCCACCGTTTCGGAAAGCACATTACCCCGCCTGTCGTATGTGTAAGAGGTGGTTTTTACATCCCCTTCCAGAGTGAAAGGCTGCTTTTTTTCTACAAGCCTTCCCCTGTAATCATAGCTGTATGTGGTACTGTCAAAGCCTTTTCCGTTGTGCCTATCTTCCCCTGTCAGGCTTCCCGTGTGGTCATAACGGAACTTCCTTATATAGCTTCCCTGTTCGCCGCCGGTGCCTGCATTCATAACTCCTGCTTCGCTTATCACTCTTCCCGCATAGTCATAGACGTAGCTGTACTTTATTGTGCCTGCTCCCTGCGCATCTATGTACTGCACCGTTTCCGTCCTGTTTCCGTTATTGTCATACTTATATTCGGTACGGCTGCTGCCGGAAGCATCAATTGCCGCATATTCCCCGGAAAGCCTGTTCATTTTGTCATAAGCATAGCGAATAGAGGAGGAAACGGTGTCTTTCCCGCTTTCAGCCCTTCCCCTTAAAGCTGTTTCTATGTTGTCCGACCTGTCATACGTGTATCTTGTGTATGTATAGCTTTCCGGGCTGTCCTCGGAATATATTCTCTCCTCACCTGTCCTTCCCATGCCGTCATATATATATTTTGTGGCCTTGCCCCCCGGCTCGGTGATTGTATCGGGCTTCTCAAGCCCGTTATAGGTGTACAGGGTAAGCCCTCCCGCAGCATCGGCTACAGAAGCAAGCTGCCCCAGAGCATTATACCGGTATTGTGTGGTATAGCCCCTGGGATCGGTGTCGCTTACCTTGTTGCCCGCATAGTCATAGGCACAGGTGGTGGTATAGTATGTGCTTCCATCGGGAGTTTCGTCGGTTCTTACCAGCCTTTCCAGCTTGTCATAGTACAGCCTGTGCTTATACCCGTCCTCGTCCGTCATAGTGACTGAAAGCAGTATTTCATCACCTGTCCCGGCGGTACCGTCGCTCCCATAGGCATATGCCAGCAGTATGCTTTCCTTCCTTGCGGTGTCATTCTCGTAATATTCCTTTTTAATGAGCCTGTTTTCACTGTCATAGGAATATCTTATGGTGTGGCCGTTGGAATCGGCTTCCTTGGTTTTATTCCCTCTGGAATCGTACAACGCCTTGTTTATGAGCTGCCACTTGCCTTCACTGTATACCTCGTACGAAAGCTGGTTTCCCAATATATCGTATGTATATCTTATTCTGTTTCCTGCAGCGTCGGTATGCTCAATCTGCCTGTCCTTATCCCGGTATTCCCCATAGCTGTATTTGGACGCGCTGCCGTTGGGGTTTACAATGCGTGTCACCCTGCCCAGTATGTCATACTCGTATGCCGTAGTATTTAGCCTTGCGTCTGTCTCTGATTTCAGGCTTCCGGTGTTAAGGTCATACGCATAACCTATGACTGCTTCCTCACCGCCGGCAATTCTGTACTGCTTTGTAAGATACGCTCCCTTTTGATCGGTGCCGTAGGCGTCAATTCCGTACTCATAGCGGGTAACGTACAGGTTTCCGTCGGAATGCACCGTTTTTCCCGTCATATTTCCCCGGCTGTCATATTCATAGTCCGTTTCAAGCCAGTTAGCGGTATCGCCTGTATTTGCTCTCTGCTCCTTTACCACATTCCCCATACCGTCTATTGTGTATATTGTCTGGCAGGTGGTGTCCCTGTCCTGCTTCCAGGTCTTTAAGCTCAGTACATGGAACCTGTCGTATGCATAGGAATATACAACGGTATGCTCGCTGTCCACAGGGTATCCGTTATTGTCCCTCTCCGCCATCGGCCCGGTATAGTTTGTAAGGTTGCCGTAATCGTCATACCTGAAGTTTTCAACGGTCTTTACCGTCCGGCCCTTTGCCTTTCCGTTTTCCATAGCGCATACGGTTCTTTCTGTCTTTTTAGGAAACTTCATTTCGTCATACTCGGTGGTTGTTGTTATTTTGTGGCCGCTGCCTGTTTCTTCGGCGCTAACCTGCTGGTGCAGCCCGTCGTAGGTATATCTTAAAACAGTTCCGTTATAGGAGGCAACATCGGTATAGTACCTGTAGGTATCTCTCAGGTATGGCTGGTCACTCTCCTTGTAGCCCTCATACCCAAAGCCGTCTGCTTCGTTTGTGTATTTATACGTGGTTCTGTCCTTTACCTCGAATGTGAACCTGTCTAAAAATGCCGGCTTTGAGACATCGTAGCCTGTCCTTATCAGCTCGCTCTTCTCAAATATTTTCCTGTACTGCATGCTGCCCTTGTCCGACAACCCCTTGGTATAGGTGTTGTATGCAAACCTCTCCAGCCTGTTTGTTTTGCAGTAGTCGATCTGTGTGAGGTTCTCATACCTGTTGTAGGCCGAATACTTTTCTCCGTTGGTGTAGGTAAAGCCAAGCTGCGGCTGGTCGTACCAGTAGTGGTATTTGGGCTTGCCGTCCACATCATAAACCCTCTGGAGCCTGGTTCTCAGTATATGGTTTGTTTTGCTGAGCAGCACAGCCGATTTGTCATAGACAAGCTTTTTGTTACCCGGCAGGGTGACTATAACCTGGAATTTACCCTTAAGATCCCCCGAATGTGAGGTGTCGGGGTTCTGTGACGCCATATGGCTGTCCTCAAGGCTGTAGCGCTTATCCTCAATTGTCCCCGCCGTAAAGCTCTCATCCTGCTTATATTCTATAGCTGTCTTCCTGCCCGCTGTGTCTATTATTTTGGAAATGAGCTTTTTGCTTTTGTCTGTCCCATCCACGGTATACGAAACAGAGGTGTAGAGAAAGGTTATTGTATTGCCGTACCTGTCCTTTATCCCCAGCACTCTTCCGTCATCCGCGAAGTATGTTCTCCTGCCGTCCTTGCCCTCCATTATATAAAAGGAGGTGCCGTCGGCCTGGCCGTTGCTGAAGCTCTTGTTCTCTTTTATTGTGACATCCTTTATGGTCTGGTTTTCGGGAGTATATGTATTGACATTGTCAACACTTTCAGGCCCCATCAGCCTGTATACGTCCCCTGCCTCGGTATGCAGGAACCTGTGGCTTGTACCGTCGGAGTTTTTCTTTATTTCCATTGCCGGGAACGAAAACCTCATTCCCACTCCCAGGTCGTACCTGTCCTCATAGAAGGATGATGTTGTGTTGTCGGAGTAGACCTGATCCACCCACGCCCCGTTTACATACTCCGCCTTCATCTCCTGAACATTTGCGGTGCCGCTCCTGTATATTCTTTTTATCTCCAGATCAAGACCGTTTACTCCGGGGAGTATATAGTCGGTCTGCACCAGGCCGATGTCCCCGCTCTGGGGGCTTATGGACTCCTCCGAGGCATTGTTCCTTAAATATGCCGGCGACAGCATTGTGTTATATTGCTCCGCCGGGCCCACAAGGTTGTTCAGCCTCTCCTCCAGAGTCTCGGCAAGCACTCCCTGCGCCTGTATGAAAACTGTTGTAAGTATTATTACGCATATGGCGAAAATTTTATATATATGCCGCTTCACTAAAAAACCCCCTCGTATATTGCTGAGTATATAATTGATGGAAGAAATTTTTATTTGATCAGTAAGGAATACCTCATCCCAAATAATATTTCTCCTCATAGACACGGGCATAAATCTCCTCGTTTGAAAGGCCCTGCTTTACCCATTCCAGCACAGTTGTATCGGAAACCCCGAGCTTTGACGCCGTAACCAGCGCCTCCACCACACGCTTCTGCGAAAGCCCGGTCTGCTCGCAATGCTTCTCAAGCTGCTCACGCGTGACAGGTATGCGCGGCAGCTTTTCATCGCCGTTTACAATGCCGTACCCGGCGTTTATCAGCCTCCAGCTCATTCCCGACTGTTTTTTTGCTATTATATCCCCGACAGGTATTCCCAGCCTCTGGCTTACCCTGTCGGCCGTCATAATATCGTCTTGGGTTATTCCGGGCGTTTCCATGAGCTTGTCGAGGTACTCAGAATCAAACGAGGCGGGGACAAATTCAGGGTTGTCCTTTGCATATTCCTTAAAAATTGCTTCCCAGCTCTGTCCTCCGGCTTTCATGCCCAGAAGCCCTTCAATGTCCTCAAGCCTTCCGTAGCGGTCGTTGAGGAAGGAGTAGGCTGTAAGAACATCGGGAATTGCCGCTCCCTCCTTTATATGTCTTTCCAGCTCAGTCTTAAACCTTATATGTACATTCAGGCTTTTAAGAAGCGCCGCATAATTATCGACGTTGCGGGTGTAGCTTTCCGGGTCATAAGCCTTTATGCAATCCAGTATATCCTGCGAAATACTGTAATCGGCTTCATCCTCCAAAATTTCGCCCTCATTCAGGCTCTCGCCTACACCCTCATCAGACTCATCCGTCTGCGCCTCCGGCTGTACTGCGGCACCTTGCCCGGAATTGCTCTGCTCACCGGGCTGCTGCTCTTCCGCAGGCTTTACGGCAACCATATAGTATGCTCCATACGCGGCCTGTGCTATGAATACCAGAGCAACGGCAATTACAATTATTTTTATTCCTTTAATGCTCCTCATAAGCTTTATCTCCTCTGCAATCAGTTATTTACAGGACTTATCTGTCTTATTTCCTCCATTATTTCGTCAGTGGGATTTTTAGGCTTCGGATCCTGAGCGGATATCTCCGGCACATCAGGCAGCGGGTTTGCGCCGGACAAGGAATCCCGGCCTGCCGCGTGCCCGTCTGCTGTGTCTGTTCCTGCCTGCTTAAAATCGCTTGCCGCGCTGTTCTCCTTCTGTATTTGCAGAAGGGCTTTCTCTTCTATTTTAGAGATGGTAATTATATTTTCAGCTCCCAGAAGAAAAAGCTTTTGCTCCTTTTTATCCAGATACGAATCCTTGTCCGCTATATATTCGTTTATATCTATATCAAGCTGCAGGGAGGCAAGGTATTCGTCAAAGGCTGCTTCAATACTCCCCATATCCTCCTTGAGCCTCAGCATGGAGCATATGGCATCACTTTTGTCTATTTTTGCCGCAAGCTCCCGGTATGTTCCCGTGTCCTCTGAGGTTTTGTCCAATTCCCCCGCTGTTCCATGAATCGCCGCCGGGGCTTCCGCATTCCATTCTATTTGCTGAAGCTGGAATTCCACCCTGTCATAAAGCATTTTTGCATAGGTTATGTCCTCATCCGAAAAGCCCTCTTTTTTAAGGCTTTTGACCAGCTCCTCCTCAAGCCCGGTGCCGAGCAGCAAATCATCCCTTTTGCCTTTCTCACTTCCCGAGCCTATATAGTACGTGTCCTTCAGCGCACTCAGCACCTCATTCCATGAGCGCCCCCCGTTTTTCAGCCTCATGACCTCTTCAATACCGGCTCCTGTCATATTTGATATTTCGGAGGCTGTCTTCTGATCGCTTGAACCCGCAGCACCCGCCGCTCCCTCCTTGTCTCCCATGAAGCCTCCAAGCGTCAGGGGCAGTGATGTTAAAAGCAGCATAATGCAAATTACTACCGCGAAAACCTTATAGCTCCTGTGTATAATCCGTCCCATTTTTCCACCTCCATCATTTGGAAAGGGGACACACCTTTCAAGATTACCGGGTATTCCTTTTATGATAAGGTATGTCCCCTTCGTGTCCCCTTATTTGATTTCCTTATTGCATGTTGAAGCTGATGCTTGTCTTCCCGTCTATTTTGGGGAGGAATACTATTGTAGCTATCTCCCCCGACCATGCTGTTCCCGGTGCTATGCTCCCGTTTACCGTAAACTCTATCCTTCCGGGGGTGTGTTTTACGCTGAGGCTTGTACCCGGTATCCTTCCCTCCGGCATTATGTCGGCAGCCGCGGTAAAGCGGCACAGATCCGTTACCTCCAGTTCCTCCGGGCTGTATTCCACCACAAAAACAGTCCCTGAGAAATCCTGTACATTTGAAGCCAGCAGAGAAAAGTCAAGCTGTACGCCGCTTATGCATTCCAGCTCATATACCGGGCTTGTGGTGCTCTTTGTTATGGCTGTGCTCCATGCGGTAACACCTCCGGCGTTTTTGCCTCTTACCCTGTATGTATGTGTTGTTCCGGGAGAAAGCCCTTCGTCGGTATACTCCGGCAGGCTCCCGGCATCAATTATTTCTCCGTCCGCCTCCACATCATAGCTTGCTCCCTCTTCGCTATCCCACCTGAGCTCTATATAGGTGTTTCCGGAGGACGCTGTTATGTTTGAAGGCGCTCCGGGAGTCGCCGGAAGCGTAGAAAGAGCCAGAACAGCGCACCATTGGCCCTTCCCTTCCCCATCCTTAAGCCTCACCCTGTATGTGTGGAAGGACTGCGGCGGAAGCCCCGTATGGTTGTATAACGTACTTTCACCGTTGTCAACTGCATCCCCGTCAACCTCTATTTCATACTGTGCATCCCTTGCGGCCGCGTCCCACGACACCATAACCGTGCTGTCAGTCACCACCGCAACCATGTTGATAAGCGCCGCCGGTTCAGCCCCTCCGGCCTCCTCCTGGGGCAGAGCAGACATTTCTATGGGCCTGCTCCACTGCCCCTCGCCGCTTATGTTTTTTGCTCTTATCCTGTATGTATGCTTTGCACCCGGCGCAAGCCCGTTATGGGTATACGACATATCTGATGTATTTTTAATATCCTTGCCGTCCAGCTCTATGTCATAGCTCCCGGCCCAGGGCACACTATACCACGTTATTGCTATAAAGTCGCTGCCTGAGGTTGCCATTATGTTGGAGGGCACGGCAGGTATTTCAGGCCATGTGGTTATTTCAACCGGATCGCTCCACTCGCTTTTGCCTCCCCGGTTCCAGGCCCTTACCCTGTATGTGTGGCTGCTGTTTGCAGGCAGACCGTCGTGCAGGAAGGAGAGCTCCGCCCCGGCATCCCGTATATCCCCGTCCGCGCTTATTTCATAGCCCTCCGCCCTTTCACATGAGGGCCATGTTACCGTGACATTCGTCCTTGTGGGCTCCGCCTTTATATTTGCGGGAGTGTCCGGGGGATTGGGGATTGTTTCCACGGAAAGCTCTTCGCTCCACTCTCCGCTGCCTCCCTCGTTTACGCCTCTGACGCTGTATGTATGCGTCGTACCCGGCAGAAGCCCTGTGTGTACATAGCTTGTATTGCTTCCGTTATCAATTATTTCACCGTCGGCCTTTATATGATAGGCACCGGCTCTCTCCACCGGGTCCCAGCTTATCCTTATCTCAGTCTTAGATTCCTCCGCCGTAATATTTTGAGGGGCATCGGGAGGCAGGGGCAGGGTTGAAGCTCTGAACATATTGCTCCAGCCGCCTGTTCCTCCGGCGTTTCTGACTCTTACCCTGTATGTATGCGATGTATCAGGCTGTAATCCCGTATGAGTATATGAGGCTGCGGCGCCTGAGTACGCAAGCACTCCGTCGGCCTCCACGTCATACCCAAGCGCGCCGCTTGCCGGGCTCCATTCCAGACCTATGTGCTCCATGCCCCTCGCGAAGCTGACACCGGAGGGAGGATAAGCCAGGGTGGTGCCCGTCTTAACCTGCGAAAACGCCGTTTCAGCACTCTCATTGTTTCTTGCCTTAGCCTTGAAGGTATACTGTGTTCCCGGCGTCAGCCCCCGGACAGTAAGCTTTTTGCCTGTGAGGGTTATCCACTCCGGCTGGGCGGTAAGTGTGCCGTCCCCAGACACATAGCTTTGCCCCGCCATAAGCTGGTACTGCGTGGCCGCCGGGTTTGAGTCGCTCACGGATACAGCTATGGAGGTTTCAGTAGGGCTGGCTAAGGATAACTGCGGTAACTGAGCTTTGGTGTAGATTGTTTTTGATGCAGATGAAATATTGCCCACTGCATCACGGGCTTCAAACTTCACTGTATACTGTGTATTTGGAATAAGCGAGCTTATAGTGCACGAGGCATTGGAGCTCCATGACTTGTATACCGTGCTTCCCAACAAGTACCTGTAAGGGGTCGCATGCAGCCCTGATACATTGTCCGAAGCAGATCCTGCTGCAATTATGCTTTTACCGCCCTCCGCCGCCTCAAGCTTAACAGTCCCAATGGATGGAGGATATTTGTCAACCTTAAACGCGATTGTTTTTACTACAGGATTATCCCAATTATCACTTACTTCAAATTTAAGCGTATGATTCCCCTCAGATAAGGTTCCCATATTCAAAGTAGAAAATGTGACTGTCTGTATCGTAGCCGTGTTGTATACAGTTTTAGTGTCCCGTGGAGATGTTTCAGAATCTATATAATATCTGCAAACCAGAGTATCTTTATCGGCGTCTGAGACTGAGATCGCAGGAACAAAAGCCGTATTGGACTGTCCGAATATTTGGTTTTGTGTTGGAGACACAATCGACAGTGAAGGCGCTTCATTGGTGTTGATCATATCCGCAAGAGACTGGAGGCTTGCGGAAAACCCTGAGTTTATATCTCCAAATATTCCTTTTGTAGCCGTAAATAAATTGCTATACAGCGACTTATAGCTCTTGCTGGTTATTACAGATACAATAATACCGTCTTCCGTAAGACTTGATACTTCATCACTCATTAAAATTCTGTTGCTGGAAGTGTCAAAGCGTGTTCCTTCGTCATAAGGCTCATCTGTAACTAATATTATAAACTTTTTGGAATACTGCTGATATGACATTCTCCTTGCTTCCTCAAGTGCGTCTACAGAAGATTCTCCTCCTGCGCCTCCACCACTGACGTTAATAGCATCCAACAGGCTTTTAAAACTATTCGCGTTGTTCATCCATCCTCTGTTTACAGTAGAGCCATACCCATTATGATATATATTTTTATATTCAACCAAGCCCAATCTTACATTTATGTTATTGTCTTTAAGAATATCAACGAATTCACTTACATTATTCTTTACATTATTTATCTCGTCGCCCATTGAGCCTGTGGTATCTATTGCAAAAACAATATCCGCATTCCTTGCATTAGCGGCATAAGCCTTGTCAGTAAAATTTAAAAATGTTCCGCTTTTCAAGCCCCCGGACAAATTGCTCAAGCTGAATATACCAAAAAGCAAAATCAGGCATAATATTTTTTTAACTAACCTTTTTACCATAATAACCCCTCCAATACTACAGCTATATCCCGATACGCACTCTCTTTTTATTCCACCCTGTACGACATTCCTGTTTTACCGTTTGTTCTGGACATCAGCCTTAAGACTATCACGACGGGCTTGCCGGTATTTTCACCCCCATATACTATCCTGCCTCCGGAAAGCTCCTCTATCTCTATATCCGTGTCTTTAATCCTCCCGGCCTCCATATCAATCACCGCCGTGGCGGCATACAGGTCAAGCACCTCAATATCATCGGGTATGTATTCAACCTCGACACTGTACTTATCCCCGCCCTCCTTCGCCGGCAGGGCTATAACAAAGCTGAACTCAGCATCCCTTGCAACCTCTATAACAAGCTCCGGCACGGTGTTTGCCTCCAGGAGCCCGCTCCATTCGCCGTATACTCCGTCGGTATTTACCGCTCTTACCCTGTATTCATGCCTTGTGTTGGGCATAAGGCCCTCGTGAACATATGCGCCGTCCGTGATTTCCTCCACAACCTCGCCGTCGGCCTCCACATCGTATGAGGCGGCATTATCCGGCCCCTCCCATGTCAGCGTTATTTTATTTATTTCCGGCTCAGCCTTAAGGTTTACCGGCACCAAAGGCCCCGTCACAACTGTGACAGCCCCGCTCCACTGACCCTCGCCGTTTTCATTTTTTGCCCTTACCCTGAAGGTGTATTTTGTATCAGACTCAAGGCTGTTGTGCCTGTATATTGAATCATAACCGTTATTTATGACAGTCCCGCCGGCCTCAACATCATATCCGCCGGCTCCGTCCACCTCATCCCATGTAAGCGTTATTCCGCCGCTCTCTATATACGCTTTTACATTCGCGGGTACTCCCACCAGTGTGAACACAGCCACCGGATCGCTCCATTCCCCAGTACATATCTCGTTTCTTGCCCTTATACGGTAGGTATGCATGCTGTTTGGCTTGAGATCCCGGTGCGTATATGCAGTACTGCTTCCGCTGCCTGCAAATTCCCCGTCTGCAAGCACATCATAGCCGGCGGCTCCTTCCACCCCGTCCCACGCCAGTGCTATCGACGTGCTTTGTGCGTAAAAGGTTATATTCGAGGGCTTTCCAAGCAAGGCCGACGCATACACCGGATCGCTCCAGTCCCCCGCGCCGTTGCCGTTGAAGGCTCTCACTCTGTAGGTATGCTCCCCGCCTGCACCGTTCGCCTCATGTATGTACCGCGTGTCTATTCCAGCCTTAAAAAGCTCCCCGTCAATTTCAATGTCATAGCCGTCCGCTCCCATTACCGCATCCCATTCCAGTGCTATTCCGCCGTCCTCAGGATGTGCTTTAAGCTCCGAAGGTGCCGGAAGAAGGGTACACACCTCAAGCAATGCGCTCCAGTCGCCTGCGGTGCTCCCGCTTCTCGTCCTTACACGGTAGGTATGCACCGTGTCGGGAGCAAGCCCCCCGTGCAGGTATGTAACAGCAGTTCCGTTATCGATCACTTTGCCGTCTATCTCAAGATCATAGCCCGACGCACCCTCTGTCTCCATCCAGCTTAGGCTTATTTCACTGTCGGTAACGGACAATACCGTTATATCCGAAGGAGACTGCGGCAGCACAATGCCTCTTACCGGCTGGCTCCACTCGCTGGACCCGCCGCTATTCCTTGACCGTACCCTGTATTCGTGCTGTGAGTTGGTTTCAAGTCCGGTATGCGTATATGAGCCGGTATCTATACCTACTATATCAGTACCATCAATTTCAATGTCATATCCGTCAGCACCGGCCTGACTGTCCCACACCACCCTGAGGGATGAAGCTGCTGCTTCAATCCGTATATTACCGGGAGCCGACGGAAGTGTGGATGCCGCTGTAACGCCGCTCCACGCTCCGGCCCCGCTTGAATTTTTTGCCCTCACCCTGTAGATGCGCTGTGTGTTGGCCTCAAGCCCCGTATGCATATATGATAAATCTGCCCCGTTGTCCACAGGTGTGCCGTAAACCTCTATGTCATAGCCCGAGGCTCCGTGAACCTCATCCCATAAAACGGTTATAGAGCTGCTCCCGGATACCGTACGTATGTTTGAAGGTATACCGGGCAGCGTCGGAATCTCCATTAGCTCTGTCCACTCACTGTTTACAGCCGCGCCTCTCGCCCTTACCCTGAAGTTAAACATGTCTCCCGGAATAAGCCCTTCAAGAATATATCCTGTGAGCTGTCCGTTATCTGTAATATCTCCGTCCAGCTCCACATCGTAGCCTTCGGCACCCTCTACCTCATCCCAACGTATGCTTATGCTGGTCTCGGTTATGTCCTTTATAATGTCAGACGGCTTATTAATAAGCGTTACGCCTGTTATATATCCGCTCCACGGGCTTACCATTACGCTGTTCCTCGCCCTGACCCTGTAAGTGTGCTCTGTTCCCGGAATCAGGCCGGTATGCATATATGATGCCTGCGTACCGCTGTACGCAACAGCCCCGTCCGCTTCCACCTCATAGCCTTCGGCACATGACACAGGGCCCCAGCTTATATCCATGCTGTTTAAGCCCGGCACAAGGGTAATTCCCTCAGGCGCCGCAATAGGCTCCGTACCCCAGGCCCTGTCCCCATTTATGTATATGACAGCCCTGTCCCAATCCCTGTAGCCGGTGTTGCCCCGGTCAAAGGAATAGTCGTTGAACTGGCTGTAGACTGTCCACCTTGAGTTTGCAACCCTGCACTGCAGCTCTGCGCTCTCCCCCGGCTTAAGGACTCCCGCACCGCTTTTAAAGCCGATTTCAAGGAAGCAGTCTGCATTCTCTATACCCACATTTATCCTCTGAAAGCTTCCCGTGACATTTGAACTTCCCGCGCTTGACCAGTCGCAGAAGAAGCTTTGCTGCTCCTCGTTATCCACAGTGTAATAGTACCTTATTTTTGCATCCTCCAGCTTAACCGGGACATCGCCTGTATTGTAAAGCTTGTACCAGATGTACAGCGTATTCTCCCTGTCGCCCTTCCCCGCATGGTATACCTGAAGCTTCAGCGCACCGCCTGCGCCTTCTCCGGTATCATCTTCCTCTGCTTCTTTAGTCAAGGCGCTCACTGTCCCGCTTCTGTCCGATACATTTCCGCTGTAATCATACGCCGCCGCCTCATACGTATATACGCTTCCGGGCTGCAAGCCGGTGTCGGTATAAGAGGTTCTGTCCTCCACTCTTGCCGCTTCAATGCCGTCCCGGTATATTATGTAGCCCTTCACGCCGCTATCGTCCGAGGCTGCGGACCATGAAAGGGCTATTTCAGTTTCAGATACTGAGCTGCATGACAGCCCTTCAGGAACCGATGGCGGTGCAGTATCCTCCCCGGCTCCCGCTCCCGGCTCGTTCCCCCACAGCAGCTCACCCGCGCAGTACACGGCGATCCTGTCCCAGTCCTCATAGCCGCCGCCTGAAATGTTAAACGAATAGTCATCCGCCTGGTTGTAGCTTGTCCAGCCATCCTTTGCGGCCCTGCACTTTATCTCGGTGCTGTCACCCGGAGCAAGCACACCCGCTCCGCTTCCAAAGCCTGTTTCCAGATAATAATCCGCACCCGGCTGTGCTGGGGACATTTTTGTAAAGCTGCCGTAAACATTGGAGCTTCCCGCGTCCGACCAGTCACACCAGAAGCTCTGCTGCTTTTCTCCGTCTACAGTGTAGTAGTACCTTATGATGAGCTCTGACCTGTCAACCGGTGCGGCGCCGGTATTGTATATTTTAATGTTCAGTGAAATGGTATTGCTTTCAGCACTTGCATTCGAATTGTACAGCTGAGCCCTTATTGACGGGACAGCCTCCGATGGGCCCTGAACCTCCACGGAAGGACTAAGGGCATAATCCCCATACTCAAATTCCTCCAAAGACGCGGCTCCGCCTTCATCTACAGGCCCCTCTCCCCATATGCCGCCCTCCAAGAAACCGGACTCCCACAGCACCGGGTCCTGTACCGCGGCATCTTCAGTCATGGCTTTTATGCTGTAAGGCGTGTACATAAAGATTATCTGAAATATCATTGAAGCAAATAGAGTTATGCAAGCCGGTTTGAAATGTTTTTTCATCATGGTATCCTCCGTTTATTGTCATCATAATATTATATATTTTATTCTATTCCAACACTTATAACCCAATATATTGAATTTTTTAGTAAATCATATCATTTACGGTAATATTACGTCAATAATTTTGGAGAAATTTATATTTAATTTAAATAAGGAATATTATGGAGTACTCCCACTGTCCCCTCTCTTTTTAAAAAGGGTTCAAATTTGACAAAAAGGTCCGTTTCGTGTTATATTTTTTATGTGCTATAAATCTATAAGGAATTAAAAATGCGTTTGGACACCTACCGCAAACAAGGGTTTTTCTCTTGCTTGCGGTTTTTTGTTAAAGGAGGAGTCATGCTCAATTCTATCTGGCCGATTTTTGTTGTCGTTGCAGCAAACACTGTTTATAACATTTGTGCGAAATCAACACCTGAGGGTGTTCAGCCCTTTGCGTCGCTTGCCGTCACCTATCTTACAGCCGCCGTTTTATCTGTGCTGCTGTTTTTTGCCACGAGCGAGAGCAAGGACATTATGGCGGAGGCCCGGAAGATTGATTTGACATCGCTGGTTTTCGGGTGCTCGATTGTTGCGCTTGAGTTCGGGTACATTTATATTTACAGGGCGGGCTGGAAGGTCAGCACAGGGTCATTGATCGCCAATGTAAGCCTTGCCTGCGTCCTGCTGGTAATAGGAATTGTTTTATACAAGGAAAGCATTACCCTCCGGCAGGTTGGCGGAATTGCATTGTGCATAGCAGGTATTTTCATGATCAGCAAGTAGAATTATTTTTACATTTCAGCCGACAGGCTTATTGAATGTATTTAACACGGCAGATTTGCCGTAAGCTTTTCTTACTGTAAGAGTAAGATATCTTTGGAGAAATTTCAGTATCTTCAGGACCGTTTATAGGCCTTATTTATTGGGATGAACTGTTTATTATTATATATATATATAAATGGGGACGTTCCTCAATAAACCAGCAATTTTTGCTGGAATTTGTTGAGAAATGTCCCCACCGTCTCCGCCGCAATGGTTGTCAAAAGAACCGTCCCCTTGACACAGCTACAGCCACAGCCAGCCCAGGGCCTCAACACCCAGGTATACCGGCTGTTCATCCCTTTTGTCGGGGTGTAGCTCATTATTTATAACACGCTTTAACTCGTGATACGGTATCATGCACGATTTTGTGCCGGTTTCCGCAACGGGGTTTACATCGAAATAATTCCTCTTTACTATATCGAAATTCCTTTCATTATGCTCCGACATTTCAAGCAGATACCTTCTTTTGTCCTCCTCCGTCTTTGCATTGTCATAATTTATGGACGCAAGTGCAAGGTCATATATGACCCTGTTCCGCAGGTTTGCCACGATCAGCTTTTTGAAGTGAGGAGAGTATACCTTGAGCCTGTCATGCTCATCAACAGCCTTTTTAACCCTGTAAAGCCTGGACATTATAGCTTCGTGCCGCTCAATTGCCTTTTGTATTGCCGGTATATCCCTCGCCTCAACCTTGTTGCGGGCAAATGGAAATTCCGTGGGGAATATGCTCATCTGGCTCTCATGTATGGTGAACATATTTTTGAGCACGTATAATATGTCTTCCGCAAGCTCAGGCCCAAACACCGCCTCAATGGAGTATGTGTAGAAGTCCTCCGGCTCCATGCACGAACCCCACCCGTAATTTGCGTGTGCAAACAGGTGCAGAAAGAAGCCGTACCATTCAAACATATACCCGTTTATGCCCTTTGCTCCAATAGCCGCCGAGCCTATGTGCTGCCTGATGTCCTCCTCAAGGTACTGGTGGTTGCTCTCCTCGTCGCACCTTAAGCCGTTGGAGCGGAAAATCCTTATAAGCCTTCCGAGGCATGAGGAAACCGCATTGGATTCGGTATCACGCGCCCATATCCTGTCCCGTCCGAAGGCTTCCGCCCATTTTTCAAACTCCCCCTCGGAGCAGTAAAGCCCCGGCGCCCAGAAAAGAACCACGTCATCAGGTATTGAGCTTACCATTTTTTTAAGGTATCCTGCGTCTTTTTCAAGAGGCGGCTCCCTCCATGCCCTTATACCTATTACGCACTCAGGGCTTTCCTCCCTTATGGCGGCATAAAGCACCTTAAGCAGCTCATAGTTGGCCATGTGCTTTGCCTCTGCGGGTGATGAGGCTGCTGACAGGTACTTTTCCCTGCACTTGTCACAGTTGCAGAACCACCAGGCCTCCTCACTCTCTTCAAAGTCAATTCCGTCATAGCCCAGCCTTGCTATTGCCCTCATAGAGTCCTTAAGGTACTCTATTGTGTCAGGCTGGCTAAGGCACAGCGTATCAAAATCGTTTATAAACCTGCTGTTTTCCGGCAGCTTCATTCTCTTGCTCTTGTATATGCTGGGATAGCCTCCGTTATAGCTGTTAAGACCAACATAGGCAAAAAATTTCATTCCGAGCTTATGACCGTATTCGAAAAGCCTCGGAAGAAACTCCTCCGCAAGATTGGGATGTATATAGTGTACCGCAACCCAGTTTCCGCTCTCCTCATTCCACACCTTTACAGGGTAGCCCTTTAATACTGTTTCAGGGTGCGACGGAAGCTCAAAGGGCCAGTAGCCGTACATGCACATGTTAAACTGGTTAATTTTCATGTCCGAGCAGATATTAAGGTATTCAATCCATTCGTCATAACCCCAGAGCTGCATGTCAAATCCAAGCCGCCCGTAGCCTGCATACCATGAAAAGGTGTTGGAGACCGACCTGACCTCAACGGTAGGCCAGTCGGTTATTTTGCAGAGCTGTATTGCATAGCCCTCTTCCGATTTTATAAACAGCTGCTTCAGTGTGGCAAGCGCGTATACAAGACCCTGCCTCTCTTCAAATTTTATTGTAACAAGC
Organism: Bacillota bacterium; assembly: GCA_023390115.1. Classification (GTDB taxonomy): domain Bacteria; phylum Bacillota; class Clostridia; order Acetivibrionales; family DSM-27016; genus Anaerobacterium. The sequence continues at coordinate 21,114 of JAEWDM010000004.1, forward strand.
TCCTGCTGCACTGTCAGGACATAGCCCTGCTTTGCAAAAAGCTTGGGGCAGTCTGTCTTTTCTCCATGAAGCCCATGTATGAGCCTTAATTCCATGAACTCCGGACAGTCGCCGTGTTCACAAACCTTAAGCCCGGGGTAGTCCCACAGCTTCATTTCCACTATCTCCCTGCATTGAAGCCTTTCGGCGGCGCCCGCAGCGGACAGGTCAAGCCTGAAGCCCGAAAAGGATTTGCTGCAGTCCTCTATTTCTTCCGCTATTTTAGGCACAGGCAGTATCTTATTCATTAAATCCGCCTCCTTATAAACTTTTTATACCATCTGAACGGGAACCCATTCAAAATCCGTGTCTATAGGGTACATCGGCCTTGCAATGCGCTTATAGCCAAGGGTTGAAAACACATTTGTGCTTGTGCCGGGAGTCAGCGCAAATATCGTCTCTCCCGCAACGGGCACAAGCTTGGGAAAAAGGTAGCCCATCTTGAGCACAATAATTTTATAGCCGTCAAGCTTCAGCCCAAGGCCTTCAATATGCATGGGCGAAATAAATGCCGCCCTCTCATTTGTAATGACCAGATGGATTCGCCCAAGGTCCATTACTACCGCGTCTCCCGCCTCTTCACCGGCCCAGCCGGTGACCTTTGCCTTGTTAAGTATTTTTCCCTTTACCGCCGTAGGAATTACAAAGCTCTCATGGGAATTTTCACCTATTACCGCTTCTACCTCGTCTCCTATATTTTTTTTCAAAAGCTCATTCGTTTTCTCCCTGTCATTAATCCCGCAGACAAGGACCTTGTCAGCCCTGCTCTCCATAAGCAGCCTCAGCATCAGCGTCCCTTCCCCCTCTGCTCCTGCTGTGGTATTGTCTCCCGAGTCTGTTATAAATACAGGAGACTTGTCCGATTCAATGGCTGCCTCGATCGCACGGGCAGGCTCCAGAGCGGGAACATCGAACCCGAAGCTGCCGCGGCCCTCCCAGTGAACCATGGATATGCCGCGTGCAGCTTGGACGGCAAGCTCCCTGTTGTTTATATAGGATATGACAACGCTTGGCCCTGTATAGTCATAATCTACCCACGGCTGGCCGTTAAATACCGCCGCAGATGCTATATCCCCGTTGCTGTCGAGAGGCTTTAGCATTTCCATCATATCCTTTAAGGGATATTTATCTGTTGTAGCGGCATCCGCAGCAAGAACGGGGGCTTTGAACATCACCGTGGTGGGAAGCTGCCCTTTCAGGGCACATCTGCACAAAGCCCTGGCCGTCCGTATTTCTGTCTCGTCATGGTCGGTATGTGGTGCCGTCCTGAAGCCGTAAACTATATTTACATTTTTTATAAATTCACTGGTGTTATTGGCATGAAAGTCCAATGCAACGCCAATGGGAATATTCATACCTATCCTTTGCCGTATTGCGGCTATAAGAGCCTCCTCGCCGCTTCCAATTCCATCTACGCACATTGCCCCATGCAGGTAAAGGTAGATTGCGTCAATTCCGGGGTTATCATTGATTACCCTTAGTATTGCATCCCTTACATAATTAAACGCTTCCTGCCTGACCTCTCCCGACGGCAATGCACTTGCAAAAATCGCGGGTATAATGTCAAATCCGTTATCGGCAAAAACCCTTGATGCGGCAAGCCTGTCAATAACCTCTGTTCCCTGTACTATTTCAAAGTCCTCCAATGAGGCCTTTTTCTTGCAAAAGGTATTGGATTCACATTGAAATGAGCCGACTAATACCTTCATTTTCCCATCTCCATATTCCATAGCATTTAAAGACTGAAGCCCTGTACGGGATAATACGCCATATTCCGGCGCCTGTCCAATCTGCCGAAGACTGCTATTACGGGAACATCACTGTTTATAACAAGAGAATACTGTCCCGCAGTGTTTTGGAATTTCTCCTCCCCAATGGGGTAATCAAGCCTGAAGCAGTTAACCCTTTTAGCGGGAACCGTTACCCTTACCCCCTCCTTGGGGTCCTTGTCCTCGTAATAATAATCCAGTGAAAGCTCGGCAGGAGTTTCATTCATATTCAGCACCATAAGGGCTTCATGGCCCAATGGCTCCTCATCTCCCTGCGGCGGGAGATCTCCGTCTGCGAAGACCCAGAATCTTTTACCCTTTTCCATAAGCTAACTCCTCCTATTCAATGTCCTTTGAAAGTATTTCGTCCATTTCAGGGCAAAGAGGCACACACCCGTCCTCGGTAATCAAAAAGCCCGACTCAATCCTTGCCCCGTTCCACTCGGGATGCCCGAAGAAGCTGACGTCAACGCAAACCGTCATTCCGGGAACAAGAGGCTCGTCTCCGTTAGGACCGAAGAATGGTGCTTCTGCCTCCATTAACCCTATTGTATGGGCAAACGGGCACACCAGGTATTTAATGAGGTTGTTTTTAACAAAATACTCTCTTCCCGGCACATCTATCTCCTTACCTGTCATTCCGGGCCTCAGCATAGCCTTTGTAAGCCTGTATGCCTCCCTCAGATGGTTGACACAGGCCTTCTGGCTCTCGGTATACACCCCGTTTACAGGAAGCGTATCTCCCATAACTCCGCAGTAGCCGTTAATTCTTGGCGCAAGTCCAATCATTACAAGCTCTCCGTCGAGCATCTGCTTATTAAGAGCCGTAGGTACAACGGCGTTTGATCTTGCTCCGCTTCCTACTATTGCGGAAAAGCCAAAGCTGTTTGCTCCCTGCCTTCTGCACACATATTCCCCGGCAGCAGCCACCTCATACTCATATGCCCCGCAGGCCACCTTTTCCTTCATTGCCTTATAGGCCTCCAAAGAAAGCTCAAAGCCCTTCTTTATATTTTCAATTTCCCACGAGGATTTGACATATCTCAATCTCACATATTTGTCTGTTACGTCTACAAGCTCCACACCTTTAAAGCCCGCCTCAAGCTGCGTATAAACCTGATACGGCATAGCCTCGGTTCCTACTATTCCAATTCTCTTAATATCAATGCTTTTCTTCAGCTCTGCAAAAAGCTTGGGAAAGTCAATAATTACCGCATTGGGATATTCCTCGTCGGGAACCATGAATACCGGAAAATTCCTTGTGTTTTTGATTGCGCTGTTGAGAATTGCAAACGGTTCGCTTTCGGGACCGCCCAATATCATCGGTTCTCCGTTTCTCGGCACAAGAACAGCTCCCTTTTCAAACTGAGGACACCAGCCTGTTAAGTACCACCCATTCGCTATATTGAGCTCATCATAGTAAACAAGGACTGCGTCAAGATTTTCCTTCTCCAGTATTTCCTTTACTTTAGACAGTCTTTTCTGCGTTTCCATCTCGTTGTAGTATGACATTTTTAACTCCCCTTTTAACGTTTATTGTTTAGTTTTTGCACTGCCGGAAAAATCACTTTCTCCGGCAGTACAAACCGCCTTAAACACATGCTCCCCTTAAAATTACTTTCTCTGATCCAAATATTTTTGAGCCGTTGCAGCATCCTTAATAGGCACATAATCAACTATAATTTTCTTTTTAGGCTCAGCTCCGTTCAAGATATCCCTCATTTCTCTGACGGCAAGGTCGGCTTCAACCCAAACATCATCAAGCACTGATGCGGCATATTTTCCGTCAATTACTCCCTGAAGGGCCTCCGTATCTCCGTCTATACCAACTACCTTTATTTCTGTTCTTCCGGCAGCCACACATGCATTCATGGCTCCAAGACCCATGCCGTCATTATGAGCTACGATTGCATCTATTTCAGAATATTTTGTAAGCCAGTTCTCCGTAACAGCCATTGCCTTATCCTTGCTCCACTCTCCCGATTGCTGGTCAAGCAGCTCGATGTCCGGGTATTTTTTAAGAGCCTCCGTTATTCCTGCCGCCCTGTTAACCTGCCCTGAATGGCCCATCATACCCTCGATCATCAGAACCTTTCCTTTTCCGCCAAGAAGCTCGGCAATAGTTTCACCCGCCATAAGTCCCGAGGCCTTAACATCAGTTCCTACAAAGGTGGCATAGTCCTCGTTCTCCGTATAGGCAACCAGCTCAACCAAGGGTATTCCAGCCTGCTTGCAGGCCTCAACAGCCGGGCTTGAGCCTTCAAAGCTGTTGGCGTCCATTATTATTCCGTCAACGCCCTGTGCAATCAATGTGTCAACATCATTAAGCTGCTTTTCCACAGAATCATCGGAGTCTATTATTGTGAGTTCAACATCCTCAAGCTTTTCGTCTGTGGCCTTCAAAGCATTTACAAGATTTTTAATAAACTCGTGCTTCCATGCCTGTGTCGTAACTCCTATTTTCCAGACCTTGTCCGCGCCTCCGTCAGAGCTCTGCTGGGTTGAGGCCTGGCTGTCCGACCCCGATGAAGCTCCCTGATCCGCCGGTGCGGAATTTCCGCAGGCTGCGAGCATCATGCTTAGTGCTAAAATAAGTGCCATTACCTTGAATAAATTTTTCATGACTCTTCCTCCTTAATTTTTTTGTGGATTTTAACAAATAAAATATTTAAAATAAATTTACTCGATATGCTTCGTCCTCTGGTCGAGGATAACCGCCGCTGCTATTATGACTCCTCTTATAATTTGCTGGTAATAGGAGGATACTCCCATAAGCACAAGGCCATTATTAAGCACGCCTATAATCAACGCTCCTAAAATGGTACCGCTTATTTTGCCTGCGCCTCCGGTGAGGCTTGCGCCTCCTATGATAACTGCCGCGATTGCATCGAGCTCATAGCCTGTTGCAGCGGACGGCTGTCCCGACGTGATCCTTCCCGCCAATACTATTCCGGCAATACCGCAAAGAGTTCCGTTAAGTATGAAAACCATCATCTTTACCTTGTTGACATTTATGCCAGAGGCTCTTGAGGCCTGTTCATTCCCCCCCACCGCATAAACATACCGTCCAAATTTTGTTTTGTAGAGTATAATCATTGACACCGCTACAACAATTACGAATATAAGAACCGGGGTCGGTATGCTTATCTGGTCGGGAGAGCTGGTTTGCCAGAGATATCCGTTTCCCAGTGATATATAAAAGGGATCCTTTATTGTGTGCGGTACTCCCTCTGCGATAACCAATGCCACGCCCCTTGCGATTGTGAGCATTGCCAGCGTTGCTATAAACGGCGCTATCTTAAACTTTGACACGACGAAGCCTACAACCGCGCCTAAAAAGCTGCACGCAAGCACTCCTATTATAATTGCCGCAAAGGATATATTAGGTATCCTCTCCAGCATTATTGCCGAGGTAACGCCTGCAATAGCACAGAGCGAGCCTATTGAAAGATCTATGCCTCCAAGTATGATTACAAAGGTCATGCCCACAGCCAAAATACCATTGATTGAAATTTGTCTGAATATGTTTACTATGTTCTTTGGAGTCATAAATGTAGGTGAAATAATGGACAGCACAATAACCATAACCAAAAAAACCACCAGCAGCGCATAGCTTCTCATATACGATTTAAATGACTCTCCCGGCTCCTTTACCAGTGCTGCGGCTCCGTCCGGATTTAACGCTGAATTATTTTTAAAACCAAACATCATTTATCTCCTCCCAATGCACACTCAAGCAAGTCATCCTGAGAAATATCCTCCCTTGCAAACTCACCTTTAATTTTTCCTTCTCCTACAACCAGTATTCTGTCGCTCATACCTATTACCTCGGGCAGCTCAGACGAAATCATGATAACCGCCATACCCTGAGATGCCAATGTACTCATAAGCTGGTATATTTCCGCCTTCGCGCCTACGTCGATTCCTCTGGTAGGCTCATCAAGTATCAGTATCCTGGGGTTTTTCATAAGCCATTTGCAAAGGACTATTTTCTGCTGGTTTCCTCCCGAAAGGCTTTCAGCCTTTTGTTTAAGGCTGCTCATTTTGACCCTCATCTTAGACGCCATATCTTCGCATCTTTCATTTTCAAGCTTGCGCCTCACAAATGGCCCCTCTGAACAATCGTCAAGGCTCGCAAGAGAAATATTTTCCTTAAGCGACCTGCAAAGCACCAGCCCAAGCTCCTTGCGATCCTCTGTAACCATTGATATTCCATTTTCAATAACCTGCTTTGTGTTTTTTGCTTTAAGAGCCTTGCCCTCAAGAATAATTTCTCCCGAGCCGTAGCTGTCAAGCCCGAATATAGCGCGCATTATTTCACTTCTTCCCGCACCGACCAGCCCGTAAAAGCCCAGTATCTCTCCCTTTTGAAGCTTAAAGCTTATTTCGCTGAACACACCCTTTTTAGAAAGGCCCTTCACCTCTAAGACTGTCTCCCCTATTTGTACCTCAGTCTTGGGGAAAATATCCTTGAGCTCTCTTCCCACCATCATTGATATGAGAGAGTTTTTGTCAAGCGCTCCTATAGGCCGTGTCCCTATATATTGCCCGTCGCGCAGGACAGATACCGTATCGCATATCATGAAAACCTCTTCCATTCTGTGCGAAATATAAACAATAGTGACATTTTCTTTTTTGAGCCTTTCAATTGTTGCAAACAGAGTATTAACTTCCTCTTCGGTGAGGGATGATGTGGGCTCATCCATTACGATAAGCTTTGAGTTGAGTGAAACAGCCTTAATCATTTCAACCATCTGTTTCTGTGCCGTAGATAGCTTTGACATTTTCCAGCGCGGATTCAGCGGCATCTTGAATTGCTCCAGAAGCACCTTTGCATCGGAATAAAGCTTTTTGTCATCAATAAAAAATCCATTTTTTTGCATCGGCTCCCGGCCTATAAATATATTCTGTGCTATAGTCATATCCAGAATGGGGTTCAGCTCCTGATATATCATGGATATGCCTATTTTCAAGGCTTCCGAGGGGGATGTAATGCAAACCTTTTCACCATCAAATATAATCTCTCCCTCATCAGGCTGATACATGCCGTTGAGTATTTTCATAAGCGTTGACTTGCCCGCTCCGTTCTCGCCCATAAGGGCATGAACCTCTCCCGGCCTGATATTCAGACTCACGTTGTCTAGTGCCTTTACTCCGGGAAATGCCTTGGAAACACCCTTCATCTGCAAAACGTACTCTGCCATTGATTCACCTCTTTTCATTATTAATACTACATTGGGCCTGCTATAATTCAAACGGGAATCCCATTGTAACTTCAACCTCAGTTTTAGCGGCTTCACTTTGCAAAGGTTTGCAAGAAGAGATAAAAAAAATTAAATTTTACTTTTATTAGGAGATTCCACCTTAAAGCGCCTATCTTTTGTAAACCGTCCCGCTGCTCTCCTTTATAATAAGACCGGGCTCAAGCAATATGGTCTGCTTTGCCGTTTCCTGTTCAGTCTCTTTAACGGAGAATTTCTTTTCCTTAAGCCTTCTGATGATTAAATCTGCGGTAAGGCTTCCTATCTCTCTCTCAGGCTGCACAATAGTGGTAATACCGGGAACAATCAGCCCTGACTTGTCATGAAAATCACAGGCCGCAACCGCCAGATCCTCAGGGATGCATAACCCCTCTTCCCGTATGGCCGACAGCGCGCCCAAGGTCATCTTTTCCGAAGTAACATACACTGCGGTAAAATCAGAATGCCGCTTATTTTTTATAAGCTCCTTCATACAGCAGTACCCTGAGTCATCCTTGTAATTGCCATACTTTATAAGCCTGTCGTCCACCTGTATTCCATTTGATTTCAAGGTCCGGATATATCCGTTAAGCCTTTCATATCCTGTTGTCTCGCTTTGGCTGCCCGCAATAATCGCAATTCTCCCATGCCCGTTCGATATAAGGTGCTGAACCGCCAATGCGCTTGCCTTGGCATTGTTAATCAATACGGCATCATAACTCTCCGAAAGATTGGGGAGGTTATCAATAAATACTACAGGAATATCATTATCAAGGTACATCCTCAGCGGTTTAGTGTTTTTTGAAACAGTGGCAAGCACCAGAGCCTCCACTCTTTTCTGGAACAAAAGCTCCATATAGTGCTTTTCCTTTGCCTCAGATTCGTTGGAATCGCAAAATATCAGAGAATAACCGTTTTCGGTTAATATCTGGTCAGCTCCCTTAATAATCTGTGCAAAAAACCCTTCGGTTATGTCGGGAACTATTATCCCGATCATATTTGTTGTCTGATTCTTAAGCGAACGCGCAACCTCATTGGGAACATAATTATATTTATTCAATAAGGCCAGAACTCTCGCTCTCGTTTCCTCATTTACATTATCTTTGTTGTTAACAACTCTTGAAACAGTAGACACCGATACGTTTAATTCCTTGGCGATAGATTTGAGATTAAAAAACATCTTTCTCTCCTTATTTTGCTAAATACTTAAAAGACACTATCGTCAATTAAATCTCTGCGTCGCAGCTCCCTGCCAGATATTTATGACAACGTTGTCAATTACATATTATCAATAAATATGCGTTATGTCAATACTTTTAAAATTAAATTTAAGCATTATTTTGCTTTACTTTAAAGTTTTCGGGATAAATAAAGGTCTTTATAGGCATAGACATTGACATCGTTTGCATATAATGCCGCAAAAACCTCCTTTTTAGCGGCATTATATGCCCCCTGGAACTCTACTCTAAAAGAAACATAAGCTCCATGGGATATTCCTTCTGCCCGCTACCATCGATATTGATTACATCCTCCATATAGCCGCGCCATTCTACAAACTTAGGCTCGCCAAAAAGTATCTCGGCAGCTTTTTTATCGGCTTCCTCACTATCTATTTCATAGTAACCGAACAGCAGCTCTTCAAAATTCCATATTGAATAATTTTTTATACCGGATTTTTTAATTACCTGAAGCACCTCGGGCCATATGCTGTCGTGCCGGCTTTTATACTCGGCCGTCAGCTCCTTGCTTTTAAGCTTAAACAAAACCGCTTTTCTCATTCTTATCTCTCCTCACTCTTATTTTAACTGCTATTTGGTTCCTCAATACATTATTATGGTAAACAAAAATTATAATACAAATATTTTTGACGCAAGTCAACAGGTTTTAATTATATCTGCCGTAGGGGCAGTCCCCCGTGCCTGCCTGAAATTCATGCATTGGCACACGGAATTCCCGCTTATTCCGTATTTATGTGCAATTTATAAAGGGCAGTCCCCTTAAAGTCTGCCCCTACAATTTCTATAACATAATGAATTTGTCATTTGCAACTTCTCCAAATAGGTTTTCTGTATAATCTGCTGCACGACACATGCTACATAGCCCTGGTATACCTGTCGGCGAAGCAGCTTGCGCAGTAGCTGTCAGGCTTTATTTTCGGCTTGAAGCTAAGTCCGTTCACCATTCCTACCATTTCATTAATAAGGGCTTTGGTCTCTCCTTTGGTTCCCACATCTATATGAAACTCAAAGTCCACATTCTTCCCGACCGTCCTGCGTATTTCATGTATATGCCCTTCCTCAAACATATATGAAAGCTGAAGCGTGGCGCAAGTCTCAAGATAGATTTTTTCCCTCAGGCTTTTTATTTGCCTGGGTATCTGGGTTTTATGAAGAAATCCTATCGCTCCCTTTCCTATTCTATGAACATGTATGCAGGAAACAAAAATCGTTCCCGCCCCCACCTGGGAATCTGTCCCTATCGACACCCTGTAAGGGCTCCCCAAATCATCTTTTATAAATTCAAGTATTCTTTCATATACCTCTTTAAAGGTCATATTATCTCTTTGGGAATTTCTAAAAAGGGTAGAATGATCAAAGTAAATAGAATTTCCTAATAGCATTACGCCACACCTCCATTTTTAAATTTAAATAATAAAAAAACCCCGGGCACAAAGCCACAGGGTCATAAATGGTCACTTTTAAAGCTGCAACTGTCTTTGAAGACAGCAACATGCCGCCGGTAAAAATTATATTTTCCATCAAGCTGTGCTTCCATAGCAGGGTCTCCTTCAAAAACTGTATATTTTCATATTATCATATATTTTTTTATGAAACAAGGATATAAATTTTACATAAATGTTAACTCTTTATATATTAAATCAGACTGTCTATTTTGTCCTTGTCGAAGCCTACTATAATGCTCCCGTTTATATCTATCACAGGCACGCCCCTCTGCCCCGATTTGCTGACCATCTCGGCAGCAGCATTCCTGTCCTTTGAAACATCAACGTCCTCATAGCTTATGCTTTTTGAATCAAAATATTTTTTAGCCATTGTGCAGTACCCGCAGGTAGGTGTTGAATAAATTTTTATCGACATATAAATTCCTCCATTCTTAAATTAATCTTCCTTGTCGGACTTTTTAAGTCCTCTTACATACTCAATAATTTTTTTACCCGCCACGGCGCCTTGCCCCACGGCGGTTGATATCTGCTTAAAGCCTCCCGTACAATCTCCCGCTGCAAACAGCCCTTCAAGATTTGTCTGCTGGTTTTCATCCACAATTATGGAATTCTCACGGGTCATTATCCCCAGCTTCCTGGCAAAATCTAAGGTAGAAGCCGTTTCATATGCCACAAACAATCCATCCAGCTCCTCGCTTGTGCCATCCTTAAAATGTACGGTTTGCAAAACCTCCGGGCCGTCAAGCTTCAGTACCGGCCTGGTGTTTATTTTAAACCTGTACGCTTCCTCTGCAAATTTATCCGTGAGCTGAAGCTCCATGCCGTTGGTATATATGGTTATATTTTTTGTAAAGGCTTCAAGCTCCATAGCCTCATGCACCGCATAGTCCTTATACCCCAGAACTCCAACGGTAAGGCCCCTGTAAAAAAATCCGTCGCAGGTCGAGCAGTAGCTTACTCCGTTCCCCTCAAACCTCTCAAGATTTTGAAGCTTTATTTTACTATATGCCTGACCCGTCGCCATAAGTACCGTTTTCCCGGTATAAACATTTTCGGAGGCAGTAACCTCATAGTAGGATTGCTTTTCTATCGAAACAACCTCTCCCGAAGCCATCTCAATTCCAAGCCTTAGTGCCTGCTTCTCTCCTTCGGACAGCAAATGCTCCCCGCTGACCGGCTGTGAAAACCCATAGTAATTCTCTATTTTGGAAGCCCTTTTAAGCGCGCTTTCCCTCTGTCCTATTACCAGAGTCTTTAAATTCGCCCTTGCCGTGTAAAGCGCCGCCGATATTCCCGCAGGCCCTCTTCCTATTATTATTACGTCATACATTATTTAATATGCTCCTTAAACCTATACTTATCCTATTTCCCATTTACATATCTTTCAGCCATAATCCCTGCTATTGCGCCGTCTGCAGTGGCTGTCGCAATCTGTCTGACCTTTTTGGCCCTTATATCTCCGGCTGCAAACACTCCGTCAATATCAGTCCTCATATCCTCATCAGCGTATATATACCCATTCTCATCCAGCCTAATCATATCTTTGAATAATTCCGTTCTGGGCACCATGCCTATATAAACAAAAATACCGTCAACGCTCAATTCCTTTCTTTTTTTTGTTTTGATATTTTCTATTATAGCACTCTGGACAAAGTTTTCCCCCTTTATCTGAACTATTTGCGAGTCCCAAACCACATCTATCATAGGACTCCTCAAGGCTTCGTCCTGAGCTGCCTTTGAGGCCTCAAACCTGTCGCCCCGGTGTATTATTGTAACATGCCTTGCATATCTGGTAAGAAAAACCGCTTCCTCTACCGCCGAGTTTCCTCCTCCCACAACAAACAGATCGGTGTCCTGATACATTGCGCCGTCACATGTAGCACAGTAGTGTACCCCTCTGCCCCTGAACTCCCTTTCTCCTTCCGCCGGAAGCTTTCTTGGCTGTGCGCCGGAGGCAATTATTACACTTTTTGCGTAATAATCCGTGTCGTCGGTCTTTATATGCTTCTCCTCCCCCTTAAGGCTTACCTCAAGTACTTCCTTCATGTCATCTATCTGAGTACCGAAATCAATGGCCTGCTTCTTCATATTCTCCATAAGGTCCATTCCCCTTATCACTCCATTTGTACCCGGATAATTGGCAACATGAAAGGTTGTGGCTACCTGCCCCCCTACAAGCCCCTCATCCACCACAACGGTAAAAAGCTTGGCCCTGGACGCATATATTGCCGCAGAAAGCCCTGCCGGACCCCCGCCCATTATAAGCACGTCGCAGTATACCTTTTCCCTTTCCTTCCTTGTACACTGCCCCCCGAGTATACCTTCGACGGCCTTCCTGATCTCAAGTCCGCTCATATAGCCGTTAAGCCTTGAGCAAACCTCTCTGCCATTTTTAAAAAACAACAGTGTGGGACTGCTTTTTATGCCGTAGCTCTCAGCAAGCTGCCTGTTGTGCTGTCTGAAAATCCTGACAAACCTCATGCCGTCCCCATATGTTTCGGCTATTCTGTCGAACATGGGGTTTAATGCCATGCATGGCGCGCAATCCTCCGAATAAAAATAGACAAGTACAGGCAGGCTCGATTTTAATACATCCTCTTCAAATTTTCCCGCATCTGTATAAATTACTTTACTGCTCATATTTCCTCCCCAGTCTTTAAGGGACAAATTAAAATAGTACTTCGCCAAAGCTGTTAAAAATTATCCCGGAATATATTTCTTCCCAAATGATACGGTATACAGTACTATTAGTTTGCTTTTAGTCTATGCCGGAAGCAATTCTACTCCCTGACTTCATCAACCATTCCCTTCAGCGTCTTTTTGTCTATAGCCCCCGGAGCATATTTATAAAGTGTCCCGTCCTTTCTTATAATATACGTTGTAGGAAATCCATTGACACCATAAGCTGCCGCGATAGATCCGTCCTTATCCATCAGCACGGGAAGAGTAATTCCATTGTCGGAGAGATATTTCTTTACAGTCTCCTCATCCTCCTGCACATTCACAGTCAGCGTTACCACATCGTCCCCCGATTCGGCATATTCCTTCTGGGCTTCCTGAAACTCCGGCATTTCGGTCTTGCAATACTTGCACCATGTGGTCCAGAAATTGAGAATGACAATTTTACCCCTGTAATCCGAAAGCTTAACCTCATTGCCTTCCATATCTGAAAGAGTGAAACCGGGCATTTTAACAAGCTCCTCTTCTCCCTGTCCGGCCGGCCTTAAGCCTCCTGCCAGGTTCTCACCCTCATTTGTACCGGCGTACTTGCCATACGCAACGTACAGGCCTGCAAAAACCGCTATTGCCGCCACCGCCCATATTATAATACTACGAGTTACAACACCACGAGATTTTTTCACGTTAACCATCCCCCATAAAATCAAATGTTTATTTGCCCTGCATACAACTGATTTTTCCAAGCTTATAAAGCCTTTCACCGCGTTTGCTCAAAGATTGCCCAGATATTTTATCTTATCCGTATAAACAAGTATTCCCGCAGCTATTAATATAATTCCTGAAACTATGCTTACCGCCCTGCTATGCTTCTGAATTTCCTTAAGCGCACTCTCAATCCTTTCAAGCAGGAAAGCGGACACTACAAACGGCATTCCAAGCCCTATAGAATAGGCAAGCAGGAGCATAACCCCTTTCGAAAGGGTGCCTGAATTTGCCGCCATCCCCAGAGCAGATCCTAAAAAGGCGCCAAGACATGGAGTCCAGCCGAAGCCGAATACCATCCCAAAAATGATTGAGCTCAAAAACTTAAGCCTGTCAAACTTAAACTCAAACCTCCTTTCCCTGTTCAGAAAGCCTATTTTTAAAAGGCCTGTAAAGTTCACACCGAAAATAATCATGAGAATACCGCTGGCTCTCCTGAATACCTCGGCATGCTCCTTTAAGAAATGTCCAAGAGATGTTGCAGCGGCACCTAATGCGATAAAAATTATTGTAAAGCCTATTACAAAGCCTATTGAATTTAAAACAACCCTTTTTTTGTATAAGGAGCCTTCCTCCGGAGCAGCATTGGAGGAGCCGGCAAGGTAAGAAAAGTAAACGGGCAGCATTGGGAGTATGCATGGCGATATAAACGTAAGAATTCCCTCTATAAATGTCAGTAAGTATGAGAAGCTATCCAACAAGTCATCCGCCCTTTTATTATAATTTTATTCTTATTTACCACCTATTGTATATTATAATCAAAAAATCAACAAGAGAATTTACAAAACACTTGTGTTATATATCTATAATTTATTGTAACATTTTACCCGCACCCTGAATATTATTTGAATATAACTACGTATTCCTCTCCCTCTTTGCTTGTATAAGACGGGAGTCTTTGCTTTAACCCAAAGGGAGGTTGCTATGTACAGTAAAAATACCGAGCTTTTATTCTTTATACTGGTCTTCCTCTTGCTTTTTTATGACGACAGGTATCTGGAGCTGCGCAGGGCCATAAATCCGAGAGCCGGGCTTGGAGACAGCAAAATACTTTTCTTTATACTTCTATTCCTTTTGCTTTTTTATTGATACAGAGCGTCCGAATATTTTATAAAAGCGCTGTTGTTAAAGACAATTTTTTTATTTTGTAACACTTTATATGTTTTTTAATATTATATATGATAAAAGTATTTAATAAAAAAATAATATATCATGGGCAATCCGTATTAAATATTAAATTATAGAGAGGATGGTTTTATGAATGAGTCACTGAATAAAAAACTGGCTGAAATGCTTGGAAAAATGGATGAAAAGGTGGTTAAGGCCAAGCTCAATTCCGCGCTTGATATGCTGAAAAAAGGCAATACAGAGGATCTTGCCAAAAAAGTAAACAAAATGGATAAGGAAGATCTGATGAAAAAATTCAATGAGCTGGACGAGAGCAAGCTGAAGGAGCTTAATATTGATAAGGATGAGCTGAAGCAAAAAATATCCGGCGCAGACTTAGAAAAGCTGTCCCAGCTCATAGGAGAAAACGGAGATGAAATAGTTAAAAAAATTAAGGACTTTATTAAGTGATCCGTGAATATATTATTAATATGTTTAACAACCATCTGATCCCTTTTAGCAGTATTGGAGGCGTAATCAATGAGTGATGATATGAATAAAAAGATAAAGGAAATAGCTGAAATGCTGGGGCAGGAGAATATGCCCGATAACGTCAAGGGAATTATTAACCTTCTCACAAGCAGCGCAAGCCAGAGCCAGGAAAGGAAAAGCAATTCGCCTGAGGAGGATTCAGCCGTTGCGTCTTCAAGAGAGCAAAGCAGGGAAAAAAGTGAAATGGACGAAAATATAGAAATGCTCAGAAAAGTAAAAATGGTAATGGATCGTTTAAACAGCACAAATGATCCCAGAGTTAATCTGCTTACGGCAGTAAAACCCTTTCTGAGCAGCAGAAGACAAAAAAGACTGGGAACCTGTATAAGAATGATCCAGATGACCGGCCTTACAAGACTTATGGAAGGATCTGATAAAAGTTCTTTATAAAGGGGGAAGAAGGGTAATGCCTTACCGCAAAAAACCGCTATATAATAAGAAATATACATATTCAGGCTCTCTTTCAGACAATTATAAAGCACCTGCAAAGGATAAAACCTTTAACACAATAATAAAGGAATCCTTTGAAAAGAATAAGGACATTCCCCTGCCCAACGAAAAGGAAATCCCTGACACTAATGATAACAGCAGCCGCGGGAAAAATAAATTCCCTCTGATGAACATTATAGGAGAACGCATCCATCTGGAGGAAATAATTCTTATAGGACTTATTTTCCTTCTTATTTCTGAAGGGCTGAATGGAATAGAGGATGAGTTTCTTTTAATCATACTTATTTACATACTTTTGGCCTAATGTCAAATTTCCGCGTCACATCATACAATAAGGGGGCTTTTCCTGAGCCTCTATTTTATTGCTCTTTTTAAAATCCATGAATATTTTACTTCAAATAACAAAAAATATTTCTATGAATTATACTTTACTCTAAACAGTGCTTTGCTTTTTTTTAAAAGCAAGTTATTTCAAGTTGTTTAAGGAGGATTAATTTGCAAAAGACGAAGCTGTTATCATGTTTTTTAGTGCTTGCAGTTACACTTCTGCTTTGCGGCACAGCACTTTACGGGAATGGTGTGACAAATTTGTACGGCTACAGCAGGGCGGCCCTTTCATATTACGGCTCAAGCGGGCAGGAGGTAAAAAACATCCAGTCAAAGCTAAAGAGCTGGGGGTATTACAATGGAGCAGTAGACGGAATATACGGCTATCAAACCTATACGGCGGTACGGGACTTCCAATATAAAAATAAATTAGAGGTGGACGGTGTTGCAGGCTCCGAGACGCTTTCGGCCCTGGGACTTCCTACAGGTGAAGCCGAATCATCCGCATCAAACTGGAAAAGCAGCGATGTGAAGCTTCTTGCCCACCTGATCCACGGGGAAGCAAGGGGCGAGCCATACACAGGCAAGGTAGCTGTTGCAGCGGTTATAATGAACAGAATAAGAGACGGACGGTTTCCCAAAACAATATCAGGGGTAGTATATCAACCGGGCGCCTTTGATGCCGTTGCGGACGGTCAGATAAATTTAGAGCCCGACGACTCGTCGTATAAAGCCGCCAGAGATGCATTAAACGGGTGGGATCCCTCATACGGTTCTATCTATTATTACAATCCCTCCACAGCAACCAGCAGTTGGATATGGACAAGGCAAATCATTGTAAAGATAGGGAAACACAATTTTGCGAAATAATTTAATCGAAGGAGGAGGCTTATCATGCCGCCTCCTCCTTCAAAAGCCTTTTATTCTTTACAGAAAGTATTTTAAAAGCGGCAAATACATATGTAATGAGAACTGAGAAAAACGCCGTATAGAAAATCCACTTTATTATAAGAGCCGCGATTGTGCCGCTTATGCCCATAATAATCAATTGAAATAAAATGAAAATAATATCAAAAGCAATAAACCTCGAAACCAGGCCCCAGAAATACCCGTCCGCCGTACGCTTTCCCATTATAAATGCCTTTGCGCCATAAGTCATGGCGGCGGGATACCAGAACGACATGTATGTCCGAAAGAACATGAAGCCCAGAAACACAACGCTTAGCGTTATAAAATCAATAACAACCGCTGTAATCAAAAGCTCCGGACTTCCGGAAAGCGCGGCGTTTGTTATAACCATTGCAGGGACTGAGGCAACAAGTATAAAAACGGCAAACACAACTGTAAGAAACAGGAACGCAAACGACATAAGAAATATGCGGAAAAAGAACCTTTTTATTCCCGAGGTAAACTCACCTCTCTCCTTAGGCTTCCCTTCAAGGGCGTTGTTAACCATTCCGAAATACCCCGAAAAAATTATTCCTATGCAAATGGAAACGGCTACAAGAAACGCCGCCAGCAGAATAATCCCCTGAACGTTCATGACCACCTTAAGCACTATCTGAAGCATTATAACTATGCTTTGAAATATGTCTCCTCCGCTTAAGGTACTCCACTTTAAAAATATATTGGTCAAAGGGTTAAAATTATCTATCACACAGTATGCAAATGCAATTATACTGAAAAATACAATAATCAGAGGCCTGCTCAGTATAACGCGTATGGTTTTCCCGAAGGCTTTCGTAAAACCACCTTCCTTCTTAAATTAATTATATACGGCTTTTCTAAATTTAGACTTAAGCCCAGTGGTAATTATAGCACACTCTAATTATGGTGTAAATATCGACACAAAATGCGGTCTCTTATATTCCCTTCATGCTAAGCGATATCCTTTTTCTTGCGGCATCCACATCCAATACCCTTACTTTGACAATGTCTCCCACGGCCACAACCTCCATCGGGCTTCGTATAAATCTGTCGCACAGCTCGGATATATGCACAAGCCCGTCCTGATGCACACCGATATCCACAAAAGCACCAAAATCCGCGACATTTCTTACTGTCCCCATCAGCACCATTCCCTGCCTCAAATCCTCCATGTGCATCACATCCGCCATAAGCATCGGCTTAGGAAGCTCATCCCTGGGGTCTCTTCCAGGCTTTAAAAGCTCATCTATTATGTCAAGCAGCGTAGGCACTCCAACCCCCGCCTGTTCGGCAACATCTTTCAGTCCCTTCTTTAAAACCTGATTTTTAAGGTCTCCCAGCTTCCTGTCTCTAACGTCATTCAAGGTATAGCCCATTATTTGCAAAAGGCTTTTTGAGGCGGCATAGGACTCGGGGTGTACTGAGGTATTGTCCAGTATGTTTTCCCCTCCGGGAACCCTTAAGAATCCTGCACACTGCTCAAATGCTTTATTCCCAAGCTTCTTTACCTCACGGATTTCCTTCCTGCTCTTAAACCTTCCATTAAGCTCCCTGAACTCTATAATATTTTTAGCAATTGCGGAATTGATCCCCGATACATACGACAAAAGTGATGCGGATGCCGTATTCAGATCAATACCCACACTGTTTACACAATCCTCTACAACATTGCCGAGGGACTCTCCCAGTCTTTTCTGGTTCATGTCGTGCTGGTACTGCCCGACCCCTATGGCTCTGGGGTCTATCTTAACAAGCTCGGCAAGAGGGTCCTGAAGCCTTCTGGCGATTGAAACGGCACTCCTCAATGCAACATCAAACTCGGGGAATTCCTCCGCGGCCAGCTTTGACGCCGAATAAACAGACGCACCCGCTTCGCTCACCACCATATAGTATACTTCTCTATCTATCTCTTTAATCAATTCCGCTATAAATATTTCCGATTCCTTCGAAGCGGTTCCGTTTCCTATGGATATAATATCAACCCTATGCCTGCTTATAATGCCCTTCAGCGCCTTTTTTGCTTCCTCCACCCTGTTCTGAGGGGGAGTGGGATAGACAACGGCAGTTTCCAGCACCTTTCCGGTATCGTCAACAACTCCTATTTTGCAGCCCGTCCTGTAGGCGGGGTCAAGCCCCAAGACCACTCTTCCCTTTACCGGAGGCTGCAGAAGAAGGTTTTTCAAATTGACTGCAAACACCTTCATGGCCTGCTCCTCGGCCCGCTCTGTCAGCTCATTTCTTACCTCTCTCTCTATGGATGGGCCCATCAGCCGCTTATAGCAATCTTCCACCGCCTCCCCGACATATTTTGAGGTAATGGCACGGGGGCTTTTAACGGTTTGTGCTTTCAGGAAGTCTATGATGCGCTCCCCGGGTACATCTATTCCCGCCTGAAGGTACTCCTCCTTTTCCCCTCTGTTGACAGCCAGTACCCTGTGCGCCGCAATTTTCTCCAACGGCTCTTTAAAGTCATAGTACATTCTGTATACCGAATCCTCTTCTTTCCTTGCCTTTGAGGAAAGCATACCGTACCTGAAAAACATTTCCCTCACATTTTTTCTGTATTCCGCGTTGTCCGAGATATTTTCCGCTATTATATCCTTTGCCCCGTCCAATGCCTCCCCAATTGTACACACCTGCTTTGCGGGGTCGACAAAAGGCTGCGCAACAGCTTCTACGCTTCCCTTGAATATGCTCTGAAGGTAGATAATATTTGCAAGGGACTCTAAGCCCTTCTCCTTTGCAATTGTGGCCCTGGTCCTTCTTTTGGGCCTGAAGGGCCTGTAAATATCCTCAATCTCCTGCAACGTAAGGCATTTATCCAATGCAGCGGAAATCTCCGGCGTAAGCTTCCCCTGCTCGTCTATCAGTCTTTTGGCGTCCTCTCTTTTCTCATTAAGGCTTCTTAAGTACATAAGCCTCTCATAAAGCTCTCTTAGAACCTGATCGTTCAGCTCTCCTGTGGCCTCCTTACGGTAACGGGCTATAAAAGGTATTGTATTCCCTTCGTCTATAAGCCTTACGGTATTCTGAACCTGAAACGGCTTGAGCTTGAATTCCTGTATCAATTGTGAAATAATATCTGACATATATCCTCCAAAATAAGCTTATTGGTATATATTATACACTTTACCCCAATAATATAGAAGATGCCTTGCTTATAAAATCTTAAAGCCGGTATAATGGAGGATTTTATGCTGAAAAATAAAGAAATAAACATACTTCTGATAGATCCCGACCCTATCTCGGCAGGAAAGCTTTCCCGGCATTTAAGCGGCATAGGCTACACAACCTCCTTAGCCCGCACTCCTGGCATGGCCCGCGAGCTTATGGCTTCCTCAATGCCCGGTATAATAATAATAGACATGCTTATGGAGGATGAAAGCGGCAAAGAGCTGATGCCCGAAATAAGCGATACCGCCAAGCTGCATGGCACTCCCTTAATAGTATTGTCCTCCTCAAACGATATTGATGCAAAAACCTATGCCTTCGCATGGGGCGCAAGCGATTATATATTGAAGCCCTTCAGCTTCCGTGAGCTTACCTCACGCATTAACGTCCATCTGAAGGCTTCGGGCAGGCACAACGAGCTTAAGGAAAAGGTTAAAAAGCTGACGGCAAGAAATACGGCTCTCAGAAAAATGGCTCTTACCGATACATTAACAGGGCTGTATAACAGGAACTATATAGCAGGCAGCCTGCATATAACCCTTGCACGCTCAATAAGATCCGGTGAGCCGATATCCTTTATTATGGCAGACATAGACTTTTTTAAAACGATTAACGACACTTACGGACACCAGACAGGCGACTGTGTGCTTAAGGATGCCTCAAAAATTATAAAGCACTCGGTCAGAGAGGCGGATATAGTTTCAAGATACGGAGGAGAGGAATTCCTCATTGTGTGTCCCAACACCGGGGCCTCAGGTGCAAGAAAGATCTCCGAGAGAATACGGAGCAATATAGACAGCAATATCTTTATATGCGGAGGCCACAGCATACATATAACAATAAGTCTGGGTATAAGAAGCATGGCTGTAAAGCAGGGAGCAAAAACAGATATTATCATGAATAAGCTGATTAAGGAAGCGGACATGGCCCTTTACAAGGCAAAATTCAAGGGCCGCAACAGGATTGAGGTGTTCAGCCTGTGAGCCTCCTGACTATTGTCTCCTCCCTGTACCTGTCAACCAGCCCGCCGGTCACAACGCCTATTCCCTTAAACTGCGTATTTGCAACGGCACAAGCCGTTCCAAGCCTGAAAGCCTCCTCCAGAGTATAGTCCCCGGCCAATGCGGCGGCAAAGCCTGCCACCATAGAATCCCCCGAGCCTATTGTATTAACAGCCTCCACCACAGGATTTACCGCCTCAAGCACCGTATCGCCCGACACAAGCAAGGCACCCCCGGCCCCCAGAGAGGCTGTCACCACCTCCACGCCCTGTGAGTTTATAAGCCTGCACGCGCCTATTATATCATCCTTAGTTTCAAGCGTCCTTCCTACATATCCGCTCAGCTCCCTTATGTTGGGCTTTACCATATAAGGCTTTGCCTTTATTCCCTCAGCCAGCATTTTATTGCTGCTGTCAAGAATGACCTTTATATTGCGGCTGCCGGATATTTCTATAAGCGTTCGGTAAAAATCTTCCGGAATGCCATGCGGAAGTCCTCCTGAGCATACCAGCACACTGGTCCTTTCCAGAACCTTTTTAAAATCTCCAAGGAAGGCTTCGGCGTCGGCAGGGGTTATATACGGGCCTCTTTCCAGAAGCTCTGTCTCGGTATTGCTTGCCCTGTCTATTATGTTGATATTGGTTCTGGACTCTCCCCTGACCTCCGTAAAAAACGTATGCACTTTAAGCCCCTCAAGCTGTGACACAAGCCAGCTTCCAGTCTCTCCTGCCTTAAATCCGACGGCATTGACCTGCTGTCCTAAAATCGCCGCCACTCTGGCAACATTTATTCCCTTCCCCCCTGCCGATTTAACTGTATCCTCAAGCCTGTAAAGCCCGCCGGCCGAAAAATCATCCACAAAGTATATCTTATCTATGGCAGGACTTAAAACCACTGCGGTAATCATAAATAGCCTCCCAAAATCATTAGCCGTATTGTGACAGGTACATATCCCCTCATATACCCCATGCTAATTATAGCACTCGGGCTATAATTTTGAAATCGGTTTCTTTATTAAAGGACGTAATTAACTCACCCCCCTGCCTCCTCTCTTTTCAAAAGAGGGGGCAGGGGGGTGAGTACACCATTTATACAGGAGGCTGCGGACCCTTAGAGCCCGCAGCCTCCTGTTTCTTGTCTATGCCCTTACTTACGTCCCTGCTTTCCGCCGCTTTTGCCCTTATTGTCATACTTCTCCGCATAGCCCGCATGGGATGCGTTCTCTCCAAGCTGATCATTGCTGGGCCCCGCACCGGTCTTGGCCATTTTGCTTCCGTTCATATTTTTTTTACCCATATAAATGCTCCTCTCAAGATAATGTTTTACACCTGTAAATATTATCTGCAAAGCCTTAAGCTTTTATTACATCTCAAACTCCGCTTAATATCTTTCCCAAAAAAAGAAAGCCTATTCGGCTTCTATTTAACAGCCTTTACTACAAGCATAAATGAATTTTCGTTATAAGGCGCGCCGCTGAAGTCCCCGTAAAGGCTTATATCCTTAAAGCCTTCCTGCTCCAGCATTCCAACCATATCACCGCTCATAAGAGGAAAGAGCGGGACTGTGTTTTCATAGCTCTGCACCTCATTATTATTAATTACTGTAAGGACGGTGTTGAAATTAATCAGCCCCGTGTCATGACAATATTTATATCGCCTCGTAAACTTAAGTCCCGCCTCATGATTTGTAATGTCCGGAAGCTCCTTCATATTAAGCCCCATAATTCTATCGTAATTAATGATCTGGACAACAAGCCTGCCTCCATGCCGTAAATTAGAATACATCTGGCCCAGGACATCCGATATTTCCTTTTTCCCCGCCAAGTGGACTATGGAATTCCCTATACAGTAAACACAATCGTTCTCTTCCGCCACCGTGCCCCCTAAATTTCTCATATCGCATTTAAAGGCACATATATCCATTCCCTCGTCTGATGCCTTGCTTTTTGTCTTTTCTATCATTTTTTCGTCAATATCCACTGCGGTTACATTATAGCCCAGCTTTGCCAGTTCTATGGCGTAGCCTCCGGAACCGCAGGCGACATCCACAACATTTTTTGGCGGAGCGCCTGCACACTCCCTTATAAAATCAAGCTGCGCCCGTCCTACGGGGAAAATATAATCATAATACCTGCTTATTTGTTCATAAAAGCCCATTGCACAGCTCCCCTTCATTCATCACTTAAGCACAAATTCCTCCTCCAGCAGCCGGTGCCGGAACTCCGATGTGTCAACACCCTTGCGTATAAGCTCACCTATGCTCCTTAAGCTGCGGGTATCGCCTATAAGTATCATTCCCTTAACAACGCCGTTTTTAATCACAAGCCTTCTGTATGCTCCGCTGTCGTATCGGCGCGTCAGAATTTCGCAGTCCTCCTCCGGGTTTACAAGCCCCATCGATACAAAGGGTATGTCTCGCATCTGAACCTGATTTAAGCGGGCCGCCTCTATAGAAAAGCCCTGAGAATATCCCGCCATGCTGAAGGCAGCCGCTCTTCCCTGATTCATTGCATTAGGCCATATACATGCAATCCTGCCACCGCCTGATTTTCCGTCAACCAGCTCTGCGGCATCCCCCGCCGCATA
Organism: Bacillota bacterium; assembly: GCA_023390115.1. GTDB lineage: Bacteria > Bacillota > Clostridia > Acetivibrionales > DSM-27016 > Anaerobacterium. Next base: position 44,406 of record JAEWDM010000004.1, read on the forward strand.
AATATGGCGGCAGGAGGTTTCCATAAATTCGTTCACTATAATTCCTCTGCCGGTTTTAATTCCGCATTCTGCCGCAAAAGTGACGTTAGGGCGCGTGCCGCTTGAGACAACAAGCATATCAAACGGGAGCCGTGTTCCATCCGAAAGAAGGACTGTATTTCTCTCCCCGTTCACCGCCTTGACAACAGTAGTTTCCATAAGAATTTTTATTCCCTCATTCCGTATCGTTTCAAGCATGACCTCCGAGGATTGGAAATCCATCTGCAAAGGCAGGATTCTCTTTTCTCTCTCAATTATACATACCTCCATGCCCAAGGCCTTAAGTGCAAAGCCTGTCTCAATTCCCGTAAGCCCCGCGCCCATTATTACTGCTCTCCCGCCTTCAGATGCCTGCCGTCTTATCCTGTCCGCGTCATCCAATGAATTCAGCGTAAAGCAGCTCACCTCTCCAAGCCCCTCAACAGGGGGAATGAACGGCGTCCCCCCCACTGCTATCAGCAGCCTGTCATACTCAATGGAGGTGCCGTCATTAAGTATAACCCTCTTGCTCTGTGCATCTATATTTTTGCATGGATTATTTCTCACCAGCTCAATATTGCTGTCGTGATAAAAATTGTGGCTTCTTAAAAAAAGCTTATCCTTACTGAGCCTGCCTCCGATATAATCGGGAAGCATGGGCTTTGAATACACGGGCCATGCCTCACCGCTGATAATAGTTATGTAATCATTTGCGGCAGCCTCTCTGAGCTTTGCCGCTGCCGTTATACCCGCAGCCCCGTTTCCTAATATTACATGCTTCAACATCCTTCACCTCTTTAATTTTTGTTGCATTATGGAAAATTCCAGTTAAGGGATTGACATCAACAGGATATATATGCCACATAATTCACTGTTTAAAACGTTTTCTTTCAACTGATAGCACCTAACATTTTTTCACATTTTAGAGGATTTTTAAATTATTTATTGAATATAATTATTATATATTACTATTAACACACAGTCTATTATATTTTCTTCAGTTCAAAACATTGAAGCAATCAATATATTCCCCGGCAAATACTAATGAAAGGGTGATGATTTAATGAAAGCCATTATTATGGCCGGTGGCGAGGGTTCAAGGCTGCGTCCTCTGACCTGCGACCTTCCCAAGCCAATGGTTCCTGTAATGAATAAGCCTATTATGCAGCATATTATAGAGCTGCTTAAGTCTTATGGAATAATTGATATAGGCGTCACCTTAATGTACCTTCCTGATAAAATCAGGGATTATTTTGGAAATGGCTCAAGCCTTGGTGTAAACCTTTATTATTTTACAGAGGATTTTCCTCTGGGGACTGCCGGAAGTGTTAAAAACGCCCAGCATTTTCTTGATGAGACCTTTATAGTTATAAGCGGAGATTCACTCACCGATCTGGATCTTTTAAAAGCCCTGGAATACCATAACCGGAAGCGCTCAAAGGCTACCCTTGTGCTTTTCAAGGTTGAAATGCCCCTTGAATACGGTGTTGTCCTCACCGACGAGGATGACGCAATCATAGGCTTTCTGGAAAAGCCGAGCTGGGGTGAGGTATTCAGTGATACTATAAATACAGGCACTTATATACTTGAGCCTGAGGTGCTGAGCTATTTTGACAAGGGCAAAAGGTTTGATTTCAGCCAGGACCTTTTCCCGCTGCTGCTTGAAAACAAAATCCCCATGTATGGATATACCTCATACGGCTATTGGTGCGATATAGGAGATCCCACAAGCTATTTGCAGGCACATTATGATGCTTTTGAAGGCAAAATAAAGCTTCCGTTTGAAGGAGAAGAGATAAAGAAGGGAGTTTGGGCAGGCAGCGGGACAGTCATTGAGCCTAACGCAGAGCTGAACGGCCCCTGTCTTATAGGCAGCAACTGCCATATAGGCAACGGGACAGTCATAGATAACTTCTCCGTTATAGGCAGCGGCAATATAATAGAGGATGAGGTCTCCATAAAAAGAGGCGTGCTGTGGAACAACACATCCATACAGTTCGGCTCTGAAATACGGGGCGCAATCCTTTGCAATAAGGTGACGCTGAAGCATTATGTATCTGTTTTTGAAAACTCCATAATAGGAGACAGGTGCATAATTAATGAAAGGGCTATTATAAAGCCCAATATAAAAATATGGCCCCAGAAAACCATTGATCCCCTTGCGATTGTGGACAGGAATGTTATATGGAGCTCAAGGCAGTCAAGAACTATTTTTGGTGAAAACGGGCTGTCAGGCATAATTAATGTGGATATATCCCCCGAGTTTGCCACACGCCTTGGCGCCGCCTACGGCTCGATATTTAAAAAGAACTCCAAGGTTGTTGTAAGCTCCACAAACTCAAACTCCGCCAGAATGTTCAAGCATGCCTTCGTATCAGGAATACTTTCAATAGGCGTGGAGGTTTTCAATCTAAGCAGCCTTCTTACGCCTATTTCAAGACATGCGATCAATTTCCTTTCGGTGGAGGGAGGAATACATATAAAGGTCAGCGATGACAACCCTAATAAGCTGAGGGTTGACTTTATGGACTCCAAGGGAGGAAGCATAAGCAGAGGCACCGAGAGGAAAATTGAGAATGCGTATTTCAGGGAGGATTTTAAGCGGTGCTCGGGAGAGGAAATCAGCAGGCTTAATAATATAACCGATTTTAAGGATTATTATATAAGATCCATACTAAACCAGACCGATATTCATAAGATAATGGATACATCTCCCAAAATCTGCGTTATATCCCCCTCCGATTTTGTTATTTCAATTGTGCTGTCAATGCTGGCGGATTCCGGCTGTAAGGTTGTAAGCTTTTCCTCTTGCAATCCTGATGCCGCGGATCTTATAATATATGAGATAAATAAAACCAACGCGGACTTTGCCGCTTTTATAGACAGCAACGGTGAAACGCTGATATTAATCGATAAGCATGGAAATATAATAAAGGATGACCTTTTTTTGTCGCTTTCGTCGCTCATTGCGTTTAAAAGCTCACCAAATACCAGTGTTGTAGTGCCGGTAACAGCGCCCTCGGTTATAGAAAGCCTCGCTTCCAAATACGGAGGCAGGGTAGTCCGCACCAAAACCTCCTCCCAGGCGGTTATGGAGCAAATATTGAGCCGCAACCCCTATAAAAGCAGAGAAGACATGGGGCAGTTTCTTCTCAATTTTGACGCTCTCGCGGGGCTGGTAAAGATTATAGAATATTTATGCATTAATAATATAACGCTTACTGAAGCAATAAATGAAATACCCGACTTTTATATGAGCAAAAGAAATATTTTCTGCCCGTGGGAATTAAAGGGCAAGGTAATGAGGACGTTAATCACCGACAAAAGCAGCGAAAGAATAGAGCTTATAGACGGGGTAAAATTCATAATGGATAACGGCTGGGCTCTGGTGCTTCCCGACGCGGATATGCCCCTTTGCAGGGTATATTCCGAAGGAAAATCACCTGAAATAGCCGAAACAATTTCAGAGTATTACCTTGAAAAAATAAACCATATAGTAAATGAATAACCTGGCAGACCACTATCAGGCCGCGGTTATAAGTACAAGCTTTGGGAGACGCCGGATGAGGACAATAACAGTTACAGCAGCACAATCAAACAAAAAGATAGGCCGCATAATAAGGGATAGCTTCCCCCAAATGCCCTCAAGCGCCATGTTTAAGGCCTTCAGAAAGAAGGACGTAAGAGCAAACGGAGTCAGAGTAAAAGAGGACTATGTCGTCATGGAAGGCGACAGGCTGGACATTTATATAAGCGATGAAATTCTTGACGGAGTACCCGTAAGTGATGCCCGGAATACCAAAGCGTACTTTGATGTCGCATATGAGGATACCAATATATTAGTTGTAAATAAACAGCCCGGAATAGCCGTACACCCTGACAGGGAACAGCCGGACGGCACGTTGATAGATCTTGTGCACCAGTACCTGCGGGAAAGGGACGAACTCTATGCCGCTGATTCCGATGATTTCAAGCCCTCCCTATGCCACAGGCTGGACAGAAATACCGGGGGCCTTGTAATAATAGCTAAAAACAGCGGCAGCTTAAAAGTCCTGCTGAAAAAAATAAAGGATAAGGAGATTAAAAAGTATTACCAGTGTCTGGTATGGGGCAAAATGGAAAGGAATTGTGAAGAGCTCACAGCCTATCTGGTAAAGGACGAGCTTAAAAGCAGGGTCTTTATTTCAGACTCCCCCGTAAAGGGCTCTCAGAATATAATCACAAGGTACAGGGTGCTGTCGCATGAAAGCAATATAAGCCGCCTGGAGGTAGAGCTTATAACCGGGCGCACCCATCAGATCCGTGCGCATCTGGCCCACATAGGCCACCCTATTATAGGAGACGGAAAATACGGCACCAACGCTATTAACCGCCCTCTGGGAGCAAAGCAGCAGGCCTTGTGGGCATACAAGCTTGTCTTTGATTTTGCAGGAGAGGGAGAGAGCTTAAATTATCTCAAAGGTAAGAAGATTCAAGTCGTACCGGAGTTCAATGTAAAGAAAATATAAAGAGGAGGGTGCACTAAAATGCTCCTCCCCTTTTTTTACTCCGCTCAAATTCATTAATCCCGAAAACCGCACTATCTGCCTATAAATTGCTGTACCAGCACCTTACCGTATGTGGGACTGTCAACAATACCAAAGCCTACGTAGTTAAAGTTTGTGTTCAGAATATTTTTCTTATGGCCCTCAGAGTTCATCCATGCTTTGAACGCTCCCTCAACAGTCTGGTTTCCGGCGATATTCTCCCCGGCCGTCTTGAAGCTTATTCCAAACTGCCTCATCATATCGAAGGGTGAGCCATAGGTAGGAGACTGGTGTGAGAAATAATTATTATCCACCATGTCCTTAGCCTTAGCCTTGGCACACTTCATTACCTCCGTGTCAAATTCCAATGCCGAAGCCCCCGCATCCGTTCTTGCCTTATTGACAAGGTTTAGAAGAGTCTGCTCCTCCTGTGTAACTCCCTCCGGAGTAGTTGTTTTCCCCGCGGATGTTCCGGGCTGCTTATCCTGAGCCGCCGTACTGCCCGTATTGCCTGTTGTACCTTTATTGGTATTGGTTTTGGCATTTGTAAACTCCGCAACCTTAATATATTTGCTGTATGCAGAGCCAACGCATCCCTTTGCGGGGTCGTATACCGTATACCAATCTCCAAGCATTCCAAATACCTTTACGGCCTGTCCTTTTTTAAGCACACACACAACAGGGTACTTTGTGCTTGGGCCCTGTCTTACATTCAATGCCTGAGGTGTTACCACCCCATCAATAAAGTCTGCCTTCTGAAAATAGGAAGCTGCCATAACACTGTCCGAATAGGAGCCTGTAAGTGCCGGAGCCGACATAAACACCAGTGCCAGTGCCAGTAAAAAAACTATCTTTCTCTTCATAAAATCCCTCCAAATTTATGCAATTCTTACTAAGAAGAATTTACTATGTTATATAGTATTAACACATTTAGATGAATTATTTACATAAGAGTATATAAAAAAGCAAAAATTCTAATTCAAATAATACCAATTTTCAACCTCTTATAAAAAGATAGCTTACCGGCTGAATAAATTGCAGTTTATCTCCGCTGCGGCAGCATGGTGTACGGTTCCTCTGCTTTCCTTTCAGTCCTGCGCTGCGCTACGGAAGCATAGGAATCCGTCCCCAAGCTTCCTCCGCCGCTAATACGCCTTGCCCCAGTAAACCATATGCTTGGCAGGCTTTCCGCAGCACATGCATTTATCCGATACCGCCTCCTGTTCAAACGGAACGCACCGGGCAGTTGCCGAGGTTCTCTCCTTTACAGCGTCCTCGCAGGCCCTGTCTCCGCACCACATAGCCTTTATAAAGCCGGGAGTTGCATTAATTATCCTTTCAAATTCATCCAGTGTTTCCGCTTTAAAGGTCTTTTTGTCCCGCATCTCTCCGGCTCTTTCAAGCAGTGCGGCCTGCAGCTCCTCCAAAATTTGGGGCACCCTGGTTTCCAGCTCATCCATGGAAACAAATATCTTTTCTCTGGTGTCTCTGCGGACAAGGACCACCTGATTTTTCTCAATATCCTTAGGCCCCACCTCAAGCCTTAGCGGCACTCCCTTCATTTCATGCTCGCTGAACTTCCAGCCGGGCATCTTGTCGCTGTCGTCCATTATTACCCTTGCCACACCCGACAATCTTTGCTTAAGCTCCCCTGCTTTTTCCAGCACACCCTCCTTATGCATCTGTACAGGTACTATCACCAACTGCACAGGTGCTACTACAGGAGGAAGCACCAGCCCGCTGTCATCGCCGTGAACCATTATAATAGCCCCGATAAGCCTGGTTGTGACTCCCCATGAAGTCTGGTGCACATACTGAAGCTGATTCCCCTTGTCGGTATACTGAATTCCGAACGCTCTTGCAAAGCCGTCTCCAAAATTGTGGGAGGTACCCGACTGGAGAGCTTTCCCGTCGTGCATAAGGCTTTCAATTGTATAGGTGGACCTTGCACCCGCAAACTTTTCCTTCTCTGTCTTTTTCCCCTTAATTACAGGAATGGCTAAAGCCTTTTCGCAAAAATCCGCATATACATTCAGCATCCTTATCGTCTCTTCCTGTGCCTCATCCGCGGTAGCATGCGCCGTATGGCCCTCCTGCCACAAGAACTCAAGAGTCCTCAAAAAAGGCCTCGTTGTTTTTTCCCACCTGACCACCGAGCACCACTGGTTATACAGCTTGGGAAGATCCCTGTATGACTGTATTATATTCGCATAGTGATCGCAAAAAAGCGTCTCGGAGGTCGGACGCACGCACAGCCTCTCTGTCAGCTTCTCGTCCCCTCCATGCGTAACCCATGCAACCTCCGGGGCAAACCCCTCAACGTGCTCCTTCTCCTTTAAGAGCAGGCTCTCGGGAATAAACATCGGCATATATACATTTTCATGCCCCGTCTCCTTAAACCGGCCGTCTAAGTACTTCTGAATATTCTCCCATATTGCATAGCCATACGGGCGGATTATCATGCAGCCCCTTACACTTGAATAATCCACAAGGTCCGCCTTTTTAATCACATCCGTATACCACTGCGTAAAATCCTCGTTCATGGAGGTTATCGCCTCTACAAGCTTTTTTTCCTGTGACATAAGACTCATCTCCTGTTTCAGCAAAATATTTTTATAATTCCAATAAAAAAACCGGCCCTTAAAATAGTAAGGGACGGAGCTTATAACCGTGGTACCACCCAAATAGACGCGCCAATTCATGCGCTGTCCGGCTCTGCAAGCCTTTACCGGGGCTTATGCGTCAGTTTCATCAACTGCATCTCGGGGGTGGGAAGAAAAGCTCCTGCCGAAGGCCTCGCACCAAACGGTCCTCTCTCTTAAAAACCCGGCTTTTCATTGGTCCCGTCATTGACTTATACTCATATTTAATATAATATACCCATTGTACGATGTCAATATTAAAATAATCAAAAAGGGAGTGTACTTAAAATTGAAGGTAGGTATAGGACAGGACAGCCATAGGTTTGATTTCAATGATAGCGCCAAAAAGCTCATATTGGGCGGCGTAGTCTTTGAAGGGCATGTGCCGTTAGAAGGCAACAGTGATGCCGACGTAATACTTCACTCAATAACCAACGCTATTTCAGGTGTAACCTGTGTAAACATACTGGGAGCGGTAAGCGATGAAATGTGCTGGAAGCACGGTATAAAGGACAGCAGCGCATACCTTGCCGAGGCCTTAAAGCACTTGGGTGAAAGCAAAATTGTACATGTATCCGTATCAATTGAGTGCTCTACACCAAAAATAAGCCCTAAGATACCTCAGCTCAGAGAAAGCATAGCGAAGCTGCTGGACATACCGCAAAACTGCGTAGGCATAACCGCCACAACAGGAGAAGGACTTACACAATTCGGGCAGGGCAAGGGCATACAGGTATTTAGCTGCGTCACAATAATATAGTGCCTAAGAACCTATCCGTTTTCATGCCTTGCTTCCCTTAACCGCGCTATGGCTTCTCCCAGAACCAGATCCTCCTGCGTGGTGATTTTTATATTCTCGTAACTTCCCATGATCAGTCTGGTTCTCACACCAAGTCTTTCAACCAGCACAGCATCATCCGTACCATAAAAGCCCTCTGCTTCAGCCTTAATATGTGCATCCATTATAAGCCTGTACCTAAAGGACTGCGGTGTCTGTACCGACCACAGCACACTCCTTTCCAGAGTAGAGCTTATAAAGCCTTCGTGATCCCCGGCCTTTATCGTGTCCTTCACAGGGACAGCCACACATGAGGCACCATACCGTCCAGCCGCCTCAATACTGTCGGAAATAATTTTATGCGTTACAAACGGCCTTGCACCGTCATGTATAACAACAACATCGCAGGCTTTATCTATTTCACAAAGCCCGTTATAGACCGAATTCTGCCGTTCCTCCCCGCCCGACACTATTGCCTTTACCTTAACGGCTCCGCACATATCTACAATGCTCTGCTTGCAGTACATTATATCGCTTTCATTTACAACCAGTATTATTTCACTAATATGACGAGAGCTTTCAAACACCTCTACCGTTCTTGCAAGTATGGGCTTTTCCGCTATCTCAATATATTGCTTGTTTATGTCGGTATTCATGCGCGTACCTCTGCCCGCAGCTACAATAACCGCGCCGGCACACAGCTTCTTATTAGGCATTTTCCCTCCGCAGCAGCTTTTTTAAATAACTCTCTCAATAGTGTTTTTAGGCTTGGCAAAAATCATTCTCCCGGCGGCAGTCTGTATAACGCTTGTCACTATTACACTAACAGTTTCCCCCATATATCTTCTGCCTCCTTCAACCACTATCATTGTACCATCGTCAAGATACCCTATGCCTTGTCCGCTCTCTTTTCCGTCCTTAACCACCTGTATAGACATCTCCTCACCGGGAAGGGCAATGGGCTTCATTGCATTGGCAAGCTCATTTATATTCAGCACCTGAACTCCATGAAAATTGGCAACCTTGTTCAGATTATAATCATTGGTAAGTATTTTTGCATTGATCTTTTTAGCCGCCCGAAGCAGCTTGTCATCGGCTTCTCCGCCCTCGGTATCCTGAAAATTTTCAATTCTCACAGGGAAGGGCATCTCCTTCTGCATGGCGTTAAGCACATCCAGCCCCCGTCTGCCCCTGTTCCTCTTAAGCGCGTCGGAGGAATCGGCAATATGCCTCAGCTCCTCCAGCACAAAGTCAGGCACAATAATATCCCCCTCCAGGAAACCGCTTCTGCAGATATCCACAATCCTTCCGTCTATTATGACGCTGGTATCAAGCAGTCTGCTCTGGTACACTATACTCTCTTCCTGTTTAAGAGGCGCGCTTCCTTTAAAATTGTCATGGAAGGTTTCGTTTCTCTTTCCCACCGCAACCCAAATGCCTATGCCTCCGAATAAAACATTTGCAATAATGGATATAGGCAGACCGATTATATCTATTTTATTTATAGGAATACTTATAAGATTTGCAACAATAAGGCCGACTATGAGACCCGATGAACTGATCGTCAGCTCATATAATGACATTTTCTGGAGCATAGCTTCAATTTTATCAAGTGCTCTCAATACGAATGCAATAATTTGATTTGCAGTCACATAAAACAAAAGTGCACAAGCTATTGTAACCAGACAAAAAACCGAGGCTTTAAGCTCGGCGTGAAACTTGACATCCTGCATATAAAAGAAGGTTCTGGTAAGAGTAAAACCTGTAACAGCACCAATAACGGCAAATAAACCCTTTAGTACATTGTTTATCACAATACCTAACTCCCTTATATTAATAACATATAATGCTTAAATAATGATAACTGGCCGGATATTGGCATTAACAGCCTTTCCGGCAAAAAAACAAAGCTCTTATATGTTTATATAATCACTTATAATGCTCTCAATCTCAAGCTGGTCTGTCCCCTTTGCCAAAACCAATTCACTTATAAGAATTTGACGTGCGCTGTTCAGCATTTTTCTTTCTCCTGTAGATAAGCCCTTTTCCCTGTCTCTGAGCATCAATGACCTGACTACGTCCGCAACCTCAAAAATATTTCCGCTTTTTATCTTAACCATATTTTCCCTGTAGCGTTTGTTCCAGTTGCTGTTTACGTTCAGGTTCTGATCCCCCAATATGGCAAATACCTTGTCCACATCGCACCCGCTGATGACCTCCCTTATGCCTATATCCTCAATATTGTGCGTAGGAATCATAACCTTCATATCACCCACAGGCATTTTCATAACATAGTAGTTTTGTTTCTGTCCAAGTATCTCCCTTTCCTCAATTGACTCAATAACACCAGCACCATGCATTGGGTAAACAATTTTGTCCCCAACATTAAACATAACTAACTCCTCCAACAAATAAAACTTCCTTAAGAAATTATCCGGAAGCCCTAAAGATCAAAAATCTGCTATAAATATATCTTAGCCACAAACTACTTATTAATAAATAGTATACTATAAATATATAATAATGTCAAAACGATTTATTCTAACATTTGTATTTGTTTATGTCAACGATAAATTTCTTGAAATTAAAATTTTATATGCAATGTTTACCAGAAGGTTTTTAATTGACAACAGCGCAAGCAAACAATTATAATAAAAATGGAAGTGACCTTTAAGTGAATTTTTGTATTGATAAAATTATCACAGCTAAGGAGTGAGCTTTATTGAAGGACATTATAATAGATGAGCTGCAGTATTCTGCAAATGAGCTTCTTGTCAGGAACAAAAGCATTATTGACCTTATTACGAAATTTCAGGACTCCAACGCCCGGGTCAACCGTTCGGTAGTAAAATCGGTAACCCACTGCGGTTGTATAAAGATTAATGCCGAGAAGCAATCCTTTCCGGAGGACGGAGATTTTGAAGAAATGAAGCTTCTGATGGAAACTCATCTGGAAGGGAAGCTGTGTGAAAACTGCAGGGATATAATAGAAAAAGAAATAGGAAAAAACCTTTTTTACCTGGCGTCCATATGCAACACTTTAGACCTTAATTTATACGACATAATTATAAAAGAACTGGACCGGGTTAAAATGCTTGGAAAATACAATTTAAGATAAAAAACAGCGTGCATAACGCTGTTTTTTTATTTTGGGCCTTTAGCTTCAAAAGCATTCCTTATTGCGCGCTTAAGCACAAGAGGAATGTTTTTTTGTCCAATATGCCAATAGGAACTTAAAAAAGATATCAATACATCCTATGTTAAGGTTCAACAGCATAGAAAGCGGGTCTCAGCTTTTGCCGTTTTCCCGCTGCCCCGCTTATTATAACACTTCCAGTGATTTTTTTTCAGTCGTTTAAGAAAATTTTTTAAAGGAAGAAAAATCACCTTCAAATACTTATCCGTTGACGCTTTTCAGCTTTTCCCCTCCTTTTGCGGTTGGAAAAATTACGCTACGATATATGCTTAAAGCTCAATCCTGATTCTTTGAACATCCTTCGCTTCTGCCAGCTCCCGTATCAGCCTCTTTGCCGCTCTCTTCACCTCATTATATTTTCCCCTGCCTTATGAGAATAACCTTGTCCAGCTCTTTTACCATGTCCCTCCGAAAAAACGACTCCTCTACCAATGCCGCACACTCAACAGCCCTTAATAATCCGCTCCTTTCACAAAAATCATATATATTTCCCTTGAAATATACATGGCGTAAGGGAAAGCCCCAAGGATGTCGGTTCGAAAACAAAACAGCAGTCACAAAAGATTTATTATCCGCCAAGCCTCAAAAGCCTCCCTAATCATACGCCGTGCTCTTTTAAGGAAAATAAAAAGCGCCATGCAGGACCAATCCCATGCACAGCGCCGAATATCGCTAATCGGAGTGCAACACAACCACAATACAATAATTGTAAGCACCTCTTGCCTAAAGGCGGAAAAGGACTTATAATAAGGTATGTGCGGTACAGCTTGGAAAGCTGTTGTGTTGGTGGGTTGACACCTGCGCAAGCCTGTGGAGTCTCGACCCTCCACAGGATGCCGCACTATTTTATTTCCCTATCGGTATTATATATGTTTTATGCTGGAAGAACAAGAGGTTTTTATACGAAAGTGGGGTTTTTTATTCGGCATTGTTCCTATTTTGCTGTATAAATAAGAACCGCCTCCTTTAAAAACTCAGTCATTCCCGGCTCTCTGTCATAGTATGCCGTGAACCTCTCGTCACCTGTATACATCTGCACAACACCGGCATGGGCCTCCTTAGTATAGCTGTCCCAGTAAAGGCTCAGCCACTGTCTGTGCAGGTCTGCCGCCTTCTGCGCCAGCTTCCCCGCAGGATTGCCCGCTTTAAATGCCTCATGGAGCGTGTCCAAAACCTCATTTTCAAGTGCGGAGGCTCCGTCAAATTCCTCCTGTGTCATATTCAGCAGCCTGCCGTTTGATCTGTCCACAGCCTCATGTCCATATTTCTCACGGACCTCCTTTCCATAGTGCTTTTCATTGTCCTCAACCAGCTTTTTCTTGAAGCCTTCAAATTTTTCTTTATCACTCATTTTAATGCCTCCTTCTCTTGCCTCAATTGTTTTATTAACATTTTCAATCAACAGGTCCAATTGCTTTCTTTTATCAAGAAGCTTCTCACGGTGCTCTCTCAATGCTTTCAATACATCAAAAGCGGATGAGGCAAAAATACTTTTTATTGCTTCAAGGCTTACGCCCAGCTCTCTGTAAAACAGTATCTGCTGCAGCCTGTCTACCTCCTCCCTGCCATAAATGCGATACCCTGAGGAATTGATTCTTGCCGGCTTAAGAATCCCAATTTCATCATAGTATCTTAATGTCCTCGTACTGATGCCCGCTATTTTTCCAAGCTTTTGTACCGTATATTCCATGCTTTCGCCTCCTGACAGTATAACTATATGCCTTTACGTAACGTTAATGTCAATAGTATATTTAACAATTATAAAAATTATAAAATATAAATTGTAGCGATATTCTCCGCTTTTAACACAAATTTCCGGATGTTAATCCTTTTTATGCCAACTGATTTCTGATGCCTTGCTGATATGTGCTTGATTTTAGCAGTTCTTTGAGTTATAATAAGCCTAACTAAGATATAGGAGCTATCATATATGAACGTCCAATATATTAACCCGTTTATTGAGGCAAGTAAAACTGTTCTAAAGGAAGTAGCCGGTATTGATATAACTCTTGGAAAGATATATGTCAAAACCTCCCCTTATACCAGCAGCAATGTGGTAATTATAGTTGGAATAACAGGCACGATAAAGGGTCAGGCAGTCTTTTCCATAGATAAGACCACAGCGTGTAAAATTGCATCGGTTATGATGATGGGCTCTCCTGTGAATGAGCTGGATGAAATGGCTAAAAGCGCCTTATCGGAGCTTGGAAATATGATCATGGGAAACACTGCCACTGTTTTTTACGGCAAGGGTCTTAAAATAGACATTACTCCTCCTACCCTGCTTACAGGAGATAACCTGCAGTTCTCACTGAATAAGCTTACAACTGTGTCCATACCGCTTAACCTGAGCGTGGGGGGCTTTATGGAAATAGACATATCCTTTATAGAAAATACACAAAATTAATACTATGTGTATTATATAATACCAGCTTTCCTCATATAATTTAACTATAGCTTTAAGTATTGCCGGAGGTAATGGCGTTTTGTTGCCGAAAAGGTTTATTTCTGTTTTATGTGGAGGGCTTTTTTGTCTTGTAATTTTTTATTTATATGACAACATACTTATACTTGACGATTTTCATAGCGGTTACCATCAGACCAGCCAGTCTTATGAACAGTCCTTTCCGCCGCTCTCGGAGGATACCTCCTTTTTACTCTCCAGGAAGGGATATTACATATACGTTAACCTCGATATATTTACAATGTACGTATATAAGGATGGTGAAATTCTAAAAACATATCCCGTCTCGGGAGGCGGGCCGTCTACCCCTTCCCCTATGGGGACATGGCAAATTATCAGCAAGGATACATGGGGAGAAGGCTTTGGGGGCGCATGGCTTGGGTTTAATGTCCCCTGGGGTAAATACGGAATACATGGTACAATATATCCCTGGTTTATAGGCAAATCCAATGCCTCCAAGGGATGCATACGAATGAATAATAAGGATGTGGCAGAGCTGTATAAGCTTGTCCCTCACGGAACTGCAGTGACAATTATCCACAAAAACAAGCCTTTCCGGATACTGAGAAACGGTGATGTGGGCTCCGATGTGCTTGAGGTCCAAATATATTTAAAGGAACTGGGGTATTATACCGGATATCCCGATGGCATTTTCGGGCAGGGAATGACACAGGCAGTGAAGGCTTTCCAGAGAGATTATAAGCTGTGGGAAAGCGGAACAGTCACAAATGAAACCTATTGGCAAATTACCCATGCACAGAAAGGCTAGTGTCCTAACCGCCAGATACAAATTCTATTTCAAGGCACTAGTTAAGCACCAAAAGGCAGGACAAATGCCTTTGCTATATGCCCGTATTTTTTCTCCCATATTGCAGGTCGAAATACATCAAAGCAACTATTCTCATCTCCATTAATGCAAACAGCGCACTTGCAAAGGAGACTGCAAAATTCTGTACAAGCCCGCCTTCAGACGTTGCAAAAAAAGAGCTTGCAAAAAATAAAAGTATTGAGGTTATGAATTTAAAAATTAATACCACACTTAATATTTCAAGCCTATGACCCCTGCTCAAAGCAGCACTCAGCTTAAAGGAGGCTATAACGCCCTTGTTGCCGTCCAGTATAAAGCAGTTATTGAAAAAAACTATAATATAAACTATTACAAACGGTATAATCATTAAAGAGAAGCCTATACTGACAATCATCATTAAATTCTCGCTCCTCATAAGATATGCCGCGATAGGAATTATGCCATAAATAATAATATGTGCAATAAAAATTCTTGCAATATTTCTGACATTTATGCCGGGTATTTTACTTACCGGGCAAACACCCCCTTTGAGCTCACCAATATAAGCGGCAAGATATATTGAGGCTATCAGATTAATAATAATATTGGAGAAAAAAGAAACAATCAGAACATGTGACAGAACCCCTCCTAGCTTTATAAGGCTTTGAGTGTCAATTATATCAATATTTTGTACATCGGGAGCAAACAGGTATGAACCGAAAAAATATACCGCCAATATAAGCACAAAGGCCAAAGGCGCTGTATATTCACTTTTCAAGGTATAAAACCTGAATGATTCCGATATGTAGCTTCCTATACTCCTCAGCATTTTAGGATAATTATTTGAATTCATAGTATCTTCCGCACTTCTTCCTTAAATTTAGTATAATAGCAATAAATCACTCTCTACCTATTTTCTAAAATATATGATGCTTTGTCAAATATTTTTTTATTGATATTCAAGCCTTATTTACTAAAAAGCAGGAGAAGGCAAAGTTTATCCTGGCGTTCTCCTGCTTTTCTTTACTTTATAATGTTTTTAAATGTTTCATAGGGCTGGTCCCACCTTTGGCTGTCCCGAGGCTTGAATATCTCTGTAGGAAAGGAATCTCTGACTATCCCCCTTGCTTCCCGGATATTTTTTACTTTTCCAAGTGCCATTGACTGTATAACAAGATTGCCTACTGAGGTAGCCTCTACAGGACCTGCTATGACCTCTCTGCCGGTCACATCGGCTGTAAGGCTGCATAAAAGCTTGTCCTTTATTCCCCCTCCTACCATATGTATTACCGGCAGCTTTCTTCCAAGTACCTGCTCAAGACTTTCCACTGTCATTCTGTATTTAAGAGCCAGGCTCTGACATATGCACATTACTACCTCTCCTGCGCTTTGGGGCACATATTGTCCGGTATTCCTGCAATACCGCTCTATCCTTTCCGGCATATTACCCGGCAAAACAAAAAGCTGGTCGTCAGGGTCAATAAAGCATTTCACAGAGCCAGCCTCCCTGGCCATACTCTCCATTGCCGCAAAGCTCAGCTTCTTGCCTTCTCTGTCCCACTGTCTTTTACATTCCTGTATAAGCCATAGTCCCATTATATTTTTGAGGAAGGTAATTTTATTGTTAATTCCGCCCTCATTTGTAAATGACATGCAAAAGCTTTTATCATTAAGTATCGGGCTGTCCGTCTCCACCCCCATCAACGACCACGTACCGCAGCTTATATAAACAAAGTCATCCCGGCATGCGGGCACCGATGCCACAGCCGCCTGAGTGTCATGTCCCGCCGCCGCTATTACAGAAATAGGCTTAACTCCAAGCTCATCACATATTTCTGCCGACAGATTGCCTATCACAGTCCCCGTCATAACTATATCGGTGAAAATACCACGGGGAATCCCGAGCTTTTCTATTATTTCCTCAGACCATTGCTTTTTTACGGGGTCTAAAAGCTGAGTTGTGCTTGCAATGCTATATTCCGTAGCCTTTACCCCCGTCAGAAAATAGTTGAATAAATCAGGTGTAAGGAGTAATGTTTTTGCTTGCGACATCTGAGAAGAGCCGCTATATATCATTGAGAACAGTTGGAAAACAGTATTGAGCTCCATAAGCTGTATTCCTGTCTTCATGTATAACTGCTTTTGCGGCATTATTTCAAAAACCTTCTCCATCATTCCCCGGGTCCGCTTGTCCCTGTAATGATACGGGTTGCCTATAAGCTCTCCTCTTTCATCCAGCAGCCCGAAGTCAACTCCCCATGTATCTATGGCCATTGACGCTATATCGCGGTCCCCGCCATTGACACATTTAAGTATCCCCTGCTTTATCTCATGCAGAAGCCTTAAGGTGTCCCAATGCAGGCCCCCTGTAACATTTACAGGATCATTTGAAAATCTGTGAATTTCCTTAAGCTCCAAATGCCCCTCCTGAAGCGTTCCAAGCATAGCCCTTCCACTGCTGGCACCAAAATCAAAGGCCAGCATTTTTACAGCATCCTCCACCAAATTCCCCCTGTCAAAGTTATATATTTATAATCAACACTCAGGTGTTATTTCGAATATAACGGTCCAAGGCTTTCACATGCCCTGTAGTCGGCCCCTTCAATATCCATTCCAAATGCATCCCACATGCTTGGCCTGAAAATCTTTTCCTCGGGTACATTGTGCATGCATACGGGAATTCTCAGCATGGAAGCAAGCGTTATAAGCTCGGAGCCTATATGCCCATAGCTGAACACTCCATGATTGGCGCCCCATTTTGCCATTACCGAATATACATTCTTGAAGGCTCCCTTACCCGTGATAATAGGAGCAAACCACGTTGTAGGCCATGTTGGATCGGTTCTCTTATCAATTACGTCTCCGATGCCCTCCGGCAGCTCTACCGAGTATCCCTCCGCTATCTGGAGCACGGGACCTAAGCCCTTTATCAGGTTAATTCTGAACATTGTTACAGGCATTCCCCCGTCAGTCATGAAATTGGATGAAAAACCGCCGCCTCTGAAATATTCGACATTTCCCGGCCTCCATGATGTGGCGTCAAGGCATTTTCCCGCTTCCTCGGGGGTAATGTCCCAGTACGGCTTCATTGCAGGCTTTCCGTCAAGCGACTGCTTCCCTGAGCCGTCAAGCGCTGCAGCCCCTGAGTTTATAAGATGTATTATACCATTTTCCGCAAGTCCTGTAAGCTCCTTTCCCGTAACGCGCTTAACAGCGTCAGGACTCCAATAGGTTCTTACATCCGCAAATACCTGTGCGGTATTTGTAAGGAGATGCCCTAAAAGCATAGAGGTCCCGTTTAAGCTGTCATTCTCAGTTGCAACTACAAACGCCTCCCTGATTCCATTCCAGTCAAAGGACGAATTAAGAATAGCCTCCATAAAATCGCCGTTAGGGAAGTGATCCGTCCACTGTCTTTGCCCCTGAAAGCCCGATGCAATTGCGTTATGTCCCAGCGCCTCTTCCCCAAAGCCTTTTTGAGCAAGTTTTGGATTGCCAATCATTAAGTCCCTGGCGATAATAGCCATTTTGACTACCGTCTCCCACTGCTTATCCTTATCCTCCCTTGAGGCCTGAAGGCTTGGAGCATTATTATCCGCTCCCTCTATGCAGTTTTCCTTTGTCCACTTAAGCGCCCTCCGGAACTCTCCCTCGTCATATATTTCCTCTTCAATCCTCCGTATAAACTCCGACATATCGACATATTCGTTTCTCATTCCAAGATAGTCCTGAAAGAACTGCTCATTGACAATTGATCCTGCAATTCCCATTGAAACGGATCCCATTGACAAATACGATTTCCCTCTCATATCCGCCACAGCAATCCCGGCCTTTGCAAACTGAAGCAGCTTTCGTGCCACATCCTCAGGAATGCTGATATCTCCCATATCCTGAACATCCTTGCCGTATATTCCGAAGGCAGGTATGCCCTTCTGGTTGTGCGCTGCCAATACAGCGGCAAGGTAAACAGCTCCCGGACGCTCCGTGCCGTTAAAGCCCCATACGGCTTTGGGCATATGGGGGTCCATGTCCATTGTCTCAGAGCCGTAGCACCAGCAGGGTGTGACTGTAAGGGAGACTCCCACTCCCTCAAGCTTAAACTTCTCAGCACATTTTGCCGCTTCTGCAACTCCTCCTATACAGGTATCGGCAATTACACACTCAACAGGCATCCCGTTTGAATGCCTCAGATTTTCAGAGATAAGCCGTGCAGCCGCCTGCGCCATATTCATGGTTTGCTCCTCAAGTGATTCTCTTATGCCTCTTCTCCTGCCGTCAATCGCGGGGCGTATGCCAACCTTTGCAAGCCCTCCTACCAATCTGTTTACCGGTTCATTTACCTTCATTTCTTTAATGTTAGACATATCCTGTAATCCTCCTGTATTTTTTATTCTTGCATATAATTTGCACAAAATTAATTTTTAATAACACATGCAGTCTAATTCATGCACTCGATTGCATTATTCCTGAGAATTCGTCCTGCTCTTATTCCATATAAAGTATAACGGGATTTTTTGAAGGCTATATTATCAAAAAAGTTTTTAAGCGTATAATCTGAGGACTGGCACTGACTCCCTTATTAATCATCTGCAGTATAAGCCTTGCCGCATTAATGCCTATTTCTCCTATCGGCTGTCTTATCCTCACACCTGAAAACCCCAGTACAGACGAAAGCTCCATATCGTCAAAATTTGAAATGGATACCTCATGGCTTAAGGCACCGGAATTCTCAATTAAATACTTTACTGCTCCTACATGCATAAAGTAATTCGATATAAATATGTCATGCGGGCTTTCCTTAAGGCTCATTAAAGAAGCCATAGCCTTATATCCGCTTTCCACATGAAAATCTCCAAATTTTATAATCTGCTCCTCAACAGGTATGCAATAATCATTTAAAGCCCTTATATAGCCTTCATAGCGCTCCTTAGCGGATGTAAGCCTCATGTCTCCTCCAATAAACCCTATTCTTCTTATGCCCTTCCCAATAAGGTGCTCTATGGCACTATAGCTTCCATTTACATTGTCCACAAGCACTGCATCCGCTACAACATTATTAACCAGCCTGTCTACAAGAACAAGCGGCATACCGGATTCCTTAAGCTGATTAAAATGCTTTCCCTCGTCTGATGCCGGTATAACAATAATTCCGTCAACGCATTTCTCCATAAGCAGATTTATTCTTTCCTTTTCTTTCATGACATTTTCATTTGAACCGCAGATTATTATGCTGTACCCCCACTTGCCAAGCTCTTCCTCAATGCTTCCGGCAATACCCATAAAAAATGCGTTAGGCAGCTCAGGGCATATAAAGCCTATGGAATGTGTTCTGTTAGTCTTTAAGCTTCTCGCGATATTATTAATTTTATATCCGAGTACTTTTATACTTTCCATTACCCTCAATTTAGTCTTTTCACTTATCCTTGGATCATGGTTTATTACCCTTGATACCGTGGCCGCGGATACCCCCGCATGCCTTGCAACATCTTTCACCGTAGCAGGCATCCCTATCTCCATTCCATAATAGCAGCATAAACGAATTGCCCCATATGGCACAATCTTAGCCGATTAAATTCCGCTTCATGCACACGATTGCACTATTATATATTATATATTCTATATTAAATAAAAAAATCCTCCATAAAAATAAAAATTTTTTAAAGGATTTTTTATCTGTAAATCATCTTCATAATATCAGCTTGAATTTCCATAGCCCTGTCCAAATCTATATTTTGAAAAATACCCATGTGCTCCCGGGCCGCCTCTATAAACTGATTATAGCTGCAATTCCCCGCTCTTTCCCCTATGCCTCCGATTGTGCAGTCTATATAGCGTGCACCTGCTTTTGCCGCAGCAATTGAGTTTGCTACCGCCATACCCAGGTCATTGTGCGCATGCATTTCAATTTCCACCTCAAGCTCATCCCTTATTTTTACAATTTCATCATAAAGCCTCTGCCTGTACAGCACACCCACAGTATCGGCATACCGCACTCTTTTTACCCCATTTTCAAGTGCAGTAGCCATTACCTGCATTAAAAACTTAAAATCCGCCCTTGATGCATCCTCCATCCCTATTGTTACCTCGGAGCACCCTCCGGCAGCATAAGCTATACAGCTTTTCATATTATCTATAACCCATTCCCTGCTTTTATTGAGCTTAGAGGATATCTGAATATCGGAGCACGGCACCGAAATATGAATAATCTCAGCACCGCATTCCCGGGCCTGCTTTATATCATTTTTGTTCATTCTGCTCCATGTAGATATTTTGCTTTTTAAGCCCATGTCAACAATCCTTGCTATGCTCCTTTTCTCATGCCCTCCCATTGCAGGTATACCTGCTTCAATTTGATATATCCCCAATTCATCCAGCATAGATGCAATTTTTATCTTCTCCTCAGGTGCAAAAGCAATTCCTG
Source organism: Bacillota bacterium (assembly GCA_023390115.1). Taxonomy (GTDB): domain Bacteria; phylum Bacillota; class Clostridia; order Acetivibrionales; family DSM-27016; genus Anaerobacterium. Next base: position 65,238 of record JAEWDM010000004.1, read on the forward strand.
CCTTTTGTTCTCCATCTCTAAGCGTTGTGTCTACAATTTCAACTCCCAAGCTTCCAACCCCCCGGCTGTGCATATGCGTATAATTTCAATATCATTCAAGCTTCTTTTCATTTCGACGCTTCTGTCCTTTACAATCTGAAGCAAAACGTCAAGCTCCTCCAGCCCTAATGTGATTCCAAGCTCCTTAAGCTTATGCATAATAGACTTTTTCCCCGAATGCTTTCCAATCACAAGCCTTCTTTGCTGTCCTACCATAGCCGGGTCGAAGGGCTCATAGGTAAGAGGGTTTTTTCCTATACCGTCGGCATGAATACCTGACTCGTATTTAAATATGTCTTTACCTATTACGGGCTTAATGCCTGATACCGCACGGCCTGTTATATGCGTAAACTTTTTTTTCAGATTGGGCAGCTTTTTTAAGTCCAGCCTTGTGTACGGATCGATAATAGTTTTAATAGATACAAGCACCTCTTCCAGAGCCGCAAAGCCATTTTTTCCTCCATAACCCGAAAAGGAAGCAGTTATGCTTCCCACACCATTCATAACGGCTTCCACCGCCAAAGCTGTAGCACAATACAGGTTGTTTTCGGCACAGATGTCCACACCTCCGCCATACAGCGCATTAATCTCCTTTACAGCCTCAATCCATTTAAAAGAGCTGATTTTGCTTAGCCCCAATAACCTTAAGCAGCTTATCCCCTTGTCGAGCCCGCTTTTACATGCCATTAAAAGCTCCTGAACGGTATCTGCCCTATATTCCAGAGAAATATTGGCCTCCCTTGCTTTAAGCTCCTCCATCAGCTTATTATCCGACATCTGTTCTTCGCCTATAATGCAGTTGCGTATTGAGGCCTTTTCAAGCATATGCAAATCTTCCTGCTTCTGAACCCGCAGCAAGAAATCTATCCCGGCCGGAAGTTTGCCCACCTTTCTGCAAATATCGCGGTTTATTTCTATCAAGTCTACACCTATGTCTTTTAATGCCCAACAGAGGTCAATTATATCAAGCCTGCTCATCTTAACCTCAGACATATATATCTCAGGAAGTGTACGATCAATTATTCTCAATGAGCTGCTATCATTAATTTTAAGCGGCAATACAATCACCTACTCTCCTAAGGGCTTAAGGCCCTTATTTAATCTCCAGCCTTTCCACCTTCTGTCCATTCTCAAAATGGGATTCCACAATCTCCGCGACATCATCCGGTGTCACTTCCTTATACCATATTCCCTCAGGATAAACAACAACAATAGGACCTGAGCTGCATATTCCAAAGCATCCTGTATTTGTAATCATTACCGTGTCCTGAAGCGATCTTTCATCAACCTCTTCCATAAAACGCTGTACAATATCTACACCTTCCTTTGAAAAGCAGTACCCCTTCTGTTGCCCGTTGATTCTTGAGCTGGTACAGACAAAAACATGATATTGCGGTTTTTGCATAATAAACTCTCCTTTTCCTTTTATTTTAGTTTAATAAAATAATTTATATAAAATTTATAGCACTAGCTCCTCGCTCCGAGCACAACCCTTGCCTCTTCGATTTCCTTTACTGCCTGTCTGATGCCTGCCTCTATTCTTTCACAGGTCTGAATTACACTTATTCCTTTTTCCTCAAGCGCTTTGGCAGGCCGGTACCCTATACGAAGAACCAGTACGGCATTGCAATCCTCAATAGTCCTTATGGTTTTTCCGATTTTTGATTCCTCACTGTCACATTCACTTTCGCTGCAATACTTCTCAACATTTCTCTTTTCCAACAGCTTTATTTTAGAATTCCTGCTTTCATATACATAAAATTCCTCTACGTGTCCAAAATGCTGATCAATCATAATACCGCTTTTGCTGGCAACAGCAAACAGGTATACCGTCTCCTTATGCTCAGCCTCGGAAGGAGCAGGAGCGCAGCCCTTGCAGCTCTTAAGTTCAAACTCTCTGTAGACATCCTCTCCAAGAATTCCTATGGCATCGGCACGGCATTGCTTGCAGTGATACATTTGCTTTAAATCCACCTCGCATCTTTTTCTCATTTCCATAAGCTCCCTGTTGTTGGTAAGCTCCATATCCTCAAAAACACTTCCCTTGGCAGGAATAAGCGGCATTATATTGGTCATAAAGGCGCCGCACTCCTTAACCTTTTTTACAACCTCTGGTATATGGCTATCATTAACTCCCTTTATCATTACAATATTAACCTTACAAACAATACCCCGTGAAGAAAGGATCCTGAGTCCTATCAACTGGTTGTCAAGCAGCAGCTTTGCAGCCTGCTCTCCATACAGCTTCATTCCCATGAAATTTATCTCACGGTAAATTTTTGCTCCTATTGCCGGGTCTATGGTATTAATTGTAACCGTGACATGGGATACCCCTAAGTCTATTAATTCCTCGGCATAGTACGGCAGCATCAACCCATTTGTAGAAAGGCAGAAGGTTATGTCGGGGTCAAGCTCCTTTATCAGCTCTATAGATTTTTTTGTATTTGAGAAATTGGCCAGAGCGTCTCCGGGGCCTGCAATTCCAATTACCTTCAGATTCTTAAGCTTGCTCTTTACCATCATAAATTTTTCAGCCGCTTGCTCAGGTGTGAGTACCTCGCTTGTAACCCCGGGCCTGCTTTCATTCACACAGTCAAACTTCCTGTTGCAATAGTTGCAGGATATATTGCACGCCGGCGCGACCGGTATATGCATACGAGCATTTGAGCAAGCCGCTCCGCTGCTGTAGCAGGGATGGCTTTGGGTTTTTTTGCCTATAACAGCCGGACCGCTGTCATTAATAGGCCCGGCCTGATTTTCAGGCTCGTAATACTTACTGTACATTCTCTTTCTATATCCTTCATATTTATTTTCCAGAAGAGTATTCGTTATATCGTCTATAAGTCTCATAGAACCGTTATATCCGGTATATACCTGTCTTTGCCCCCCCATTCTGTCATGGATAGGGAAGCCTATTCTTACAAGAGGAATGCCTTCCTTCTCGGTAATTATTTTCCCGTCGGAGTTTCCTATAAGAATGTTGGCTCCAAGCTTTACGGAATAGTCCTGAATAGTTTCAAAATCTGTATCATCAATTATTAAGGGCAAATCCCTCTCTTTGCTTCCTTCATCCTCAAATATACTGTTTTTAGAAAAATACTCCTTAAAAAGCCGCTTTATTTCCGTATTTTGTGAGCCTGTAGCTATAAGCACAGGCTTTATACCATTTTCAAGGCACAGCCTTCCTACAGCGTATACAAGCTCAGGCTCTCCATAAATTACCGCTCTTCCTTCACCGTTATACTTATGTGAATCAATCATTCCGTCCAGCATACGCCCACGCTCCGACGCAAGCCCTTCGGGAACAGGCCTTTCAGATAACTGAGACAATATATTTACAAATAGATCCATATTCTCAATTCCCATAGGAATGGGACATTTATACAGCGGTACATTATAGGCCGACAAAAGGTACTGCCCCGGCGAGAGTGCTTCGGGAATTGTAACTCCCAGCTCTATAGTGGCAGAGCTTCCCGCCATCCTTCTTATATCCTCCAGCCTGGTACCTCCCTTGGGAATTCTGCTATACTCCTTAGAGTACGGCGAGTCCAGCGTATCGGATATATCCGGCAAAATAATATAATCGATAGAGAAGCTGTCTAAAATACCCTTTATATTTCTTACATCCCCCGGACTTACATTTCCCACTATAACATTAATTTTGCCGTTAGGCCTGTTGTCCTTCGCAACGCTTTTCACAATACTCAGCAGCGCTGAAAAATACCCCTCAAACCCCGTGCCTCCATATCCGGCAGTGGACATTGGAATTATCCTGTCCTTTTCAACTCCTTCACTGTCGGCAAACTCTGAAGTAATTCTTTTAATATCCTCTCCGATGGTCTCAGCCAGACATGTGGTGGCAACTCCTATCACATCGGGATTGTACAGCTCTATCAGGTTTTTGAGGCCCTTCTTCAGATTTTTTTCTCCCCCATATACCGTACCCTCCTCATTAAGAGAAGAGGAAGCTATATCAATGGGCTCATTATAGTGTCCGGCCATATGCCTTCTGATGTAAGTGCTGCATCCCTGGGAACCATGAAGAATTACCATACTGTTTTCTATTCCTTTAAATGCCATTACCGCCCCCATAGGCATACATACCTTACATGGATTTATATTCAGGTTTGTAAAATTTCTGTTTTTCATGAATCCCCCTCCTTTCCTCTTCAAAGCATATAAGAACCAAAGCTATCTAAGAAATTGCAGCTCGCCGCCGCCCTATTTATTCTCTTTAACCTTATACATAACGCCACACCGGGCTGTTAACAGTCATATCTATTTCTTTTGCAAAATTAACGGCGCCTTCGTATCCGCACAGAGGATGCTTTCTCTCATGATTGTGATCACAGAATGCCACGCCCAGCTTATATGCCAGAGGCCTTTCCTTTACTCCTCCCACAAGTATATCCGCGCCTTTTTCCTTTATGAATTTTTCAAGCTCGGCAGGATTTGTATCATCAAGGATTACGGTGCCTTCCTCAGCTATTTCTCTTATAACGTCATATTCATCCTTTCTGCCCGTCTGAGTGCCTACCATGACAGTCCTTATTCCCAGGTCCGCAAACTGCTTGATTAGTGATATGGCCTTAAAGCCTCCTCCAACATATATTGCAGCCTTTTTACCTTCCAGTCTGCGCCTGTATTTTCTAAGCTCAGCCTGTACCTTCAATTCTTCTATAAAAATCAGCTTTTCCGTCCTTTCTATGATATCCGCATTCTTAGTATACTCTGCAATGCTCATAAGTGAATGCCTGATATCCTCAAGTCCGAAGAAGCTCACCTTTATATAAGGTATTCCGTACTTTTCCTCCATCTCTTTTGCAAGGCTTGTCATAGACCCTGCACACTGCACTATATTTAATGAGGCTTTGGGAGCCTTCATTATTTCCTCACATCGTGAATCTCCCGTAAACCGGGCATTGATTTCTATTCCCATTTGCTTTAAATAACCTGTTGTTATCCAAATCTCTCCTGCCAGGTTAAAATCCCCAAGAAAATTTATGTTAAAGTTTTTGTTGTTTTCTTTTTCGGTTTTAATTTGCTTTGACCCGTCCATAAGCTTCATTAAGGCTTTTCCGGCGGCCTTATAGCCCATGGACTTGTTTCCGGCAAATCCGCTTGATTTTACGGGTATAACTCTTATGCCGTGCTTAGCCTCAGCCTTTTTGCACACAGCCTCTATATCATCACCTATGACACCCACTATACAGGTGGCATATATAAATATAACCTTGGGAGAATATTGTGCGGCTATCTCATCAATTGCCCTTTCCAGCTTCTTTTCTCCCCCAAAAATTATGTCATCTTCTCTCAAATCAGTGGAAAAGCTGTTCCTGAAGGTCTCAGGCCCACTGGTAAGGCTTCCCCTTATATCCCATGTGTAGCTCGCACAGCCTATGGGACCATGAACTATATGAAAAGCATCGGTGATAGGGTTTAAAACAACTCTTGCTCCGCAATACACACACGCTCTCTGGCTGACCGAGCCTGCCAGACTGTCCTTTTCACATTTTAATTCACAGCCGCTTTGTTTGGAATTGCAAAAAATAGATGTCCTTCTTTCCTCCAATATACCATCATTAGCTCTGTCAACCACAATAATCACCCGCCTTCAATCATATCCTCTCTATTTTCAAAAGGCCCCTTTTTAAAAGGGCCCTCACCTTAAGAAGAAATTACGTATATGCAATACGGACTTTTAATAAAGGAGTTAAATGCTATAAAGCTTTATCTGTACATAACGTATTTTTCTAAAGTGAGGGCAAAATATATTACATTATCAATTCCAAATCCTCATCCGCACAATCTCTGTCCTGACGGTCGAGAAGCGCGTTGCTTATAAGCTCAATAATTCTCAGTGCGCCCTTATAACCCGTAATAGGCATATATGAGTGGACGCTTCTGTCCAGTATGGGGAAGCCGATTCTTACAAACGGCACATCCTCAGCTCTTGCAATGTATTTACCATGCGTTCCTCCCATGAGAAGGTCCACAGGCTCTTCCTTCATCCACTGCTGAAGTGTGAACAGATCTCCTAACGCCTTAACCTTTCCATCTATATCCGCTTCCGACATCATAGCCTTTATTTCCTTTTCAAAGGCCTCTCCCGGTGTACCTGTAACAACATACTTAGGAATCATGCCCATGCTTATTACAAACTCAGTGAGGGCTATCAGCATATCGGGATCTCCGAACAGTGCAACCTTCTTGCCGTGGTAGTGGTAATGGCAGTCAACCATTATATCAACTACCTGACCACGTTCCTCCTCAATCTCCGCAGGGATTTCTTTTCCTGTCAGTTTTGCAACTGCCATAAGAAAATCATCTGTAGCTTTTACTCCTATTGGTGTCTTCAATACCTTCGCCGGAACCTTGCATTTTTTCTCAAGATCATATGCCCCATCTGCCGAGGCAAAGCTTCCAAGTGCGAGGGTTGCATTAGAATTGCCGGAATCCTTGATGTCGTCTACCTTAGTACCTCCTGCCGGGTACATTTCAAACTTTCCCGTCATGGGTGCGTCAATAACACCGCTTGTATCGGGGAACATCGTAAACTGCACTCCCATTGCCTTAAGCAGCCTTTTAATCTCTCTCATATCAGCAGGGTTAACAAAGCCCGGTATGACATTTAATTTTCCGTTAGGGGTTTTTGTATTTACCGCAAGGTATTTTATAAAGCCCTTAACCATGTTTGAAAAGCCTGTTATATGAGAACCCTGATAGCTTGGTGTATTGGCATGAACTACAAGCTTGCCCTCGGGTATCTGACTCTGCATTATATAAGTAGGCATGTCGTCGCCTATCGTTTCGGACAGGCATGTGGTGTGTATTGCAACAATGTCAGGGTCATATATTGAAAAAATATTTTTTATTGCACTTTTAACGTTAGAGCCTCCTCCAAAAACAGCAGCACCTTCTGTAAAAGAGCTTGTCGAAGCCATTACGGGATCTCTGAAATTTCTTGTAAGAAACATCCTGTGGAAAGAGCAGCACCCTTGTGAGCCATGACTGTGCGGAAGACACCTGTGCACTCCCAATGCCGCGTACATAGCCCCCACAGGCTGGCAGGTCTTGGCAGGATTTATGGAGAGAGCCTCCCTTTTTGAATATTCCTTTGGTGTATAATCTAACATTTTTAATTACCTCCTCCTATACCGCCATAGTGCCTTCCAACATAGGTTCCTTCTTCCATGGAGGCGTTATAAGCTTCCACGAAGGCGTTGTCAGTCCCATAGCTATGTCTCTCGCAAAATTAACCGCACCTTTAAATCCCGCATAAGGTCCGCTGTAATCATATGAATGAAGCTGCTTGGAAAAAATCCCCGCCTTATGTGAGACATATTTATCCTTTATTCCCGAGCAGAAAATATCAGGCTTTAATATTTTCAGGAATTCTTCAGTTTCGTAGTGGTTCAAGTCATCTATTACAATGCTTCCGTCAGGCATACCCTTCATCATTCCGGGATAATCGTTAAGATTTATAATATTCTTAAGCTCAATTGCCCTTTCGGGTGAAAGGAATACCCTGTAATACTTGGAGTCGGGCTCAACCTCTATGCTTTCTATGTTTTTGCTGTCTCCGTCCGCCTTAATGGTAGGGATAACCTCACGGCCCTCATAATCATCCCTGTGTCCGAATTCATATCCCGCAAGCACCGTCTCAACTCCCAAATCCTTAAGAAGCATTTGATAATGATGAGCTCGGGAGCCTCCCACAAATAATGCGGCAGTCTTTCCCTGGCATATGTTCCTGAAGTATTCCATTGCATCGCTTATTTCGGAGATCTCCTCGGCAATAACCTCTTCAGTCCTGTCGATGAGATCCTTATCTCCGAAATATGCCGCTATATCCCTAAGACTCTTAGCCATAGACTGCACACCTATGAAATTAACCTTTATCCAGTCATGGCCGTACTTTGTATTCATCATCTCGCCTATATAATTTATGGACCTGTGGCACTGCACTATATTCAAATGGGCAAGATGGGCATTCTTCAAGTCTCTTACAGTGCCATTTCCCGTCATAACCGAAACAATATCATAGCCTATTTTTTTCATTATCCTTTCAACTTCCCAGCCGTCTCCGCCTATGTTGTACTCTCCAAGAATATTGATGGAGTATTTCCCAACCGCTCTTTCTCCTGTACCTATAACATGCTTGATCAGCGAGTTGTTTGCGATATGGTGCCCTCCCGACTGACTGACTCCCTTATATCCTTCACAGCTAAATGCAAGAACCTTTATTCCGAATTCCTTCTGCGCCCATGCCGCATCGGCATTTATATCGTCACCGATAAGTCCGACAGGACATGTGGAGCAAATCATTATTGTTTCAGGATGGAATATTTCCACCGCTTCCGTTATAGCCTGCTTCAGCTTTTTGTCTCCCCCGAAAACAATATCTCCCTCCTGCAAATCAGTGGAAAGGCAATAGCTCAAGTAGTTTTTCTCATCGGCATCTATTCTGCCTTTATGCCTTCTTGTGCCCCAGCTATAGTATCCGCAGCCGATAGGACCGTGAGTTATAATAAGAGCGTCTCTTAACGGCCCCAGAACAACACCCTTACAGCCTGCGTAACAGCATCCCCTGTTTGTTATAATCCCCGGAACAGTTCTTGTGTTTGCTGTAATAATCTGCGCATCCGCTTCGCCATCCTTAACAACCACATGATCCTTTCTATTCTTAAACACAGCAGCAGGATACTGCTCCAGAGTTTTTGACACTTTTTGCTTTATGTCTACCGCATTCATAATATAACCTCCTATATTGCCTCTTCTCCGTTTTCTCCGGTTCTTACCCTCACAGAATCGAATACAGGCATAACAAATATTTTACCGTCACCGGCATGCCCTGTCCTGTTAATGTCAATGATAGTTTCTATAACCTTTTTAACATCCTCATCCTTTACTATCATGGATACAAGTCTTTTGGGGATAAGCCTGTGTCCCTCCGACAAAGATTCTGCTATTGAAGGAGATGAAACATCACCTCCTGAAATAATATCCTGAATAAGCTCGTAATTAACCTTTTTCTTTCCCCTTCCCAGCACCTTCCTGCAGTTCAGAGAGAAAAAGCCTTCCTTTGCCAGACCTTCTTTTGTCTGGTTAACCCTGTTCATCCTTATAACAGCCATGACTTCCTTCATATGACCTTCCTCCCTCTTAAAGCTCATTTGACCCCGAACTGATTGTATATGCTTCCTCTACAGGACTTATAAATATTTTACCGTCACCAAACGCACCTTTTTCGCCTGTTTTTGCATTTTTCATTATAATTTTCACTACATCATCCTTGTCTTCGTCCTTAACAACCATAATGAGCATTTCTTTGGGGATTTCATCATAGAAAACGTCTCCGACCTTAACTCCTCGCTGCTTACCGCGTCCGCTTACATCCATTTTTGTAACGGCAGGAAAGCCTGCGTCACTTAATTCAGCCAATACCGTACCAACCTTCTCAGGTCTTATAATAGCTCTTATCATTAACATAAACATAACCCTCCAAATTAATTATTCTGGCAATCAACGAAACAGCTCAACATCCTCCGGCCCATTATATATCCAAAATACCATGCTCCATTAATATCTGCTCAAGCCTCTCCTGGGGCATAGGCTTCGGAATAACAAACATCTGATTGCTGTCGACAGCCTGAGCAAGGCCTCTATATTCTTTTGCCTGGTTTACCTCAGGATCAAAGTCTATTACTGTCTTTCTGTTGATTTCAGCCCTCTGCACCATGTTATCTCTGGGCACGAAATAAATCAACTGACTTCCCAGCTCCTTTGCGAAAGCCTCCAACAGGTCTTTTTCTCCGTCAACCTTTCTGCTGTTGCATATAATACCGCCCAGACGGCATCCACCTGTATTTGCATACTTCTGTATACCTCTGCATATGTTATTCGCCGCATACAGCGCCATCATTTCACCACTTGCAACTATATATATTTCCTGTGCCTTTCCTTCTCTTATAGGCATTGCGAAACCACCACAGACAACGTCACCCAATACATCATAGAATACATAGTCCAAATCGTCGGTATAAGCACCAAGCTGTTCAAGCATATTAATTGAGGTTATTATACCTCTCCCCGCACATCCGACACCGGGTTCAGGTCCGCCGGACTCAACACATCTTATTCCGAAAACTCCTCTTTTCATTATGTTCTCAAGCTCGACCTCTTCTCCCTCCTCACGCAGGGTATCAAGCACGCTCTTTTGTGCAAGACCTCCAAGCACAAGTCTTGTGGAGTCCGCCTTTGGGTCACATCCCACTATCATTATGTTTTTTCCCATCTCTCCCAAGCCCGCTGTAAGGTTCTGTGTAGTTGTAGATTTCCCTATTCCACCTTTTCCATAGATTGCTACCTGTCTCATATTAAATACCTCCAATTTTTTATATATTTTAAAATTTAAAACAAAAGGACGCCAAAATCATTTGATTTTGGCGTCCAGGCCTTTTTGATATTGTATTCATTCAAGGAATTTCATATCAATTATTAAATTATGAACTAATAATACTACTTTCCTTGCATTTTGTCAATGATTTTATTAAAATAAATTGGTTTAAAAGCAATTTAATGAAAGCGCGATTCCATACTCCTGCATTTCAGGATTACAATATAGTGTCCGCACTCTTTATATGGAAGTCGGCATATGCCTCCGAGCCGTGCTCGCTTATGTCAAGTCCGCCTTCCTCATGCTCCTTGCTGACTCTTAAGCCTACAGTAGCCTTAATAGCATTGAAGAGTATAAACGTAGTTACAAGCACCCAAGCCGCTACCGTGATAACGCCCAGAGCTTGAACTCCCAGAAGGCCGAAGCCCCCTCCGTAAAACAGCCCGCCTTCGGTAGCAAACAGACCTACAAGTATGGTTCCTGCCGCACCGCAAAAGCCATGAACTCCGATTGCTCCAACAGGGTCGTCAATTTTAAGAACCTTTTCGATAAACTCTATTCCGAATACAATTACAAAGCCCGCAATTACTCCTATAATAATTGAACCGGGAAGACTCACCGCCGCGCAGCCTGCGGTTATCGCAACAAGCCCTGCCAGTGCGCCGTTTAAGGTCATGCTGACATCAGGCTTTTTATACCGCAGCCAGGTTATTATCATGACAGTACATGCTCCCGCAGCAGCCGACAAATTTGTAGTCATTGCTATTCTTCCTATGCTTGCGTCAACACCGGACAATGTACTTCCAGGGTTAAACCCGAACCACCCGAACCAGAGGATGAATACTCCCAGCGCCGCAAGCGTAATGCTGTGGCCCGGTATGGCATTGGGCTTCCCATTCTTGTTGAATTTCCCGACTCTGGGCCCGAGAGTTGCAGCCCCCACCAGAGCAGCCCAGCCTCCGACCGAATGTACAACGGTAGAACCGGCGAAGTCAATCATTCCTAAGTTTGACAGCCAGCCTCCGCCCCATATCCAGTGCCCTACAACAGGATATATTATTAAGGTTATAACAGCACTGTAAATAATGTAAGCAGAAAACTTCGTTCTTTCAGCCATAGCACCAGACACTATTGTAGCGGCAGTAGCGGCAAATACAGTCTGGAATATCATAAAGGTTTCCAGAGGTACTCCTCTGTCCACCACATCCGTTCCAAAAAAGCCTGAAAGCCCTATAAAGCCCCCCTGATCCGCCCCGAACATAAAGCCGTAGCCTACTGCATAAAATACTATTGAGCCTATGGCAAAATCCATCAAGTTCTTCATTATTATATTGCTGGCATTCTTTGCTCTTGTAAGACCCGTCTCAACCATTGCAAACCCCGCCTGCATGAAGAACACCAAAACTGCTGCCAGCAGCACCCATACTGTGTTAATCGCCAATGCGGTAGCGTCATTTATCTCCTCGCCCGCTCCAAAAGCGACTGTGGGAATTAACAGCAGCGCAAAAACTATAATAAAGCCTATTATCCTCTTTTTCATAAAAATACAACTCCCCTTTATATTTTGTAAAGCTTTTATATCGCGTCCTTTCCTCTTGCTCCCGTTCTTATCCTTACAGCATCCTCCACGTTATAAACAAATATTTTGCCGTCTCCTACCTGCCCCGTCCTCACCGCTTCGGTTATTTTCTGAATCAGGCCCTCTACGGCCTCGTCGGGAACAACCGCTTCAATTTTAATTTTAGGGAGCAAATTTATACTGTACTCCGTACCTCTGTATATTTCCTTCCTCCCCTTCTGCATGCCACAGCCTGAAACCATTGTAACAGTCATTCCATAGGTGCCTGCTTGATTCATTACCTCTTTAACGTCCTCGATTTTCTCCGGCCTAGTAATGATTTCCAGTTTTTTCATAGACAAACTCCTTTCCTGACATATTTTTCATTATAAATAATAAAAAGACCCCAAAACTATACTTCTATTGTATAGTAATGGCGTCTATGCCGAGAAGGTATAAGGTTCTTCAGGGAATCCTCTTCCTTCAAAAAACTAAATTAAAATTTATGAATTGATTATATCACCTCTCTTGCATTATTGCAATACTTTTTATAAATTTCTTTTAATATCTATTTTTTTATGCAATTTACATATTTTGAACTTGCATTTTGTATGGTTTTTCAAAAGTCATCCCACACATCTGTTTTTATCCTCTGGTAAGAATCAGCGCTTCTGCAATATTCTTCATAGGAACCCTGTTATCCCGGCTCTTCTTTCTTATTGCTTCATAGGCTTCCGCTTCCGAAAGCCCTTCCTTCTCCACCAGTATCCATTTTGCCTTTTCGACAGCCTTTCTGCTCTCAAGAGTCTCATTCAGCTTTTTTACCTTCTCCTCATACTGGAGAATCCTTGAATAATTTATCAGGGCGGCATCTGTTATCTGCACTATCGCCTCTTCAAAAACCGGCTTGCTTATATAAGTCATCACTCTGGATTTTTGTATAAACTCAAATATATCGTCACTTTTTGTATCCAGAATTAAAACACACGCACACAGCAGGTCCTCATCAATGGTTTCAAGCGTCTGCTTTAAATCCTTAAAGCCTTTCCCCACATCAATAATAACAAGCTCCGGGGCTGAATTTCTTATATGCCTCAATATATTGAAATAATCCTTGGAATATCCTATAAATATATGTCCGCTGGAAACAAGGGCATTTTTTACACATGCCAGAGTTTTTTTATCCTCTCCCGAAATAATGAATTTGCCGTATTCCATATCTCCCACCTCTGATCCGATCAGTTTACAGGCGGAGTAAAGCATGTTATGCCAATGTGCGGCCTAACCCCTGCAAACTCATCTTTTATGCTGCCGGCCGGAGCTATACCTACCGCAAGCACCTCACCATATCTCCCCGCAGGATATCCCGGTATAATGCACAATTCCTCAACTCCCGGTTTTTTTGCTGTTGCTGACGCTTTTATTATATCATAAGTATTTATTTCCGTTATAAACGCACTATTACTTACAAGGCCGTAGTTCATATAAACACCTTCCTTTAACATGACTAAAAAATTTTTTAATATTTACATAAAATTATCATACAAACAAAAAAGCCTCCCCCGCTTAGACTGTCAAGTGTGTTTATAGGGAAGCGTCTGTGCTACTTTAGCTACAACAATGTAATTGATAAAAAATATTAAATTTAAGTAAAAATGCCAATATATAAAGCAAGTGCTCTTTACTATTATTTATATAATAGCATAGGCATGCTATTTCTGCAAGTGATTTTTTTCATTCTTTCATATATCTTACATACAATCTATAGCCCGGGCACTCTGAAACTTAGTATAAAATTCTGTTAAGAGCACGTAAAGTATAGTATATAACGAACCTTAATAAAAAGAAAGCATTTAGTTCCACAATTTATCATCCATATAATGTCAATAACACAAGGAGGATTATTGCAGCATCTTCTCCTTCATCCTTCAAAGAGAGCATATACTATTTATTAAAAAATTCATTATAAAGTGCCTTTACGGCTTCATTTGCTTTTTCCTCCTTTACGCCGAACATCATGCTTACCTCGGAAGAACCCTGATTTATCATTTCAAGATTCACTCCGGCCTGCGCCAGTGCAGCTCCGGCCCTGGCCGCTATACCGATTGTGTTTTTCATTCCCTCTCCTACCGTCATAACCATCGCAAGCTTTCTTACCACAAATATATCATCTACCTTTAATTCCGACTTAATACGGTTTATCACCCTCTCTTCAGTCTCTCCGTCTAACTGCCTCTCCCGGATAACCACTGAAACATTGTCTATGCCCGAAGGTATATGCTCATAAGCAATGCCCTCATCCTCAAGAATCTGAAGCATCCTGCGTCCAAAGCCTATTTCTCTGTTCATCATATATTTGCTTAAGTATATGCTGCAAAAGCCTTTATCCCCCGCAATACCTACGACAGGCCCGTTTTTGTTTTCTCTTTCACGCACAATCATTGTTCCGGGTGCGGAAGGATTATTTGTATTCTTTATACATACCGGAATGCCCTTGCGGTATACAGGCTCAAGCGTCTCCTCATGCAGCACCGAAAAACCCGCGTACGACAGCTCTCTCATTTCTCTGTATGTAAGTATCGAAATGGGCCTGGGACTTGGAATTATATTGGGATTAGCCGAAAAAACAGAATCGACATCGGTAAAGTTTTCATACATTTCCGCGTCAACAGCCGCAGCAAGGATTGAGCCCGTTATGTCCGAGCCTCCTCTCGGAAAAGTAACAACATCTCCCGTTGCCGAATACCCGAAAAATCCCGGGAAAATCATTATTCCATCCATATTAAGGCTGGCTTTAAGGTTATTGTATGACTGGGGAAGCACGCGTGCATTCCCAAACTCATCGCTTAAGAAAAGCCCCGCATCCCCAGGATTTACATAGTGAGCCTTAACTCCCATGCTTCTTAGGCATTCTGCCGCCAGCTTAGCACAGTTGTCCTCTCCTGCCGCCTTAAGTAAATCCATAAACTTGTCCCTGTCAGTATTATCCGACGATACCCGCTTGCGCAAATCTGCTTCAATAACCTGTACAATGTCCGCCGACAGCTTAAAGTCCCGTGCAATTTCTGCGTACCTCGACACAACCGCATTTAATTCGTCTTCCGCTTCCCCATCCTTTAAACATTTCTCGGCACACATTATAAGAAGATCGGTAACCTTAATATCGTTATCATATCTCTTTCCCGGAGCCGAAACAACTACCAGTTTCCTTGCGGGATCGGATATAACTATTTCAAATGCCTTTTTTATTTGTTCGGCACTTGCCATGGAAGTGCCTCCGAACTTAGCAATTTTCATTCGATTCATCCCCCAATTACTTCATCACTATATATTCGCTATCTGCGCCCAATCATGGGCCCTGCAGGCTACTGTCCATCATCCAGCAGTCTTATGGTGCTCAAGGTTTTTTCAACACCTTCGGAAGCCTCCGCTTCTTTTAGCAGCTTTTTCAGTTGCTTTTCCGTGTATACTCCCGTTACAAAGCCAATTTCATTTTCAAAAGGAACATCCGGTTTTACCCAGGCTACCCTCTTAAAGATATCTTCAACTGCCGGGCCGGCTTCATGTGAGCCATCTGTCTTAAGTCTTATAAAATACCTGCATTCAAAATCCCCGAAATCTATCATACTGTCCCCGCGGCCAACAGTCCACGTATGACTCCGGCTGACTCCCCTGTGCTTTACAATATCAATTACATCCGCTGCTACAGCGCTCGCTGTCGGAAGCTTTCCCGCTCCCCTGCCATAAAACATAGCCTCTCCTATTGCATTTCCTTTTACAACAATTGCGTTGAATACATCGTCTACATTTGAAATAGGATTTTTCTTACTGACTACAGCAGGACTCACACGGGCAAATATTTTGTCCCCCACCTTAACGCTTATGCCTATAAGCTTTACAGTAGAGTTCATAGCCTCAGCATACTGCATGTCGGCAAGGCTTATTGAGGTTATACCCTCAGTGTATATCTCTCTATAGTCTATAAATTCATTATATGCTATGGAGGAAAGGATAGCTATTTTTCTGCATGCGTCATGGCCCTCTATATCCGCCGTAGGATCTGCCTCTGCATATCCCTTTTCCTGTGCTTCCCTCAAAGCCTCGCTAAAATCCTTTCCTTCCCTTTTCATCTGCGTAAGGATATAATTGGTCGTTCCATTTAAAATGCCCGTAATGGCGCTGATTTCATTTGCTGCAAGGCATCCGCTGAGTGGCCGTATAATGGGTATCCCTCCCCCGACACTGGCCTCAAACAAATAGCTTACGCCGTTTTCTCTGGCAAGCATAAGGAGCTCAGGCCCATAAGCAGCTACAATCTCCTTATTGGAGGTTACCACATGCTTTCCCGCCTTCAGCGCCCTTTTTGTAAATTCATAGGCAATGCGGGAACCGCCTATTGTCTCCACGACAATGCTTATTTCACTGTCCTCAAATACCTCGTCGGCATTTTTTGTCAGCAGGTCTCTGTCCGGGCTTTCAGGGAAATCACGTATATCCAGTATTTTTTTAACCTCTATTTTCTCTCCTGCTCTGGCCTCTATGCCCGAACAGTTTTTTCTGATAACCTCCAAAACACCTGAGCCTACCGTTCCATAACCTAAAATCGCTATATAAACCATATTTTCTAAGCCTCCTCTATTCTCTTGCAAGTATTCCTTGCCTTCTGACCCCTTCTATGCTCCTTACATCACTCATCAATTCATCTATATTCCCGGTCATCCCCTCTGTCTCTATAGAGATAGTAACGTCAGCCAGGCCATTTATAGGTATGTTCTGATTGATAGTCAATATGTTCGCCTTTACCTTTGCGATGCTGTTAATTATGCCGGATAATATCCCTGCAAAGTCTTCTACTACAAAAAACAGCGTAATAACCCTCCCCCTTGAGGTTTCATAAAAAGGAAAAATGAAATCCTTATACTTATAGTAGGCGCTGCGGCTGAGTCCAATCTCTTTCACGGCTTCATTGACCGTCTTTACACTCCCTCTGCTGAGTATTTTCTTAACCTCTATTACTTTTGTAAATACCTCCGGCAGTACCAATGCATCGACAAGATAATATGTTGAATTGTCTTTCATACCAGCCTCCATGTCCATACTCGGCGTACAATTGTTTTTCCCTCGTGATATATTAGCATATTTTATACTTAAATTCAATATATATCTGCGAATTATATGAAAAAAAGACAGGCCCTCATTTCATATTTATTGTCTTTACCTGCACTCCTTCAAGGGCTCCCAGCTCTTCTGCCAGAGCCAGAATCTTTTCACTCCTGTCCAGTACGTTGAGGGTTATAAGTCCATGCTGCTTCTCGCCCGGATCGTGAGTTCCTACTCTTGTCATTATGCTGTCTCCGTATTTGGTTAAAATCTCCTGTACTCTAGGCGCGGCCTGAGTCCTTTTATCTACCAGTACTCCCATTATGTTAAGACTTTTCATGCTGATATTCTCCTCCTTAAAAATTTATTTTGTAATATGCTTATAATACGTATATTCGAGGTATTTATGCGAAGGGTATAATACCTGTTGCTTGGCAAATAATAATGTTCAGGAACAGGCAAGAAATACGGTTAATTATGCATATAAAGCATAGAAAAGGAGAGCAGAATGCAGAAAATACGTTTGGGCGTAATCGGCACAGGTCTGGCGTGGGAGAGACTCCACTATCCCGCAATCCTTGAATTGAAGGACAAGTATGAGATTGCGGCGCTTTCAAACCGCACGATGAAGGATGCTCAGGAATTTGCCAAAAAAATAAGCCTTGCACCTGAAAACATTTATCAGGATTATAAGGAAATGCTTAAAAGGGATGATATTGACGCAGTGGACATACTTGTGCCCATAGAAATGAATTACGGTGTTTCTTCAGATGTTGCCGCAGCAGGAATAGATTTTATTTGTGAGAAGCCTTTAGCCGCAAATCTTGACGACGCAAGAAAATATGTTGAATTGTCCAAAAAGTACTCCCTTAAAATAATGATTGCCGAAAACTACAGGTATAACGAGGAAAACAATATAATTCGCAGTATTATAGGCTCGGGCAAAATAGGAGATGTAATTTATTTCATAAGAAACAATATTACCTGCTTCCCCTGTGAAATGTCCAAGGATACCTTCGCAGGCACCGAATGGCGGCAGCACCCCAAGTTTGCGGGAGGTGCGTTTTTAGATGCCGCACTCCACGATATCGCAGCAATACGCCATATTTTTGGGGATATAGAATGTGTACAGGCTTTCGGAAAGCCCCAGAAGGAGGATTTTAACCCCTATGTTTCGGTAAATTCCAATATGCTTTTTAAAAATGGAATAACAGGGTATTTCAGCTACTTTCCCTCCGGCATGGAGCCTCAAAAGCCGCTAACCGGGTTCAGAATCTTTGGTACAAAAGGAGAAATATACCTTGAGGAAAAAAACTGCGGCATTATAAACCTGGCCTATAACAACGGACCGGCAGAACAGATTCCCTATACTCCCGAGCGCGGCTATTACAATGAGCTTATGAATTTTTACAATGCCTTTAACGGAAAGGAAGAAATACTAGTGACCCCCGAGGTTGAATTCGGAGATGTCAAAACAGTATTCAGCATAATGGAATCGGTTTCAAAGCAAAGAGTAGTATATATTGAAGAAAATCAAAGCCGTAAGGACAGGTACTATATTGAAGGGTGTGCCGATGTAAATTCCTACCTGCAGTAAGTAAAATGCCGGACAAAAAGGCTTCCGGACTTCCCGGAACCCTTTTATTCGGCAGCGCTCTATACCAGAACATCAATTTTATTGGGAAACATCCCATCAAGCCTCTCCTTTGGCGAAGCTCCGCTTTGCGCCTTATCCGCGGGAGCTGCCTTCTGCACGCCCTTCTGCTCCTGCTTTGACATCTCAGTCTTCTTCTGCTGTATTTGCGCCTCAATTTGCTGGATTTGAAGCTGAAGCTGCTTTGCCTTTTCCTGCTTTGTTTCTGAATCTCCGCTGCTTTGATTAACCTTTTGCAGCTCCTTCTCAAGACTTGCCTTCTGTTTTTCCAGATACGCCAGCTCATTATTTCCGCTTGATGCAGAGTATGAGCCGCTTGAATTGCCTGATACAGACGAAACATTCATACCGGTAACCTCCCGCTAATTATTTTTGCAGCCTGCTCCCCCCTTACAAGCTCGTTTGCAAAGAATCCTGAATTTCATCATACTGTACGGCCTCAAACTGTGTTTCATAGGCCCTGACCATGGACTGGAATTCATCATCAACCGGCATTATACGGTTGCTGAAAAAGGCTGCTCCTCTATTGCCATTATCACGATTCCATAGCATATCGCCGTCTGCCGGATAGGGATTATAAGCCGATTGCAGAGCCTCTATAATAGAGCTTTTCTGCTCCTCCGTGATTTCTCCTGCTGCTATAAGGCTGTCCAGAATGGATTCAATCGAATTGTCATCTTCATCCGCAGACGGCATGGGGGAAGGAGGAGGCATTTTTTCAGGCTTTGAAGCTTCCAAGACATCTTTAACGGCAGTTCTTTGCTCCGCCGTAATTATGCCCTCTTCTACCAGACTGTCCAAAGGATCTGCAAATGCCGCGTAATTTGACTGAATCTTATAACGGGAATATGAAGAGGACTGCATGGCGCTTTCAATGGCCTTTTTAATTTCTTCCTCCTGCTCTTCCGTAATTGTTCCCGCGGCCACAAGCTCATCCAAAGGCTGTACCGCCCCGTTGCCGCCCATACTGCCCGTATCGCTCAATGCTATTTCAGTCAATTGCTCAACATCCTCATTATCAGATAGTTCCGCTGTATAGCTCCTGCTATAATACCAGTTGTTGATCATCTGTTGATAGTCACTAATTGAGTTCATTAACATTACCTCCTACAGCTATTTTATTATCCTGCACAAATTGTTCCATTTAGTTTATCGGAAGATCTACATTTTAAAAGTGTGGCAATATTGCGGCAAAACTCAGGCAGCTTTTGCCCGAGCCCGACCTTTATTGCTTTTATATCCATTTATTATTTAAAATGTAACCTTTGTAGAATAATTGTATCTTTTATTCGTATTAAAGTTCTTGTTTTATGTATAATTTTTCTTTAAATTACAAAAATATTTTTCTTTTATATCTTTAAATTTTAGTTATGCTGAGAAAATCATGGTAATATTGTGATAAAATAAAATAAACAGAAATTAAAAAATGACATTAAATACCATACATGATAAAATGTATGTGGAGGACTAAAGCGCAATGGATAAAAAGTTAATTTATATAGCTGATGATGAGGCAAATATATGTAATATAATAAAATCTTTCCTTGTAAATGACGGGTACGAAGTAGAAGCTTTTAATGATGGCCGCTCTCTTCTTGAAGCATTCAGTATCAGGCAGGCAAGCATGCTTATTATAGACATAATGATGCCTCAGATGGATGGATTCTCTCTATGCACAGCGATACGTCAAAAAAGTACTGTGCCTATAATAATAGTATCCGCAAAGGATACTGAAGCCGACAAAATAGCCGGACTGACATTGGGGAGTGATGACTATCTTACAAAACCGTTCAGCCCAATGGAGCTTCTTGCAAGGGTCAAAAGCATTTTTAGAAGAGTTTACCTGGATAAAGCACAGGATAAAGAAGCTCAAGTTATACAAGCTTCAGACATATCAATAAATCCTGTCAGCAAGCAGGCTACCTGCAAAAACAAGGAGCTGTGCCTTACAGGAACAGAATTTTCACTGCTTTGCTATTTGCTTGAAAATAAAAACAGAGCTGTAAGCAGGCATGAGCTTTTAGACAAAATATGGGGATTTGAAAATGATGTTGAGACCCGCGCAACCGATGATATGATAAAAAGGATCAGAAAAAAGCTTTTAGCTGCCGACTCTATGTTAAAGATTGATACTATTTGGGGATTTGGATTTAAAATACAGGAAGAGGAATGATGTTATGAAAAGGAATTCAATAACGTGGAAAATTTTTAGATATAACATGGTTGTAATCATTATGCTTATCGCATTGACAACAATAATATTCAATATCGCAATACGCCTGTACATAGAAAACGATGTGGCACGGCAATTAAATACTATAGCATTAAATACTGAGGATACGGCACTGAAAAAAGGACCTGAGCTTTTTCCTGAGCATGGTATGCTTCCGCCTCCTCCGGACATTCCCGGCAATACTTCAAAAGGAAATGACGATTTTTTTAAGTTTTATTTTATGCTGGATCGATCGCTAAAGCAGACGCTCTCTGTTTTAAATGCGGATTACCTGTTATTTGATTCTGACAAAAATTTAATAAATTCCTCTCCCGAAGGATATTTCGGTGTTTCGGAGAGCTTATTGGCCAAAATCACCAGCGAGCTTAGTAATTCTTTTGTCTCCGGTGACGGCAAATATCTGAATTTCGACTTCTCAGGCACAGAATATATAGCCATCGCAAAGCCTGTATCCCTCAAAAACACCTTCGGGCTTGGCTGGATAATAATATATTCAAGCCTTCAAAAGGTTAACCATTTACAGTATATGATAAATGCAATATTATTAGCTATACTTATTCTATCATCACTGGTCCTTGCTGTTTTTTCATCGATTTCCGCAAAAAAAATATCTGAACCCTTTTCATATCTCAGCCGCCACATAGGCTCAATTGCTGAGAGAAACTTTGGTGCTAAAATTAAGATGCCGATATACAGTGAGCTGGAGCAATTTATAAACAGTATAAATATAATGTCTGAAAAGCTTGAGAAGTACGACAAGGTTCAGAAAACCTTTCTGCAAAATGTGTCTCATGAATTCAGAACCCCCCTTATGTCTATTCAAAGCTATGCAGAGGGAATAAAGTACGATGTTGTGGAGGCCGGCACCGCAACAAATATTATAATAGATGAGTCAAAGCATCTGGCACATCTTGTAGACGATCTGATGTACCTGTCACGGCTTGACACGCTTGAAGAGAATTACCATTTTACCAACTTAAATTTTAACGATTTAATAAACAACTGTATAGAGAGAATGAATGGAATAGCCATAAACAACAATATACAAATCATCTGCGGCTGCAGCTCTGAAAAAGTAGAAATAATGGCGGATCATGAAAAGCTTTCGCGTGCAATTACAAACATAATAAGCAATTGCATAAGATATGCCAGCAGTAAGGTAGAAATAGAATTTAAAAGCACCGAGCACAGCAAATTAATTTTATTGATATGGGACGACGGCCACGGATTTGCATCTGAAGATCTTCCTAATATTTTTGAAAGATTTTATAAGGGCAAAAAGGGGAATTTCGGACTCGGGCTGGCAATAGCAAGAAATGTTATTGAAAAGCATAAAGGAAAGGTCACCGCTCAGAATTCCGAGTCGGGTGCATTATTTATAATAGAGCTGCCGCTGCTGTGACCGGCAGCCCCTTTTTGATATTTTGCCTTACACTCCATAAAATTGCCGTGTAAGCCTCAAAGCGGAATCCTCAAGAATTCCAAGCCTCTTTGCAAGATGAAAAACAGTATATCTCGGCCTTATTTCCATGGCATGTATCACGCTTTCTGTGAAGACCTCCTTTTTAATGCCCAGCTCAAAAGGATTGCCGCACGCCCCGACTCTCTTTAAAAGGCCTCTGATTTCTGCAGGATTAGGTGAGACTATTTCAAAATCAACCTTATCCTTAACCATTTCATACAAATATGAAACTATTACCGTACCTACACCTACCGAATTGCCGTGAAGAGGGTGCTTCTCCCCTCTTGCCAGAGCATCCATCTCCCAATAATGTGCCAGATGATGCTCCGCCCCCGAAGCCGGTCTGGAATTTCCCGCCAGACCCATTGCAATTCCTGAAAGAATGAGAGCTTCTATCATATATCTTATGGAATGCTTATCCCGCTCTGCAATTCCGTCTATATTGCCTATGCACTTATCCATGGCATTTTTCACCAGGCTTACACAGGTTTCGCAGTAATATTCATTATTTATATCCTTTGAAAGCTTCCAGTCGGCCAACGCCGTATATTTGCCCAGTATATCCCCAAAGCCCGCACATATCATTTCCCGGGGGGCATTGCTCATGGCTTGCAAATCACACAGGATTGAAACAGGATATACCGCCTCATAGGTCTTTTTAAATCCGTCTATTATAAGAGGCGATACTGTAGAAGCATATCCGTCCATGGATGGAGCGGTTGCCGCTATCAAATAAGGTATTTCAAGCTTAAGGCTTATAATCCTTGCCAGATCATTCAAGGTCCCCGACCCTACGGCCACTATAAGGGAAACATCTCTCCCTATCTCCGTCACAAGCCTTCCGACCGCTTTTTCATCAGGCACAAGGGGATGAAGAGATTCAAAAACATGCTTTCCCACTTCAAGCCCTTCTTTTTTTAAAGCCTCCTCAATACTACTTCCCTTCACAGAATAGGTATTGCTATCGGCTATAAGGAATATCCTGCCGGTCTTATATTTCAGTGCAAGGCTTACTGCGTCTTTTGTTATATCCTGCTCCACCGCAATCCTTTGGATGTCCACCGAGTGACTTCTTCCGCATGCGCATTCAAATGACAGATTTACCATTTCACTTACAGGCAAGCTTAATATATTATCCATTGCAACATTTCCTTTTCTCTTATGTTTTTATAATACTGCCTGCCTCTACTTTTTGTCGTTCTTTCCAAAGCTGGAGACTGTTTTTGCAAACTTTTTAAGCTTTTCATATACCAGGTAATTTACAGTCCTCTGAGGATAGGTTCCGTCCTGCCTCTTTTGTCCCGCCTTTATCCCTGTCAATATTTCTATTCCCTGATCTATGGTCTTAACAGGATATATATGAAAATTCCCACTTCTCACCGCCTGAATCACTTCATCGTTAAGAACAAGATTTTTTATGTTCTGATGCGGTATTATTACTCCCTGCTTTCCATTCAGCCCTCTTACCTTGCATAATTGAAAAAACCCCTCTATCTTATTGGTAACACCGCCTATGGGCTGTATTTCCCCTTTCTGGTTTACAGATCCCGTTACGGCTATGTATTGCTTTATGGGAATCTCCGCAAGACTGGAAATTATCGCATACAGCTCGGCGCTTGATGCGCTGTCTCCGTCAACCCCGCTGTATAGCTGCTCGAAGCAGAGGCTTCCTGAAAGTGACAAGGGCATTTCCTGAGCATACTTCTGACCTATATACCCGCTTAAAATAAGCACCCCCTTGGTATGAGAGGTTCCGCTCATTTCAATCTCTCTTTCTATATTTACAATTCCGCTTTCCCCTATATAAGTGTTTGCCGTTATTCTGGACGGCTTTCCAAAGGAATAGTCCCCCATATCCAATATGGAAAGCCCGTTTATCTGTCCTATGACTTCACCGTCGGTGTCAATCATTATTGTACCGTCCTCCAAAAGAGACAGCAGCTTTCTGTCATATTTATCTGAACGGTAATTTTTTTCCTTTACGGCTTTTTTTACATGACGGCTGCTTACAATACAGTCTCCCTCTATTTCTGCCCATGCACAGGACTCGCAAAGTATTTCAACTATTTCATTAAACCTTGTCGACAGCTTGCTCTGATCCTCAACAAGCCTGGAGCTATACTCAACTACTCCGGCAAGGCCGGCTTTGTCGAAATGCAGGGTATCCTCCTTGTGGCAGAAGGAGCTTATAAACTGTACCAGCTTCATGATATTTTCCCGGCTTCTATCCATTTCCTCATCGAAATCAACCTTTATTTTAAAAAGCTTTTTAAAGTCCTCATCATACTGGTACAGCAACTGGTACAGGTACTCGCTTCCTACAAGAACCACCTTGACGTTTATGGGGATCGGCTCAGGCTTCAAGGCTGAAACAGCAACAAGCCCCATCTGCTCCTTCATATTTTCAATATTTATTTGCTTTGTTCTCAACACCCGTTTTAATGCTTCCCATGACTGTACATTATTTAAAACGTCCTTTGCCTGTAAAATAAGATACCCTCCGTTAGCCTGATGAAACAGCCCTGCCTTTATCATGGTAAAATGAGTAGTCATTGTGCCAAACTCATTTTCATACTCAAGCTTTCCCAGAAGGTTGTAAAATGTAGGGTTAAAGTCTGCAATTACCGGAACACCGTCAAGCTCGCTGTTATCCACCAGCAGATTGACCTTATACCTGTCCGTTACTGAATCGGAGCTGCTTTTCATCCATGGTACAATCAATTGCTGCTGCTCATAGGGAGCATCCTCCTCCCTGAAGTCATCAAGGTTGGATAATATGTCTTCCTGGACATTTCCCAGGTATTCCGATATCTTTTCGTAATCCCTGTACTTTTCCTTAAGATCGCTTATATGCATTCCCACAGCGTACAAAGCTATCTTGTTTTCCCATTCTGCAATTTTAGCTTCAGCGTCCCTTTCCACATTGCGGATTTTACGTATAATATCCATTGTCTCTCTCTGTATGATATCCGACCTTTCATTCAGCTCCAGCTTGGCATTTTCATCAAGGTCCCCATATTCCTTTTCACTGAGAGTCTTTCCCTCAACCACAGGCAAAAAGTATATTCCGGCATTTGTTGTCTTAACCTTGAAGCCGTGCTTTGCAGCATCTTCATTAAGCTTATCTATAAGCAGGCTCCTTTTACCCTCATACTCTTTTTCAATAGAGGCCTTTTCCTTTTCATAATCTTCACTGTCAAATGCCTTTGATATCTCAAGCTTTAATATTTTAACAAAGTCATCCATATCCTTTTGAAAAATTTTTCCCATACCTGCAGGAAGGCTTATCGCCATAGGCTGATTGGGCTTGCTGAAA
This sequence comes from Bacillota bacterium, assembly GCA_023390115.1. GTDB lineage: Bacteria > Bacillota > Clostridia > Acetivibrionales > DSM-27016 > Anaerobacterium. Next base: position 90,999 of record JAEWDM010000004.1, read on the forward strand.
TTAAACATATAACACCAGTCGTCAGGGACCCTTTGCTGCAAGGCAATTTTTTTTATGTGGTTTTGAGCATAGCTTGTTTTTCCTGTCCCCGTAGCTCCGGATAAATACAAGTTGTATCCGCGTATTTTCACCTTAAGGCCGAACTCCATAGCCTGAGCAGCCCTATCCTGTCCTATTATTCCATGAAACGGCTCTACCTCAGAGGTATCGGAAAAATCAAACATTTCCGGATCACATTCGTTCCGCAGCATGCTATAATCCAATTCGTTTATCTCAGTTGACATATAGCCTCCTCCCCATAAATAGCAAAGATCCAGACATAATATATTTTATATATTCTATAATAATACGATAAAAACCTTTTTATCTGCAATGTTTTTACAATTTTACCTTTTCCACATTATAACCGCATCCTCACCCGTATCGGAATAATAGCCCTTCCTGATTCCTTCCGTAACAAAGCCGTATTTACCGTAAAGACTTTGAGCTATAATGTTACTCTTTCTTACCTCAAGCGTTATGCTTAAAATTCCCTCGTCATCCGCCGCCGAGAGCAGGGCCTCCAAAAGCAGGCTTCCCACTCCCGCACCCCGGAACTCGGGATGCACCGCAATATTTGTAATATGCCCTTCGTCAAAAATTTTCCACATCCCCGCATAGCCTATGATTTTCCCATTAACACCGGCCACAAAATACCTTGCAAATTTATTTTTGGTAACCTCCTCCGCAAAGGCATTTTTCGACCATGGAATCTTAAAGCTAAGGTGCTCTACAATCATTACATCGTTTATATGCTCTGAGGTCATGCGCATAATGTTAATGTTATTCAGCATTTAAAGCCCTCATAGTTTCAATATGTGATTTTTTTCAAGCTCCCTTTCAGCCTGAGATTTTCTCAAATAGAATGGCAGCATTGAAAAGCCGTCCTCCTTATCTGTACAACCATTTCTTTCAAATGCTATCTGAGCAACAGCCGACGCTCTTTGAAGCAAAAGGCTTCCCGGAGCAAATGAGCATATCTCACCCAGCTCGCTCTGCAAAAGCTCTCTGTGATTTTGAACCCCGTCTCCGGCGAAAATGGCCTTTTGCTTATTTTGCTTTATTATATCTATAAGCTGATAAACGGATATTCCCATGTAGTCTGCAATACGCTTTTGACCGCCCTTCTCCCAGCGGTACAGTGAGGTGTATACCTGTAGATTCCTCGCATCCATTATAGGACATATCATGGCTTCATTCATCGGTATATTATATGCAATGACATCTAATGTCGGTACGCTTGCAACCGGCTTCCCCAATGAAAAAGCAATTGACTTTATCGTAGTGACACCTATCCTTAGACCGGTAAATGATCCGGGTCCTATGGATGCGGCGTATAGATCAATATCCTGCGGGCGCAGCTCCAGGCTGTCCATAAGCTCCTTTATCATAGGCATAAGCTTCTGGGAATGGGTCTTTTTATTGTTTACCAAATATTCTCCCAGAACCGTGCCGCTGTCCATTACCGCTACCGCAGCCACAGAGACCGAGGTATCAACAGCAAGTATCCTCATCTTCACTTCACTCCCTTCAGAACCTGCCTATCCAGCACGTCCTCATAGCCTTGATATTTAGTCCCCCGGAACTCAACCTCTATTATTCTTGCGTTATCTCCCTCTGAAGGGTCCTTTGATATACGCACTGCTATATACTCCCGGGGAAGCACCTCCTGTATAATGCCTGCCCACTCTATTACCGAAATACCCTCTCCGCCGATATACTCCTCAAAGCCGATATCAAACATCTCCCCCGCATCGGAGATTCTGTACACGTCAAAATGGTATAACGGTATAGCGGAGTTATATTCGTTTACAATAGTAAAGGTAGGGCTTGTTATATACCCCTGTACTCCGACAGCTCTTGCTATACCATGGGTAAAGGCGGTTTTTCCTGCCCCGAGATCTCCGTCCAGACAGACTAAATCTCCCGCTTTTAGTACTTTCCCCAGATACTGCCCCACATCTTTTGTTTCCTGCTCTGAAAATGTTTTAAACCTCTTCACTCTCCTGCCTCCGGTACACAATACTGCCATTAATAATTGTAGCCTCAACCCTTGATTTGAGTTCAAAGGGATGCCCCCTAAAAATAACCATGTCGGCATCCTTGCCCTTCTCAAGGCTCCCTACCCTGCCGTCTATGCCTGTAATCTGCGCAGCATTTATCGTAATTGCTTTTAAGGCCTCTGTCTCATCCATACCCTCACGTGCGGCAATAGCCGCGCACAGGCACAGGTATTGTATGGGTATACATGGATGGTCGGTCATTATAGCTAATTTTATACCTGCACGGGAGAGAATGCCCGGCGCCTTTATGCTCTGATTTTTCAGCTCTATCTTGGACCTGTCGGTAATAAGCGGCCCTACAATGGCGGACACCCTCTCCTCCAGCAGAATATCCTTTATAAGGTGGCCTTCGGTACAATGCTCTATAGTCAAATCTATTCCGAATTCTCTTGCAATCCTCACAGCAGTAAGTATGTCATCGGCTCTGTGGGCATGAGCCTTTACAGGTATCTCCCTGCTTAATACCTTTACAAGAGCATCAAGCTTAATATCAAACTCAGGCTTATCATTATTTTCCTTATCCTCGTAATATCTTATAAGGAGTTCCTGATATTCTCTGGCCTTCATAAGATTTTCTCTCAACAGTGCGGCAGTTGCCATTCTGGTCATGGGCATCTGCCTTTTTTCATTATATACCGTTTTGGGATTCTCACCAAACGCAACCTTCATAGCAACCGGAGCCTTTATAATCATATCCTCAATTCGCCTTCCGCAGGTTTTCAGTGCGGCAAACTGCCCCCCTATGACGTTTGAGCTCCCCGGCCCCGTAACCACAGCGGTAACCCCGCCCTCCCTTGCCTCCACAAAAGACCTGTCCGCATGGTAGACGGCATCTATTGCCCTTAATTGGGGTGTAACAGGGTCGGTCGACTCGTTGCCGTCATCCCCCTCAAAGCCCACCGAGTCCTCCCACATGCCTACATGGCAGTGCGCGTCTATAAAGCCCGGCAGAACATAGCAGGATTCCGCATCAATAACGGTAATATCTTGCCGTCCCGAAACAGCCTTTTCAGCCTTGCTTACATCATGGCCTATTTCAATTATTTTTGCCTCATCGGCCAGAATATATCCACTCTCATAGCTTCTCCCGGCCATAGTAAGTATTTTGCCATTTTTAACAAGCAGCATTTTTCCCTCCGGTATTTATGCCAGTGCATTTTAAAATTCAAAAGCATTTTTCTTAAAGCACATAGAATCTTTATAAATAATCATCTTAAATATTTTATTATAACGCATAAAAAAAAACAACAAATCCTCTTATTTTATTTAAACCCTGAACTTGCTAATAACGCACTGCAGGCTCTGTGCAAGGTTTGACAAGCTCTGGCTTGTACCTGCAATTTCTTCGGCAGAGGCGGCCTGTTCCTCCATTGATGCCATTGCTTGCTGGCTTGAAGCAGCATTTTCCTCCGCAATGGCGGAAAGGGCCTGCAAAGCTTGCAATATTTCTTTCTTCATTGTCACCAGTTCTTTTCCAGACGCATTCAATTTTTCAACAGCCTCTCCCGTTTCCTTCATTGTTCTCTCTATTAGCATATATTTATCCCTGCTCTGTGTCACACTGTCTGTCTGGCTCTTACATATGGCGGAAACCCTCTGAACACTCTTTACCGCAGCTTCAGCATTGCTTTGCAGTTCCTTTACCATTTTATCAATGGACTTGGTAGACATGGAAGATTGCTCCGCCAGCTTTGTTATCTCTTCGGCAACTACAGCAAAGCCCTTTCCGGCTTCTCCCGCCCTGGCCGCTTCTATAGTTGCGTTCAATGCAAGAAGGTTGGTCTGATCCGCCACGGAGGCAATTAAACTGCTTGCCTGGCCTATCTTGCCGGAATTTTCGTTTGTTTTTAATATGATCTCATAAATTTCTTTTGTGGCACCATTGCTTTCCTCTGTTATCTCAGCCAAGCCGTCAACTTCCTTAAGTCCGTCATTTACAACCTCTGCAATTCTATTTGAAAGAGTATTCAGATTCCTTATACATCCCTGATCCTTTTCAACAAGCTCTTCCAGCAAAAATGCTTTAGAGCATCCGTCCTGGGCATTTTTTGCCTGCTCTGACGTAGCCTTTGCTATCTGCTCCATAGCTCCGGATACCTGCCCGGCTACGGCGGCCGATTCCTGTGAGGTTGCAGTCAGCTCTTCTGAGGCGGCAGCCACTTGTTCAGACGAAGCTTTAATTTCATATGTAATTTCCCTTAAACTGCCTGTTATCCCCTGAAGCGCCTTTGACAGAATCCCAATCTCATCCTTCTTTTTCAAAAGGCCTTCAGGAATGTCTTGAGTAATATCCAGATCAGATATTTTTTCCGAGCACCTTACTATTTTTATAATAGGCCGGACAATGGAGCTGCCAATTAAGTACGTAAGCATTATGCTTATAAGCAAGCCCGCAGCGGTGGTTACAAGCACCCCCCTCTGTAATAGGCTGATTGACGACAGCACCTCTTTTTTGTTGGCTGTTACAACCACTATCCAGCCGGTACTGTCAATAGGCGTATAGGCCGCATACATCTCATTCCCTTCAAAGGAATAGGTGCTGACGCCTGCTTTTTGAGCAATTATTTTTTCAAACAGTTCTGCTGCCGATTTCTGCCCGTCATCCTTTTTTGCCTCCTCAATAGGATTAAACTGATTCACCACCCTGTTAATGTCACGGTGCGCCATTACCGTTCCTTTGGAATTTATTACATAGGCATATCCACTGTCGCCATAGCCCGCATCCTCTATAACCTTACTCAGGGCATCCCCACTTCTCCTTCCGATAAGTGCGCCCACTATTTTTTCGTCTGCTTTTATAGGCACAGCATACATTATTACAGGCTCATTAGTCACTCTGCTTACTAACACATCCGACAAATTTGTTTCGCCATTTAATGCCTTTTTTATATAATCCCTATCTCCAAGCTGGCTTGTTGTACCATCCGGATAGTAAGCAGTTCCGTTTGGTAATACAATGCCCATATCGATAAATTCCGTATTTTTCACTTCTGCCTTCAATACAGCTCTCTGCTTCTCCCAATCCATACTTTGAATGTCTTCTCTTAACGATATTGTCTCCAGAATGCTCTTTTGCATTTCAATCCTGCTTTTCGTCAATTTAGATACCTCTGCAACCAGCAATTTAAGTCCCTTCTCCGCTTCCCCGATAAGTGCTTCGCTGGATGCTTTTAAAGATATAAGGCTTATGACAGAAGACGATAATAGAACCAATGCGCAAAAATATACTATCAGCTTTGTTTTAATACTTTTCATCTCACCCTGCCTCCTATGCTATTACCTGATATTTTTTGCAATTATAATAAATGTTATTTTTTTCAACAACATTTATTATATTAATTATATTGATAATTTCTCTTTGGCACAACCTTTTGTGAGATAATTTCTACGGTATTCAAGTTCTTGTTAAAGCATTTACATAAATTACAGGTATTATTAAATCATGAAAAGACAGGCCGCCGAAAGGTTTACACCTCCGGCGGCCTGTCTTTATTGCATTTCCAGTATAATTTGTTTATCAACGTTTTGATTAAGATATTTTATAAATACTTATAATCTCAACTCCTCAATTAAAAGCGGAAACGCGGCTTTGCTACGAAATGCGCTAATTATAGGTTAAAATATAAATTAAATTAATTGTCGCCATAATGATATCTACAGGCCAAAATATAAATATTTTCGCTGTCAATTTTATAAATCAGTCTGTCTTTATCATTAATTCTTCTACTCCAAAACCCCGCTAGATTTCCGCTTAAGGCTTCCGGCTTTCCGATTCCCCCATTTCCATTTTTTGCTATATCTTCAATGAGTTGATTTATTTTTTTCAATGTTTTTCTATCTTCTATCTGCCAATATAAATAATCGCTCCAGCCATTTTTTGTAAAAGTTTTATTCATTCCCTTCCACCTCTGAAAGTTCATGAGAAGATACTATTCCAGCTTCTAATTGAGCTTTTGATTCCATCAACCAGTCATAATTACTCTTATTTCCCATTACATATATATTTTCCATCATGTTATTATAAGATTCCTCAGATAACATAACGATATTTTTATTGCCCTTCCTTGTTACAATCATGATCTCATAATCATCCGTAACTTTATCCATGTATGCTTTCATATTTTCTCTTAGTGCAGTATAATTTACAGCTAACATAAACACACCTCCATTTCGTACAGTTTTCTGTACTTTTAGTATAGTGTACAAAATACCGTACGTCAATACTATTAGTATATACAAAACAATGAAAAGAATCCCAAAACGTTTTTGTCTATATCACGGCTGGAACTTCCAAGGAAATAATCGCATCGGCTTTGTCGGTTTGAAAATCATATATGCGGTGAAAGACTTATATGATGATGATATTACTAATAAAAAGGGAGCTATTTTAGCAGTAATACTGCTAAAATAGCTCCCTTTTTATTAGTTAATTGTGTGTTGGTTACCGCACCAATTCCCTACTATTTTATGACATTTCAGAACTTCAAGAAACCAGTAAATATACGGTTTCGCACAATCCCACAAACAGCACAAATTATCTCTTGCTAAACTGCGGAGCTTTTCTTGCCTTCTTGAGCCCGTATTTCTTTCTTTCCTTCATTCTGGGATCCCTTGTGAGGAAGCCGGCTTTTTTAAGCACTCCTCTAAACTCCTCATCAGCCTTCAGCAAAGCTCTGGCTATACCGTGCCTTATCGCGCCGGCCTGCCCTGTGAAGCCTCCTCCTACCACCTTGCATATAACGTCAAATTTCCCCGCTGTATCGGTAAGAACTAAGGGCTGCTTAACTATAACCTTCATTGTATCCAGTCCAAAATAATCATCCAGACTTCTGCTATTTATTGTAACTATTCCGTCTCCCGGAACAAGTCTAACTCTCGCAACCGATTTTTTCCTTCTTCCAGTGCCATAAAATTGAACCTTTGCCATTTTTATCTTCCTCCCCTCATTAAATATTGATTTCGAGAACTTCAGGCTTTTGTGCGGCATGCTCATGCTGGCTGCCCTTATACACCTTAAGCTTTTTAAACATTGCTCTCCCAAGGCTGTTTTTGGGAAGCATACCCTTTACCGCCAGTTCTACAGCTCTCTCAGGGGTTTTTTCCATGAAATGCCTGTATTTTATTTCCTTCATTCCGCCCGGATATCCGGAATGGCGCCTGTAAAATTTTTGATCCAATTTTTTCCCGGTAAGCACAACCTTGTCCGCATTGAGCACTATCACAAAATCTCCCGTATCAACATGGGGAGTATAAATAGGCTTGTTTTTACCTCTGAGTATACTGGCAATTTCACTTGCCAGCCGTCCTAAAACCTTGCCCTCAGCATCAACAATATACCATTTTCTTTCAACCTCTTCGGCCTTTGCCATAAAAGATTTCATTTATTTCTTACCCTCCTTAAAACTACTGGTTATATATTTATGAGAATTTATATCAAATCTCCGTGAAGCTTATATTGCTTTTTACAAAGCCTAACGGACTGCATGGAGATTAAATTATCTTCTCTAAAACAGGCCGATTTTCAGCCGCTATAATATTGTAATACACATATATTAATCCTGTCAAGTGAATTTTGCTGTAATTTTAATTTATCTCCTGTTATCTCTCTTTTTTTAAACATAATATATAATTATCTCACGCATAATCCTGCGTCATTTCATTTTTATCACGCTGTCACTTGAGCTTTTATCTTTCTTAGAATAAACAAAATTCTGCCTTATTTCGTCCTTCCTAATAAAACACCTTCATAAGGTATAAGCCTTGAGGAGGCGCCGTTCTTCCCGCCCTTCTCCTGTCTCCCGACTCAATTATTCCCGGTATATCGCTATGCAGTACTCTACCCATCCCTACTTCCACAAGTGTTCCGGAAATAATTCTTACCATATTATAGAGAAAGCCGTCCCCCTCTATATTAAACTCTATTGTTTCCTCCCTTTTTATAAGGCAGGCTTCAGTAACAGTCCGGATAGCCGTTGCTATACTGCTGTCACTTGCTCTGAATGCAGAAAAATCGTGCTTTCCTATGAAATGCTCCGCCGCTTTTTCCATTAGCTCCATATTCAGTTTTTGCGGCACATAAAAGGCTCTGTTCCTCATAAGGGCACTGGGCACCGGCGAATTATACACAATATACCTGTACCTCTTTCCCTTTGCCGCATATCTTGAATGAAAATCGCGGCCTGCCTCACAAGATTCTCTTATAACTATATCCTCAGGTAAAATGCTGTTTAAGGCACGGGAAAATTTATCTGCCGGTATAGCAGATTCAGTAAAAAAGTTTGCTGTCTGTCCATACGCATGAACCCCCGCATCAGTTCTGCTTGAGCCTGTCAAATCAACAGCTTCCCCTGTCAGCCTTTTAATTGCGGCTTTAACTACGTCCTGTATTGCGACAGCATTTATCTGGCTCTGCCAGCCATGATAATTTGTTCCATCATACTCTATTATAAGCTTAATATTGCGCATCAAAGTCCCCCTATCCCCGGAAATAATAACAGGCGGGGATAATTCCCCGCCGCAATAGCTTAACGTATTAAATAATAACCTTTAGCCCGCTGCCTAAAAAACAATATGTCTCCTTAAAGGCCGTCATTTCCCCAGCATGGCTGCCCCTACTATACCTGCATCATTGCCCATTTGTGCAACCCTTATCTGAGTCTGTGCCACATCCCGGCTGTAAACAGCCTTATCCACAAATTCTCTTAAGGGTTTTAAGAGGTATTCTCCCTCCTTGCAAACTCCTCCTCCTATTGCAAGTATTTCCGGCTGAAACGCATTTATAACATTGACTACGCCCTCTCCGATATACTTTATATACTGGCTCACAACTCTGGTTCCCGTCTCATCTCCTTGTCTTGCAGCATCAAACGGGGTTTTTGCATCTATTTTGGACAGGTCTCCGCTCACAAGCTTATTTATGGCAGAGTCAAGGTTATTAGCAGCGGCCTCTTTAGTTTGCCTGATCAATGCGGTAGCTGAGGCATAGGCCTCCCAGCAGCCCTTTCTTCCGCAAGTACATGGCTCTCCGTCACTTACTATAACAGTATGTCCAAGCTCTGAGGCTGCGTTATTGAAGCCGCTATATACCCTTCCGTCTATAATTATTCCGCTGCCCACACCTGTTCCCAGAGTTACCGTAGCAGAGTGACGGAATCCCTTTGCCGCCCCTGCAACGCTCTCTGCAAGAGCTGCAACATTGGCATCATTATCCAGATATATAGGCAAGTCTATATATTTTTGCATTTCAGATCTCATAGGCACATTCCTGAATCTCAGATTGTTTGAATATATAAGTATCCCGTTTTCATTGTCAGGAGTACCCGGGCTTCCTATACCTACGCTTTTCACCTCGTTTAAGCTCTTGCCCGCATCCTTTATTACCTTAAGCGTAAGCATTGCCATGTCCTTAATAATTTGCGCATATTCCCTTTCCCTCAGAGTTGGTACGCTATCCTTGCAGATAATGCCGCCATTTTCGTCCGTAAGGCCCACTGCAATATTTGTGCCGCCCAAGTCAATTCCTATATAATACATAATTAACCCCCTAACTTTAATATCCTGCCCTTTGTAAAGCTGCTCTTCTATAATTTTATAATATATATAATACCTATGTATATATTATAAAATACTATATTTTTTGGCCTAAATCAAGGTCGCTGAGTAGACATAACTTCTCTATTTTTGGTAAATTAAATAATTCTACAAATTTCTTATAAATAAAATTTTTGTTTTTTATACTTTTTTCTAGCATGCTCTTTTATTCCATAATTCAGCAAATATCCATATTTTACACCATAATTTTATTTATATTTACTCTTTTGGTAGATAATATTATTAACCTTATATATTATTTTTAATTTTATATATTAACTGTAAAGTATTTGCAAGGAGGTATTTTCTATGGATGTTGATTATAGGGAAATCGGTTTAAGAATAAGAAAAGAAAGAACCGCATTAAAAATTTCGCGTGAAAAATTTGCAGAAATGATTGAGCTTTCGGTGAATTATGTAGGACAGATAGAACGGGGTGAAAAGAAATTCAGTGTTGAAACGATTGTTAAGATATCGGGCTGCCTTCATTCTTCGCTTGACTATCTTATTAAAGGTATAGATTTGCGCAGCAAGGAAAAGAGCGACGGTGAGCTTTCTTACCTTCTGGAAAAATGCTCTAAATATGAAACTGCTCTTATAACTGATGTAGTCAGAGTCATACTTCCTCACATGAAGTAAAAGTCTTCTTTTCTTTAAGATAGTTATATATAGCCTTATGGTGTATATTTAATTAATCCTTATATATTGTTTTTAATTTTACGCTGTACCAGTAAAGTATTTGCAGGAGGTATTTTCAATGGATCTGGATTATAAGAAAATTGGAGTAAGGGTACGAGCTGAAAGAAAGGCTCTGAACCTTTCTAGAGAAAAGTTTGCGGAAATTATCGATTTGTCGGTAAATTATGTAGGTCAGATTGAGCGAGGTGAAAAGAGATTTAGTGTAGACACCATCTGCAGAATATCCGAATGCCTTCACTCTTCTCTTGATTACCTTATTAAAGGTGTGGATTTGCCAATTACGAACAAGGACGTAAGTGAGCTTTCGTATTTGCTGGACAAGTGCTCCAAATATGAAGCCAATCTGATAACCGACGTAGTTAAGGTTCTGATCCCTCGTATAAAAGAATAGTTTACATATCAATAAAACGGAATAGAGCAGCTATTTCTTAAAGGCTTTTTACCTGTATTGCAGCCATAAAACTCCTGCAGCAAATATCCCCATGGCAAGGAGTATTTTGTAATCCGCTCCCATCATTTTTAACTGCTTCATTCTTGTTCTGCCTTCACTTCCCCTGTAGCATCTTGCTTCCATAGCAACAGCCAGCTCTTCCGCCCTTCTGAATGCACTTATAAATAAAGGCACCAATACAGGTATAAAGCTTTTCGCTCTCTGAACAAGATTTCCTGTGTCGAAATCCGCACCTCTGGCAGCCTGAGCTTTCATAATTTTATCGGTTTCTTCCAGTAGGGCGGGTATAAACCTTAAAGCTATAGTCATCATCATAGCTATTTCATGTACCGGCATACCTGCCTTTTTTAAGGGACCCAATAAATTTTCAAGAGCATCTGTCAGCAATATAGGAGTTGTGGAAAGTGTCAGCAGAGATGTAGTAATAATCAGCAATGATAATCTTATTGCCATTTTCGCGGTAATATCCAGTCCCTCATATGTTATGTGTATAAATCTCCATTCAAACATAACAGTACCCTTAGTAGTAAAAATGTTAATTGCAGCGGTAAACACTATTATAAGCATAACCGGCTTTAATCCTTTAAGCGTATATCGAAGCGGTATGCCTGAAGCTACTATAACGAGCAGTGTAAACATTGCTGTAATTGCAAAACATATGTATGAATTGACCAGTATTATTATAATCATATAGGCAAGAGTAGAAACTATTTTTGCTCTTGCATCGGCTCTGTGCAAAAACGAGTGCCCAGGTATATATTGCCCCAATGTAATATCCTTCAGCATATGATTTCTCCAATCGCTATTTTTTCAAATACTTTAATATTTCTCTTTTGGCCTCCTGTACCGTAAATATATTATCATTTAAATAAGGCACTACGGTCTTCAGCTTTTTCATAAGGTGTGTGATTTGCGGTGCGGAAAGGCCTATTTTTTCTAATTCAACAGCATCCTTAAATATTTCGCCGGCGCTTCCCTGCATCTGTATTTTACCATCACTCATTACAATTATTCTTTGCGCCAGCCTTGCGACATCCTCCATACTATGGGAAACTAAAATAATGGTTATATTGAGCTGCCTGTGCATGCGGGATATGAATTGAAAAACCTCATCTCTACCTTGCGGGTCAAGCCCGGCAGTCGGTTCATCCAATATCAGTATCGAAGGCTTCATTGCAACTACTCCGGCTATAGCGACTCTGCGCTTTTGTCCTCCTGACAGCTCAAATGGCGACTTATCAAGAATTGAAGATTCAATACCTACGATCGAGACAGCCTCCCTAACCCTCATTTCGATTTCACTTTCCGTAAATCCCTGCTTCTCCAGGCCAAAGGCTATATCCTTATAAACCGTTTCTTCAAACAGTTGATGCTCCGGATATTGAAATACCATTCCAACATGCCTTCTCAGCTCTTTTAATTCCTTTCCCCGGGTATCAATGCCATTAATACAGACCTTACCCGAAGAAGGCTTAATAAGCCCGTTAAAATGCTGTACAAGAGTTGATTTCCCCGAGCCGGTATGTCCTATTATGGCAAGGAATTCCCCATCCTTAATTTCTAAGCTGACATTCTTTAACGCGTCCTTCTCAAATGGACTGCCCTTCATATATGTATATGTTACGCCCTCTGCCGTTATTGGCATAATTGCCTCCTAATATCCCATTTCGTAAAAATCCCTTATTTTGCCAAAAGCTCTTTTCTCAATACATCAAATGCTTCATCCACAGTCAAAATATCATCAGGAAGCTCGCAGCCTTCCTTATTCAGCTCATTAAACAGCTCTGTCACCTGAGGCACGTCAAGGCCTGCCGCTTTAATATTTTCTACCTGCGAAAACACCCTTTTGGGAGTATCATCCATAATAATCCTGCCCTCTTCAATTATAATAACTCTGTCGGCAAGAGCAGCCTCGTCCATATGATGCGTTATATGAATAATGGTTATTTTGTCATCCTTATTCAGGCTCTTTATTGTCTGCATAACCTCTTTTCTTCCCACGGGATCAAGCATAGAGGTCGCCTCGTCAAAAATAATACACTCAGGCTTCATAGCAAGAACTCCCGCTATAGCCACTTTTTGCTTCTGCCCTCCTGACAAAAGATGAGGAGCGTTATTCCTGTATTCGAAAAGCCCTACACTTTTAAGGCTTTGGTCCACACGCTTCCTGATTTCTTGAGGAAGTATTCCTATATTTTCAGGTCCAAAAGCCACATCCTCTTCAACAACGGTTCCAACTATCTGGTTATCGGGATTCTGAAAAACCATTCCGGCGGATCTTCTTATTTCCCACAAGGCATTTTCACCGCGGGTATCAAGCCCTACCACATGCATTACCCCTTCTGCTGGCAGCAAAAGTGCGTTCATCAATCTTGAAAGAGTGGACTTACCCGAGCCGTTGCGGCCTAATACAACAACAAACTGTCCTTTTTCTATATTAATATTTATATTTGACAGTGCCTTAAGGTCGTCATCCTTGTCGGTCCTGGATTTATATATATAGCTTACACTTTCAGCCTTAATAATATCATTGTCCATAAATTCTCCGTTTAAAATATAAAATTAGGGATTAAGCGCAGCATTACATCAAGGAGCTTATTTTAGCGCTCCTCTATAATGTCATCTTAATCCCATCATAATTTTATAACTAACTTATGCCTTTACACAAGCTCCAATATTACAACCTCTGCCGCATCTCCTCTTCTGGGACCAAGCTTGTATATTCTGGTGTAGCCTCCATTCTTTTCTTTGTACTTAGGGGCTATCTCATCAAAAATTTTATCGGCAATATTTATTACTTTTCCTTCTTCATCCTTAATCCTGTATACCCAGTTCATTATCTGCCTTCTGGCATGAAGTCTGGAAGCACTGTCAACCCTTATCATGTCGGTTTTCTCTTCCCTGTCCACCACCTCATACTTCCTGTCATTTTTGGAAGTGGCGGTCTTTGTGATTTTTTTGCCATCGCTGTCCAGCTTTGCAGTAGTTACCTTTACTTGTTTGGAAGTAAAGCTGTCTACTTCTTTAATAGCTGTAGCAATCAGCTTTTCAGCAATATTTTTGACTTCTTTAGCTCTGGCTTCGGTAGTCTGTATTTTACCTGTTTTAAACAGTGACGTTACAAGGCCTTTTAAAATAGCTTTCCTTTGGTCGGTAGCACGTCCCAGCTTTCTTTGTAGTGCCATTGCCATACCCTCCTTTATCTTTAAATTCTACTCCTCACTGGGAGCAAGAGACAGCCCCAGAGCCTGCATTTTCTGGAGAACCTCCTCAAGAGATTTTCTTCCGAGATTTCTGACCTTCATCATATCTTCCTCAGTCCTGTTGGTTAAGTCCTCAACAGTATTTATTCCCGCTCTCTTTAAGCAGTTGTAAGACCTGACTGAAAGGTCAAGCTCCTCTATAGTCATCTCAAGCACTTTTTCTTTTTTTGTTTCTTCCTTCTCCACCATTATCTCAGTATGCTTTGCATGATCCGATAAATCGATGAATAGATTAAGGTGCTCATTTAAAATTTTTGCCCCAAGGCTTATAGCCTCATCAGGCTTAATGCTCCCATCGGTCCAAATCTCCAACGTAAGCCTGTCATAATCCGTAACCTGGCCTACACGTGTATTTTCTACCATATAATTAACCTTTTTAGCCGGCGTATATATGGAGTCTACAGGAATGATTCCTATAGGCTGGCCCGCCTGCTTGTTTTTTTCGGCAGATATATATCCCCTGCCCTTGTTCAAGGTTAATTCCATGTAAAGCCTGTGCTCCCCGTTTAAGGTTGCAATATGCATATCCGGATTTAAAATCTCAACGTCTGCATCGGCCTTTATATCTCCCGCCGTAACCGGTCCTTCACCGTCAGCATCAATATAAACAATCTTCTGGCCTTCACTGTGCATTTTTAAGGATAATCCCTTGACATTGAGAATAATTTCAGTTACATCCTCAACCACCCCAGGTATGGTGGAAAACTCGTGAAGCACTCCGTCAATTTTTATAGAGGTGACCGCAACTCCAGGCAAAGACGACAAAAGAATTCTTCTGAGCGAATTTCCAAGAGTCGTACCATATCCTCTCTCAAGAGGCTCTATAACAAATTTACCATAGGTATTGTCTTCACTTCCGGCAACACACTCAATTTTAGGTTTTTCTATTTCTATCACCAAAAACCCTCCCTTTTTAATCTTATTCCTTAAGCTTTCAGCATTTGTCTAATGCTTAAAACCTTTTATTTTGAGGGCAACTGATTCATAATTAGCAATATCTGGCGTGTATTATTTAAAAATAATCTTCTTTTGGCTTTCATAAAATTTCAGTTGCTGTTCCAAATATACGATATAAAAACAATCATTACTTGGAATATAACTCGACTATAAGGTGCTCCTTCAATGGTAAATCTATGTCTTCTCTGGAAGGAAGAGCTACCACCTTGCCAGTCAAATTGTCAGCATCAAATTCAAGCCATTTGGGTATGACCTTGCTTCCTGTGATTTCCGAAACAGCCTTTATTTTGGGCGAATTTCTGCTTGTTTCCTTTACTGCAATAACATCTCCTACCTTAAGCAGATAAGAAGGAATATTTACCTTGCGGTTATTAACTGTAAAGTGAGCATGATTCACAAGCTGTCTGGCCTCCGGCCTGGAGGTTGCAAGACCAAGCCTGCATATTACATTATCAAGTCTGGTCTCCAGTATCTGAAGCAAATTCTCGCCGGTAATTCCTTTTTTGCTGGCAGCCATCTCAAAGTATTTATTGAATTGTCCTTCAAGAACTCCATAGAACCTTCTGGCCTTCTGTTTTTCCCGAAGCTGTATTCCATATTCAGAAAGCTTCTTTTTCTGCTGCCCGTGCTGCCCGGGAGAATAAGGCCTTCTTGAAATTGAACACTTATTTGTATAGCATCTTTCGCCTTTTAAGAAAAGCTTATCCCCTTCTCTGCGGCAAAGTCTGCATGATGCATCAGTATATCTTGCCATCTAAGCTTTACACCTCCATAAATTAATAGGCAATTAATATATAACCGGCAACATCTTCTTTACGTTGCCAACGATAATTTATAAAATTGCATTTTATACTCTTCTTCTCTTAGGCGGCCTGCAGCCATTATGAGGAATAGGAGTGACATCCTTTATAAGGCTGACCTCAAGTCCGGCAGCCTGTAATGCTCTTATTGCAGCCTCTCTGCCTGCACCAGGCCCTTTTACGTATACCTCTACGGTTTTTAATCCATGCTCCATTGCAGATCTGGCGGCAGTCTCAGCCGCCGTCTGGGCAGCAAAGGGAGTGCTTTTTTTTGAACCTCTGAATCCCAGCCCGCCTGCACTGGCCCATGAAAGAGCATTTCCCGCAGTATCTGTCAAAGTAACTATTGTATTATTAAACGTAGAACGTATATGCGCCGCCCCACGCTCAATATTTTTACGCTCTCTTCTTTTTCTGGTTACCCTTTTTGCACCAGCAGTTTTAGTTGCCATTTAACAGCCAACCTCCTTCAACTATTTCTTTCTCTGTACTCCAACAGTCTTCTTTGGACCCTTTCTGGTCCTTGCGTTGGTTTTTGTTTTCTGGCCCCTTACAGGAAGCCCCATCCTATGTCTCCTGCCTCTATAGCAGCCAATTTCTATAAGTCTTTTGATATTTAAGGCAATCTCTCTTCTCAAGTCACCTTCAACTTTATGATCTCTATCAATATTTTCTCTTAATCTGCTTATCTCATCATCCGTCAGGTCTCTTACTCTTGTATCAGGATTTATACCAGTTTTAGAGAGAATTTGATTAGATTTAGCCCTTCCTATTCCATAAATATAAGTCAACCCGATTTCTACCCTTTTTTCTCTGGGCAAGTCAACTCCATTAATACGAGCCATCCTCTTTGCACCTCCGCTTAATTTAATTGACAATTGATAATTGACAATTGCCAACCCGATTTGCAACCTACCGACATGTAACTTCCAGCCCGTCAATAAAGGCAGGTTCTTCGCTTGTAGGTCAGTCATTTTAAATTTTGTATATAAAATATCATCAGAAAACATAATTACCTCTATTAATTTAAAGGTATTATGCAGCCGCTCCCCGATGAAATTTTTACACTTAACCCGCTTGATAATCAACTATTTATAATATTACATTGCCAGACTAAATCGGCAATGCTATTATTATACATTGTCAATTGTCAATTATCAATTATTTTTTTATCCTTGCTTTTGCTTATGCTTAGGATTTTCGCAGATAACCATTACTCTGCCTTTTCTTTTTATTATCTTACACTTCTCACATATTGGTTTAACAGATGGTTTAACCTTCATATCAAATTCTCCTCCTTTACTTAGCTCTCCATGTTATCCTACCACGAGTCAAATCATAAGGAGATAATTCTATAGTAACTTTGTCTCCTGGTAAAATTCTTATGAAATTCATTCTTAACTTACCCGACACATGAGCCAAAACCTTATGCCCGTTATCCAGCTCCACCTGAAACATGGCATTGGGCAATGCTTCAATTATCTTACCCTCTACTTCAATTACATCTTCCTTAGACAACCTAAAACCTCCTTACAGGTACTCAGCCATTGATGGCATTTTCCCTGCCATCTACATCCGCCAAGGCTTTTCTTATATCTGAATTTGTCACTTTCATCCCATTTTTCAGCTTTTCATTTAAAGCACCCAAAACCTCGCCGGTGAGCCTTAAATGCTTCAGCTTCTTTTTCTTAGGTCTTTCAATCCTTCTCAAGGCCCCATCAGCAATCATGACATATGACTCGTCAACAAGCTCTATTATAACAAACCTCTTAGAGGCATCACGCCCAACCTTGGAATATACAACCTCTCCCAATGCAATCACCAATAACATCACCTCTGTAGACTGCACAACACATCACTCCGGTTTTTTTAAGAACAAAACTCTTGCTGTGCCATTACAGCTCTGTCAGTATCTCCGGCGCTCCATGCGTAATAGCAATTGTATTCTCATAATGCGCGGATAAACTGCCGTCTGCAGTTACAACAGTCCACTTATTGTCAAGCAGCCTAACAAAATAATCACCTGCATTTACCATAGGCTCCACAGCAATTGTCATTCCGGCCTGAAGCCGCGGCCCTCTTTCACGGGTACGGTAATTAGGTATTTGAGGAGCCTCATGCATTTCAGTCCCTATTCCGTGGCCTACATACTCACGTACAACTGAAAATCCGTTCTTCTCAACATACTCCTGCACAGCGGAGGATATATCTACTATCCTGTTTCCGTGCACCGCATTTTTAATTCCCTCATAAAAGCTCTGCCTTGTAACCTCAATCAGCTTTTCTGCCTCAGGGGAAACCCTTCCCACAGGAATAGTCCTGGCGGCATCCGCATGATAGCCGTTAAGATATACGCCTATGTCCACACTTATAATATCTCCATTTTTTAACTCTCTTAAACCCGGAATACCATGCACAACTTCACTATTTACCGATGCACATATGCTCGCCGGATAATCTATAGAACCGGGAAGTCCCTTATATCCTTTAAAGGAAGGCGTAGCACCATTTTTTTTAATGAGCTCCTCCACAATCCTATCCAAATCAAGAGTTGTTATTCCCGGGCACACCGACTCTTTAACCTTTTGGTGGACTGCCGCCAGGACTTCTCCCGATCTTCTCATTAATTCTATTTCACTTTTTGACTTTATTAAAATCATTCTACTGCTCCTACTAAGCGTTAAATACAGCTCATTACATTTACTAGTGTTATGCTCCTAATCTTCTCAACATTTCTCTGGATGTATCCTCAATTTTATCTTTTCCCTCTATTGTTATAACCTTGCCCTTCGGGGTATAATATTGTATGAGCGGCTCAGTCTGCGAATGGTATGTTTTAAGTCTATTGATAACAGTTTCCTCACTGTCGTCATCCCTTTGTATGAGAGCTGCATTGCAGTTGTCGCATATCCCTTCGGTCTTAGGCACATTATAATGTATGTGATAAGTCATGCTGCAGCCTGTGCATACTCTTCTTCCCGACAATCTCTTTATTATCTCTTCATCAGGCACATGAATATTTAAAACAGCATCTATGCCCATGCCCAGCTCTTTTAAAGCATTGTCAAGATATTCAGCCTGTGGTATTGTCCTTGGAAAACCATCCAGAATAAACCCGTTTTTACAATCAGCCTGATGTATTCTGTCTTTAACAATTCCTACAGTAACCTCGTCGGGAACAAGAAGCCCCTTATCAATATATTCCTTTGCCTTTTTCCCCAGCTCAGTACCATTCTTTATATTGCTTCTGAAAATATCTCCTGTAGATATATGAGGAATACCAAATTTATCAGCCAGCACAATGGCCTGAGTACCTTTGCCCGCTCCAGGAGCACCTAACAATATAATTTTCATAACCTTTCCCCCTCTGCACTAACTTACAGACCCACAGTTATTGGCTATTGTCCTTCAACAGCCAACAACATAGGGATCAACACTTAAATTCTTCTATTCAAGGAATCCCTTGTAATGTCTCATCAACATCTGAGATTCAATTTGCTTTACAGTATCCAATGCCACTCCGACAAGAATCAGCAGAGCTGTCCCTCCAAAAAACAACCCGCTTATATCAAATATTGCTCCAAGTATAACAGGGAAAATTGTTATCAAAGCAAGGAACAATCCGCCAAACCAGGTTATTCTGTTCAGCACCTTTGAAATATAATCTGACGTAGGCTTTCCGGGCCTTATACCCGGTATGAATCCACCATTTTTTTTCATATTATTTGCAATTTCAATTGGATTAAACTGTATAACGGTATAGAAAAATGTAAAAAACATAATAAGCAGTGCGTATATTATCGAGTACCATATGCTGTCCGTTGAATTCTTAAGCCATAAGACAAACCAATTTGTCGAGTTAGGCGCAAAAAATGTAACCATCTGAGATGGAAACATGGTAATAGACATAGCAAATATTATGGGTATTACTCCCGCCAAATTAACCTTTATAGGAATATGCGTGCTCTGTCCTCCGTAGACCTTCCTGCCTACAACTCTTTTTGCATATTGCACAGGTATTCTTCTTTCAGCCTGGTTTACCCATATAACAAGGGATACTACGGCTATGAAAACAAGCACTATTCCGATTATTGCCAATATGCCTATTATACCCGATCCGAGCTGTCCGCCTGTATAATAATTCACCAGAGTCATAGCTGCCGAAGGTCCTCCGGAAACTATGCCCGCAAAGATTATAAGCGATATTCCATTTCCAATTCCGTATTCTGTAATCTGCTCACCCAGCCACATAAGAAATGCAGTTCCGGCAGTAAAGGTAAGAGTAATGGTGATAAATGTAAGCCAGTTTCTTCCTCCCACTACAGCACCACCTAAGCCTATAAACAATCCTACTGCCTGTATGAATCCTAAAACCACCGTACCATATCTTACGTATTGAGCAATAATTTTTCTGCCTTCTTCCCCTTCCTTTTGAAGCTGCTCAAGCTTAGGGATGGCTACAGTTAAAAGCTGCATAATAATTGATGAATTAATGTATGGGGTTATACTCATTGCAAAAATAGTTGCTAGTTTAAAGGCACCGCCTGTTACTATATCAAACATACCGAATAGCGACCCGCCGGATTCAACCAATTTCTTAAATTCACTTGCATCCAGAAAAGGAACGGGTATATGAGACCCAATTCTGTATACGATAAGCATTGCCACCGTAAACAGAATTTTCCTTCTCAAATCAGGAATTTTCCAGGCATTTCTCAGTGTCTCAAACATGCCTCCCATACTATACCACCTCGACCTTTCCTCCCGCAGCCTCAATTTTTTCTGAAGCTGTCTTTGTGAATTTTGCAGCTTGAACTGTCAATTTTTTTGTTAACTCACCATTTCCTAAAATAACAATCCCATCATGCAGCTTCTTTATGATTCCCTTTTCCATTATCATGTCCTGAGTGACAACCTGATTGTCTTCAAAAACATTCAATTGAGAAACCTTAACCTCCGCATAGACAGTTGCAAATTCTTTGTTATTAAATCCTCTTTTGGGTATTCTCATGTAAAGAGGCATCTGTCCGCCTTCAAAACCAGGCCTTACACCTCCGCCAGCCCTTGCATTCTGCCCCTTATGACCTTTTCCCGCTGTCTTTCCGTTGCCGGAACCTGGGCCTCTGCCTTTTCTCTTAGGTTCTGTTTTTGCACCTACTGAAGGCTTTAATTCAAACAGTTTCATGGATTACACCTCCTTCTGAATCTCCTCAACCGATATCAGGTGAGAAACCTTATTTATCATACCCCTAATCTGGGGGTTATCATTGTGCTCTACAACACTTCTTATCTTTTTGAGGCCAAGAGCTCTGACTGTAGCTGCCTGTTTTTCTCTGGCCTTGTTAATTCCCCTTACAAGAGTTATTTTTAGCTTTGCCATGATACGCCCTCCTAAGCCTTTACTTCTTCTACAGTTTTACCGCGAAGCTTTGCAATCTCTTCAGCCGTCCTGAGCTGTGCAAGACCGTTTATAGTCGCATTCACCATATTTATAGGGTTATTTGAGCGCAGAGACTTTGTTCTTATATCACGTATTCCCGCCAGTTCAAGTACAGCTCTGACAGGACCACCTGCGATAACTCCCGTACCTTCGCCTGCAGGCTTAAGTAAAACTCTGCCCGCACCATATTCACCGATAGATTCATGAGGAATAGTAGTTTCTACAAGTGGAACCCTTATAAGATTCTTTTTGGCGTCTTCTATTCCCTTTCTGATTGCATCGGGAATTTCAGCAGCCTTTCCCATTCCGCTCCCTACATAACCATTCTCGTCTCCAACTACCACCAGTGCGCTGAAACGAAAATTCCTACCACCTTTAACAACCTTGGTTACACGCCCTATATTCACAACCTTTTCTTTTAAATCCAATGTGCTGGAATCAATACGCTGCAATATCTTCACTCCTTTCGTTAAAATTCTAATCCGGCTTCTCTTGCAGCTTCTGCAAGCTCTTTTACTCTGCCGTGATATATATATCCGCCTCTATCATATACAATTTTCTTTATTCCTTTATCCAGAGCCTTTTGGGCAATCAGCTTTCCTACCTCTTTTGCCGCCTCCTTGTTTCCTCCATACGTCAATTTTCCCGTTAATGCGGGATCAATAGTTGAAGCTGAAACAAGAGTAGTCCCGGTTGTATCATCAATAATTTGCGCATACATATGATTCAAGCTCCTGAAAACATTTAATCTCGGACGCTCAGCAGTTCCGCTCAGCTTTTTGCGTACCCTTGCATGTTTTCTCAGCCTTGCCTCGTTTGAATTTGGCTTGTTAATCATTTATTCTCACTCCCTCCTACTTCTTGCCTTTGCCGCCTGTCTTACCTTCCTTACGCCTGATTACTTCAGTCTCATACTTGATACCCTTACCCTTGTATACCTCAGGCTCACGCTTACCTCTTATTTTAGCCGCAAGCTCGCCTACCGCCTGCTTGTCAATTCCCTTTACGATGACTTTGTTCTGAGCAGGAACCTCAATTGTAATGTCTGCAGGCTCTTCCATTTCTACAGGGTGCGAGTATCCCAGTGTAAGGACAAGCTTCTTGCCCTGCTTGGCAGCTCTATATCCAACACCGTTAATATCAAGCGCCTTCTGGAATCCGTCAGTGACTCCTATAACCATATTGTTTACAAGAGTCCTTGTCAAACCATGCAAAGACTTATGCGTCTTCTCCTCCGAAGGCCTTTGAACGGTTATATTTCCATTTTCCAATGTTATTATCATATCCTTATGGAGCTGTTTTGTCAAAGTGCCTTTAGGCCCTTTTACAGCAACCAGATTGGATTGATCTATTTTTACATCTACTCCCTTAGGAACAGGTATAGGCATTTTACCTATTCTAGACATTTTGTAATCCTCCAGTTCTTTAAATTATGAGCAGTCTGTCTTAAAGGCTGCCCTTTTCAGAAACATATATTAATTTCGTAATTCAATCCGTTGAAACCTTAATTTATTACCAGACGAAAGCGAGCACTTCTCCGCCTACACCTTCAGATCTTGCCTTTTTATCTGTCATAACTCCCCTTGAAGTGGATATAACCGCTATCCCCAATCCACCAAGCACCTTGGGTATCTCATCCTTGCCGGCATACACTCTTAAGCCCGGCTTACTAATCCTCTTAATACCCGTTATTACGTTCCGCTTGTTTGCCGTATATTTCAAGTTTACTCTTATTATGCCCTGCTTACCATCCTTAATTTCTTCTATCCCTCTTATATATCCTTCTTCTAATAAAATATTTGCAACTGACCTCTTCATATTAGAAGCTGGTATATCTACAGATTCGTGTTTTGCAGAACTAGCATTTCTTATTCTGGTCAACATATCAGCTATTGCATCTGTGATTTGCATATGTCTAACCTCCTTCCAGTAAATTCTATTACCAACTTGCTTTCTTTACGCCAGGTATCTGGCCTTTATAAGCCAATTCCCTAAAGCACAAACGGCATATCCCGAACTTCCTGATATAAGCATGGGGTCTGCCACACAGCTTACACCTGTTATACGCTCTGGTAGTAAACTTTTGCTGTCTTTTCTGTTTTAAAATCATTGCTTTCTTCGCCACGGATAAATCCCTCCTTAACTCCGGCTAAACGGCATACCGAGAAGCTTTAGAAGCTCTTTCGCTTCTTCATCTGTTTTTGCTGTGGTAACAAATATAATATCCATTCCTCTTACTTTATCTACCTTGTCATATTCTATTTCAGGAAAAATAACCTGCTCTTTTATTCCTAAAGAATAGTTGCCTCTTCCATCAAAAGAATTGTTTGAAACTCCCCTGAAGTCTCTAACCTTGGGCAATGCAATATTAAAAAATTTGTCTGCAAACTCGTACATTCTTTCTCCACGCAAAGTCACCTTGCATCCTATATTCATTCCCTGCCTGAGCTTAAACGCTGCCACAGATTTTTTAGCCTTTGTCACTATAGGCTTTTGCCCTGTTATTGAAGTAAGGTCACTAACTGCCGAATCCATAGCCTTGGGATTTTCTTTTACTTCCCCTACACCCATATTGATAACTATCTTTTCCAATTTGGGCACCTGCATGGTGCTTGCATATTTAAATTTGGCTTTTAATGCCTCTATGACCTCACTTGTGTATCTGTCTTTCAATCTAGCCATCTTAAAAAGCTACCTCCTTTCAAAAAGAGTCCTATTTATCATCTTTCGCTTCCTTAATAATGTCAATAATTTCACTGCACTTTTTGCATATCCTTGCTTTCTGCCCATTATCAAGGACTCTTTTTCCTATCTTTGTAGGCGTTCCGCACCTTTCACAAACAAGCATAACCTTTGCACTATTTATAGGAGACTCCTGATGAATTATTCCTCCCTGCTGATATCTGTTTCTGGGCTTAACATGCTTTGTAGACATATTTACGCCTTCTATCAAAACCATTGAGTCATCAGGAATAACTCTTAGTACCTTTCCCTTTTTTCCTTTGTCTTTACCGGAAAGGACATAAACCGTATCACCCTTTTTAACGTGAACCTTATTAGCCACTTAAGCCACTCCTTTCTTTATGAAGACCCTTCCCTTATAATACTTCCGGCGCAAGAGACAGTATCTTCATAAATTCCTTATCTCTCAATTCTCTGGCAACAGGCCCGAAAATACGTGTACCTCTGGGATTATTGTCTTCCTTTATTATAACTGCCGCATTTTCATCAAACTTTATATATGAACCGTCCTGACGTCTAACACCTCTTTTGGTTCTTACGATAACACATTTCACTACGTCGCCCTTTTTTACAACACCACCGGGTGTTGCATTTTTGACCGAAGCAACAATTATATCGCCTATGTTTGCATACTTTCTCCATGAGCCTCCAAGAACCTTTATGCACATTATTTCTTTAGCTCCTGTGTTATCAGCAACCTTAAGCCTTGACTGTACCTGAATCATTTCCAAACCTCCTTTCGATTATTACCTCTTAAGGCTATTGCACCTTTTCAACAACTTCAACCAGTCTCCATCTCTTTTCTTTACTTAAGGGACGAGTCTCCATAACTTTAACCTTGTCACCTATCTGACACTCATTATTCTCATCATGCGCTTTCAGCTTATACGTCCTTTTAACGATTTTACCGTATAAGGGATGCTTAACGCTATTTTCTATGGCAACAACAATTGTTTTATCCATTTTATTGCTTACAACCTTGCCAACTCTCGTTTTACGCAAATTTCTTTGTTCCATTTAAGATTACCTCCTTCCAGGCTGACTAACCTTAAGTCCCCTTCAATTCCCTTTCCTTCATTATGGTCCTTACACGGGCAATTGATTTCTTTACATCCTTTAACTTCATGGGGTTTTCAAGCTGGTTCGTAGCAAGCTGAAATCTTAACTTAAAAAGCTCAGATTTTAATTCACCTAACTCCTTTTGCAATTCACTCTGTGATTTTTCTCTGATTTCACTAGCTTTCATTTGCTTCACCACCCATTTCCTGATCGCGAGTTACAAATTTACATTTAACAGGAAGCTTATGCATAGCAAGCCTTAATGCTTCTCTGGCTGTTTCTTCAGGAACACCCGCAATTTCAAATAATATCCTGCCTGGCTTTACTACAGCTACCCAATATTCCGGAGACCCCTTTCCGCTACCCATACGGGTCTCAGCAGGCTTTTGCGTTACCGGTTTATCAGGGAATATTTTTATCCAAACCTTGCCGCCTCTTCTTATAAAACGTGTCATAGCTATTCTGGCAGCCTCAATCTGATTGCTTGTTATCCAAGCGGGCTCAGTAGCCTGCAAGCCGAACTCTCCGTTTGCAACAACATTTCCCCTTGTCGCAACACCTTTCATTCTGCCCCTCTGAACCTTTCTGCGCTTTACTCTTTTAGGCATCAACATTATGCTTCTCCTCCTTCCGCTCTTTTTTGCTTCTTAACAGCCGGAAGAACTTCTCCTTTATAAATCCATACCTTTACGCCTATTTTGCCATAGGTAGTATCGGCTTCTGCAAAACCATAATCTATGTCAGCCCTCAGTGTCTGCAAAGGAATAGTTCCTTCATGATAATGCTCTGTTCTCGCAATTTCGGCACCTCCCAGACGGCCCGAAACACTAGTCTTTATACCCTTTGCTCCAAGCTTCATTGCCCTGGTCATGGACTGCTTCATTGCTCTTCTGAATGATATCCTTTTTTCAAGCTGCGACGCTATGTTCTCAGCAACCAGCTGGGCTTCCACCTCAGGCGATTTTATTTCGGTAATGTTAATGAGAACGCCCTTTTGAGTCATTTTTTCAAGCTCTTTTCTTATTTCCTCAATACCCGTACCGCCCTTGCCTATTACTAATCCTGGCTTTGCTGTATTGATATTAACCTTTACCTTATTTGCAGCTCTCTCTATTTCAATTCTGGATATACCTGAAATATAAAGCTTTTTCTTTATATATTTTCTTATTTTAACGTCTTCCACCAGCAGCTCGCTAAAATTTTTATCGTTGGCATACCATTTGGTATCCCAATCCTTAATTATGCCGATTCTTAACCCATGCGGATTTACTTTTTGGCCCATTGCTCAACCTCCTTTTCTTTTACTTTTTTTCCTTTAACACCAGTGTAATATGGCTGGTTCTTTTTCTTATTCTGTTAGCCCGTCCCTGTGCCCTGGGCATTATTCTTTTTAATGTAGGCCCTTGATTGGCATAGGCCTCCGATACGTAAAGCACATCCCTGTCCAGTCCGTTATTGTTTAAGGCATTGGATTCCGCAGATTTAAGAAGCTTGTACAAAATCTCTGAAGCAGCTTTAGGAGTATGCTTTACTATGCCGTATGCCTCCTCAAGATTTTTGCCCTTTATTAAATCCATAACGATTTTTACTTTTCTTGATGAAATACGTGCATATTTAAGTATTGCCTTACCTTCATCTTTTCCAATACCCAATGCTTTTCTCTCCTTTTTTGTGAGCAAAGCAGGCTTATTGTATCTTCTATGTTCAGAGTTATATGCCTCTAATATTTTATCCTTGTTTTTAAGAAGCTCTTCTTTAGATAAAACCTTCTTTTCCAAATGGATTTCCTCCTTTCATCGCCCTCATCTCTGTTATGACAGCTTACTTCACTATTAACCGGAATAAGCTGTTTTGCAGGCATTGTTTATTTTAACGCAGATGACCTTTCCGTGTGGTGCCCGTGCCCCTTAAATGTTCTTGTAGGAGCAAACTCACCAAGCTTATGCCCAACCATATCTTCTGTCATGTAAACAGGTACATGCTTTTTTCCGTCATAAACCGCAAGCGTATGTCCAACCATCTGCGGAAAAATTGTTGACGATCTGGACCAGGTCTTTAAAACCTTTTTTTCATTTACCTTATTCATATCTTCTATTTTTTTAAGAAGACGCGGATCCACATAAGGACCTTTTTTTACCGATCTGCTCATTATTCCTAATCCTCCTTTCGCCATAACCAAGACAAGTATTATTTCTGATTCCTTCTCTTGACTATAAACTTATCCGATTTATTCTTCTTCTTCCTTGTCTTATAGCCCAGTGTAGGCATACCCCATGGAGTAACAGGACTTGGCCTTCCTATAGGAGATTTACCCTCACCGCCGCCATGAGGATGATCAACCGGATTCATAACAACACCGCGTACAGTCGGCCTTACACCCATCCATCTCTTTCTGCCGGCCTTACCTATAGAAATATTTTCATGATCCACATTACTTATCTGGCCTATAGAAGCCCTGCAGTTCACTCTGAACAGTCTTACCTCTCCGGAAGGAAGCCTTACATGTGCATAATCTCCTTCTTTAGCCATCAACTGAGCGGAATTTCCTGCGGATCTGACTATCTGCGCACCCTTGCCCGGCTTTAATTCGATATTGTGAATAGTAGTACCTACAGGGATATTCACCAGCTGAAGTGTATTCCCCGGCTTGATATCGGCATTTTCTCCCGACTCAACTATGTCTCCCACCTTAAGATTTACAGGAGCCAGAATATATCTTTTTTCTCCGTCTACGTACTGAAGAAGTGCAATGTTTGCAGTCCTGTTAGGATCGTATTCTATAGCAACAACCTTTGATTTAATACCATCCTTGTCTCTCTTAAAATCTATTATCCTATATTTCTGCTTTGCACCGCCACCCTGATGACGGACAGTTATCCTGCCGTATGAATTTCTTCCTCCCTTTTTCTTTAAAGGCTGCAGCAATGACTTCTCAGGCTCTTTTTTTGTTATATCCTCAAAAGTCGAAACTGTCATAAACCTTCTTGAGGGAGTAGTAGGGCTATACTTTTTAATTCCCATTTTCCTCTCACTCCTTTTCCGATAATAGAGGTCATCTTTCACAGATCTACCTACTGTGCAACACCGAACTCCTCTATACTTGTCTTGTATTTCTTATTATTGAACACTTCTTTTCCGCCTTTTGTCAGATATGATGCCGGTTTTGGATCTGTATCTATCTTAACTATAGCTTTTTTCCAATCTGGTCTGGGTCCCTGATGAACACCCATTCTCTTTATTTTTCCATCATAATTTATTGTGTTCACCTGGATAACCTTTACCTGAAACAGCTTTTCTACAGCCATTTTTACTTCTGTCTTTGTAGCCTTGGAATCCACTATAAAAGTGTACTTGCCTTCGGCAATCTGGCCATTGCTCTTTTCAGTAACATACGGCTTTCTAATAATATCCTCAGGAGCTCTCATTATGCGTACACCTCCTCTATCTTCGTAACAGCGTCCTTGGTAACGACAAGCTTCTCATACTTCAAAATGTCAAAAACATTTATAGTATTTACAAGAGCAGTTTTTACACCGGGAATATTTCTCGCAGACTTCTGAATTATATCGCTTTTTTCAGATGTCACAATTAAGACGCTATCGTCAAGCTTCAGGTTTTTAAGAACGCCTGCCATCTCCTTGGTCTTTATAGCTTCAAAGCTGAGCTTATCCAGCACCAAAACATCGCTGTCGTTTACCTTGGAGGTTAAAGCAGATTTTAATGCCAGCCTCTTCAGCTTTTTAGGCAGCGTATAAGAATAGCTCCTTGGCTTAGGACCTAAAACTATTCCGCCCTTTATCCACTGAGCCGAACGCGTGCTTCCCTGCCTCGCCCTGCCCGTACCCTTTTGTCTCCACGGCTTCTTACCGCCGCCTCTTACTTCACTCTTGGTTTTTGTAGACTGGGTACCCTGTCTTTTATTTGCAAGTTGATTTATTACTACAGTGTGCATAGCATGGGGCTTTACCTCTATGCCAAAAATGCCTTGGCTTAAATCAATATCCCCTACTACTTCACCTTTCATATTATATAAATCTAATTTTGGCATTTCATTTCCTCCCTTCGTAAGAATTTACTTTCCGGACTTAACAGTGCTTTTTATCACCAGCAATGCGCCCTTAGGCCCCGGAACCCCGCCTTTAATAAGTAAGAGCTTTCTCTCGGAATCTACTTTTACCACATCAAGATTCTGAACCGTTACATTATCAACACCCATATGTCCAGGAAGCTTTTTGCCTTTAAATACTCTGGCAGGATTTGTGTTGGCACTCATGGAACCCACTCTTCTATGGTACATGGAACCGTGTGTTTCTTTGCCGCCCTTTTGCCCATACCTCTTAATGGTACCCTGAAAGCCTTTTCCTTTGGAGATACCGCTTACGTCAATCTTATCTCCGGCTTGAAACATATCCTCGATTTTTATTTCCTGCCCAACCTCAAATACTTCATTATCTTCAACTCTAAATTCCCTTAAATATTTTCTTGGTGAAACCTTTACTTTTGAAAACAACCCCTTCTCGGGTTTATTCAATTTTCTCTCAGGAACTTCCTTAAATCCAACCTTTACAGAGCTGTATCCGTCGGAATCCACCGTTTTTCTCTGAACAACAGTGCAAGGCCCTGCCTCAACTACTGTTACGGGTATTACTATACCATTTTCACCAAATATCTGTGTCATACCTATTTTCGTTCCAAGTATGAACTTGCCCATTTCCATTTCCCTCCTCATAAGGTACGGGGACAAACATTATCCCTTTATCATTGGTTCACAGGATTTCCCGCGAACTTGAACCTCTACTTGATTACTTTAATTTTAAACTTTGCGATAAATGGTCTTACAAAATTACAGCTTGATTTCAATATCGACACCCGCAGGCAAATCCAATCTCATCAAAGCATCAACAGTTTTAGGCGTAGGCAAAAGAATGTCTATAAGTCTCTTATGAGTCCTCATTTCAAATTGCTCTCTGGAATCCTTATACTTGTGGGGTGCCCTCAGTATAGTTACTACCTCCTTTTCAGTAGGAAGCGGAACGGGCCCCGAAACCTTTGCCCCAGTCCTCTTGGCAGTCTCGACAATTTTTTCGGCTGATTGGTCGAGAACCTGGTGATCAAAGGCTTTTAACCTAATTCTGATTTTCTGTTTGTTTGCCATACATAAACCTCCTCGTACGTTTTAATTTTGTTACGTACAACAAGTTTAATCTGTACACTATGCCGGGTGTTTCACACTATGCTATATAAAAACCCAGGTGAACATTTATAGCCTTTTTGGGCAAAGCGTAACCTGGGCTGTACTTACTAATATAATACACACGTAAATATATACCTGCATATTGCAAAATGTACAGTGACTTGTCGCCCGGTTTCTAGAATCGGACATTCTCCACGAAAGTTCCCCACCTCTTACGAAAACTACATTTTCAGGGTGGCAATCTCCCGTTTCATTGTATGCCACGTCACAACATTCAATATTCTACTACAAATATTGAATTAATGCAAGCATTTTTTTATAAAAACAGGCCTCCGTGCATTAATGCACGGAGGCCTGATATAAATCTGGCAGAGACCTGCTTTCCCGGGCCGTCACCAGCCAAGTATCATCGGCACTTTAGAAGCTTAACTGCCGTGTTCGGTATGG
>JAEWDM010000025.1 GCA_023390115.1 Bacillota bacterium
ACCGCTTGCGACAGCAACCTTCAACTCGAGCTCACCGATACGGTAAGTAGCTTTCTTTACACCCTCAACACCGCGTACTTCTGTGAAATCAACAGCTTCAAGAGGTTTGTTGAGGATAGATTCTGCAGCTGTTCTGAGAGCAGCTTCCATAACGCCACCGGTTGCACCGAAGATCGCGCCGGCACCTGAGCCGAGCTGGAAGGGATTATCAAATTCTTCGTCCGGTAAGCTGTTGAAAGCGATACCGCTGCGTTCGATCATTTTACCGAGCTCTCTTGTTGTTACAGCATAATCGACGTCATAAACACCTGCAGCCGATTGACCTTCGCGTCTGACTTCGAATTTTTTAGCTGTACAAGGAATAACAGAAACGAATATAATATCTTCAGGATTCCAACCCATCTTCTGAGCATAATATGTCTTTGCAATTGCACCGAACATCTGCTGAGGAGATTTGCAACTCGAAAGATTATCAATAAATTCAGGATAGTAATGCTCGCAGAATTTAATCCAGCCGGGAGAGCAGGATGTAATCATCGGTAGCTTACCGCCGTTCTGGATACGCTCGATGAGTTCGTTAGCTTCTTCGAGAATTGTGAGGTCAGCCGTCAGGTTCATGTTGAATACGCCTTCAAAGCCTATTCTTCTGAGAGCTGCTACCATCTTTCCTTCAACATCGGTACCGGGTTCGTTACCGAAGCATTCACCGAGAGTTGCTCTTACCGAAGGAGCTGTGCAGACAAGTGCATGCTTGGATTTATTGGAAATTGCTTCAAGGACTTCGTCAGTCTGGTCTCTTTCGGAAAGGGCACCGGTAGGACATACAACGATACATTGTCCGCAGAGAATACAGGGTGATTCGGAAAGATCTTTTTCGAATGCACATGCAATATGTGTGTCAAAACCACGGTCGTTAGCACCGATAACACCGACTTTTTGAGTCTTGTTACAAGCAGCTACGCAACGGCGGCAAAGGATACATTTGTTGTTGTCACGAACGATTGAGGTTGTCGATTCGTCCTTTTTAAATTCGTTGGTCTTACCTTTGAAATAATTTTCGTCAGTAACACCGTATTCGATACAGTACTTCTGAAGCTCACAACTCTGATTTCTTACACAGCTTAAGCATGATTTATCGTGATCCGAAAGAATCAGCTCAAGGTTGAGCTTTCTTGCACGTCTGACTTGAGGAGTGTTAGTGAAAATCTCCATACCTTCGTTAACAGGAGCGACACAAGATGCGACAAGCGATCTTGCACCCTTTACCTCAACAAGGCAAAGACGGCATGCACCTATAGCGTTAATATCTTTTAGATAACAAAGCGTCGGTATATGTAGCGAAGCAGCTTTACAAGCGTCAAGGATGGTTGAATCCTTGGGAACTGAATAAGCGACGCCGTTTATCTTAATGTTTACATTCATATTCTTATTGCCTTTCGTTATTTTCTGATTATCGCACCGAATTTACACTTAGTAACGCAAACGCCGCACTTGATACATTTAGCTTTATCGATTGTATGCTCCTGTTTAACTTCACCACTGATGGCGTTTACAGGGCATGCTCTCTTACAAGCGGTACAACGTTTACACTTCTCATCGACGATTTCATATGATACAAGGTTTTTACAAACACCTGAGGGACACTTTTTATCGACGACGTGTGCTATATATTCATCTCTGAAGTAGCGGAGTGTGGAGATGATCGGGTTAGGAGCAGTCTGTCCAAGTCCGCAGAGTGAGGTAGATTTAACATGATTAGCGAGTTCTTCGAGTCTGTCTAAATCCTCGAGGGTTCCATTACCGTTGGTAATTTTTTCGAGAATTTCGAGCATACGTCTTGTACCGATACGGCAGGGAGTACATTTACCGCAGGATTCGTCAACGGTAAACTCAAGGAAGAACTTAGCGATGTCAACCATACAGTTGTCTTCGTCTAGAACTATAAGACCACCGCTACCCATCATTGAACCGATAGCAATAAGGTTATCAAAATCGATAGGAGTATCGATGAGTGATGCTGGTATACAGCCGCCTGAAGGACCACCTGTCTGAGCTGCTTTGAACTTTTTACCGTTCGGAACACCGCCGCCGATTTCTTCAACGACTTCGCGGAGTGTTGTTCCCATAGGAATTTCTACAAGTCCGGTATGAGTAATTTTTCCGCCTAAAGCAAAAACTTTAGTACCCTTGGACTTTTCTGTACCCATAGAAGCAAACCATGAAGCACCGTTAAGGATTATCTGAGGGATGTTTGCGTATGTTTCAACGTTGTTTATAATTGTAGGCTGACCGAACAAACCCTTTACTGCAGGGAATGGAGGACGGGGTCTCGGTTCGCCTCTGTTTCCTTCGATAGAAGTAAGAAGTGCTGTTTCTTCACCGCATACGAATGCGCCTGCGCCTAATCTAATCTGGATGTCAAAGTTAAAGCCGGTCGAGAATATGTCTTTGCCGAGAATGCCCATCTGTCTTGCTTGACCGATCGCAATCGTAAGGCGTTTTATAGCAATGGGATATTCAGCTCTTACATAAACATAACCCTCATCTGCACCGATAGCATAGCCTGCGATAGCCATAGCTTCAATCAGAGCATGCGGGTCGCCTTCAAGAATCGATCTGTCCATGAACGCACCGGGGTCACCTTCGTCAGCGTTACAGACAACATACTTTTTATCGGAAACGCTCTTAGCAGCGAAATCCCATTTCATACCCGTAGGGAAGCCACCGCCCCCTCTGCCACGAAGTCCGCTGTCTTTCATGGTTTGGATAACATCAGCGGGAGTCATTTCTGTAAGAACCTTACCGAGTGCCATATAACCGTCCATACCGATGTATTCACCGATATCTTCGGGGTTTATGTAACCGCAGTTTCTGAGAGCAACACGCTTTTGCTTTTTATAAAAAGTAGTATCGTTAAGAGAAACATGCTCTCCGTCAACTTCTTCAGCTG
This sequence comes from Bacillota bacterium, assembly GCA_023390115.1. Lineage (GTDB taxonomy): Bacteria > Bacillota > Clostridia > Acetivibrionales > DSM-27016 > Anaerobacterium. The sequence continues at coordinate 2,951 of JAEWDM010000025.1, forward strand.
TATCATTGTAAACAAGGCGTTTAACGATTCTTCCTTTGAGGAGGTGCTCTTCAACGATTTCCGGAAGGTCTTCAGCTTTAACACAGCTATAAAAGGTACCTTCTGGATATATAATTATAATAGGACCCAACGCGCATAAGCCGAAGCAGCCCGTCATTACAATTTTAATTTCATCTTCAAGCCCTTTAGCTTTAAGTTCAAGCTCAAGAGCTTCTTTTAATGTAAGGCTTCCGGATGAGGTACAACCGGTACCGCCGCATATTAGAACATGTGAGCGTATCATAAACTTTAATTATACTCCAATCAAATTATTTTACTTCGCCGATTGTAAATTCTTTGACGGGTTTTCCGCCTTTTATGTGTTCTTCGACGATACGAGCTACTTTATCAGGTGTCATTTTAACATATGTGACTTTATCTTTACCTTTTTCGAAAACCTCAACAACGGGTTCGTATTGACAGATCCCTATGCAACCGGTCTGCGAAACGGAAACACTTCCTGTAAGTCCGCTATCGTTTATGGCATTAAAAAATGCGTTAAGAACCGGACGTGCACCGGCTGCTATACCGCAAGTAGCCATTCCAACGATGATTCTTTTATCACCTAAGCCTTCGCGAAGAGCAACTTTACTCTTCATTTTTTCTCTAAGCTCGGCAAGTTCAGCTAATGTTCTCATAAATAATTCCTTTCGGTTTGATTCAAGGTTTGATACTGGTCGGTAAGGTAGTCCTTAATCCACTGTATTACCTCGGGAGTATCAAGAGGGATATCTTCTAATATCTGTCGCATTTCTTTCGTATCAAGCTTAATTATGCCGATAGGTAAGGAATGGTTAAAGTTAAAATCGATATCCGAATTGGTGTAAATAAGAAGTACAATGGTGGCTATCAAATCTCCCATAGGAGGAAAATCAATGTGCTTCGAGTTGAAATCGGCTGTTACTTCTGTTCCGTGATTATCGGGATGAAGTTTTTGATCTCTTGACTCTATTGTTACCTGACCTTTGGTTTGTTCGGCTGCCATGGTCAAATAGGGAATGCCAAGACCAACTTTTCTTGTAGTCCTGGATGTGTGAAACGGGTTCTTAACACGACTGAGCGTATCTTCATCCATACCGCAACCGTCGTCAGTTATTTTGAGTCTCAGCATACCGTTTTCAAATTCGGTTATTGATAAATCAATATTTTTTGCGCCGGCGGTTATAGAATTCTGGACTATGTCAAGTATGTATAAAGATAGTTCTTTCATAATCGTTTTAATTAATCTGTGTATTTAGCGAGAATTCCCGGTACATCATCTTTTGTGAGTCTACCGTAAACATCCTCGTTTACTGTAAGAACCGGAGCAAGACCGCATGCACCTATACAACGGGTAGCTTCGATTGAATACTTGCCGTCTGCGCTTGAACCTCCCTGAGGAATTCCAAGTATTTCAGATATCTTGTTTAATATGTCGCCGCTTCCTTTAACATAACAAGCGGTTCCCAAACAAACTGCGATAGCGTACTTACCCTTTGGATTGAGAGAAAACTGAGAGTAGAAAGAAACAATACCATATATCTCTTCAAGAGGTATATCGGTTTTATCGGATATAATTCTCTGGACCTCGATAGGCAGATAACCGTAGATTTCCTGTGCTTCCTGCAATATCGGCATCGTTGAGCCTTGTACATCCTTATACTTCTCGATGACTTTCAGGAGCTTTTGTTCCTGTTCTTTGGTGCCGTTAAAAACGACATTGGTGAGCTTTTTCTTCATGAATTAAAATCCCCCTGTAGCTTTCCCGACAGTGAATATAGTTCTTTGACCGGATTTACCGTTCTCTTGAACAGCCGGGAGCTATTATATATACAATGCCTTTTTATATAGGCATAAATATATCACAATTACAAAATAACTGAAAACATAACAATAAAAGCGTTAGGTTGGTAGATAGCGGTCATGTATTATTTAGAGTAATTTAGTAGGAATTAACCGTTTACCCATCCTTGCTATTATAGTATAAAACTTTATATATTTCAAGGGTTATTGAGAAGATATATTAATTATTACATTGAAATTTACAATTATTTTATTGTTGAAAACTTTCACTATTGGTTAGAATAGACTAACTGAACTTGTGCAAATGCTTTATCAAAATATTCGAATTATAAACCTCATTAAAATCGTCTGCCAAATTAAAAAATCCCATATTTTCTCCTATATTTGAAAGAGTATGCGAATCAGAGCCAAAGAGTCTTTTCATTTTTAATATGCTATTATGTTTTATAGCTATACTATTTTGATTTTCGGGATTTGATAATTCAAAATACGAAAACTGCGGTTTATCCGGAAATGAACCCAAAACGGATGTTAGCGAAAAAGATGGTCGGTCTATATGTGCCGGGTAACATATCCC
>JAEWDM010000020.1 GCA_023390115.1 Bacillota bacterium
GAAAAGCTCTACTTCGCTTATGCTTCTGGACATAATGTGGTACATGGACCCTTCCGACTTTTTTCTGGCTGCTCTCGGCATAATCATCACCTCAGAATATATTGCTTTATAAGATATATTATACCTCCTTTGTATGATAATTGTCAAGAACAAATGTTCTAAAAACAGGAGCGTCCCCTCTTCTAAAAAGTCACTGTAGCGCATATACTTTAAATAATAAATTGCCGGGTTGTGATAATATGAGTGCAAGTAATCAAGAATTTCATACAGTAAGGGGCTACCAGCTTATAAATAACGGACACAGGCTTCTTACTTCCGCAATGGAGGATTATCTTGAAATGATTTACAGGAACATTAAGGCCGAGGGTTATATGCGTATAAATACACTTTCCGACCTGCTGAATGTCAAGCCCTCCTCAGCTACCAAAATGGTTCAGAAGCTTACCCAATTAAAGCTTCTGGACTATGAAAGGTATGGACTTATTTTTTTGACAGATCAGGGAAGAGAATTAGGCGGATTTCTTCTAAAAAGACATAATATTATAGAGAAATTTCTTAAATCGATAGGCATAAAGGACAATCTTCTTATAGAGACAGAGCTGATAGAACATAATATCAGCTCTGATACTCTTGAACTGATTGATAAGCTAAACGGCTTCTTTGAGGTGAATCCCGACATAATGATCATGTTTGAGAAATTCAAGCTTAAATAGTCTATAGCAGCAATTCCTTCAATCAGCACCACCTGATCATTCTATCTCTACTATGGGCTGATAAATGTCAAGCTCGCAGTAATTGTCCTTTGAAAGGGATGTGTCTATATACTCAAATCTGAAGGTATCAGCAAATTTAAAGCCTGACTGAAAAATCCACCGGGAATACATATGCACCAGTAAACGCCCTACCTGTCTTCCATTAATAGCATCGGGCCTGAAAAATCCCACAAAGCGAAATACAACATATTTATGTGCGGGTATCGAAATCCCTGCCATTCCATCAGGTATCGCCAACAGATCGTTAACCTCCAGAGAGGGCATGTAGTATATATACCCATCGTCATTTTTGCTCCAATCGGTGTATCCGAAATACACATGGGGATTTACCGGATTCTCTATTGTCTGGCGGCAGTTATAAAAGAAATTTTTACCGTATTCATTTGCGGTTCTGTCTCCCGACTTGCTGAATATTATATGCTTGTTACCAACTAAATTGAACTTCTGCCTGAAAACAAAGAACGGCTTATACGTTACAGTATTGTTTACCGCCAAAAAGTGATTTATGTTTATTTTTTCTTTTATTATAACTGATATCCTGTCATTCCTCACCTTTAAAGGGGTATATCCGAACCTTTTACGGAACGCCCTTATGTATGACTGCTCATACTCAAAGCCATAGTCTAACGCTATGTCAATAATTCTTTTGTTTGTGTTGGCAAGCTCGTTGATGCTCGAGGTCAATTTTCTTGATTGTATATAATCCATTAAATTTTCACCTGTTAATGCTTTGAAAGCTCTATGCAGATAAAATTTAGACATGCCCGTATACTGCGACAGGTCATCAAGAGAAATTTTATTGTATATATTATTCTCAATATAGAAAATACAAGCTTCAATAACCTCTTTTATGTTCATTTGTTCAATTACTTCCTCGCAAGACAAAATTTATTAATATCTCCATGCCTTAAAGACCAGTGATGCATTATGTCCCCCAAATCCGAAGGAGTTTGACAGTGCATATAAAACTTCAGCTTTCCTGCCGGTATTAGGTATATAGTCAAGATCACATTCAGGATCGGGATTACTGTAATTCACAGTGGGAGGCAAAAAGCCTTCCTTTAACGCCGACGCGGTAATAATAGCTTCAATTGCTCCCGCCGCGCCCAGCAAATGCCCTGTCATTGATTTTGTGGAGCTCACGGGAACTTTATATGCATGTTCTCCAAATACCGCTTTTATAGCGGATGTCTCATTTTTGTCGTTCAGCTCTGTGGATGTACCATGAGCGTTAATGTATCCAATCTCACATGGCTCTATTCCCGCATCCTCAATAGCCTTCTCCATACATCTCGCCCCGCCTTCACCCTGCTCCGCCGGTGCGGTAATGTGGTACGCATCGTTGGTGCAGCCATATCCCACAATCTCAGCAATAATATTTGCCCCTCTCCTTAACGCATGCTCAAGCTCTTCAAGTATAACAACGCCCGAGCCTTCTCCCAATACAAATCCGTCTCTCTTGATGTCAAACGGTCTGCAGGCCTCAGCAGGATTAAGCTCTGTAGTCATGGTCTTGCTGGCACAAAAGCCTGCCAGCGCCAGCCTTGTTATTGCCGCCTCTGTCCCTCCTGCAATTATAACATCGGCATCAGCCCTTTGAATAACCTTAAAGGCATCACCAATTGAATTTGCGGAAGAAGCACAAGCTGTGACAACACACTCTACAAAGCCTTTAGCACCATACTTTATTGATACAAGCCCGGAAGCCATGTTAGGTATCATCATGGGAACAAAAAACGGGCTGACCCGTCCGGGCCCCTTCTCCAAAAGAACATTATGCTGATTTTCAAGAGTCTCAATGCCTCCTATGCCCGTGCCTATAATAACACCGAGCCTCTTTCCGTCAATCTCTTCAAAACCTGCACCGGCTTCATTGACCGCCATTTGTGCGGCAACCATGGCATACTGGGAAAATCTATCCATCCTCTTAAGCTCTTTCCTGTCTATAAACTTCCCCGGCTCAAACTCCTTTATTTCAGCCCCCACCTTTGTTGGGAGATCCGAAACCTCTACCCTTTCAATACTGCTGATTCCGGATTTCCCAGCTTTAACCGACTGCCATAGCAAGCCTGCACCCACTCCAAAAGCCGTAACGGCTCCCATACCTGTTATAACTACACGCTTTTTCATTCTTTATGGACCTCCTGCTATTTTATAAGTTTGCGCTTAATAATACAATAATAATCTTTACAGGTTTTACTGTAATTTAAGAAACCAGCTTATGTTGAATGCCAGCTATAACATATTAACACACATGTTTCAAAAAAATGAACCGATATTGCTTTTTGAATATTTTTGCTTTGTTTTTGTGGGTCAGGGTATATATATATAAGCTAAAGATAATGGAGGTTAATTCTATGGATATGAATAATTTGCTCATCGCATTCGGCTTGACTCTGATGGCAGGCCTATGTACAGGTATAGGCAGCCTTCTGGCTTTTTTTGCTAAGAAGACTAATACAAGATTCCTCTCTGTGGCACTCGGTTTTTCGGCCGGAGTTATGATTTATGTTTCAATGATTGAAATATTTGTTAAGGCAAAGGACTCTTTGGTAGAGGCTCTGGGAAAAACCGGAGGTTCATGGGCTACCGTAGGAGCATTTTTCGGCGGCATATTTCTTATAGCCTTGATAGACAGGCTTGTGCCCTCAGGTGAAAACCCCCATGAAATGCGCAAGGTGGAGGATATGAACAAATCTCAGCCTGACGCAGGCAAAGGAAGGCTTATGAGAATGGGGATGTTCACTGCAATGGCCATAGCTATTCATAATTTCCCCGAAGGCCTCGCCACATTTACCTCTGCAATGAAGGATCCTTCTCTGGGAATAGCCATAGCCGCCGCCATAGCTATACATAATATTCCTGAGGGAATAGCGGTATCCATACCCGTTTACTATGCCACAGGCGACAAAAAAAAGGCATTTAAGCTATCCTTCCTGTCCGGCCTGTCGGAGCCTGTAGGAGCAATTATAGGTTATCTCATACTTGCCACGTTTTTCAATGATGTTGTTTTTGGAGTTTTATTTGCTTCAGTTGCGGGCATAATGGTTTTTATTTCTCTTGACGAGCTTCTGCCCACAGCAAGGGAGTATGGTGAAGCACACCTTTCAATTTACGGACTTATAGCAGGCATGATGGTTATGGCTGTGAGTCTTCTGTTATTTTAATGAGCTGCGGCATAAGTCTGCAAAGTGTATGGGAAAAATTTTTGTCAAAAAGACATAAGGTTATTTAAAGCTGAAAAGATGCCTTTGACCCTTTCTCATTCTGAAATTGACAAAATGGTCCTTTTGAGAGAATTGAAAGTAAATGTTTTTCTCCAGCAATTGCTTAAAGGTGCATCCGGGCTCCATTCCGTAGGAGTGCCCCGGATATACGCGAATATCATGCGAAAGCATGGCTTTAAGCCTCTGGATGCTTTCAAACATATCTTCCGGAGATCCGCCATAGAATGAGCACGCACCGCAGCCCTCAATGAACACCGTATCTCCTGTAAATATCTCATGGGGAAGCAAATAGCACATGCCTCCCACAGTATGTCCGGGAGTATGTATGCAGGAAACGTGAATATTCCCTATGTCTATAACCTGACAATCTTCCAGAGCATTCAGATTTTTGCATCTGAATCCGTAAAAATCTATTTCCTTCCGTGACATGTACACTCTTGGATTAAACCTGCGAAGCAGGGGCTCAACCATATTTACGTGGTCATAATGCGAATGCGTAAGCAAAATGGACCTAAGCTCCACGTCCATATCCTCCAGCCTTCCTGCAATGCCATTCAAATCCCACGCCGGATCCACTACTGCAGCATTGCCCTCGCACCTGTCTGCAATAATATATACATAATTTATAATATTCAAAAATGAAACCTTCGTCTGATGTATTTCATAGTTATCTTCCATATCTCTCTCCACTGCAGGCATATCTTAATCCCCATATATACAGACAAGCTCTTTTCTGGTTATAAAGGTCTCATTAGGATATCCGAAAGCATTATTTATATACAGAGTTTTATCCATATATGCTCTTGTATTTACATGGCTGTGTCCGTACACATGCACTGCCGATCCCAGCCTTCTTATCTGGCCCTCCAGCATAGTACTTCCAAGAATGGGGAACAGCTTTCTTTTATCTGGCGGTATATATGAAGGCATCAGGTCAATTCTAGGCAAAAAATGTGAAAATGAAATCACATCCCCTTTTCTCTTGCCTGAACACTCCCGTATAAATCCCTCATTTATTGCCGTGAAGTACAGGCAGACATCCTTTGCTCCCCAGCCATCGGGCCATACGCACGCCGTATAATCAACCCACATATCCCATAGTTCTTTTGACGGCTGCCCAAACGAATAATCGTACCAACCCAGCAAGGGCACAATGCACAGGCCGCCTGCCTCAAACGGCCTGCTGCGTATGCCAAGCCCGGAAACAGTATCCTTTACAGCCTGATACTTCTGCCGGGAATCCATGCTCACGTACCTTCTCACCCACAGATCGTGGTTTCCGGGCACAAAAGCAATTTCTCCGAACCGGAGCTTAAGTCCCTCCATTACCCGTGCAAACAGTGATATATCATCCGTGACATCGCCTGCCAGTATAAGAATATCCTTCTTATATTCATATCTGGACAGGCCTTCCAGCCACCTCCGGTTTTCCATATAATCTGCATGTATGTCCGAAATTGCAAATACCCGCAAAATAGCCCCATCCCTTAAAGCGCCGTTTAAAGCTCATCCATATATTACATTGGTAATTATAGTTTTTTTATTCTTTCATGTCAATTGTCTGAGATAGAAATCTCTGTAACCCCTTTGCAAATCAATCCTATGTAAATAAATATCTTTTAATCATCTCAGTTTAAGGCTTTCTTCAGCATATTTTATTATAGGTTCCAGAAAAAATTCTATCACCCTTCTTTTCCCGGTTTTTATTTCAACCGTCACCGACATGCCAGGAGAAATACGAACCCCTTGTCCGTTTACAGTAATAGTGTTTTCCTCCATAGATCCCTTCATTTTATATACTGCCCCCAGCTTCTCATCGTCAAACGCATCCGCGCTTATGCTCTCTACCCTTCCTTTTATGGTTCCGTACTTTTGAAATGGAAAAGTATCAAATTTTAATGAAGCCTCCTGACCCATTGATACAAATCCCACATCCTTATTCAAAAGAGATGCCTCTACTACAAGCTCAGTACCATCCGGAACAATAGTCATAACAGGCTGAGCCGGTGTTACAACCCCGCCAACAGTGTTAGAGGCCAGACCGTGTACCGTTCCGGCAACAGGTGCTACAAGAGATTGGATCTGTACACTTTTCCGTGCCTTTGCAAGCTGAGCCTCAAGCTCTGCTATTTGCTTATCCTTTTCAACAACCATATCCAGTGTAGACGTATCTCTTTCCTTTTCTAAATTTTCCAGATTAGCCTTTGCCTCCTCTAAACTGCTTTTAGCCTGTTCAACTCTATACTGCTGAGCCTCAAGCTCCTTTTCAGCCAGCTCCAGTTCATGAGCAGCATTTTCCCAGTTAAGCTCAAGAGAGGCCTCCTCCTGACTTGACCTTACCTTCTGAGAAGTATACTCCTTTTTTGCCAATATAAGCTCATTGCTCTTATCCTCCCATTCCTTTCTGGAAATAGCTCCCGACTGATAAAGGCTCTTATATTTGTCCTCATCAGCCTCCAATATTTCAATTGATTTTTGAACCTGAGACAGCACCGCCTTTTCCGCCCCTCCTATTTCTAAAAGCCCTTTCAGCTTTTGCTCCTTTTGCTTCAATACGACTATACTATCTGTAAGCTTCTGTAAATCTGAATGGGCAATATCAAGCTGCGCCCGGCTTTGCTCAATCATCAGCTCAAATATCTGTTGCTTAACCTTATATTCAGAAGCCTTTAACCGTGTAAGCTGCAGAAGATTATCCCTAAATTCCTCAGGCAAGTCTCCTTTTAATACAGCGTCCTCAATCTTCTCCCCATAGATAGCCTTTTTGAGCAGATCTCTTTCAAGCTTTGCCGCCTCAATAGCATTTGCAAGGCTATCTGCGTCCACCTTTTCCATTGTAGAGTCCAATTCTATCAGCAATTCTCCCTTTGCAACCTGCTGACCCTCACTCACATGTATCGCAGTTATAATTCCTTCCTCAAGAGGCTGTACTACTTTAAGTTTTCCTGCCGGGATCACCTTTCCTTTTGCAACAGCCACCTCGTCAATTTCCCCTATGCATGCCCATGCTATTGCAAAAATAAAAATTCCAAATATTATCCAAATAGTAGCTCTTCCCGCAGGTGAAGCCGGCGTCTCGGATATTTCAAGAACAGAAGGTAAAAACTCATACTGCAGTCTGTCTTGTTTTTTTAATAGACTCAACACTCATTTCCCCTCCCCTGCCGGCTGTGCAAATAATAATACAGTCCCTTGTTTTTAAGTAACTCGTCATGCTCCCCATACTCTACCAGAACTCCCCTGTCTATTGCCATTATTTTTTGAGCATCCTTTAATGTGGAAAGCCTGTGGGCAATTATAATAACTGTACGATCTCTGCATATAAGCTTCAGATTTTTCTGTATAATGCTTTCAGACTCATAGTCAAGTGCGGAGGTGGCCTCATCAAATATTAAAATTCTGGGGTTGGTTAAAAGTGCCCTTGCTATTGCAATCCTCTGCTTTTGTCCTCCTGACAATCCAGTACCCTTTTCTCCTACCATGGTGTCATACCCCTCGGGCAGCTCCAGTATAAATTCATGCGCTCCTGCAATCTGTGCTGCTCTTATGACCCGAGACATGTCTGCCGACGGATTATGTATGGCTATATTCTCCCTTACTGTTGCATTAAAAAGAAAATTTTCCTGAAGAACCACACCAATTTGCCTCCTTAGCCATGCAGGGTCTGCAAGAGATATATCAATTCCGTCAATTAATATTTTACCTGCCTCAGGTATATAGAGTCTTTGTATAAGCTTTGATATGGTACTCTTACCGGAGCCGCTCCTTCCTACGACACCTACAACAGTCCCTGCCCGTATATTAAAAGACATGTCCCTGATTACCTCAGCACTATCCGGTCTGTACCTGAATCTTACCTTTTCAAATGTTATATTCCCCCTTATCGAAGGAAGTCTGGCTTTAGATGCATCTACAGCGGGCTCCGGTCTGGTATTGAATATATCTCCCAATCTCTGGACAGATATGCCTGTCTGCTGAAAATCCTGCCACATTTGCACAAGCCTTAAAACAGGGCCGCTTACTCTTGCCGACAGCATCCTGAAAGCAATAAGCTGGCCTACGGTTATGCTTCCATTCATAACGAGATGTGCCCCAAGCCAGAGTATGGCAAGGTCGGAAAGCTTCTGTACAAGCTGTCCGATAGCCCCTGCGTTCCCCGCAAGCACGGAGGTTTTAAAGCCTGCCTTTACATAATTCGCCAAAAGATTCTCCCACTTTTTTCTTACCTCCGGCTCAAGAGCAAAGCTTTTAACCGTCTGTACGCCTGTTACCGCCTCTACCAAATAGGACTGGGACTCTGCGCCGCAGTTGAATTTTTCATCCAGCCTTTGCTTGAACAGCGGAGTAACGACAGCAGACAGAAGCACAAATACGGGAAGAGATGCAAGCACCACCCATGTGAGGGTTGAGCTGTAGAAAAGCATGACCGCTATATACACCGCAATAAACATAACATCAAGTATAGATGTGAGAGGCGCACCTGTAAGAAAACTCCTGATATTTTCAAGCTCTCTTACTCTGGCAATTGTATCCCCTACCCTTCTGACCTCAAAATACCTTAGAGGAAGGGAAAAAAGATGCTTAAAAAGCCTTGCGCCAAGCATAACGTCAATCCTGCTTGTAGTGTGAGTAAACACATAGCTTCTGGCAATAGACATAACCGTCTCGAATATGGCTATTGCAGCCAGAGCTATTGCAAGCACATCAAGTGTTGTAACTCCATGATGGACGAGTACTTTATCGATTACCACCTGGGTGATAATGGGAGAAAAAAGCCCCAGCACCTGCAGCGTAAGTGCTGCAACCAGTACCTCAAGCAATGGCTTCTTATATTTTATAATAGAAGGTATAAACCATTTTATACCGAAGGCGCCGTTATTCTCCCTCCATATTCTGAGCGTAAAAAGCAGAATTCTTCCATTCCACAACGCTTTAAAGTCATCCGCTTCCATAACCTTGGGATTGCTGTCACCAGGATGCAGCACCAGTACCCTGCCGCCCTCAGCCTTTGCCAGAATAATAAATCCCCCCCGGTTTATGCCCGCTATGGCGGGAAGGGCCATTTTATCCAGTTTGTCATATTCCGTATATGCAGCCTTTGCTTTAAGCTTCAATTCCTTCGCCGCCCTGAGTATATCAGCCTCCTTCATGCCTTCTGATCCTATGGCCAGAACATGCTTTATCTGTTCGGGATCTGCGTTAAGGCCGTGAAACTGCGCAATAGTTATAAAGCAGTAAAGTCCCGAATCTATATCATTTTTGTGTTCATTCCCCTTTTCTTCAGTATGGGAGTGTGAAAATTCTTCCTCCGGTGCTTTTTCGTCAACCGCATCAAGCATTAGCTCAACCTCACTTTAATATTAAGCAGATATTTATAATTATTGTTTTAAAAGATTATAGTGTGCAGCATTACTGAGCATGTGTTACCCAAAATTGCGAAAGTATGTCCTGGACCTCCTGAGGCCTGTCCTGCGCAGCCTTACTCCATGACATGCCATTCTGATCGCTGAAGGAGGCCATGGCCTGTATAAGCAGATCCACCTGTGTATTCAGCAGCATACTTCCGTCAGCAGCTCTAAACTCTTCAATCTGATAGGCCGAACCGAAGCTCCAGTATTGAACGCTCAATTTGTCATCTGTGCCGTTTATGTTTAGGTCAAGATTATTTCCGTTTTTACTGAATATTATATTGAGAATGTCAGCCCCCAGACTAACAGTATCCTTGTTTCCTGAGATTGTATCATAATCGTATACGGTATCCGCTCCGTCTCCCAGTCCGAATATGTACGTGTCGTTACCTGTACCTCCGCTTAAGTAGTCATTGCCTGTGCTGCCTTCAAGAGTGTCGTCTCCGTACTCCCCATATAAGCTGTCATTCCCATCGCCTCCCATAAGCATGTCATTCCCGTAGCCCCCGTACAACGTGTCATTACCTGCTCCTCCGTACACTATGTCGTTTCCATACCCCGAATTTATAGTGTCATTCCCCCCATAGCCATTTATCACATCGTCAAACTCATACCCGGTAAGGCTGTCCTTATCCTCCGTCCCTTCTATATGCCTTGAGGCATCCTTTACATACTCATAATCCCATACAGTTCCATCCGCAAACCTTACTTCCTCCACCCTGTAGTATGTATTCCCCGTATAGAAGTAGTTCTGCACCACTACCTTGTCGGCAGTCCCTCTTACACTCAGCTCAAGGTTGTCTCCTACTCTGCTTACAAGCACATCCTCCGCACTTATGCCTTCCTTAAAGCTCAGTATATCCTTGTTCCCCTCTGTCTTATCATAGTCGTATATGGTATCTGTCCCGTCCCCAAGGCCGAATATGTATACGTCGTTGCCTGTACCTCCGCTTAAGTAGTCATTGCCTGTGCTGCCTTCAAGAGTATCGTCTCCGTACTCCCCATACAGCTTGTCGTCTCCATCGCCTCCCATAAGCATGTCATCTCCGTAGCCCCCGTACAGCGTGTCGTTACCCGCCCCGCCTTCAACCGTATCATTGCCATCAGACGCATATACTATGTCATTTCCGTCTCCTGCATCTATTGTGTCGTCCCCGGCCCCTGAGCTTATGCTGTCATCTCCCCCATAGCCATTTATCACATCGTCAAACTCATACCCGGTAAGGCTGTCCTTCCCCTCTGTTCCCTCTATATGCCTTGCCTTTTCCAGCACTGTGTTTATATCCCACGCAGTTCCATCCCCAAACTCCACCCGCTCTATCTTGTTACCGTTTTCTCCTACATACGTATCATAATATCCGTA
>JAEWDM010000040.1 GCA_023390115.1 Bacillota bacterium
ATTACGAGAAGGACACACCCGTTCCCATACCGAACACGGCAGTTAAGCTTCTAAAGTGCCGATGATACTTGGCTGGTGACGGCCCGGGAAAGCAGGTCTCTGCCAGATTTATACCAGGCCTCCGTGCTTTAATGCACGGAGGCCTGTTTTTGTATAAATGTATAATAACTTTCAAAAGGCGCATTTTATTTAAGAAATGTGTCGTAATGTTTCTTTACAAAAACGACTCAAAGTATTAAAATAGATGAAAGTGTGAAATTTTAAACAATTATAGGCCGTAAAATAAAAACTTTTATCGGGTAGGTAGGAATAATGGACAAAAATGATATTATTCAGAAAATTTTGCAGCTAAAGAAGGAAAAGAATGCTGTCATTGTAGCTCACAACTATCAAGTGGACGATGTACAGGAAATTGCGGATATGGTCGGAGATTCCTTTGCGTTAAGCAAGTATTGCACATCGGTTGAATCTCAGGTTATTGTTTTTTGCGGAGTACATTTTATGGCTGAAAGTGCCAAAATATTGTCACCGCATAAAACTGTACTTTTGCCTGAGGCTGATGCAGGGTGCCCTATGGCAGACATGATTACGGCGGAGGCTTTGAGGGAGGAGAAAAGAAAATATAAGGATGCAGCGGTGGTGTGTTATATAAATTCTACGGCGGAGGTGAAGGCCGAAAGCGATATATGCTGCACATCTTCCAATGCGCTCAAGATTGTGGAGGCGATAAATAAAAAGGACATTATCTTTGTACCTGATCAAAACCTTGGAAGCTATATAGCTAAGGCTGTCCCTGACAAAAATATTATTTTATGGAAGGGATTTTGTGTTACTCATCATAGGGTTAAAGTAAGTGATGTACAGAAAATAAAAGAGCTTCACCCTGATGCCCTGCTGCTTATACATCCTGAATGCAGGCCTGAGCTGGTGGATATGGCGGATTTTGTAGGGAGTACTAAGCAAATAATTGATTTTGCCCATAAGTCCGAAGCCGAAAAGTTTATTATAGGTACGGAAATGGGCGTTTTGTACAAATTAAAGAAGGATAGCCCTGACAAGATGTTTTATCTCATGGCTCCGGGATTACTATGTCCTAATATGAAAAAAACTTCTTTAAGAAGCATATATGAGGCTCTGGATAAAATGCAGAATAAAATTGAACTGGATGAGGATATAAGATTAAAAGCCAAAAAAGCCCTTGATAGGATGCTTGAAATAGGTTAATGAAAGAAGGAGTCCATTTTGGATAATTATAGGTATTTGAAGGACTTTAATTCTGCGGAAATTGAAGCGGAACATTATGACATTATTATAATAGGAAGCGGTATTGCAGGGGTATATACGGCACTTGAAATGCCCGATAATTACAATATTGCGATACTTACAAAGGAGACAATAGATATAAGCAATTCTGTTCTGGCTCAGGGAGGCATAGCGGTGTCTCTGGATAAGGGAGATTCTCCCCAGTTGCATTTCAACGATACTATCTACGCAGGTGCCGGCCTGTGTAATACGGAGGCTGTATGGGTTCTGGTCAACGAGGCGGCCGAAAATATAGAATGCCTTTGTAAGTTTGGAGTAAACTTTGATAAAAAAAGCTCCAATGAGCTGTCCTTAACCCGCGAAGGAGCCCACAGCATGAATAGAATAATCCATGCCGGAGACACTACGGGAAAAGAGGTCTGCGATAAGCTTATATCGGAGGTAAGAAACAAGCATAATGTAAAAATAAAAGAAAGGACGTTTGCGATAGACCTGCTGACTGAGGATAAAAAATGTACAGGCGTATTGGCATATGACGAGGATGAGGGCTTGTACAGGATATACCTATCAAGCATGATAATATGTGCAACCGGGGGCTTCGGGCAGCTTTATAACAGCACTACAAATCCTGAAGTTGCTACAGGCGACGGTATATGCATGGCGTATAGGGCAGGTGCTGAGCTGACAGATCTGGAATTTATTCAATTTCACCCCACCGTGCTGTATCATCCTGAAAATAAAAATTTTCTTATATCAGAGGCTGTCAGAGGAGAAGGAGCTCTTCTTAAAAATATAAAGGGCGAGAGGTTTATGCCCGTATATCATGAGCTTAACGAGCTGGCTCCAAGAGACGTGGTTTCAAGAGCCATATTCGCCGAAATGAAAAAGACGGGTTCGTCCTGTGTATATCTGGACATAACCTTTAAAAGCAGGGAGTATCTTGAGAATAGGTTTCCTAATATATACAGAACCTGCTTGGGGTATGGAATAGATATATCCAAAGATTATATACCTGTATCGCCCGCTGAACATTATTGCATGGGGGGAATAAAGGCAGATGTCTTCGGGAGGACCTCTATAAAGGGATTTTATGCTTGTGGAGAGGCGGCTTGCAATGGCATACACGGCGCCAACAGGCTTGCAAGCAATTCCTTGCTTGAGGGACTTGTGTTCGGACACAAAATAGGCGATGAGACAGACAAAATATTAAAGGAAAGAACTACCACACGTAATTTTATATCCTTTGCTTCGGGCCGTAAGGAAAAAAATTTGGACATTGAAAACATAAAGAAGCAGATACAGGATATAATGACGGCATATGTAGGTATTTTAAGGGACAGGCAGGGACTTTCATATGCAAGGCAAAGAATAGATGAGTTTTACAAGCTTGCTTTTAGCATGAAAAATAAAGGACTTAAAGACTTTGAGCTGCAGAACATGCTTTTGCTTTCAAAGCTTGTTATAGAAGCGGCCCTTGAAAGGGAAGAGAGCAGGGGGGCCCATTTCAGGTCTGATTTCCCTGACACTGACGATGTGAACTGGAAAAGACATATAGTAAAAGGAGTAGACAAAAATGCTTGATAAAATGTATATTGACAGGCTTATAATGACGGCGTTGAAAGAGGATATGCCTATGGGCGATATAACGACGGACAGCCTGATTGCATCTTCGGCAGTTTCCAAAGCACAATTGATAGCAAAGGAGAACGGAATAATAGCAGGACTTGACATAGTGAAAAGAACTTTTGTTTTTTTAGATGAAGACATTAACATTGCTCT
Source organism: Bacillota bacterium (assembly GCA_023390115.1). GTDB lineage: Bacteria > Bacillota > Clostridia > Acetivibrionales > DSM-27016 > Anaerobacterium. The sequence goes on from JAEWDM010000040.1 coordinate 3,043, forward strand.
AAGCTTCAAAGATGGGGACTTTGTAAAAGCAGGACAAATAATTGCCGACATTGAAGGCAATACAAGGGCAATTCTGAAGGCGGAAAGAACCGCCCTGAATTTTTTGCAAAGGCTTTCAGGAATTGCAACCAAGACCAGAGAATTCTGTGAAAAAATAAAGGATTTGCCTGCAATAGTTGTAGATACCAGAAAAACGACCTGCGGGCTTAGAGTTCTTGAAAAATATGCAGTAAGAGCAGGAGGCGGCCAGAATCACAGGTTCTGTCTGTCGGACGGTGTTTTGATAAAAGATAATCACATAAAGGCGGCCGGAGGAATAAAAAAAGCTGTGGAAACAGCCAGAGGGCATATACCGCATACTATAAAAATTGAAGTGGAAACCGAGACAATAGATCAGGTTAATGAGGCTCTGGAAGCAAAGTCCGATATAATAATGCTTGACAATATGGATCCCGAAACTATGAGAGAGGCTGTAAAGCTTATTAATAAAAGAGCTCTGGTAGAGGCTTCGGGAAATGTAAGCTTAGATACCATTTATGATATCGCCGTATTAGGAGTGGATATTATATCTGTAGGGGCATTAACCCATACGGTAAAAGCATTGGATATAAGCCTGCGGTTTGTTTGATTCTGAAGCAAGATTGTTAAGGTGTTAGGTTGTAAAGACGACTTGTGGATAAAACGGAAAGATATCCACAAGAAAATAAGTGTTTTTACACAATTACATAATATAAAACCGGTAAACCCTTATAGCATAAGGGTTTGAAGAGTTAATAAGTTTACAAAAGATATCCACACGCATGTGGATATCTTTTATCGTATTTTTTGTTTATTTTTTTTGTATAGGATACGGAAGCTGCTGATCCAGCATCGCTTGGAGCTTTTCAAATACCTTTTTGTTGCTGAGTATATTTATATGGTTGGTACCCTCTGCAAAGTTTCCCTTTAAAAGATTGTCGAAGTTCAAGCTGGTTTCTCCTACAAAAAACACCTCGGTATTTATGTTCCACTCCTCCAGAGAAGCACTTTCCGGGCTCACCACCTCATCATACTGTCCCACAATGCTTCCTGTCTGAATAGTGTTGTTCAGTCCATTATTAAGCATGGAAGGGAAAACCCTGGTTAAAAGAGCATTGTCAGGTATCAGATCCTTTATACCCTGATCCGAATAATATTTTGCGCCTATGGGAGCCCATGGAGATCCCCTGTGAGGAGTTGAGATAAATATAATTTTGTTTATGTCATGCTCTAATATATAGTCACTGCTGCAGGTATAATATCTTGCCACCAGGCCTCCCATGCTATGACCTATCAAATCGAACTTCTCAACCTGTATTCCCTTTGACAGGCAGAGGGCCTTTGTTTCCTTAAGAAAGCTGTTCAGCTTTGAGGAAGAGTCAACCACACCATTAGTAGAATCATAATTAAAAAGGCTGCAGTCAAAGCCTTGCGATGAAAGATATTCATTAAGGTTCTCAAAGACGTATCCGCCGGCTCTGTACCCATGTACCAGAACAACAGGATTGCGTGTGAGGTTTATGCTGAGGGAGGAGGCTGAGCCTCCGTTATTGATTTCAGCTTTTAGCGTTGCCTGGGGGACGCCTTCCTTGAAAAGATTATGGCTATAAGAGGGAGGTATATACTTAACAATACATTCTCCGTTTTTGTCGGTTCTCGCTTCTGAAGGCAGCATGCTGCCGATATCGGCAGCCTTTAAACCGGATGCCTCAACCGAGAAGCTTACGCGTGCTTTATTTACAGGGCGTCCTTCCCGGTCTCGTACATCAGCTTTAAGAATGAGACTGTTTGAAGGATCGCAGGCCAAAAGCTTTATTGATGGATTTACAAGGCGCAGGCTTAGCTTAAGCTCAGATTTTTTAGTCGCCTCATATTTTATATAATACATTAATTCTTGAAGACTCACAAAATTGTTCATAAAAACAATAAGAATTATCAGCAGAGAAAATATAAAAACAATAAGCCTCTGCCAGGATTTAATAATCATTTGTATCAATCCTTTTTAAAAGCAGTTATGTAGTTATATTATATCACTGAGCCGGAACTTATATAAAAAAATTTATTGTGGGCAAACTAAAGCTTGATGCACGTTAATACAAAGCTGGTGCAATTAATTATATAAGGAGATGATACTTTATGAAGGTAAGAGATATAATGACAAGGGATGTTGCTTATGTAAGCCCCACCAGTACGGTAGCAGAAGCGGCGCAGCTTATGCAAAGACATAATGTGGGTTCGGTCCCTGTCTGCGATCAGAGCGGAGTTGTCGGAATAGTGACGGACAGGGATATAGTGGTAAGAAATGTCGCGCATGGTACAAACCCTCAGAATACGGCGGTAAAGGATGTAATGACTGCTCAGGTTGCCACAACCTCGCCTGACGTGGATATCAATGACATATCTCATATAATGGCGCAAAATCAGATAAGGAGAATTCCCGTTGTGGAAAATAAAATGCTTGTAGGAATGGTGGCATTAGGAGACATGGCCTCGGATAAGAGGTTCGATACTGAGGCGGGAGAAGCATTAAGTGAGATAAGCAAGCCTTCAAAGTCTGAGCAGAGATAAAGAGGCCATTAAAGCATACGGCCTGTTTAGGCCGTAAAAAGCCGGAACAGAAGGGAGAGCATGAGAACGGGCTCTCTCTTCTATATTTAAGCTTATGGATTTGCATAGCCATATTTACAATTAATATAATCTATGGGTATTTTAAAATAAATTAATAAATAATATCAAAAAAATGTGACGAACTTAATTGAGTACAAATCACACATGGTCACGGAGCCAAGAGTTTCAGAGCGCAATAAAATATAGCTCGTTCCGACACCCACCAGTATGCCGCTCCTGTCGGTAAGAGTATTTGTTCCTATAAGAAAATCGACCCTTACACGCTTGCCTATCTGGGTTCTCAAAAATCCTGCGGTAAATTGAGGACTTTGAAGTGTCTGAGTAGTCTGTCCGGCAAGCGACGAGGACGGGGGAAGGCTTGGCGTACCTCCGGGAGCGGGTCCCAAGGGCATACCGGTCGGCAGTGAGGGAGGAGGATACATGGAGGCGGAGGGCGCGGTGTGCCCGTACATTCCCTGAGGCGTTTGCATACTCACGGGTGCGGGCATTTCAGAAAAACTCGGTCTTAAATAATTGTCCATTGTTAAGACTCCTTTCTTTAATTTAAACACTTAATTACGTTTGCCAGTAAAGCTCGGTAGGAATATAAAAGCAGTGTTCCTGTATTCTATTATAAAGGCTGCCTGAGCCGTTTCTCGGGAAAATAGAGGAGCATGTGGGCATAAATGGATTATAATACCATAATGATTCGTCCACACCTACAAGTCTGTTTCCCGAAAGTGCCCAATCTGCTATATCATAGTGAATTTGCTCAGGATCGCTTATCCAGATTGTCTGGGGATTTATTTCACCGTACACCACGCCCATAACACATGTAAACTCACCCGGCTCTTCTATTGCCCTTCTAAGGCTGCCCTGTACGGTTCTTAAGTATTGGCCTCCCGTTACATGCACTCTATTCATTATGACGGTAGCCACAGCCTTCATGCCTGCCTCTCCTTCTCCTCCTGCTTCGCATTTAATCAGCCTGGCAAACATCTCTCTGTCTGAGTAAGGCATATAATAAAACCACCTGCCTCGTTGTAAATTTCATACTACAGTATATTAACATAACCGGTAAAATGTAACCTTAACAAATAAAACAGCAAATGTGAAAAGCAGTTTTGAAAGCTATAGCTTCAAAAAATAGGAAATAGCATTTATAAATTTATATACTTAAATATGCATATACTAATAGCGTTGCTGATAAATTCAGGCGGGCATAAAGCCTGCCCATTTTAAGGAGGCGGTAGTGTTTGAGTAGACACAAAGGAATTATGTCGGAAGCCCTTAAGGCGGAGATAGCTAAGGAGCTTGGAGTCTATAACACGGTTGAGTCCGAAGGTTGGGGCTCCGTATCATCAAGAGACTGCGGAAATATAGTTAAAAAGGCCATAGAAATGGCTCAAAGGAGCATCGACAGAGGATAAGACAAGCCACTATTAGCAAAAAAAGGCCGGCGCAATGCCGGTCTTTTAATATTGAACATCTTTCATGAATGTTGTCTTTAAAAATTTTGGGTGATATAATATAGAGCGTCGAATATTTCCCGAGGGTTAAACCCTTATACTTGACAGTATTTTTGGCAATTACAGATATATTCAATAGTTTGTTTCACTACTGTTACAATTTCTTTACACTTAAAATCAATTTATTGACTCTAAAAAATACCGATGATATAATGGGTTTGAATTCAAGATAGGTGTAATTCGCTTATCTTGAGGAAGCAGTAAAAATAGATTGGGTTATACAAAAGCGGAGTGGGCGTAACCTGATCTTAAAACTAGTTCGGGCCTACTACCAAAAAATTACAAGGAGGATTTGAGAGCATGAGAAATCTCAAAAAGTATTTGGCAGTAATAGTAGCTATCGCTGTTATGATGACAGCTATGATACCTGCTTTTGCAGAGGAAGCAACAACTACTATACCTGCCGACGCAAAAATTTGCGCAGACCTTGGAGTCCTCAAGGGTTCTGGTGACGGAGTTACAGTTGAGTATCTTGCTGGTTCCGTTGACAGAATGCAGGCTGCGCGTTTGTATTTAAGGCTGAAGGGCTTGGAAGAAGAAGCTCTGGCTACAGATGAAGACGCAGAGAACTTCCCGGATGCAGATGAAACAAACGCAGACGGAAGGAAGATAATGGCTTACCTGAAGGCTCATCCTGAGCACGGCTTTGCCGGCGGGGTAAGCGGAAACTTCGGACCTAACGACCAGATGGAAGCTCAGCCGTACTACAAGGTACTGCTTACCGCTCTTGGCTATGCACAGAAGGACGAGGCAGGCGTAGGCGATTTTGATTACGCTGATACTCTTACCTTTGCAGCATCCAAAGGCCTTTCAAAGGTTGCAACTGTGACGGACTTTACAAGAGCTGACTTCGCTACTGCTTCGGTAGAAGCCTTGAAGGCGACTGTAAAGGGCGGAACAAAGACTCTTGCGGCTGTTCTTGTAGACGCAGGGAAAATTGACAAGGACGCAGCTATAGCTGCAGGCTTGTATGTTGATGTACCTGAAGTTGTTGAGGTTACTTCGATATACACTGACAACCTCAAGCAGGTTAAGATTGAGTTTAATACTGCAATAGATAAAGCTACTGCAGAAAGCAAGGACAACTATAAAATTGATAATTTTACATTTGATGGAGCTGCATTGTCTGAAGATGGCAAAACAGTAACCCTTACTCTTAATGATTCTGAGACTACTAAATTTACTAATCAGAAAGAATATAAAATTACTATAACTGGTCTCAAGGATGCATCAGGAAAAGCAATTGCAAAGGTTGACAAAAAAGCATTTATTCCTGTAGATACTACTATTCCTACTGTAACAAGTGTAGAAGCTCTCGGAACTAAAGCTGTTAAGGTTGTGTTCTCAGAGCCGGTTAAAAAGTCTACTGCTACGACTATGGGCAACTATAAAATTGATGGAAAATCAATTGCCGGTGTTATTAAGTACAGCTTTGCAAATAGTGTAATAATCCAGACTACAATGGCTGTTGGTGAGCACACTATGTCTATTGACGGTGTAGCTGATTTCCATGATTACAAAGCAAATGCAAAGGACATAGCGTTTACTGTAGTTGAGGATACAGAGGCTCCTTTGATAGAGTCTGCAACTGCTAAGGATCTGATGGAGGTTGAGGTTATATTCAATGAGCCAGTTAAGAGTGTATCTAAGGCTTATCACACTTCGGACAGTAAGACAGGTACCATTAAGGTTGATGATAAAAAGGTAACCGTTACTTTTGCTACCGACAAGAGATTGCCGGCTACTGATACAACTTTAACCTTAAAGGACGTAGAGGATTACAGTGGAAATAAGGCTACAAGGGAAGTTACAGTTACGCCTAACCTTGATACTGAAAGGCCTGAAGTAGTAAGTGCAAAGGCTGAGGTTGTTGATGGTAAGCATAAGTTTACAATAGCATTCAGTGAAAAGGTAAAGGAAGATGACGCTAAGAAAGGTTCTAATTATACTATACAGGATAAGGATGGAAAGGCTGTATCAGGAAAGGGTCTTAATAAAGATGGCCATCCTTCAAGTGCGACTTATGACTCCTCTAAAAAGGAAGCTACATTTACTTTAAGCAGCACTCTTGATGCAGGAACCTATACTCTTGAAATTGTAGGGATATCCGATATCTCATATATAGGGAACGTAATGTTGCCGTACTCTACTACTATTGAAATAGGGGATACTTCAAATCCTTCTTTAGTAAAAGCTTGGATTGAACAAGAAACAATAAGTGGTTCTCCAACTCAATACGATGCAAAATTATATGTGAAGTATTCAGAGGATATGGCAACTGAAGGCACAGGAAGTGTTCTTGAGTATACTAAGTACACTTATAGCAATAGTTATCCGGCTTCTCCGAGCTGGTTGCCTGTACCGAAGGATTCGGAGGTCAGTTTATCTACCTCTGACACTGTTGTTGTTACGTTGCCAAGATCAACTACAGACTACAAGGGTACCGTACAAGGCATTAGGGTTTCACTTGTAGCGGATAAAGAAGATAATTTCTTAACTAATTACTATGATGATATTGTTTTATCTCCAGACAAGGGTACTATAGCAATAAATTCTGCAAAGGCAATAGAAAAGGACACTATTGAGGTTGAATTTGACGGAATATTATCTAATGTTGAGGCTTCTGATTTCACTGCTGCTGGAAAAGAGGTTGAACAGGCTACAGATATCTCTAAGAAAGATGGTAAGACAACAGTGCAGTTTAAGTTTAAAGATGGCTATGAAATGAGTGCAAATGCTAATGGCGGAACTGCCCAATTTACTGTTGCTGTTGCTGCTGTTGATGTTGGAACACAGGATTCTAACGGTGCTAAGGTTTCTGGCTTTGAAACTATTGTGGACGCAATAAAGCCTTCACCTATAGATGTTGCAATAAGCGGAGTTGACAGACCGTTTAAGCTTGTAGAAGAAACTGGTAGCTATTTCATCTATGTATATATGGATGAGGAGATAGCTGTAAACACGAATGCTGCTGATGTTATGGATGTCAAGTATGACGGCACTAAGCTTAAGGTTGTTAGCGTAACAGCGGTAGCTGGTGTGAATCCTGCAATTAAGATTGAGTTAGGTTCAGAATTAAGAGAAGATGATAATGATGTTATTGCAGCTTCAAAAATAATTGCAACTAATACCTTTGATGTAGTTGTTAAGACTAGCAACGATGACCTTAAGTATATTAAAGATGCTGATGGTGACGGTGTTGCGGTTGATGAGGTTAATAAATCTGAGGCTCTTGCAAATGTTGTATCAGCAGATGTTGAAACATTTGTAAATGGGTTGAAGGCTGCTGCTGATCTGGCTCCGATTGCTGCTGAAGTTAGCGATTTGGCTGCTGGAATAACGGTAATAACTGCTCCTGCAGTAGATGCTACAACATTGGCATTGCCTACAGTTCCCGCTGGTTATGCTGTAGAGATAAAGACTTCAGATGACAGTGTTGTTATTACTACAGGTGGTGTGATTGCACCTCCTCTTACAGCTACTACTGTTAATCTGGTTTTAACAGTGACTCATATTGCGTCTGGAGCAACAGCAGATACTGCATCAATAGCCGTAGTTGTACCTCAATCCAATCAAGGTGCAGTTAATGATGTTGCTGCTGGAATTACGACAATAGATGCTCCTGAAGTAGATGCTACAACATTGGAATTGCCTGCAGTTCCTGATGGCTATACTGTAATTATAAAGACTTCAGACAATGCTATTATTACAACTGATGGTGATATTACTCCTGGTGTACAAACGACAGTGAATTTGGTTCTCACAGTAATTCATACTGCATCTGGATCAGAAGCAGATACTGTATCGATAGCTGTGGTTGTACCTGCAGCATCGTAGTAAGTATGTAAGTATAAGATAAAAAAATAAGTTAATAAAAAGGGCCTTTGGGATTAATTCCGAAGGCCCTTTTCTATAATTTTTTTATCCATTTATAGAGATTATTAAATAATTATAAAATATTTTTAAATGTCAAAGACAATTATTTAAAATAACGGTATAATTAAATATAAAGCTTATAATTTGGATGAAGTGGGGTTTGAAATATGTGGAAAATTAAAAATTATGTTTTTATAATTTCCGTTTTAATATTGTTTACGGCTATGGTGCCTGTGTATGGGCTTGAAAGTACGCCCTTAACGCTTGAGCAGGCTAAGAAAGCAGCTGTTGAATATTATGGGGTAAATGACAAGCTCCAGTGGTATGAAAGGGATTGGAAGGATAAGCAACAGGATATGAGACAGATGCTGGACTTTTCCGATCAGATTCTTGAGATTGATGATAAGTTAATCAAGATAAAAAAGTATCTGGACAATGATGATTATCTGTCTATGAGAAAGGATTTGAAGCGGGATGAGGCATTAGACTATCTTTTAATGAGAAACAGAATTACCGTTATAGAATATGTTTTTGCAAAGCATGATGAAAATGAGCCTGTGTTTTATTATTATAATGACGATGAATTTCTAAGGGAATATTATCGGTTTCAGTATGACTCGCTAAGCGGAATGAAGCTTTCGAATAAAGACAGGGTAGACATGCTTTTATCGAAGGATGCAACCAGAGGGCAAATTGATTTGTTGATAAAGCAGCAGAAAGCAGAAATAGAATCGGAAAATGCCAAAATAGAAATAGATACATACAAAGCCTATACGGATATAATAATAGCCCGTCAGACCTTAAAAAATTGTGAGGATAAGCTGGAAGAGACTCAAAAGCTTATGAATAAATATGAGGAGCAATATAAGCTGGGGATGGTAAGCAGGATTGAATACAGTGAGGCTCAGGCAGAGCTTGAAGCTGAGACAAATGAATATCATAGAGCTCTGAGAAATCTTGAAAAGTGTAATATGACGTTAAAGCTTACAATGGGAATCAATGCCAATGATCCGGTTAACATTGTTACAAATATTGAGTTGCCTGAGATTGGGCAATTGAATTCTCAAGAATGGATGAAAAAATTTGAGAGTGAAAATATAAAGCTTTTTGCTATAATAGAAGGAAGAGTTAATTTAGCGCGTGAAAAGTACGATATAGCTGCTAAAGAGCTTGAAAAAAGTGATAAGCTTCTGGTGGAGATACAGGAGGATCTGGAAAAGGCGGAATATGAACAGGAAACTTTTTACCGTGCCATGGAGACAGCAATTGTTCAGCAGCTTAGAGGGTTGAGAAGTACAGGTATAGCTAAAAAGGAGCTTGAAAAAAACGTTGAGCTTATGGGTCTAAAAATAGATCTTTTGGAATCTCAGCATGGTGCAGGATATGTTTCCGAGCTTGAGGTTTTGAAGGTTAAAAATATTTACAGTACGCTTATAACAAGTCTTGAAAATCTCAAATATACTGAGGCCTACCAGTGGGAAAGTCTGCAGTATACTGTAAAATATTAGTATGGGGAGGAGAAAAGTTATGAAGAAGCTAGTGATGGTTTTTATTACTGCTGCTACTATATTATTAAACTGTCTTATTGGATTTGCCGCAGAGGACTCTCCATTGCTTAAGGTTACTTTAAGCGATGCTGTTTCTAAAGCTATGGATAATGATAAGACAGCCAGAATCAAGGATATAGAAATAGGAATAAAAAATAAGGAGCTGGATATATCCCGGAAAAATGCGCAGGATCCTAGCAGGACAGAGGATATATGGGATGAGTATGATGCGCTTTCAACTCCTATGAAGAGGATATGGAAAGAGATAATTCCTCTTGAAAAGGAATATGGGGTGGAGAGCCTACAGCATGAAAAGATAGAATATGGGCGGGAGCTGGGAGAGAAAGCTAAATATACATTCTATAAGGCACTGTACTTAAGTGAGCAGGAGAAAATAGCCAATGAAAAGCTTCAGCTTGCGAAAAAGGATTTTGAAATAGTAGAGGGAAAATACAAGCTTGGGCTGGTGTCTCAGATATCTCTTGACGAGGCCAGGATACAAAGCTTTCAGGCTGAGTATGATTATTTGAAGACTACATATGACAGGGACAATTCATATGATGACGTTAGAGATTTGACGGGCCTTGAAATAACGTGGGATATATCTCTTGAGGCGAGTGATATTAAGCAATATGAGCTTAAAGACTATAATGCGGAGGAATTTATAGGCCTTATAAAGGAGAATTATTCTGTATACCTAACAGCGTTAAAGAATAAGGAATTCCAACAGAAAAGGTATGATATATACAAGGGTATTACAAGATATGGAATTGATGAGCAGGAACTGGAAAATGAGAAGCAGTTGCTTTTCGCATCCACAGAGCTTAAAAAAGTTACAAAGGATGAAATCATAGCAGCGTATAGCGAATATATAGAACTTCAGAATTTTAAGTATGACATTGAGGTGTCAAATAAAAATCTCTCTGTTTTAAAGCTTAAATTAGACGCTGCGGAGAAGCAACGGGAAATGGGAAGCATTACTGATACCGACTATTTAAAGCAGAAAAACAGCTATGAGGAAGCCCATATTAAGTTGAATCAAGATATAAATGAGTATAATTACAGGGTTGGGAAGCTTCTGATAAAAATATCCTGATAAGCATTTTTAGAAGATTTCTTGCCGGGAACTTTTATAAAGGCTGTCCCGTCTAAGGACTGAGTCTTATATACTGATGAAAAAGGGGGATTTAATGTGGGAAGAAAAAGAATAGCTTCAGTTATGTTGGCAGCTTTAATGTTTATTTCTCTTGCTGTTCCTGCAAGTGCGGCTGCAGCAATGACAACAGATGAAAAAATTGAGATTTTGGGACAATTATCTGTGCTGAAGACAAATAATCCGGAGGCCCAGGCCAAGAGGTTTGAAGCTGTTGTATTTATTGTAAGAATGATGGGAAAAGAGGAGCACGTGAAGTTTAATGCCGATGCCTATAAGTATACTGATTTTTCTGATGTGGATAGTGAGCAGTGGTATGCGCCCTATATAGGCTATTGCCATGCACAGGGAGTGCTTAGCGGGGAACAGAGCGACAAGTTTTCTCCTGAGAGCAATGTCAGTGAGAAGATGTTTCTTAAAATGGTGCTTTTATTGATGGGGTATACATACAATTCGGATTTTAATATGACCGATATCTATAAAAAGGCCTATGACATAGGAATAGTAACCGATACTGCATATAAAACAAGGGCTGCGGATAATACCAAATACAAAAAGAGCGATATTGCCAATGTGCTTTACAATGCTCTTGGAAAAGAGAAAAAAGGAACAAAGGTTAAGCTTATACAGAATCTCATATATGAGAACATTATTACAAAAGAAGAGGCCGTTTCAATGGGAATTATATCGGATAAAACAGCCACAGCAATAGCTCAGATTACGTCAGTAAGCGGAAGCAAGGTTGTTATTTCCCTGAATGAGCCGGTTGAGAATGTTTCTGATGAAAGCATAAGAATATACGAGACCTCAAATCATTCAAACACCATTTCGTTTACCTTGCAGCAGACAGGAGGATCCATTCTGGAGCTGGATACCGAGCCTCAAATTCCTTATGTAAGCTACACTGTAGAGCTTGCCAATCTTGTCGATGAAGAAGGTAATATGACTCCACTGCTGACGGGAGCTTTTGAAGGTTATAAGAATTCTCAGGTGAATTCGGATTTTTTCAAAATAAGTAGAGTAGAGGCTGTGAGTAAGAATGCAATAAATGTTTTCTTTACACATCCCGTTAATATTAATGCCGAGAATGCAAGCTGCTATAAAATTACGGAGGAAAGCAGCGAGTTTGTGAGTGGAAGTCCTTCAACCATGTCGGTTAAGGTCTTAACCTCTCATGATAACGCGGTTACGCTGTATTTAAAGGATAAGAGCCTTACGCAGGACGCCTCCTATATTCTTAATATTGACGGAGGGCTGATAAGCGGTTATGGAGTACGCATGAATGACGGGCAGGGAGATAGTATAAAGTTTAAGGGAGTTGATACTGAACCATCACAAGGATATCAAGAGGACGAGCTTAAGCTTTTGGACATAATTCTTCTCAACAATAGGACACTGCAGCTTGAATTTAATATGGAGCTTAACGCCATACTTGCAAAACAGATCTTTAATTATGTAATTACCAATCCTTCGGGAGGCCAGATATCACTAAAAAATGTAAGCTTGACTAAAGACGGAAAAATGGCAATAGTTTCTCTTAACGGTACTTTTGATAAAGCAAAGGAGTATGGCCTTACTATAAATTATTTGACAGACATAACAAGGGAATATACGTTAGCTGAGTTTAAAAATTCTTTTACAGCGGATTACCCCGATGATATAGCACTTGCTATTGACGATGTGACGGCTGTTGACGGGAATACATTATTAGTGTATTTTAATAAGCCGCTAAATGAGACTTCGGCACAAAACCCTTTGAATTATACTATTATGAGCAATATGGGTAAAGTAAGCTATTCTGCTGTGCCTGTAAAAGCACTTTACAGTCCATTGGGAGATCCATATGCAGTAAAGCTGTTCATCTCACCCAATAATCCAATGAGTACGGATAAAGATTACAAAATAAGGGTTTCAGGTACTTTGCAGGATTATTCAGGGAATATAGCGTCTAAATCTCCTGAGTATACCTTTACCTGCGGTGACGGCACGGTAAGCAGGCCCGCAATTATGGAAGCGGTTACTGTTTCAAGTGATGCGATTAAGGTTGTATTTAATAAGGAAATAGCATATGAGGCTCCCAATATTCTTACAACAAATTATATGCTTCAGTATACTGATGAAAACGGAGTAACAATGCTTAAGCTTCCCACAGGCATGAATATAATAAATGAAACTACCTTTATATTGAAGTTTGATTATCTCGATTCTGATATAAAGTACAGGCTTGGGTTTAATTCGCTTAAGGATTATTCTGGTGCTTTGGCAGCTCCCGGATCAGATGTGCAGGGATACACTGATGTTGTAATGGGAAAATGAGCTTTAACTGCAAGTAAAAAATTATCTCCAAAAATCAAAGGGCTTAAGTCCTTATGAGGCTTAAGCCCTTTATATTCTTATATATTCGTTTCCTATGCCATACGTGCATTGCTTATTCATGTAATTTTTTGTGTCCTCCATAATGCGGTTGTACCTTATAAGAACCTTGTCCAGCCTTCTGCTGTACCTTTGAACCTCTTCATCCTGAAGGTTGTAATTGCTTGCTTCAATAAGCTTATTTAGTTTAATGTGCATCTTGGCTATCAGGATGTACATTAATTCTCTGGACATAGCGGCGGATACCTCCTGTATATTATTTATGCTGCCGTATAAAGGGTCCGGTTACAAGTATTGCGGCTTTAGCAAGCATTAAGTGTAAGAATAAAAGCAGGACAAATCGGCATAATGTAATTATAGCATAATATGGAAATATTTCAACAGTAATATTGCTGTAAATAGAAAAGCATGGTTATAAGTGGCGGAATGCCAAATATAATGGAATAAATGCTTTAAAATTGGTGTTCAATTTTCATCAAATAGTGTTATAATAGAAACAAATTAATAATTTTTATTGTTAATTTAAGATGGGGGTGTATTTTTGAGCAAGAAAGTTCTTATAGTTGATGACGAAAAAAACATTGTGGATATTCTCAAGTTTAATTTAAAAAAAGAAGGCTTTGACACTATTGAGGCTTATGACGGAGAGCAGGCTCTGGAAATGGCGGAGCAGCAAAAGCCGGATTTGATACTGCTTGATATAATGCTTCCTAAAATGGATGGATTCACCGTTTGCCGAAAGCTGAGACAGTCGATATCTACTCCGATATTGATGCTTACCGCTAAGGAGGAAGAGGTAGACAAGGTCCTGGGGCTTGAGCTGGGAGCAGATGATTATATAACAAAGCCCTTCAGTCCGAGAGAGCTTATGGCAAGAGTCAAGGCAAATTTAAGAAGGGCAGCCTCTGATGAAAGTGAGAAGGTGTCGGATTCCTTAAAAAAGCATTCAAATGTGTTAAAGTGCGGTGAGCTCAGCATAGACGTTGATCGTTATGAGGTAAAGAGGGGAGACATGATAATTGAGCTTACGCTGAGGGAGTTTGAATTGGTAAAGTTTCTTGCGCTTCAGCAGGATCAGATTTTTTCCAGAGAGAGCCTCCTTGAAAAGGTCTGGGGATATGAATATTACGGAGATGTACGTACTGTGGATGTTACAGTCAGAAGACTCAGGGAAAAGCTGGAGGAGGAGCCCAGCAGTCCTGTTTATATAATGACAAAAAGAGGGGTAGGCTATTATTTCAATAAGGTAGTTTAAGGCCGGTACCGGCGGCAAAGAGCGGGGTTATCATGTACTTAAAAAGAGCGTTGTCAAGCTTAATAAAGAGTCTTCAGTGGAGGCTTGTTTTTATCTTTATAGCCATGACTATATTTTTAATTATTCCTATAGGTCTTTTGCTTAAGATGCAGGTTGAATCCTCATATTATAACGAGTTTAAAAAGAATATAATAGATGGAAGCAAGAGATGGACTATGGACTATTCTCCAACCGTTGAAAATGTATGGCTAGATCTGTTGAATGGAGAAAATGGCAGGAGACAGGCCATAATTACTTTCAAAATAGCCAGTGAAAACAAGTCATATACGATAGTCAACAAAAATGATATTAATGATTTCAAAACTACCGATCCCAATTTGCTTAAAAAACCCGGAGTAGCGGTAAACGATCTTTTAAGCTCCTCCAACTTTGTGGCCGTAATGAGCGGAAGCAAGGGGGATTCCAAAAATTTGGCAAGGCTTAACGGTACCAGTTTTTTTGACTATGCTTTTGAAAAGGATGGAATTATACTGTATTTTAGGTGCTATAGTGAGGAATGGAAGGAAATGTCGGATGCTTTCAGCAGTATTATTATAAGCAGTCTGGCGTTTGCGGTAGTAATTTCGCTTATACTGGGATACATACTGTCAAGAACAATTACCGTTCCTATAGTCAATTTGATGCATAAGGCTCAGGAGGTGGCGAAGGGGAATTTTGATCAGACACTTGAGGTTAAAGCAGACGATGAAATAGGACAGCTAACAAACACCTTCAATTATATGGCTCAGGAGCTTAAAAATACCCTGACGGAGATATCAAGTGAAAAGAATAAGATTGAAACAATTTTTAATTATATGACAGACGGGGTTATAGCTTTTAATATTAAAGGCAAAATAATACACTGTAACCCTGCGGCCAAGAGGATGCTTGATATAAGGGAAGAGGAAGAGGAGTTTAACGGATTTTGCAGTAAATTTGGGCTTGATATTACCCTTGAGGAGATTTTATATCTTGATTTTTCCAAAAGCAAGGAGAAGAATATAAGTACAAATGACCGGTTTATAAAGGCGTACTTAGATCTTTTTACGGATGAAAAAAAGACGGAGGGCATAATTGTCGTGCTGCAGGATGTTACTGAGCAGCAAAAGCTTGAAAACATGAGGAATGAATTTGTCGCCAATGTTTCCCATGAACTGAGGACTCCCTTAACTTCGATAAAAAGCTATACGGAAACCCTTTTGGACGGTGTTCTGAATGACAGGGAAACCTCCGAAAAGTTTCTTGAGGTTATTAATTCTGAGGCAGACAGGATGACCAGGCTGGTAAAGGATTTGCTCCAGCTGACAAGGCTTGACAACAAGCAGATGCAGTGGAATATGAAGCTTATATCATTTACCGATCTGGTTAAAAATTGTGTTGTTAAGATGGAAATTGAGGCAAAAAACAAGTCCCAGGAGCTTGAAAGCTATATAATGGGGGATATTCCTGAAATTACGGCAGACAAGGACAGAATTGAGCAGGTGGCGCTTAACATTTTAAGCAATGCCATAAAATACACGCCGGAGGGCGGAAAAGTAACGGTATATATAAGTAAGCTGTATAGTGATGTGTATATGAAGGTTGTGGATAACGGGCTTGGTATTCCCCAAAAGGATCTTCCCAGAATCTTTGAAAGATTTTACAGGGTGGACAAGGCCAGATCCAGAGAGCTTGGAGGAACGGGTCTGGGGTTGGCTATTGCGAGAGAAATTGTAGAGGCTCATGGGGGAAATATAATTATAAGCAGCCAGTACGGGAAGGGCACCGAGGTAACTGTAAAGCTGCCTGTACAGCCTTTTTCAGTGGATCAGAAGATGGAATAGCTACCGGAGAAATATGTGGCAGTTCATGTAACTTATTCTTAAATGGCTTGTAATGGATTTGTAACAAAAAATAATGTATAATTAGAATATATAGTTTATTAAAGAAATATTAGCGCATCTTTGCTTTCAGCAGTTATTGACATGGAGTGTATAATAATTATGAAGAAAATATGTTTTATGCTGGTTTTTATTATAATGGTTTCTCTGTTTGCGGCAACCTCCTACGCGGATGACGATATTCCTTCAGACAAGGTAGAGGAGATCGGGCAGTCTGTTGAGAATCAGGAGAAGGTTGTAGAGGATTTTATTATAGTCACAAGGCCTGAGGATAATGAAACTACCGACAACAGGTTATTTGTGGTATGCGGAGTAACAAAATATGAAGGCATAAGAGTGGAGCTGAAGGAATTTAGCTTTCAGGATAATAAGTACGAGTCAATAACTGTCGAGGGAGAAAGCAGTTGGCTAATCGGTGACGGTGGCTTTTTTGCAAAGGAAATAGAGCTTGATGAGGGTGTGAACAAGATTAAATTCATAGCATATAGGGATGCTGAGCCTGAGGTGAAGCAGGTCAGTGTTTTCAAGGTCATGGTAAAAAAGGATATAAAGAAACAGATTAAGGACGGAATGGATAACAGGCTCATAAATATTATTTAAAAACTATTGGTTCCGGAGTTATAAATGAAAAGGGTCGTAAAAGAAAGCCTTAGATTTTATTTATTAGTTGCTTTAATTATAATAAGCCTGATACAGTTAGGAATCCTGTGGAATTATCAAAGCTATGGGTTTCCTTTTACTTTTTTAGGGCAAAAAGTCGAGACCTCCGCCGACATAGAGAAACGGCTTGGAGAGGAATGCATCCAGCCGCTTAGAATTGTTGTTTCAAATGGATATGAGGCCCCGAGATGGGTTGTAAGCGATAGAAAAGATGCTGACTACAATCGTTTGTGGGGATATGCGGTTGACAGCCTTAAGGAGGCTATGGATAAGGCCCCTTTGCAGACTGCCGGCATTAGCTTATGGAAGGATGCCACTGCGAACAGGTCTCTTATTTTTGAATTTAAGGTAAACCTAAAGGCAAATCTCCTTGAGCTGTTCTTACAGCCTGCTAATTTACAGCTTAACGGTCTTACGGGAATAACCAAGCTTTCTGTTTCTTCATGGAATGATACAAATGCCAGCCTATACATAACGGACGGTGTTAATACCAGTATATATACCATAAATATGACGGCTGAGAAATCCAGATATTATGAGGATGTTTTTGAAAGATATAATGAAAATGGATCGTTAAGGTCATTTAGAATGATGCAGGAGCTTAACACAAACGACAGCTTTAACTTTAAATTTGATGAGGGAGTGCTCGGCATTCCGGGAACTCAATACAGCAGCTTTAAAACCGTTTCTCTCATGCCTGCGCCGGGCATCTACTCTCAGGATCCCTATACCTCGGCCGAGGTGAGTGAAATTGCAAGCAGCATACTTGGGGTGGAAAAGGATGGATATGATCGTACTGTAGACAGCGTTACAAATACAATAGAGTTCAGGACACAAAATAAGATATACAGCTTAAAGACCGATGGAGTTTTAGAGTATAATTCCTTGACAGGGATATCGGATTCCGACAAGGGAACCCTTAAAAGTGCCTTTGTCCATGTATACAAGCTGCTCTCAGGAATTAACTCACTAATATCTGAGGACAGCCAGCTTTTTCTTTCGGGCATAGATGAAAGCAAAAAGGACAGATATGTTTTTTATTTTGATTATATTGTTGATGGTATGCCCGTTATTTTAGAGGCTGAGGATGATGAGGCCGGAGTAGATCATGCTGTGAGAATTGAGAGCAACAGTAAGGGGCTTATATACTGCAATGCTGTCATTAAGGGCTTTAAAATATATAATCAGGAAGAGCCGTATGATGTGTATTTCGGTCATTTGATGGATGATTTATACAAAAATTATCCCGAGCTTAAGAACGGTGAAAGCTTGAGAATCAGTGATATGTTTTTGGCCTATGGGGCGGGAAGAAAGCTGTACAGCTCATACATCAAGCCGGTATGGGTAATAGAAATATCAGGAAAGCATTATGTGGTTTCCATGCGTGCAGAATGAGGAGATATTATGTATGGATTGGGCTAAAACAAAAATTGTATTGATATGGATATTTGTAATTCTTAATGTCTTTTTGACTGTAAACCTGCTTGCATATTTTGAAAATGGAGAAGCTGTCAGAGAAAATACATCTAATGCATTAAAAATTATGGAGAGCAGGGGTTATATATTAAACAGCAAAATTCCTTATTCCAGTGCTTCCTACAGCTTAAGCTATGAAAATGCGGTATTGGACAGAGAGCCTGTTGCGGCAGGGCTTTTAGGAAAGGGATTTGATTTGCCGGACGAAATTGAGAATGATGACGAGCTGCTTTATGATGACAAAATGCTGAAATTCAGAAACAGCGGAGAATTTGAATATACCGATAAAAGCCCCGATGGCTATATAGACATACAGAACATAGGCAAGGCGGAAAAATACTGCAGAAATTTTCTTTCCGATCTTCTTCTGCCGGTAACGGATTATACTCTGGATACATACAAAATAAATTCGGATAAAACTGTGACTTTTACATTTTATGAAAAATACAAAAGCTTTTTTATATTTTCGAACAAGGCAGAAATAACTCTTTCCTCTAAAGGGGTTATAAGGCTTGAGTGCAGTGTTATAGGAAAAAAGAGTCTGGAAAATACGGACAGCAGCATAAGTATAGTGCCCGCCTATCAAATCCTTCTGAGACATTTTTCAAAAGCAAGCAATACTGTTATACAGGACATAGAAATAGGCTTTCTGTGTACATATCTGAATGGAGAAAACAGCTACTCATCTATACCTCCGGTATGGAGAATTATTATTGAGGGTGAGGAGCCCAGATATTTCAGCGCGTTTGACGGGCATGAAATAGAGTCTGTCTGATTATCTCAAAAAACATTTAAATCAATTTAGTAGCACTATTTTTTTTAAAGTGGTATAATAGCAAAGGATAGTTTTCGTAAAACCAGAAATATTTGATAATTAAATATAAATACACGATGAAGTGTGTGAATTAACCGCAAAAGACGAGAAAGCTGGGGGATTATACTTGGAAAAATTTGTTATAGGCGGTCAAAAGCCTTTATGTGGCGAAGTATACATAAGCGGTGCAAAGAATGCTGCGGTTGCGGTAATCCCTGCAGCGCTGCTGGTAGATGGACCTTGCAGGATAGAAAATGTCCCAGACATAAGTGATGTAAGAATACTAATGGATGTCCTCTCCCAACTGGGAGTTATAATGAAGTATGAGGACAGCAATACCATAATAATTGATTCATCGGGTTTGAATTCATATAAGGCTACATATGAAATGGTGAGAAGGATGAGGGCGTCTTCATATCTGCTGGGTGCTCTTCTTGGCAGATTTAAAAAAGCGGAGGTTGCTTTTCCAGGGGGCTGCGATTTCGGGTTTAGGCCCATAGACCAGCACATAAAAGGGTTTGAGGCTATGGGAGCCAGTGTTGAAATTGAGCATGGTATTGTAAAGCTTTCAACAGAAAGGCTCGCAGGAAGCCAGATTTACCTGGACGTAGTAAGCGTGGGAGCCACCATTAATCTTATGATTGCCGCTGTAAGGGCAGAGGGTATTACTACAATAGAGAATGCTGCAAAGGAGCCCCATGTAGTGGATCTGGCGAATTTTCTCAATGCGATGGGGGCAAATATAAAGGGTGCGGGGACTGATGTTATAAAAATAAAGGGGGTTGCCTCTCTTAAGGGAAATATTACCCACACAATCATACCGGATCAAATTGAGGCCGGCACATTTATGCTTGCCGCTGCTGCTACAGGCGGAGATATTGTAGTTAAGAATGTGATACCCAAGCATATGGAGTCCTTAAGTGCAAAGCTTATTGAAATGAACATAAATGTTATTGAGGGAGAAGACTGGATAAGGGTAAGTACAAAGGGCCCAATACAGAAGGCTAATCTGAAAACGCTGGCATATCCGGGGTTTCCTACGGATCTTCATCCTCCTGCCGTGGTTCTTCTTTGTCTGGCTAATGGCACCAGCACAGTCACGGAAGGGATATGGGATTCCAGATTTCAGTACGTTGACGAGCTTAACAGGATGGGTGCCAAGATAAAGGTAGAAGGAAGGATCGCTGTCATTGAGGGTGTGGAAAGGCTTTCCGGAGCACCGATAAGGGCTACGGATTTGAGGGCAGGGGCTGCAATGGTTATAGCGGGATTAATAGCCGAAGGGTATACCGAGGTATATGATATAAAATACATAGACAGAGGATATGAGGCTTTTGAAGTAAAATTAAGGAGCCTTGGAGCTGATATAAAAAGGGTTGATGACGGTAAGCCGGAAACAGGTTCTTAACATGAGGCTTGCCATAGCTATAAAAATTACGGGGCTTTGGCACTTAAGAGAAAGGTATCTATGATAAAGTTTTGCAGTTTATTTAGCGGAAGCAGCGGTAATGCCTTATACATTTCCTCAGGCAAAACGAATATTTTAATAGACGCGGGAGTAAGTGCCAAACGAATAATACAGGCGCTTGAGTCAATAGGAGAGAATGCCTCGGAGCTCAGTGCTGTTCTGGTATCTCATGAGCATACCGATCATACCCGCGGTGTAGGGATTATATCAAGAAAATTTGACATACCCATATATGCAAATGAAAACACTTGGATATGTATGGAAAAGCAATTGGGGAATATAGGCATAAAGAATAGAAGGTGTTTTAATACGGGTGCTGAGTTTGAGCTTGGGGATATTTCAATAAAGACATTTTCCATTCCTCATGATGCTTCTGAGCCTGTGGGATTCAACTTTTTTTTAAAAAACAGGAAAGTAACAACTGCTACCGATATTGGACATATAACAAAGAATTTGTTAGAGAGCCTGTATGGAAGCGATTTTATATTGCTGGAGTCCAATCATGACATCGAAATGCTTAAGGTTGGCCCGTATCCATGGAATTTAAAGAGGAGAATTTTAGGAGATTCAGGACACCTTTCAAATGAAATGGCGGGGAAGGTAGTGGCATATCTGGCTGAGAACGGAACAAGCAAGTTTTTTCTGGGGCATTTAAGCCGGGAAAACAACTTTCCTGAACTGGCTTACCAGACAGTATTAAACGCTCTTGCAGAGAAGAGGATCTGCGCAGGAAGAGATGTTATGCTTTCTGTTGCATTGAGAGACAGGACAAGTGAGGTAGTGGAGATATGATTTAAAAAATATCAGGAGCTCTGAAATTGTTTTTTGGGGAGGAAGCCTGGCAAGCCATGAGGATAAGTGTGATAGCAGTAGGGAAAATCAAAGAAAAATATTTAAAGGACGGCATTGAGGAATACCAAAAAAGGCTTTCAAGATTTTGCGATCTGGAGATTATAGAGGTTGAAGACTGCAGAGCGCCCGACGGTTTAAGTAATGCGCAGGAGCAGCAGGTTAAAAGCAGGGAGTGTGACAATATATTAAAGAGGGTAAAAGAAGGCAGCACGGTTATAGCGCTGGATATAAAAGGCGAGAGTTTGGGGTCTGAGGAATTTTCCCGCAGAATAAACTCTTTTTTTGTGTCCGGCATTTCACATATTACATTTATTATAGGAGGCTCTCTTGGACTGGATGACAGAATTCCGGGCATGGCGCGCTTCAGGTTCTCCATGTCGAAGCTCACCTTCCCTCACCAATTAGCCAGAATGATCCTGCTTGAGCAGTTATTCAGGGCGTTTAAAATTATGAACGGTGAGACATACCATAAATGATATTAAAAACATAAATTTCTGTTGTTATTTCTTTTTCTTCCATTTTCAGACGATTTGTTATAATATTTTAATATAGGGTAAATATATTGGTATAATTTAAATTCACATTGGAAAACTTGTCTGGGGAGATGAAGGATGACATATAAGCGGGTAAAGGTAAGGCTGAAGGAGGGCGTAACCAATTCGGAATTCTGGAGAGCTACTTATTGCAGCGATTCTAATCTGGGGATAAGGCTTATACCTGACTTGAAAAATATGAAAAAGGAATATCTGGACGGGAGGCTTTATAAGTACGGGTCGCTGGAGGTAGAAGTGCCTGTGGCTTACTATAGCAGGGAGACTGAGACAGTAAACGATACTGTCATTGAATACGGGTATATTAAAGAGGGGAAGGATATATGGGAGGTAGTGGAATGAAGGCTTAAAGGGTTATGCTTTTTCAAACTGGCTGCTGTAAAGCTTTGCGTAGTGCCCTCCTCTTTTTAAAAGCTCGTCGTGAGTTCCGCTTTCCACAATGTTGCCCTGATCCATAACCAGAATTAGGTCGGATTCACGTATTGTAGAAAGCCTATGGGCTATTACAAAGCTTGTCCGGCCTTCTATCATTTTAAGGAAGGCCTTTTGTATGCGGATTTCAGTCATTGTGTCAATGCTGCTTGTAGCCTCATCCAGTATAAGCATGGGAGGGTTTACCAGCATTACTCTGGCAATGGTAAGAAGCTGCTTCTGGCCTTGAGACAGGTTTTCTCCCGCACTGGTGATAAGCGTATCATAGCCGTTATGCAATCTTTTTATAAAGCTATGTGCTCCGGCCGCTTTGGCGGCGTCAATAATTTCCTGCTCTCCTGCCTCGGGGCGCCCGTATGCGATGTTGTCTCTTATGCTGCCTTCGAATAGCCATGTATCCTGAAGAACCATTCCAAAGCACCGCCTTAAGCTGGTCCTCGTAATATTGTCTATAGCTGTGCCATCCACACATATTTTCCCGCTGTCCACGTCATAAAAGCGCATAAGAAGGTTTACAAGCGTTGTTTTGCCCGCACCGCTTTTCCCCACGATAGCAATCCTGCTTCCCGGCTTTACACTCAGATTGAAATTTTTAATAAGCGGATTTTTAGGATCGTATGCGAAAAAAACCTCCTCAAAGCCCAAAGCACCTGTGGGATGCTTAATTTGTACAGCTTCGGGTCCATCGGTTTTTTCACACTCCATATCCATTATGCCAAATATTCTCCGGGCGGACGCGGCTGCGGCCTGTATTTGTGTCAATACTCCGGTTATTTCATTAAAAGGCTTTGAGAAGAGATTGGAATAAATAAGGAAGCTGGAAATATCCCCTACCGTAATATTGCCGAGTATGGCATTGACACTGCCGATAATGCCTGTAATTGCGTAGGTAATGTTGTTTACAATACGGGTGGCAGGGTTTGTAAGAGAGGAATAAAACTGGGCTTTAATTCCTGCCTTATGCAGCTCACTGTTAATGCTGCTGAACTGCCGGAAGGAATGCTGCTCAAAGCTAAAGGACTGAACCACCTTCTGGCCTCCTATCATCTCCTCAACATAGCCGTTTAACCTGCCGAGGCTTTTTGCCTGTTCCTTGAACATTTGCTGGGAACGTGTTGCAATAAAACGCGCCACAAGAAATGAGACGGGAGCCGACAGAATCACTACCAA
The DNA here is from genome assembly GCA_023390115.1 of Bacillota bacterium. Lineage (GTDB taxonomy): Bacteria > Bacillota > Clostridia > Acetivibrionales > DSM-27016 > Anaerobacterium. Next base: position 26,743 of record JAEWDM010000040.1, read on the forward strand.
AGCCATAAGCGGGTTTATGTACAGCATGAAGCCTATTGTACCTGAAATGGTAAAAACACCGGTAAGCAAGGCGGATATGCCCTGCAGCATCCCATCCCCTATCGCGTCCATATCGTTTACGAAGCGGCTTATAGTGTCGCCATGAGGATTTCTGTCATAAAATTTAAGAGGAAGGGTGTTTATTTTTCTGAATAAATCCCTGCGCATAGCGTTTACGGTTCTGTAGGAAATAGAGTTTGTCAGATACGTAAGCAGCCATATGACAAGGCTATTGACTACATATATAAAGGCCAGCGCAATTAAAATCCTCATAATGGAATTAAAATTAACAGCGTTCCGGCCGAACATGCTGTCTATGGACAGCCCTATGAGCAGAGGCCCTGCCAGACTGGTGACCACGCTTAAAAAAGCACATGCCACTGCTCCTGCCACAAAGCCCTTATAGGCTGATATATACTTTAGAATCCTTTTTACAGCATCTCTGTTTCTACTCATTTTGACACCTCCTTGCCTGAAAGCTGGGAGAGACATATTTCCTTATATATCTCGCAATTGTCCATAAGCTGAGAATGTGTGCCTATACCTGCAACACATCCGTCATCAAGAACAATTATTTTATCTGCGTGCTTTATGCTGCTGACGCGCTGTGAAACAATCAGCACTGTCATGTGAGAACTGCTTTTCTTGATTGAGCTTCGCAGTGCCGCGTCTGTAGAAAAGTCCAATGCGCTTGAAGAGTCGTCAAGTATCAGTATGGAGGGCTGCATTGCCAGGGCTCGGGCAATTGTAAGGCGTTGCTTCTGTCCTCCTGAGAAGTTGGAGCCTCCGCGTGATACCTGTGTGCTGTAGCCTTCCGGAAGCGTTGAAACAAATTCGTGCACCTGTGCGGTTTCGGCAGCGGCTACTATCTGCTGATCAGTGGCATCCTGCTTTCCCCAGCGTATATTCTCAGCAATTGTACCTGTAAAAAGAAGGGCCTTTTGAGGCACAATGCCTACTAACCTGCGCAACTCCCGCAGCGGATAGTCTTTAACGTTTAACCCGTATACAAATATTTCACCCTTTAATACATCATAGAATCTGGGTATGAGATTGATAAGGGTAGACTTTCCGGAGCCTGTGCTTCCTATAATTCCTACAGTCTCGCCGTGCCGTATAGCCGCCGATATATCTGTAAGAGCCATGTCGCCTGTTTGATTGTAGCCAAAGGAGACATTCTTAAATTCAATTGCAGGGGAATCAGTATTGAGATTACAGGAAGATATACCGGGATTTTCAACGATAGAGGCCTGAGACGCCAGAACCTCGTTAACCCGTTCTGCTGAAGCAAATGCCTTTGTGAATATAATTACAAGGTTGGAAACTACTATGAGTGCAAGCAATATCTGCGTTATATAGTTAACAAATGCTATAATTTCGCCCTGCGACAGGTGCCCTGAATTAATCCGCAAGCCTCCTATCCATAATATGGCGATGATAGAAGCGTTCATAACCAGAGAGGTAAGCGGGCTCAATAGGGCGGATATTTTACCTACATGTATAGATGTCCGGGTCAGGTCATCATTGGAAGCATTGAAGCGGAGGCTTTCACTGTCTGATTTTGCAAATGCCCGTATTACTCTTACTCCCGAAAGGTTTTCCCTCAATACCCTTGCCAGCCTGTCCAGTCTGCTCTGAATCATCTGATAAAGGGGCGAGGCCTTGGATATTATAAAATACAATATAATTGCAAAAACAGGGGTTGCGGCAATTAAAATAAGGGCCAGCTTAAAATCCAGTATTATTGCCATAATAATTGCACCTATGCATATGAAGGGCGCGCGTATTACAAGACGTATAAGCATGGCAACAGCAAACTGGAGCTGGTTTACATCATTTGTAATTCTGTTTATAAGTGAGGGTGTCCCGAATTTATCTATCTCGGCATATGACAGGGATAATATATGCTTAAAAATGGCGTCCCGCAGGGATGTGCCAAAGCCCTGTGAGGTTCTGGCGGCATAATATTGGCATATCATTGAGCTGCCAAAGCCCAGTATGGACATAACCACCATAACGGCGCCCATCTTTAGCACATAGGATATATCACGCATGACTACGCCATTGTTTATTATAAGAGCCATGACTGTAGGCAAAAGCAGCTCTAATATGGCTTCCAGTAATTTGAAGGCAGGGCCTAAAATACATTCCTTTTTATAGGGTTTTAAAAATACTATAAGTTTAAACAAGCTTTTACCACCTAATGCAATAAAAATTATGAAAAAGATATACTGTATTTAAAAATAAACTCTTATGATTATAACACATAATTCATGAAATTAAAAAATTTTTGAAAAATAATCCTTCATTTTTATATCGGGATAAAATAAGCTTCATTGCTAATACTAACTGAAGACTGAAAATCATTAAGTCTGCAAATTGGGGAGGAAATAGCTTTGCTTACGACTACATTATTTATTGTACAGTTTTTTTTCTCAATAATTATAGGAGTATATTTTTTAAACCTGCTAAAATCCCAGCAGGGAAATAAGAATACCATAGATAAGGAATCTAAGAAGGAGCTTGACAAGCTGAGGCGTTTGAGAGAGATAAAGCTTACTGAGCCATTATCTGAGAAGACAAGGCCCTCGACGCTTAAGGACATTGTTGGGCAGGAGCAGGGCCTGAGAGCTCTCCGGGCTGCACTGTGCGGGCCTAATCCCCAGCATGTTTTGATTTATGGGCCTCCCGGAGTGGGAAAAACTGCTGCAGCAAGGGTTATACTGGAGGAGGCCAGGCAGATACCCATTTCGCCTTTTAAAAAGGATGCAAAATTTGTAGAGATTGATGCCACTACTCTGAGATTTGATGAAAGGGGAATTGCGGATCCGCTTATGGGCTCCGTTCACGACCCGATATATCAAGGAGCGGGAGCATACGGCGCGGCGGGTATTCCGCATCCCAAGCCGGGAGCGGTTACAAAAGCCCATGGAGGGATACTGTTTATAGATGAAATAGGAGAGCTTCATTCTACACAAATGAATAAACTTCTAAAGGTTTTAGAAGATCGGAGGGTTTTTTTGGAGAGTGCCTATTACAGCTCGGAGGACAGCAATATACCTTCACATATACATGAGATGTTTCAAAAGGGACTGCCTGCCGATTTCCGGTTGGTAGGAGCCACGACAAGAACACCTGAGGAAATCCCTCCGGCTATCAGATCGAGATGTGCAGAGATATACTTTAAGCCTCTTATGTCCGAGGAGATATCGTTAATAGTCCGTAATGCGGCTATTAAGGGAGGCTTTAAGACAGAAAACGGAGTAGAGGAGCTTGTGGCAAAATACTCACAAAATGGAAGGGATGCCGTGAATATTATCCAGATAGCGGGCGGTGTGGTTCAGGTTGAACATAAGGACATAATAGCCAGAAAGGATATTGAGTGGGTAATTGAGTTTGGTCACTACAGTCCCCGTATCCAGAAAAAGGTTTGTGCAATTGAACAGGTGGGCTGTATAAACGGGCTGGCTGTCATGGGAAACAGCTCAGGCATACTTATAGATATTGAGGTGTCTACGATAAAGGCAGAGCAGGGAAAAGGGAGCATTAAAGTAACGGGTATAGTAGAAGAGGAAGAAATGGACGGAAGGGGCCACCGGCTGAAGAAAACCAGCTCAGCAAGGGCTTCTATTGAAAATGTTCTTACCGTGCTGAAAAGATATCTTAATATAGACTGCAAGGATTATGAAATTCATCTTAATTTTCCGGGGGGAGTACCTATTGACGGGCCGTCCGCAGGAATAGCGATTGCCTCGGCTATTTACTCAGCGGTAAAAAATGTTCCCATAAGCGGAGATATAGCCATGACAGGGGAAATCTCAATAAGGGGAAAGGTCAAGCCTGTTGGCGGGGTAGTGGCAAAGGTGGAGGCGGCGATTATTGCAGGCATAAAAAAGGTGCTGATACCTGCTGAGAACTGGCAGGAGCTCTTTGAGGATATGAGTATTGAGGTTATTCCTGTAGAAACTATAGAGCAGGTTATGGAGATTGTATTTAACGTAAAGTACAGCGAGGTTCAGGAGCGCTCTCTGCAAAAGCAGCAGAGCAGCGTACTGACAGTATCGTAAAAATACCCGAGAGCAAAAAGCTGCCAGGGGGACGGTTCTTCCGACACATCTTAAGATGTGTCGGAAGAACCGTCCCCCTGGCAGCTTTTCCTTGGCAGTATTTGAGTATGGCGAAACTTATGGTAAAATATTATGTGCATAATTTATAATATGGGAAATAGAGGAGAAAGGATGAAGAAAAAGAAAAAAGTTTTTACACCATTGGCAGCAATTATAATACTGTTAGCAGCTTTCTTGCTTAAGGATGCGGATTTGACAGGGACTGTACCCGGATATTATAATAATACAGAAATTGTTACAGTAGAGGCTCCTCTGGATATTGATACAGTCAAGTCTAAGGGAATGGGATCCAACAGGTTTATTTTTGCCCGGGTTACAAGGGTGGTGGACGGGGATACCCTTGAGGTTGAGTATAAGAGCAAGGAATATAAGATAAGGCTCCTTGACGTGGATACGCCTGAAAGTGTAAAGCAGGGTGTGGAGGAGCAGCCTTACTCAAAAACCGCATTTGAGTTTACAGAAAGTATGGTTTTAAATAAGGATGTAAAGCTGGTGTTTGAAAAGGGAATAAAGGATCGATACCAGCGTCTTCTTGCGCATGTTATTTTGGATGACGGCAGCTATTTGAACGGAATGCTTGTAAGAAACGGATTTGCCAGAGTTGAGATAGTATCCCCGAATAGCAAAATGTCAGAGTATTTTTATAACCTCCAGGATATTGCTGTTGAGAATGGTGCCGGGCTATGGGGACTGCCTGAAGACGACAGGCCCTTTGTAAAAAACAGTAAGGGTAAGTATATAGCCAGATATAAAGAAAATGAAAAAGCTTCCTGAAATAGGAAATGATATTAGGGGATATATTTTTTCTGGAGATATTGCCGAATAAGGCAGGGGAGTGTTATTAGGGAGGAGAATTTAACGATGAATGTATTTCAAGGCATTGTTTTAGGGATTGTCCAGGGCTTGACGGAATTTTTGCCTATAAGCAGCTCGGGACATCTTGTAGTGTTTCAGAAGCTGTTCGGAATTAAGGAAGGAGCTCTGACATTTAATGTGGCGGTGCATTTTGCCACAGTTATAGCAGTAATATGGATTTTCAGGGAGGACATACTCCAGATGATTAAAAAGCCCTTTTCAAAGCTCACATTGCTTGTAGTGGTGGGTACCATACCTACTGCTGCAATAGGACTTTTATTTAAGGATCTGTTTGACGAGATATTTCAATCGGGCAAAACCCTGGGGATTGAGTTTATACTTACGGGTCTCATACTGTGGCTTGCTGAGAGCATTAGAGGCAAAAATAAGGGTGTTGACAGCACTACATATATAGATGCATCTGTAATAGGTGTCGCTCAGGGAATAGCAATACTTCCTGCCATATCAAGATCGGGGCTTACTCTGGCAGGTGCTCTGCTTATGGGGCTTAATAGGGAATTTGCGCTTAAATTTTCGTTTCTTATGTCGATACCTCCTATCCTTGGAGCGGCGCTGCTGGATTTAAAGGATATTGTAGAGCCAGGAAGCACAGCTCTGGCCGGCATAGGGGCATGGCCTCTTATAGCAGGAATTCTGGCTGCCGGGGTGTCCGGGTATGCAGCTATAAGGTTTATGCTGAAGATTTTTTCAAAAGTAAGCCTTAAGGGGTTTTCATACTATGTTTTCGCTTTGGGAATACTTATAATACTTGAACAGCTTATAAGCGGAAAAATATTTCCTTCTCTGCTTTAAATTAGTACTATAGCCCTAAGGCCGGCTTAAAATAAAGTACCAATGAACTATATTAAATCACTGGAAGCTTTGATATTATTTTAATGAACATTAGCATTTCTCCTATTGGAGGACATGGAGCAGCAAGCCCCATGTTTTTTTTTGTTTATTTTTAAGGTTATGTGGTATAACTAAAAACGATACAATCGGACGGAAAGAGGTGGTAGCATGAATTATAATATTCTAATCGGAGGTTCTGCCGGCCAGGGAGTTGAGACTATCGCAGCCGTGCTTGAGAAAATACTTAAAAGGCAGGGCTTTGAGCTTTTTACTGTGAGAGATTATATGTCAAGGGTAAGAGGCGGACATAATTTTATACAGATTCGATTTGGAAATGAAAGAATTTATTCACATTTAGACGAGCTGGACGGTATCATTGCCTTAGATTCAGAGACAGCAGAGCAGCATATGGAAAGTCTCGTTAGTGAGGGATTTATTATTTGTGATCAGGAAACGAAATTTGAGGACGAAAGAATTTTAAAGCTGCCATTAAAGCAAGCGGCAAAGTCAGCGGGAAACGTAAGAGCATTTGGAAGTGCTGCGTTAGGAGCATTTTTGGGCCTTATGGGAATAGAGCATACCGGAATAGAGAGGATTTTTAACGAATTTTTCAACGAGCAAATTGCAGGACAAAATTGTGCGGCTATCAGAGAAGGAAGAAGGCTTGTACAGGAAAGATATAAAGTTTCTCCTGAGAAAGATGATTCCAGCATTTTAATTAATGGAAATGAGGCCGTTGCTCTTGCGGCTTTAGCTGCAGGCTGCAAATTTTACTCGGCCTATCCTATGACGCCCTCAACGAGTATTATGAATTACCTTGCATCAAAAATGAATGATGCTGAAATTGTTGTTGAACAGGCGGAGGATGAGATAGCTGCAATAAATATGGCCATAGGCGCATCCTACGCAGGTGCGAGGGCCATGACGGGAACTTCGGGAGGGGGATTTGCACTTATGGTTGAGGCCGTGGGGCTGTCAGGAATGCTGGAGGTTCCGCTGGTTATAGCAGAGGTGCAGCGTCCCGGTCCTACCACCGGTTTTCCTACCAGAACGGAGCAAGGGGATCTCAGGTTTGTAATTTCATCCTCACCGGGGGAAATTCCTCAAATGGTTATTGCTTTAAGAAATACGGAGGATGCCTTCTACCAGACCGCAAGGGCGTTTAATCTTGCAGACAAATATCAAATGCCTGTTATACTTCTCAGTGACCAGTTTCTTTCAGACTCAACGGTGACAATAAAGCCCTTTGATTTTCAAAGAATATCTAATAATAATTTTACAAGCGATTATAAAAATAATAGCGGTGAGGCTTACAAAAGATACGAGATTACACCTACGGGAATATCCCCAAGGATCATACCGGGAAAAATTCCAGGAGTGGCTGTTTTGGTTGACAGCGATGAGCATGACGAATACGGGCATATAACCGAGTCTGCGTCTGTCAGGGAGCAAATGGTCAGAAAAAGGCTGAGAAAGCTGGAGCTTCTGAGAGAAGAGCTTGAGGAGCCTGCGTTTATAGGTGAAGATGTATGCGAGGTTTTACTGCTGGCATGGGGCTCTATGTGGGGACCCACGGTTGAGGCAATAGAGAGGCTTAATGGAGAGGGCGGCAAGAAATACGGAGCTCTTGTGTTTGGGGATATATGGCCTCTGCCTGTAAATCTGCTTGTGGAAAAGGCTAAAAAGGCAAAAAAGATAATCAATGTAGAGCAAAATGCAACAGGACAGCTTGCTTCACTTGTTTCCGAGACAACGGGCATTTTTTGTGACTTCAGTGTTTTGAAATTTGACGGGCGTCCTGCAAGCTCCTTATATATTTATAAGAAAGTGAGGGAAAATGAATAAGCCTATGTGTGATAAAGAGTATAAAATTTCAGAAACGGCATGGTGTCCGGGATGCGGAAATTTTAATATAATTGAAGCGTTGAAGGATGCGCTGGAGAAGCTGGGGAAAAGCCCTCACGAGGTACTGGTGGCGGCAGGTATAGGACAGGCTGCAAAGACCCCGCAGTATATAAACACAAACGGGTTTTGCGGTCTCCACGGACGTTCGCTTCCTCCGGCTGCTGCGGCAAAGATAGTAAATAATGATCTTACGGTTATTGTGAATACCGGAGACGGAGACTCATATGGCGAAGGCGGAAACCATTTTATGCACAACATAAGGAGAAATGTTGATATAACGCATTTCGTTCATGATAATCAGATCTATGGCCTGACAAAAGGACAGGCTTCTCCCACTACGGATTTCGGGCATATAACGGATGTACAGATGGACGGCTCCATGAATGAGCCTTTAAACCCAATGCTTCTGGCAATAGCTCTGGGGGCCGGTTTTGTGGCAAGGGCATTCAGCGGAGATAAGGAGCATCTGACATGGGTTATGTGTGAGGCCATAAAATACAGGGGATATGCGCTTGTTGATATTCTTCAGCCGTGTGTAAGCTTTAATAAAATAAACACATATCAATGGTATGATAAGAGGGTTTACAAAATTGATGAAGGCCATAATGCACAGGACAGGCTGAAGGCAATGGAGAAAGCCATGGAGTGGGGCGACCGTATTCCTATCGGCATACTTTATAAGAGTGAGAAGAAAACCTACAGTGATAAGCTTAAATTTTTAAGCGGCGGGCAGGTTCTTATAAATAAGAAGCCGGACATGGAAAAGATCAGAAATTATATTGAGGATTTTATGTAGCAGAAGGATATATTTAATTTTTATTATAGAATCGGAGTGATTGAAATGGATAAAATCAAACAAATTTTGAAGTTTGCAATGAGGATGGAAAAGGACGCAGAGGATTTTTATGAGTTTTACATGGATAAGGCTGTTTCAAAGGAAACAAGGGAGCTTTTTGCGGAGCTCGCAGGAATAGAAAGGCAGCATTTTGATATTTTAAAGAAGAAGTTTGAGCAACTGGAGTATTCGGAACCTCCAATTACTATTTCATGGGTTGTGGATGATAGCTTTAAGGCTCGCGATCCCCATATATTGGCGGACAATTCAGACATATTGCCGGAGCTGGATGCCAATGCAGGAGACATATCCGTAATAAGAATGGCATACTTAATCGAAACAGATTTTGCGTACTTCTACAGCAAAGCGGCAGAGGCCATGGAGGATGCAGGAGTTAAAAAATTTCTTACCGAGCTTTCCGGATGGGAAAAACAGCATAGTGAATTATTTTATAAAAAATATCTGTCGCTTCTGGATGAGAACTGGAAAAACATAAAAAAGATTTTTGAATAATAAGCCGAATCAAAAATATCATTTCGAAGGGACCGGGATCAAAATAAACCGGTCCCTTGCCGCGTGCTTTATTTTATTGCATAGGCATAATGGAAAAGATACCTTTAAAATCCCGGTGCTGTATTCAACATATTCCTTGTAAAAATAAAATACATGCGCTATCATTATATTCAAGTCTATTAAAGGCCAAAAAATTTTTATTTTGCAATATATTAAAGAAAAAATTGTGATTGAAAGTGAGGGTGCGTTTTTTGAAGGATTTAGTAGTGCTGGGGATAGAAACAAGCTGTGATGAAACTTCTGCAGCAGTTGTGAAAAATGGCCGGATAATTCTGTCAAATATAATTTCCTCACAGATAGATATACATCAAAAATTTGGAGGAGTAGTTCCTGAAATTGCATCAAGAAAGCATGTGGAGCTTATTATACCTGTTATTAACCAGGCTGTTCATGATGCGGGTATTGAGAGGGAAGAGCTTGATGCGATAGGAGTTACGTATGGCCCCGGACTTGTTGGTGCGCTTCTTGTGGGTTTGTCTGCGGCAAAGGCAATGGCATATGCTCTCAACAGGCCTCTTATAGGGGTACACCATATAGAGGGACATATAGCAGCTAATTATCTTCAAAATAAGTCCCTTCGGCCTCCTTTTGTTTGCCTGGTTGCCTCCGGGGGGCACAGCCATATTGTGTATGCGGAGGACTATCACAAATTTGAAATTATGGGTCAAACCAGAGATGACGCGGCAGGAGAGGCCTTTGACAAAGTGGCCAGGGCATTGGGCATGGGCTATCCGGGCGGGCCGCTTATTGATAAGGCCGCACAAGCTGGAAACAGCAGGCTTATAGATTTTCCGAGGGTGCGTTTCGGGAACGGAAGTCTGGACTTTAGCTTTAGCGGGTTAAAGACGGCTGTGTTGAACTACCTTAATAAAGCCGGGCAAAGAGGAGAAATATGGGATGCACAAGATGTAGCGGCAAGTTTTCAACAGGCGGTTGTGGATGTTCTTGTGGAGAATACTCTTGAGGCCGCTCGAAGAAAAGGAGTAAAGATTGTGGCTTTGGCAGGAGGAGTTGCTGCAAATTCGTCTCTTAGAAAGCAAATGAAAGCCTGTGCGGAGGGCATTGGGGTTGAAGTATGCTGCCCTGAGCCTGTCCTGTGTACCGATAATGCGGCAATGATAGGATGTGCGGCTTACTACGAATATAAAAATAATAATATATCAGATCTGTCGCTAAATGCAGTTCCCGGACTAAGGCTTGGGGAAAGATAGGCTGTGGATAACTTTTGACGTTAATATGCAGGAAATTTATTTTTTATGTTATACGGAGCATTCACCATATTATAACAAAATGTGCGTAAGATGTATAAAATGAAGAGTTTTTGATAAGAAGTATTTATGTAGTGTGCGTACATAAACTGCCTGATTTATAGTGCTTTAGGCCTATAAAGCGTAAATTTCGGCATGTAGATTATTGCTGAATTGTGTCATGTTGATAATGTGGAAACTCTGTTCAAAAGGTTAATTTACAGGTCTTTAAGGATGTGGATAAAGGTGTGGATAGTGTGGATTAAATTTTGTACATGCGCTTAAATTACTATTTTTTGGCAGACGGCAAGGGGTTTTTTGATAATAAATAGGCGGGATTTTATGTTTTTGAATACAGATGTACTGCTATAAGATATGTCCATTATAATAAGCAGGGATAGTGAAACAAGTGAAGACAGCAAGCAAGGATTATATTATAAATACAATTTTCAGAACCAATATTTTGCCTGTAATATCGGAATGCAATACCTCCTGCATTTTTTGCAGCCATAAGCAGAATCCCAGGGAGGTTGAGGTGTTTCGAATTCCAAAGCTTAAGCTGCATGATTTTTATGAATTAGCGGATTTCATTTCACCTGACCGCAAGATAGTAATAGGAGAATCCGCAACCAGGCTCATTGAGGGAGAGCCTTTGCTCCACAAGGAGTTTGAGGCAATTGTTTCAATGATAAGAAGCAGGTTTAACCATACCCCTATTCAGATTACGACAAACGGAATACTCCTTGATGACAGTATTATAGATCGGCTTTCACGGCTGGGAAATATAGAATTGAATATATCGGTAAACAGTGTGGATGCTGCAAAAAGGATGCAGATTTTTGGACTGAAAAGTCAGGATAATATAGAGCAAAAGCTAAGACTTTTGAAGGGCAGGATCAGATTCAGCGGGAGCTTTGTGATGCTGCCGGAGATACTTGATGAAAATGACATTGAAAATATCATTGCCTCTATGGAGAGAAACGGGGCTGAAACAGTAAGGGCTTTTATTCCCGGATATACGTCAATAACAAATACTTCCGCAAATTTTAATGATATTTTTATATGCTCTGCCGGGATAATTAAAGCTTTTGAGGGCAAGTATTCAATACCTGTAATTCTTGAGCCCTCATTAATTCATGATCTGGAATGCAGAGTGGAGGGTGTTATAAAGAAAACTCCCGCATACTACGCCGGAATGGAAAAGAATGATATTATATTAAGTGTTAACGAAAGTACAGTTAAAACCAGAGTAGATGGTTTTGATAAAGTATATAGGCTCGCAAATCCCGTTTTAAAAGTCATCAGAGAGAACCGGACGATCGAAATTAAGCTGGATAAGCCTAAAGACTCGCCTCCCGGATTTGCGGTGCTGTATGACATAAGCACAGAGGCTGTGAAGGATGTCAATACTGTAGTGAGGCGGAATAATATAAAAAGGCGGCTTGAGGGCAAGGAGGAAATAAAAAAGGTTTTATTTATGACATCGGCACTGGCGGCGGGGATATTGAAGGATTTATTTAAAAAAACGGTGTTTTCGTTTTCGTATGAGATATTAAGCGTAAAAAATAATTTTTTTGGAGGAAACATTGTGTGTGCGGGGCTTCTTACTGCCCAGGATATCATATTTGCTGTCAGAGAATACCTGAAAACCGATGAAGAACCGGATTTGATAATCCTGCCTCCCGTAATGTTTGATTTTACTAAAAAAGACCTTTTGGGAAAGGGAATAGATGAAATAGAGAATGAGCTTAAAATAGCGGCAGATACGCCTTAAGGCACATCCGCCGCAGAATATTGATTGTAATAGCTCATAACCTTTGAAACATAGTTCTGTGTCTCCGTGTACGGAGGTATTCCATTGTATTTATAAACGCTGTGTGGGCCGGCGTTATAGGCCGCAAGAGCCAATTTGATATCGCCGTTAAAATTTTTAAGCTGATCTCTTATATACTTTGTTCCACCATCTATATTCTGGGCTATATCCCAGGCGTTTCTTACACCAAGACCATCGGCGGTACCGGGCATAAGCTGCATAAGACCCTGTGCTCCGGTATGGGAAAGAGCATAGGGATTGAAGCTTGACTCCTGCTTTATAATTGCCCGGATAAGATTATTGTCCACGTTGTATTTTTTTGAGGCCAGCTCAACATTTGCGTTTATCATATCCATAAGCTTGTCCTGCTCTTTAGGGATATACGAGGTGTTGTTTGCCAGAGCCAGCTTTGCCCTTTGAACATCCTTACTCCGGTCGTTTCCCTGCTTATCTATGGCACCTGTAGAGGATGCATATGAAGAAGCACTGGTATCTTCGCCTATTGAGCTGCTTAACACTTCTTCAAAGGAAACTGTATTTTCTCTTATTCCCTTTATTTTAAGGGGGACTCTGCTTTGTATTTCATTTAATTTTTGAGAAAAAATATCTTCTACACTTAAATTCAAATAATTCACCCCTGCTTTTAAAAATAATACCTGTCTTTTATATCGGTAAACTGGATGTAAAACATAATAGCTTAAAACCAGCAGGCGTAAAAGATATTGTCTTTGCTTATGAAACCTCGGATACAGTCTTTTTTACAAACTTTGAGCACGCATTTTTTTCTTTTCCGTCAAACTGCCTTACAGAAAAGAGCTGGCACAGACCTAAAGCGCGCGCTCCCTTTGCAGCGGAGCCTGAAACAATAAAATTTTCGCAGTCTATGCACTTTAGGTTCATCTCCTTATATGATTTGGGCTCTGGTATAAACCTGTGCTTTGAGCATACGTAATCAGGAGAGACAGCTCCCTTATCCTTACAAAGGATATCATTGTTTACTGTAATAGCGGTTCCTCTTATGCAGTTGCGGCACGATCTTTTCTGCTTCAAATTTTCTCCCTCCTCATATGATATATAAAATTATACCATTATATTCCAAGTTATGAAATGTTATGGGAAATATTCTCTTTGTTTTGCATTTACTAAAATTTATCTTAATAAATAAGAAAAATCAAATTTACACTTTAAAGGGTATAATATATAATTTTATTTACATGATGTCATTAATTTAAGTTAGGAGGGTTTAGAAGTTGAAAAAGCCTTGCATATTGAGAAAGAGATATATACCTGATGAAACAGTTGATATAAGTGGGGATGAATTGCTATACAGAGATGCGGAAATGCTTATAACCCGTTGGAATGCCATAAGACCCCGGGCGGATATTTCGGGAGGAATATCATATGCATTCCTGAAAGAGGGAATAAAAATAAGTAAATTTTTTAATAATTCCGGAGAGTTTATTTATTGGTATTGTGATATTATAGATATAGATTATGATGACTCTTGTGATAAATACGTGTTAATTGATTTGCTTCTTGATGTGAAGCTTATGCCTGACGGCAAGGTAATAGTAATGGACGCGGACGAGCTGGCTGAAGCCATGGAGAGCGGGCTTGTGACAAAGGAGCAGGCTTGCAGAGCGTTAAGAAATATGAATAAAATTGTTAACATGATGTATGAGGGGATCTTCCCTCCCGCAATTTGCAAGGATGAAAGGTTTTCTTGAAACAAATAAGGAGCTTAAGGGCGGTGAGTGATATAGATAAGTATATAGATTTGCATACACATTCCACTGCCTCGGACGGAAGCATGAGTCCCAGGGAATTAGTCAGACATGCTGCAAAATGCGGACTTCATGCTGTTGCTATCACTGATCATGATACCGTAGAGGGTGTGGATGAGGCTGCTGATGAAGGCGGGAAATTAGGAATTGAAGTAATTGCAGGGGTGGAAATAAGTGCGGATTACAAGCCTGAGATGCATATTTTGGGATACTTTTTTAACGGAGATCATAATAACATAAAACCGACCCTTTCCAGGCTGAGAGAGAACAGGACTGTAAGAAACCCAAAGATAATTAACCGGCTAAATGAGCTTGGCTTCAGCATTTCTCTTGAGGAGGTTGATACGGAGGTGAGGGGAAGTGTTGTGGGAAGACCTCACATAGCCAAGGTAATGCTTAAAAAGGGGTATGTAAAAAGTATAGAGGAAGCTTTTGACAAATATCTTTCTACAGGAAGGCCGGCCTATTTCAAAAAGGATAAACTTACCCCGGAAGAGGGAATAAAGGAAATTTTAAGAGCAGGAGGGATTCCTGTTGTAGCTCACCCAATATATCTTTATCATACCTGGAACGAGCTGGATGAGCTGCTTGGAAATCTCATTAAATCCGGACTGAAGGGTGTTGAAGCATACTATGTTGATAACTCTTCCGATGACACGGGCAATCTTTTGAGGCTTGCTATAAAGCATGAGCTTTTGGTGACGGGAGGAAGTGATTTTCACGGCAGCTTCAAAAATGGAATTGAGATAGGCGTAGGAAGGGGAAATCTCAGGATAGAATATGTGCTGCTGGAAAAGCTTAAAAAGGCTGTTAATGCATAAATACTGTTCGTCCGGCGGATGCAGGCGATTATTTCGTATAAAAACATTTTTTGCAGAAACAAACAACTTTTTCCAGCTGTTGCAAACTTGACAGGAAGGTTTAAAGTGATATAATGAGATAGTGTAAAAGTGAGCTTGGAAAAAATCAGACCTTTCGTGACGGAGGGTTATTTTTGTCTTTGAAATTAAGTAAGGGATATTGGCAGGTAATTATATGGCAAAGAGTGAAGCTAAAAAAATAGTGGCTCAGAATAAAAAGGCCAGACATGAATATTTTATAGAGCAGACTCTGGAAGCGGGAATTGTTTTGTCGGGAACGGAGGTCAAGTCTATCCGTCAGGGAAAGGTCAACCTTAAAGATAGCTATGCCGGAATACGGGATGGAGAGGTATTTGTCAGCGGAATGCATATAAGTCCTTATGAACAGGGTAATATATTTAACAAGGAGCCTGTGCGGGACAGGAAGCTTTTGCTTCACAGGTACGAAATAAACAAGCTTATAGGATATATTCAGCAAAAGGGAATGACGCTTGTTCCCACTCAGCTATACTTTAAAAATGGAAAGGTTAAAGTTGAAATAGGGGTTGCAAAGGGCAAAAAGCTGTATGACAAGAGGGAGGATATAGCGGATAGGGATGCAAAGCGTGAAATTGACCGGAAGCTCAAAGAGAGCATGAGGTAGAGCTTTTTAAGAAAGCGAAAATTTAATATGGGGGCGCACTGGTTTCGACGGGATTGTTGAGACTGGGGTAGCGGGTAGAGGATTCTCGTAGGCCTCTTAAAAAACGAGAAACTAAAATTAAACGCTAAAAACGATAATTACAATTACGCGTTAGCAGCCTAAGTCTGCTAATCCGCCGGTCCGGGGTTCCTGCACCTCGGGCAGCCGGCGTCATTAAGTCAGGCCTTCGGCATAGGAAGGTTAAATGCTGGAACTGTCTCGGTGGTAGCCTTGAGCCGGGATGGATTTAAAGGATACTGAAAGCGGCACCCTGCTTGTGGGGGGCCGCTGTAGGGAATGTAAAAACACAAGCTGCACCCGGAGAAGCTCCTGAGGATATGGTTTCGGACAGGGGTTCGATTCCCCTCGCCTCCACCACAATTCGTCTGAGAACCCTTGAAAATCAAGGGTTCTCAGCGTTTTAAACAAGAAAAACTGTACTTAAATTGATAAAAAATCAATACCGGTACAGTTTTTGATGTTTATTAATGAAACTTCACAAGAAATATTGAAAAATACTTTCTACATTACTGCTATCAAAGTTTTGACTCCAACCATATTAATCGCTCTTCTCATATTGTAGGCAAGAAAACTAAGCCCCAGCTCGGCTGTTGCTTTCTCTTTACCCTTGCATAATAAATAGTGTGCCCCGTGATACCATTTCACCGTTCCGAAGGGATGCTCCGACAGGCACATTCGCTCCTTGAGCTTGGGGATGTCTTTTTTTATCCTAAGTACCACTTTCTTAGGTGCATGGTCCTTTCGGTCTAGCGTGTGATTAAAAGGATTAAGCGGAATATTTTCAGGGATAGGATTAAGTCTGATACCCGGATTGCCATACATACGTACAGATTATAGCATATTATATACACTGTGTACATTATGTGCATTTTTATAAAATTTATATAAGTTCCTGATTTCCTTTTGGAAACGGAACTTACACATTTTTTACTGCTGATCTGATGAGTTTTTATATATTTTAATGAAGAGATTCAGCTAAAAAGTTTCCACTCTTATAATTATGGGAACTTTTTGGCTGTCTGAAGAATTTCTAAGGAGCGTATTTAACATGAATAATATAAGGACATCGGTAAAGAAAAAAGCAAGAGAGCTTGCAAAATATCTAAGAGGTGAAAGGCCGGATTACTGTTATCTTAAAGCATGGTTTAAATGGGTCTGTCAATAATTTTGTGCTTTTTCCTTCCATTCACCGTAGCAAGTACCGCGGATAAGGGGTTTGGGGAGCCACCGCGGAGGGCTCCCCAAGGTTTATCGTAAATTTTGGTCTATGATTTTGTCATGCTCCATCCATGAGCAGAAGGCCTTAATAGAAGCGATTTTCCTTTTTACAGTTTTGGGCTTGCACGCCTGGTGCAGGCTGGCGAAATATTCAGATTCTTTTGACATCGGCAGTAATTCAGATAACGGCTGGATAGCTCTGGTAAATTGAGCATTTGTCATTCCCCCATAAGTACAGCATATTGTGAACGCCGCAATTTGTTTTGCATGTAATATTTTATATTATATGCAAAAGCTTGTCAATTCATAAGTTCTGCTGTGCAGCCCTCCGCTTTTTCAAAGAACATTGCACAACAAATCCTTTTGCGCCATTATGTGGAAAGGGTAATCTGAAAGAGCAGGCGTAATTATCGCCTTTAACTTACAAAGGAAGGGAGGGAGCAGGGGGCATTTGCGTCACCAGTTTAAATTACCTCTTGGCTGTATTGTAACTGGTTTCCGGCTATAACCGTATTTATATATTTGCGAAAACTGTACTCAAGTCAATTATAAGATCAGGAAAAGATGTCACTTGTAGCTTGTTTTCATCCGTATACGTTTCAGGCCTGCCATATCTTTTGTTTTCCTGCACAGTGAATACATTTACAAACTTTCCTTCCGGTTCTACTATCCAATATTCTTTAACTCCTGCTTTTTCGTACATATTAAATTTCGATACCCTGTCACGCCTTGATGTAGCAGGGGATGTAGTTTCAATTATGAGTTCAGGAACTCCAAAATAACCTGTTTTCCTCAGCTTGCTTTCATCACATACTATAACTACATCTGGCTGAACAACCTTATCAATTTCATCATCAGTTTCATTGTACTCTGCGAGGCACAAATCGAAAGGCGCTGCAAATACTCTACAAGGCTTATTTACCAAGTAGTTTGATATTTGCCTGTAAAGCTCGCCCGATATGCTCCGGTGCTGCCATGATGGTGCTGCCTGCATATATGCGACCCCTTCAATAATTTCCCATCTTTCGCCTTCAGGCCATTTAATATAATCAGCATAAGTATATCTTTTTTCCTGGTTTGGTAAAGGCATATTTAACACGCTCCTCAAATTTTAATTTCAACAAATATACGTTATCAATCATAACATATTTCCCCATTTTAATTTTTGAAACCTTATAAAAATCAATAGTTCCGAATCTTACAAATTATAATAATATTGTATGTTATGTTAGATATAAAATCAATGAGTCAAAATTGCTCTTGAAAAATCTCTAAAGCCCATAAATAGCAATACTTTAAGCATAATTTTGTAATCCAACAAAATATTCAATATGTTAGATATAGGCTATGTAGAAGTTGTAATTTTATTGTAATTTATGCATAGCAAAGATAATGTTATATTTTTATGGGAAAATAGTGCAAATAATAAAATTATATGTTATAATTTTGAAGATAATAAAGGATAATCAATAATTATCCTACATTGATAAAAAGCGTGAGGAACATACATATACATAATAAACGGGCCGGATTTACAGCATAACTAAACCTGAGGCAATGGAGCTGAAGGTGTGGTTTGCGGAGAATCTGGATCAGGAAAAGCAGCCGGGGGAAACAGAAGGAGAAAACGGGAATATGGAAGAGCAGGCCGAAGGCAGCAGCCGTAAAAAGCAAGATATCCGGTGGTGCAAACACTGAGTATCCAAGTTATTTAAAAAAGATATTAAATTCAAGGGTCGTATAAACCCTGTGCTTCTACTGCAATTATACAAAAGATATTACTGGAAATCAATAGGCGAAATGACATGACTGCACCTTGACAAAGAAAGCTGTAATTCCCGGATATGAAAGGCAAAAGGGGTACAGCGGCATAAAACAAAGAAAGCCCTTGTATCGGGGCAGCATATCGGAAAATGCAGGGATAACCTGATGCGGCCATCATTGGTTTATTTGAGCTTATATGGTAAGATATAAATGCACATTGTTTATTGTAACTGGTGGTGATTAAGTGGATACGGCCCTGGAATTAAGAATAGCCTTTGATCGTGGAAATATAAAAAACCTTGAGCAGGGTCAGAACCTTTTGAGGGATTCTGATCTTGTGCGCAACCTGACCACATCGTTTGAGCGTAAACCGCTCTGTGCAATATGGCGTATAATTGCGCTGTCAGAAATTCCATATGCTTATACCATGGATTATACAAACCATGTTATCAAATATATAGAAAAGCACCTGTCAACACCGAGCGGATTTTCTCTAACCGGAAAAGAAGCCGGCCTTTTACCTTGTTATAACGCTATGCTCATCGAAGCGTTTTCAAAGCTGGGACGGGCAGAAACGCCGACCGTTCAAAACGCGGTTGAATGGATAAAGAAATTTCAGCCATTTGAAAGAAATACCGCTGCACTTTGGCCCGGAATTGGGGTAAAAAAATATGGAGGCTGCTTAAGGGCGACACCGTGTTTTATTGGTGTGGCGAAATCCATAAAAGCCCTGGTGGCTTATGATGAAGCCACCGGACATCAGGACATACAGATTGCTTCTTTAATTTTGAAGGGCATGGACTATATTCTAAAGCATGAATTGTATAAACGGCTTTCCAATGGGGAGCCCATCAATAATCATATTCTGGATTTGGCCTTCCCCGCTTCTTATCAACTGAATGTTGTTGAGCTTTTGGATTTGGCGTATACAACGGGTAATATGAAACATGCAGCCTGCCAAAGCGCGCTTGACTTTGTGAAAAGCAAAAAAACGAAAGATGGCTACTGGAAAATCAATTATGTTTATAAGTCTGAAGGATATGTCGCTTTCGATCAGCGCGGGAAAAAAGCCGATTGGTTGACGTATTTACTGGACAGATGCTTTGCCTATTAATATTTCATATTAAATTTTGAACGACGGTTGATGTTTTGGAACACTTTTTTTAGAATGTCAAAACATCAGCCGTCGTTTTCTATGGTAAACCCTTTATCCACGAGGGTTTGGCATTTTAGGGCTATAGTAATGCTTTTGCATCTTCCATTCAAACCTTGGGTTTGAGCAATCAAAAAGTAAAAAAGTTAGCTTCCGGACATCAGCGTCTAATTTACTTCTGCAATGCTTACAGTAAATCAGACAAGTCTTTTTTTAGAAGTCTATCCACCGAAGGCATTTTTTTATCCCTGCAGGTTGTTATATTTGATCCGGTTTACAAGAAGTTTAATCTTGCTTTCTATCTCGCATATGACAAATATAAACTCCTCGTCGTTTTTTCCTGTCGGGTCGTTCAGTCCCCAATCCTCCCTGTACTTGCAGGGCAGGTATGGGCAGGTGACGTTGCAGCCCATTGTAACGGCAACATCAACCGGGGGGATTTCAGTGAGCAGCTTTGAACGCTGCGTTTTTTCCATGTCGATCCCGTAAAGCTGTTTCATCAGGCGAACGGCATCCTGATTGATCTGCGGTTTAGTTTCGGTTCCCGCCGAATAGCTCTCAAACACATCACAGGCAAGGTGCCTGCTCAGCGCCTCCGCAATCTGGCTGCGGCAGGAGTTATGAACACAAATAAAGGCAACCTTTGTCATGTTGTCTCTCCTTCCTTTGGAAACCAGTGGCGGGTCTTATTTACGAACCGCACCAGCATGAGCATAACGGGAACCTCCGTCAGCACGCCGACTGTCGTGACCAGCACAACCGGGGAGGTTGCCCCGAAAAGCGTAATGGCAACGGCCACCGACAGCTCGAAGAAATCCGATGCGCCTATGAGTGCGGCGGGAGCCGCAATGTTATGCGACTGTTTGAGCTTCTTGCAGAGCAGGTATGCAAAGAACGCTGTAATAATATTTTGGAGTACCAGCGGTACGGCGATCATCAGCACATGAAGGGGATTGTTCAGTATAGCGTCCCCTTGAAACGAGAAAATGATAACAAGCGTTAAAAGCAGTCCCACGGTCGTAACGCCATTAAACTTAGGAATGAAGCGGTTATTAAAGTAATCCGCACCTTTGCGCCGGATTATCCACATGCGGGTGAGCGCGCCCCCCATCAGAGGGATTGCCACAAACACGACCACGGAGAAAAGCAGCACGTCCCACGGAGCCTGAATGTTCGATACGCCTAGCAGAAAAGATATAATCGGAGCGAATAAGAAAATAATCAGCAGATCGTTGATGGATACCTGCACAAGCGTGTGGGCCGGGTCGCCCTTCGTTAAATGGCTCCATACGAATACCATCGCGGTACAGGGTGCTGCGCCCAGCAAAACTGCGCCCGCCAGGTAATCTCTTGCCAGTTCTGCGGGGATAAAGGCTTTAAATACCACATAGAAGAAAAGCGACGCAAGGCCGAACATCAAAAAGGGCTTAATCAGCCAGCTTGTTCCGCTGGATACAAGAAGCCCCTGAGGATGCCTGCGTACATTTTTGATGGACTGAAAATCCACTTTCAGCATCATGGGGTATATCATTACCCAAATCATCACCGCAATGGGAATGGAGGTATGCGCGTATTCAAATCTCCCCAAAAGCGTGGGAACACCCGGCAGGAATTTTCCGATCAGGATACCCGCCGCCATGCACAGCAAAACCCAAAGGGTCAGATATTTTTCAAAGAAGCCTATACCTGTATTCTCTTTACTCATAGAAGCGCACCCTCCATTTTAGCAGCATTCCCCGCTGCCAGAACAATCACAGCTCGGTTCGCTCCCGCCTTAAACACTCTGTGAGGGCAAACCTCCGTGCATTTTCCGCAGCCGATACATTTTTCAACCGTCAGCCGAAGTGTTGCGGCATTTATCGAATACTTGAGTTTCATAGCGTCCTCCTTTTAAGCCGACAGGCTCTTTATGAGCACCAGCACAATTCCTGCGACGGATGAAAGCGCAATGAACGGCACCGCCGATTTCATTTCCTTAAATAACGCCGGAATAGGGAAACGCTTTTACATCCTTCTGCGCTATTATCTCAGACAGTACTGTTTTTAGATATACGGCCCACCAATTCATTGGTTCCGAACGTGTCTTTACCGGACCCGTTATCCATTTATTGTTTTTGCCATACGGTGTTATGGATTCCTGGGCTGAACAGCAGAAAGGTTTTTTGTTACTCTTTTGAATCACATCCCTTGCAGCAATCCGTACCTTCCTTACAGATGCAGATTTCCTTATCAGATGTGATGTTTTCTAAAAACTGCTTTGTTTTACTAATGATATCCGTGTCCAGCGAGTAGTACGTCCATTTACCCTGCTCTTTGCCTTTGACCAGTCCGCATTCGCACAGTAGCCTCATGTGATGAGAAAGCGTGGATTGGGACATCTCGAATTTCTCCAAAATCATGCAGGCGCAAAGCTCACCACAAGAGAGCATATCTACTATCATAGCTCTTTTAGGGTCGCCCAGCGCCTTGAATACTTTTGTATATTCCAAATAATCTTCCATATTGGCACCTCAAATCTATAAATTTCGATATGACTATTATACGAGTAAAATCGAGAAGTGTCAATGTGAAACACAAAAAATTGCTCGCTTAAATTTGAACGACGGTACGGGTTCTGAACATTTTTTCTGGGATGTACAGATTCATACCCCCTTTTTATATGCTTAATACCTGTATTTACGCGGGTTTATATTTGGCAAAGAGCAACCTGGTGCGGATAATAAATAAGCAATAAATTCGGAAGATATCCAAAGAAGGCTGGATGACAGGGATATAGGCCTTAAGCTATCGGAGGCTGCAAAGCGGCATATGGTTCAAAATGCATATAATCCTGTGTTTGGCTCAAGACCTGTAAAAATATATATACAAAAATTGGTAAAAAATTATAAGCGGTGAGGTTAGCGAGGGAAAAAACATTAACAATATTAAATATTGAAGGAGCTGCCCTTTTTTTGTTGTATTAATTATGATGAGATATAAACGTAAAATTGATATTATATATTAAATATGTTATACTTTTACTATATATGAAGGGCTGTGCGATTATAAATAACAACAGGGAATGTCCGGATGAGGTTATTTCGCATTAATTCTTCAATATAAATAGAGAAAAATATTATTTGAAGGGGTGTATTTAGTATGAAAAAAGGGTTTATCAGTGTACTGGCGTTAGTGCTAACGATTGCAATGGCATTTTCTGTTTTTTCAGTGATGCCGGTTTCAGTCCGGGCAGCAAATTCACTGCCTGTGAAGGCTGAAGCGGAAGCTTGCGCCTTAAGCGACGGCGCTGCTGTTGCTACCAATGTCTACGGAACTGAGTATCCGGGATATTCGGGCGACGGATTTGTATGGGTCTCCAACTCAGGAGTAATAACGTTGGAGGTTACAGTTCCGGAAAACGCAATGTATGAGCTTTCAACACGCTGCTGGATGTATCTCGGAAACGAGGGAGATACCAGGCTTCAGGTTGTCAGCATCAACGGCGTATCACAGGGTAACTTCTACATTCCAAACAGAGGCGGATGGACTGATTACAGCTTTGGTTTCTTCTATCTTGAAGCAGGTACGGCAAAGATTGAGATTGGAACATCGGGAAGCTGGGGCTTCATACTGTATGATACGGTAACATTTGACTATGCCGATATGCCTGAGCTTGACATTGATCCCGCTCCTTGTGATGCCAATGCAACTCCCGAAGCACGGTCTCTTAATCAGTATCTTACCAGCGTCTACGGCGATTATGTTATTTCCGGCCAGCAGGAGATTTACGGCAACGGAAATGACGGAGACATGGAGCTTGAATTTAATTACATTTATAGTAAGACAGGTAAATATCCCGCGATAAGAGGCTTTGATTTTATGAACTACAACCCTCTGTATGGATGGGAGGACGGTACAACGGACCGTATTATCGAGTGGGTAAAGCAGCGCGGCGGTATTGCGACAGCATCTTGGCATATCAATATACCATCTGATTTCGCAAGCTATACGCCAGGTGATGCGTTAGAGTGGACGAGCTGCACATACAGGCCGGCAGCCAGCTTTAATACAGCCAACTGCCTTGATGAAACCACTAAGGAATATGCCTACCTGATGCTTGCAATTGATGATCTTGCCGAGCAGCTTCTTATTCTCCAGGATGCGAATGTTCCTGTGCTTCTGCGTCCTTTCCATGAAGCTGAAGGCAACAACAACACAGACGGTTCAGGTGCGTGGTTCTGGTGGGGCTCCGCAGGCGCAGAGGTTTATAAGCAGCTCTGGAGACTTCTTTATACAACGTTGACAGAAGAATACGGTATTCATAATGTAATATGGGAAGTAAATCTTTATACATATGCAAATTCGGCCCAATGGTATCCCGGAGATGACTGCGTGGACATTGTGGGATATGACAAGTATGAGGGCTCGCCTTATACATGGGGGACAAGTGCTGCGACAACGGCATTCCTTACGCTTGTAAACCATACAGACGATACAAAAATGGTTGCGCTGACTGAAAACGACATTATACCCGATATTCAGAAAATAGTTAATGAAGGCGCCTGGTGGCTGTATTTCTGCCCATGGTACGGGGATTTCATTACCAGCTCAAGATATAATGATCCCGTGCTTCTTAATACCATCTACAACAGTGAATATGTAATTACTCTGGATGAGCTGCCGGAAGACATTTACGGCTTGCCGTCGGAGGTTGTATTAGGCGATTTGAATTCAGACGGAGCTATTAACTCCATAGATTTTGCACTTTTGAAAAAATATTTACTGACAGATGAAACCACCGGCATAAATCTGTCTGCTGCAGATGTAAATTCCGACGGTGCAATAAATACAATAGACCTTGCACTTTTGAAAAGCTATTTGTTAGGCAATATTTCAGGCTTTTAGCAGCCTTTAGCCGAGCTCAGAGGACATTTGCTTAAAAAGGGGAGCCGTAAAGCCATTTCAGGTCCGGGGCTCCCCCCTTCCTCTTTTTGTTTTTACCTGCCGCACTGCCCTCTTCATTTCTTGCTTGTTTCCGAACATTCTGTTGATTTTTCCCTGATACACTGTTGCTTTAAAGCCTGCAATAATTAGTGGAAGGATTTATGCCGTTATGGTATACTTTAGCATATATATGGCTAAAAAATCAGTCCTTTTTAATATAACAAACTTCCGGCAAGCAAGGTTTGAGAAATGAAGGAGGCTTTGCATGCAAAAAGTAATATTTCTTGTTGATATGAACGCTTTCTATATAAGCTGTGAAATGACCAGAAACCTATCTCTTGTAGGAAAGCCCTCCGCTGTTGCCGGCGATCCCAAAAATCGCTCAGGTATAATTCTTGCAGCCAGCTATGAGGCAAGAGCATTTGGAGTAAAAACTGCAATGGTGCTGCATGAGGCCATGGAGCTCTGTCCCGGCATGATATTGGTGCCTCCTGATCACGCATTTTATGAAATTAAGTCCGGACAGGTTATGGACCTGCTGTCAGGCTATACTCCTGCTATAGAGCAAAACAGCATTGACGAGGCCTGGCTTGATATGACGGGTACCGAGGGCCTGTTTGGAAAGCCTCTGGAATGTGCAAAAAGGATTATGAGAGAAATTGGAAGGGAGCTTGGGCTTTGGTGCTCCATAGGCATTTCCGAAAATAAATTCCTTGCAAAAATGGCCTCGGAAATGCACAAGCCGTCAGGTATTACCGAGCTTTGGAAACACGATATACCGTCAAAGCTATGGCCTCTTCCGGTAAAGGCCATGTACGGAATCGGAAAGAAAACTGCCGACAGGCTTAGCGGCATGGGAATACAAACCATCGGGGAAATCGCAGGACATGACAGAGGTCGGCTCGTCAAAGCCTTTGGCAAATATGGGGATGAAATTTATTTGCACGCAAACGGCTATGATGCCTCAACTGTTGAGCCTCACGGCGAAGGTGATATGAAATCCATAGGACGATCGGTAACGCTTCCTGAAGACATTATAGATATTGAAAATGCCAAGCTTATTTTACTTGAGCTCGCGGATGATGTCGGCATGACGGCAAGAAAATATGGCAAGAAGGGCCGCACTGTACATATAACGCTCAAGTACTCGGACTTTAAGGTAGTCACCAGACAAATGACTATCCAGCCTACCTGTACCACAAATGAAATTTATAAAGCCGGCTGCACCTTGCTTGGGCAAAACTGGAGCCGTTTTCGTTCTGTCAGATTGATAGGTATAAGCCTTTCGGGATTTGATGAGGGCTCCTATGAAGGTCAGATGTCGCTTTTTGACCTGCTTCCGGGCAGCATAAAGGATAACAGGCTTGAGAGGATAGACAGTGCGATTGACAAAATAAGAACCAGGCACGGCGTAAATAAGATAAGCCGTGCAGCACTGATAAAAAAAGATAAATAATGCCGTTTCATTTCTATAGTAATTTTACTCCTTAAAGATAAGCGCAAATATATAAAGCTCTTGACAAACTAACTGCTGTTAGCTATGCTTATACTAACGAGTGTTAGTAAGGGGTTTGTGAGAGCATAATTTTAACATGCTTTTTGTAGAGCTGTTAAAAGTGAGCTTTTAAGGAGAGGAGTATAATGGAAATTACAATTATTCATGGTCAGGGGCATAAAGGCAGCACCTATCATGCCACTGCAATGATAAAGGAAAGGATCTCTGGCAGTGATACCGTTATTCACGAATATTTTATGCCCAAGGATACCCCTGCATTTTGTACGGGGTGCTGCCAGTGCATTTTAAAAGGAGAGGAAAAATGCCCCCAGCGAGATAAGGTGCGCCGAATCGAGGAATCCATGCTCCGCTCGCAGGTGCTTATTATCGATTCTCCCACATACTGCTTTGAGATGACGGGACAGCTTAAAACGCTGTTTGATCACTTCGGCTATATGTGGATGAGCCATCGTCCGAGAAGAGAGATGTTTACTAAAATAGGTATTGCGGTTTCCACCTCTGCCGGAGCTGGTCACAGGGGTGTTACAAAATCCATTGCAAGGCAGCTGAGCTGGTGGGGAGTGCCTAAAATCCACCGTGTACATTTTCGCTCCAATGCATCCGTCTGGCAAGAGGTGCCGGAGAAAATCAGGGAAAAAATGATAAAGAGAGCGGAAACGGTTTCACAAAAGGTGAAGGGGCAGCTCGGCAAAGCGAAGCCCGGTATTAGGCTCCGGTTATTATTTGGTATAATGCGGAAGGCACAAAAGTCAAATAACTGGAATATGGCTGATAAAGGCTATTGGCAAAAAAATAACTGGCTCGGAAAGGCAAGGCCCTGGAGGTGAAATTATGGAAAACACCAAGGAAATCATTTTATATCAGGCCTTGACCTTGTTTTCCGAAAAGGGGTTTGAAGGAGTTTCTATGCGGGATATTGCAAGTGCCGTAGGCATCAAGGCTGCTTCGCTCTATAACCATTTTAGGAGCAAAAGGGATATTTTTAACAGCATTATTGATGAAATGTCAAAGCGTTATGATGAAATGGCTGTAAAAATACAGCTTCCCATGGGAGATGTAAATGCCGTAGCTGGTAAATATATGAAGACAACAGAGCCGGCACTTGTTGCCATTGCTAAAAATATATTCCTTTATTTTCTGAAGGATGATTTTGCCTCCAAGTACCGGCGCATGCTTTCTATTGAGCAGTTCAGAAGCACATATGCCAGTGATGTGTTCCATAACTTCTTTATTAATGGCATAATTGGTTATCAGACCATGTTATTTGATAATATGATTAAGCAGGGTGCTTTTATAAGGTGTAATCCGCATATAATGGCCCTTCACTTTTATTCACCTTTATTCATGTTACTTAGCAAATATGATTGCCGGGCCGACGGAGAAGAGGAGGCACTCAACATTCTGGAGGATCATATAAAGCAGTTTTCAGATATTTATATGACACGGTTGATTAATGACGAGTAAATAGAGGAGTGTAAATAAAGCAAAAAGTTTCGGGATCAATCCCGAAACTTTTTGCTTTATGGCTGTGTAATTAAAAAAGTATTTGTCAGCAGCTATTTTATATTGTATTTTTGTTTAAATAATTCCTCCTGACGATGCTTGCTTCTTTGCCTGTACTTTGCATACTTCGTCAGAATAAATCCTGTTGTAATAATGCATATTATAATCAGAAGTGCGATCGTAGCTTGTTCCGGATCATCATGAAGCCATTGATAAAAATCCATTCCTAACATAATTCAGTCCTTTCAAACTTATATGATTCTAAAATGATGTAAAACTGGCAATTATGCAGTTTAGAAATAATAGAATCAATTACTTCTTTAAATATTATAATATTAGAAATAATAAAATATCAACAAAAATAATATAATTATTATGGAATACATATGAATATGTTTTAGATAATCTAAAATTTACTAAAATTATAATTGAGTCTTTAGAGGAGTGTGGTTTTTTTGAAGTTACCGGAAATGATGGCTGAATTGCGAAAAGACAGAGGGCTCTTGCAAAAGGATATCGCGCGGCTTTTAGGGGTATCCATAGGCACGGTTTCGAATTACGAAACGGGAGTTCATAATCCTGAAATTGAGAGCCTTATTAAGCTTGCCAATTATTTCGATGTTTCAGTAGACTATATGCTGGGCAGAGTGAAATTCAGATCCAGGTTAGATGTTTTAAACAGTCCCATAATTCTTAATAGTAAAGAGATTACAGCCGGAGAGCTTCTCAATGACATTCTCACTCTTAGTAATGACGGAAAAAAGGCATTGATTGATTATCTGGAACTTTTAATTATGAGAGAAAAGAGATGTTAAAAGTTTTTATTACCTATAAAAACTCAGTTTCTAATTCGATTTTCATCGAATAATATTAAATTAGCCAGTTCTATTATGATACAATATTAGTTATTGAAGGCTTTTTAGAGACATTTACAGGGAGGGATTTAGTTGTTGCAATTGAATGGAGGGACGGCCTTAATTACGGGAGCCTCGAGAGGTATAGGAAAGGCCATAGCAAAAAGTCTGGCTGAAAATGGGGTAAATCTGGCATTGGCAGGCAGATCTCGAGAGGGGCTTGAAAGCCTGAAGGGTGAGCTAAGGGATTTTAAAATTGACGTATTGCTCTGTGAGGGGGATCTTGCAGCCCCCGAAATACCTCGGGAGCTGATAAGAAAGACCATAGAATATTTCGGGCAGCTTGATATACTCATTAATAATGCAGGTATAGCATATCCTAAGCCTTTAAGTGAGACTACGGCAAATGAGTGGGATTTTCATATGGCGGTAAATGCAAGGGCGCCCTTTCTGTTGAGCCGTGAGGCGCTTCCGTACCTGAAAAAATCCGAAATGGCAACAATAATAAACATATCCTCTGTGGTAGGATATAAAGGATATATAAACCAGGGCGCGTATACTGCTTCCAAGCATGCTCTGGCGGGAATGACAAAGGTGCTGGCCCAGGAGGTGTTCAACGACGGCATAAGGGTTCATATTATTGCTCCCGGGGGTGTTGATACCGACATGCTATCGCAGACAAGGCCGGATTTGGACAGGTCTATGCTTGCGTCACCGGAGGAAATTGCCGACATTGTAATGTTCATTTTGACCCATAGAGGGAAAGCGGTAATGGATGAAATTAATATAAGAAGGTATTCCAACAGCCCATGGAAATAGTGCGGAGGCTTTGGCTTGAAAAAGAGGGGCAGAGATAAGAATATGCAGGATGAATTGATTTTAAAAACACTGGAGAAACTGGGAATACGGTACGAGAGAGTGGAGCATCCTCCTGTTTTCACGGTATCTGAGGCAAAGGCCTTTGGAAGCTTTGAGGCGGATGGATGCAAGAACCTGTTTTTATATGATAAAAAGGCTGATAAGCATTATTTGGTTGTTATGCTGGAGGATAAAAAAGCCCACTCCAATACCATCCGTAAGCAGGTCAAAGCCAGAAGCCTGGTTTTTGGAAGTGAGGAGGAGCTTAAGAGGCTTTTAGGGGTAACTCCGGGATCGGTAAGCCCTTTAGGGATAGTAAATGATAAAGACAGAGCGGTAACGGTTTTGATTGATGAGGATTTGCCCCGCTGCAGCAGGGTATGCTTTCACCCCAATATCAATACCTCAACTCTGGTTATGAAATACAGCGATTTTGAAAGGTTTATACAGTGGTGCGGAAATGAGTACAGGTTTATTTGCGTTACAAATTAAATTAGCGATGTTTTATTTTAAGGAGGTGTGTCATGAGCGAAAACAGCCCCGGTACAGTTATCCATAATCTCCCCCCCATATACGGGAAAAACTCCAGGATTCTGATTCTCGGCACTATGCCTTCAGTTAAATCCAGAGAGGCTAATTTTTATTATATGAACCCCCATAACCTTTTCTGGAGGGTACTGTCCGGGGTTCTGGAGGAAGCCCTTCCTCAGACGGTGGAGGCGAAGACCGATATGCTTATGAGAAGGGGGGTTGCGGTATGGGATGTGTTAAAAAGCTGTGAAATTGAAGGGTCTTTGGACAGCACAATAAAAAATCCCGTACCAAATGATTTTTCCCCTATATTCAATACTGCCAAAATAAAAGCGGTATTTACGGCAGGCAATAAGGCTACAAGCCTGTATAAAAGATACTGCAGGGCCGATGTCGGAATGGAAAGCATTTACCTGCCCTCTACAAGTCCTGCCAACAGGAAGCATTATTCATATGAGAGGATATACGAGGGCTGGAAGGCCATACTGCCGTATTTAAAATGAGGCGCTTTGAGCTCCGGAAGGTTACATAATCTGTAAGGGTTGAATTGTTGCGGTTTAAATTCTTCTGTGTTATGATCACAGTAACAGAGAAAATTTCTTTTTCCAAGCTATATGTCCTGGAACCATCTATAATTCAAAGAATAAATTTTAATTGCTTATGCTTAAAGGCCGCGGAGTAGTGGAGGTAAAACATGAGATTGCTGATAGTAGAGGATGAAGAATACACAAGGATGGGAATAGCTTCCATGCTTCCGTGGGAGGAAATGGGCATAGCCGGCGTTGAAACGGCCGATGATGGAATAAATGCCATAGCGGCGGCAGAGGTATTTAAGCCTGATATTATTTTAACTGACGTAAGAATGCCCAGAATGGATGGGATAAAAATGTCTTTTAAAATAAGGGAATTTATTCCGGGATGCAGCATAATTTTTATGAGCGGCTATTCAGACAAGGAGTACCTTAAATCTGCAATTAAGCTTTCGGCTGTAAATTATATCGAAAAGCCTATAAATCTGGATGAGCTTAAGACAACTATTGAGAGCACCGTGCGGCAGCGTTTGGACGAGGAAGCGGAAAAAGAAAAAAACATTCAAATCAACCGGCAGCTTAATAGCACTATCCCTGCCCTCAAAAATCAGATTGCTCTGGGCCTTATCAAAAAGAGCACCATTAACGCGCAGCTTGTCGATTATTTAAATATTTGCTTTCCGGGTATAAGACAAAATCAGAGGTACATCACCCTTCTGGTTTCAATTTTTGGCGGAAATAAAAAAATTACAGGCTTTAGGGAGACTATGCAGAATGCGGTTTGTGATCTCTTAAGCAGCAGGCTTTCTCTTGAGGGGCTTGATACGGTAATGGTGGCGAAAAGGGATGAGACTGTTATTGTCGTGCATATCAGTCTGTCAAACAAAAGCGGAATGCCTGTTGAGAACAGTGAAATAGGGAATATGTGCTACAGGCTGTCCGGCATACTGGAGAGCTTTTGTGATTTTATGATTGTGACCGGAGCTCCCGTAGACAATCTTTTTGACTTATACGAGTCTTATAACACCGCTGTTATTGCTCTTCAGAGAGGCTTCTTTTACAAGCCGTGCACAGTGCTTTTTTATGAGGAAAGACACATCAGCCTTTGCTTTGAATTCAGCGATGATATGATACTGAGCTTTTATAGGGCTCTGCAAAGTAACAACAGGGAGGAATGTATTTCTTTCATAAAGGAAATAGTGGAAGAGCTCCGCAAATATGACGGAACGCCAACAAGCCGTGTGAAGGATTTTTTTGCAAAGGTGGTTTTGCAGATTGAGCGGGTGGCGCAGATGAATGGCGGGAGTATATTTGAGGAAAATGAAAGCCCGGAAGCATCGCGCGATCTTATGTTTCAGCTTTACTTCCTCTCGGAAATTGAAAGCTATGTCATTGCCAGGCTCGATATTTTCTTTAAGGCTATGGATGAAAACCGCACGGAAAATATACTGGCGCAAAAGATAAAGAGGTATATCAAGGAAAATTCGAGTGATCAGAGTCTCTCCTTAAACAGCATCTCAGGGCACTTTTGCCTTTCAGGCTCATACATCTGTGTTATTTTCAAAAAGGAGACGGGAATTACTATAAACCAGTATATCAGCGAATGCAGAATGGAAAGTGCCAGGGAGTATCTGGAAAACAGCACCCGCAAGATTAAGGAGATTGCAGTGCTGGTAGGCTATAATGACTGCAATTATTTTACAAAGGCCTTTAAAAAAAATGTTGGGATTACTCCTCAGGAATACAGGGAGATTAAGTCATGATGCTTTTAAAGCTTATCAGAAGTGTTGTTCAAAGCTTTTACGATATGAAGCTAAGGCATAAGCTTATGCTGTCATATTTCATTCTGATTTCTCTGACACTTGGCGTACTGTCCACGGTGATTTTTAATATCAGCTCTGCTGCAATACGCTCAAGGGTGGCATTTTCTACTGAGCAAAGCTTTAACCAGACATGCTCCTTTCTTTCCTATAAAATGTATAAAATCATTGCGGTATCTGATATTCTGGCCGTGGACAGTACTTTAAGTTCAATTATTAATAAGGATTTGAGCAATTATGAAAATATTGAGCAGATTGAAGACATGAGGACTATCCAGACATTTTTAAAATCCTTTCAGGACGAGCACGATATTTACAGGATACGCCTGTATGTCCATGATGGCTTGCTTTACTCGGAGGGTAATGCCAATATAGGAAATTTTACAAGGGCAAAAGAAACCTACTGGGGGAAAAAGCTGATGGAGAGCAACACAAAGGTATTATGCCTGCCATATCAGTATATCTCAGGCTCTGAGAGCAACAGCGCGGAGGTTCTATCCATTGCCCGGGTAATGAAAAATCAAAACAATTATCTTCAAATTGCAGGAATGATTCGTGTGGATATTGAAAAGCAGGGCATTGTAGATATCCTGAAGGATGCCGACTCCACAACGGATAGTATTACGTATTTAGTCAACAGCAGCGGTATTGTCGTAGCAGCCTCTAATGAGGCTAATCTCAAGAGCTTTAAAATTGAGGATCGCCAGATGCCGGAATTGCCGTCAGGAGAGGGGCTTAAGGAGACAAGGATTAATAGCCGGAACGTGCTGCTTATGAAGACTCTGATACAGGGCACCGACTGGACCATGGTTACAATTGTTCCATACAGCTCCTTTATGCATGAAATCAACCAGCTTGGAAAGCTTGTAATGGCTCTGGCTATTGGAACAGGCTTGCTGGCGTTTATGCTGGCGTATTTAATTTCTTTTACAGTTACAAAAAGAATTTCCGCCTTAAGCACCCGTATGAAGGAGGCACAAACGGGAAGCCTGGCTGCAATTACCGGGGATTCCCATAAGGACGAGGTAGGTGTTCTTTTTGACAGCTATAACTTTATGATTTACAGGATAAAGCAGCTCATAGGCAAGCAGTATGAAATGGGAAAGGAGCTGAAGAGCGCCGAGCTAAAGGCACTGCAGTCTCAAATTAATCCTCATTTCCTTTACAATACACTGGACATGATTAATTGGCTCAGCTATCAGAACAAGCTAACGGAAATCAATTCAGTCGTGAGTTCACTTGCAAGCTTTTATAAGCTGACCTTAAACAAAGGAAGAGATATGGTGACTATCAATGATGAAATAAAGCATGCCGGCTGCTATTTAAAAATACAGGACATAAGATTTGGAGGGCAAATTTCCTTTTTGCTGGATGTTGACCCCGTACTGCTGCAGTATGCCATTCCCAAAATTACTCTTCAGCCCATTGTTGAGAATGCCATTCATCACGGTATACTTGAAAAGGAAAGCAAGCGGGGAACGGTAAGCATCAGAGGGCATATGTACGGGGAGGATATTATAATTTGCGTTCAGGACGATGGTGTAGGCATACCTGGCGATAAATTCGGAGATTTGACTGATGCTGAAGCTCCTTCCGGAGGAGGCAGCAGGTACGGGTTAAGAAATATCAACCAGAGAATAAAGCTAATATATGGCGAGCAGTATGGGTTGGCCTTCAGGACTCCTGAGAATGGCGGTACGGAGGTTGAAATCAGATTATCCGCAGTTCACTTAAACGAGGTGGCAACAGAGGGCTGAAATTATTTCTTTTTAAATGATGAGCTGGTGTATTAATACATCAGCTTATTTTTATGAATCGCCGGATTTTAAAAGATATTACCCTTTACATAAAGACTTTACGATTTACCCGGGGAATACTGTCTGGTATTATAAATACAACAGATAAAGTTTACATCATCTTACTTAGGAAGTGAAATCTCAATGGGTATTTTTAATAAAAATAAGGACACACTCAGTTTCAGAGGAAGGGGAGCCTTCCTTAGCGAGATAAGGCGCAATAAAACCCTGCTTATCATGCTGCTGCCGGCGGTGGCTCTGGTTTTTGTTTTTGCTTATATGCCTATGGGCGGCATGGTGCTTGCATTTAAGCAATTTAAATATGACGATGGAATATTCGGCAGTCCATGGGTGGGGTTTAATAATTTTAAGTTTTTCTTCCTGTCGGGCCAGGCATTCAGGGTTACGTTAAATACTTTTTTATATAACCTTGCGTTTATAGTTGTAAATACTGTTCTGCAGATTGGATTGGCGGTAATGCTAAGTGAGCTCACAGGAAAGTATTTTAAGAAGCTTACCCAGTCGTTTATTTTTCTGCCATATTTTGTTTCATGGGTAATTGTAGGCTCCATTGCGTATAACCTGCTGAATTACGAAAGCGGCTCTTTAAATTCCCTGCTTGGCATACTGGGCCTGGAGCCTGTGAATGCATATGCCGAGCCCTCATGGTGGAAATATATTATTGTAATTTTCTCAGCATGGAAGAATGTCGGATATGGAATGATTGTATATCTGGCTGCAGTAATGGGTATAGATACTCAATTATATGAGTCGTCAGAAATAGACGGGGCAAACATTTTTCAAAGAATCCGCCATATCACTCTTCCAAGTATTACGCCTACAATGGTTACCCTGGTGCTGCTTGAGGTGGGGAAAATATTCAGGGGGAATCTGGATTTATTCTACCAGCTTATAGGGAATAACGGTATGCTTTTTGATGCAACCGATGTAATTGATACATTTGTATTCCGCTCGCTTACCCAGTCCGGAGAAATAGGAATGGCTGCGGCGACAGGCTTTTACCAGTCGGTTTTGTGTTTTGTGACCATTATACTTGTTAACGGAATTGTAAAGAGAGTCCAAAAGGATTATGCGTTGTTTTAGTATCCTGTGGCAGAATCAATCTATATTTTTATAATGATCGGAGGTGAAAAAATGCAGCTGTTATCCAAAAAACACACACCGGATCAAATAATTTTCAGGGGAATAGGCTATCCGTTGGTTACATTATTTGCACTGGCCTGCCTCATTCCTTTTATAATTATTATTTCCTCCTCGTTTACAAGTGAGCAATATATTATCCATCATGGCTATAATATATGGCCCGGGGAGTTTTCACTGGAGAGCTATAAGGTAGTATTCGGCAATCCCATCAGAATCATACGGGCATATGGAGTTACTGTTCTTGTAACGGCGGCGGGCACGGCTCTAAGCGTTTTTATAAACACAATGACGGGATATGTGCTGCAAAGAAAGGATTTCAGATGGAGAAATATTTTTTCATTTTATTTTTTCTTTACAACTCTGTTCAGCGGCGGGCTTGTTCCGTGGTACATCCTGTGCGTAAAATATCTGGGACTCAGGGATAATTTGCTGGCGTTATTTGTGCCCACTCTGGTATCGGTATGGAATATTATTCTTGTAAAGGGCTTTATGAGAGGAGTACCCTTTGAAATCACCGAATCGGCAAAAATAGACGGCGCAGGAGATTTCAAGATATTTATAAAGCTTATTATGCCGCTTTCAAAGCCTGTAATTGCCACAATAGGGCTATTTACCGCTCTGACCTATTGGAATGACTGGTTTTCGAGCATGCTGTTCATAAATAACGAGGACCTGTACGGGCTTCAGTATTTGCTCTATAAGCTGATGGGAAGCATAAAGGCAATGAGGGATATTGCCTCCCAGTCGGGCGCGGCAGTAACGTACATGCCCATTGAATCTACAAAAATGGCATTGACCGTGGTTGTAACGGGGCCAATTATATTTCTGTATCCGTTTGTGCAAAAATACTTTGTAAAGGGGTTAACACTCGGCTCTGTAAAGGGCTGATTTAAAAAAAAGGAGGAAGAAAGATGAAACTACATTTAAGGAAGGCGGCAGCTTTTATTCTGGCAATAGTAATGCTTGCATTTACAGTATCCGGATGCGGAGCTCAGGAGAAAGAGGGTATCGGCGAAGCGGGAGGATCAACTGCAGGGGAGCAGACAAGTGCTGTCATGGAGTATAACGGTAATGATATTTCCCGGCATGTTGATTTAAAAATGTATGTTATAGGAGATAAGCCGGCAGATGCAGATACGGTTGTTGCTGAGATTAATAAAAAAACCGAGGCGGATCTGAATGCCTCTCTTGAAATTAACTACATTGCCTTGAGTGATTATGAGCAAAGGTATCCCCTTCTTCTGGCATCAGGGGAGAAGTTCGACCTGATTTACACCTCGACCTGGGCTTTTTACAGTCAGGAGGCTACAAAGGGAGCATTTGCAGAGGTAAGCGGCGACGTACTGGAGAAATATATGCCCCTCACTAACGAGAAGCAGTCAAAAATGGCCTTTGAACAGGCAAAAATTCAGGGTAAGGCATATTTTGTGCCTAAAAACAGCCCATATATAAACAACGCAATTCCTGTTCTCATCAGGGGAGATCTGAGAGAAAAGTACAACATTGGGGAAATTAACAGTATTGAAGGGCTGGAAAAGTATTTTGATGCCGTGGTAGCAAATGAAAAAGGCATATACCCCTATGCCGCATCGCAAAACAACGTAGAGGTAGCCATGCAGGTGTTTTCATCCGCTAATAACTTTCTTCCCATAAGCGGTCTGGATAAGTTCTACGGCTATAAATATGAAGGCAAGGATGTTACGGTTGATGTTTTGAAATGGCAGTATGACACTCCGGAATACCTGGAATTTGTTAAGAAAATGAAGGTATGGGCGGACAAAGGATATTGGTCTAAGAATGCGGTTGCCAACACTATTTCTCCGAGGGATGCATTTGAAAACGGCACCTCCGCCTCCCTTTTCTGGAATGTGGACACCTGTGAGGCTACCAAGCTGAGTGTAGAAGCCTCACATCCCGAGTGGAAGCCTGAAATGGCCGACATAACTCCGGGGGTTGCGCGTGCCGCAGGCATGTATATAGGAGATGGAGTTGCAGTGCTTGCACAGTCGGATAATATTGAAAGGTCGTTTATGGTACTGGACAAGATGAAATTCGACCAGTCCTACTATGAGCTTGAAAGGTATGGAATAGAGGGCGTGCATTGGGTGAAGACCGGAGATACCACCTGGCAGCCCGGCGATAAGCAGACGGCCTTCCCTGTAGGAAATGCGACATCCTGGGGTATTAAGAATGATTTATATGAAAGGCTTCAGGGAGATGCCTCGACTACCTCAAGCCCAATCAGAGAAAGTCTTTTTGGAAATGCAATAACTGAGCTTTCAAGCGGATTCGTCTTTGACGATTCAAAGGTAAAAAATGAGCTTGCAGCAATAAATGAAACACGTACAAAATATATTCCTCTGCTGGAGCTGGGTCTGGTAAAGGATGTTGAGGCAACGCTGAAGGAATTTAACGATATGGCTAAAACTGCGGGCAAGGATGTGCTTGACAAGGAATTCCGCGCACAGTTTGAGGAATATCTTAAAAATCTGAAATAAAAATAATAGTGGTATAGACAATATCGAAGGAGATGCATGGGTGGAGCTTGTGCTCCGCCCATCTATTTTAAAGGGAGAAATTAAAGATGAAGAGACAGACGAAGTTAAATGTGGCTGTTGTGGGGTTAAGCTTTGGCTCGGCCTTTGTACCTGTTTATAAGGTACATCCCCATGTGGGAAAGCTCGTTATCTGTGATACCGATCCGGAGATTCTAAAGGCTGCGGGAGATACCTTCGGGGTTCCCGCAAGGTACGGCTCTCTGGAGCAGGTGCTTGCCGATCCGTCAATTGATGCCGTGCATCTGATTACACCTATTCCCCAGCATGACAAGCAGTGCGTACAGGTTCTGGAAGCAGGGAAGCACTGTGCCTGTACTGTGCCTATGGCAATTACCCTTGAAGGAATAAGAAAAATTATAGATGCGGCGAAAAGATCCGGAAAGAACTATATGATGATGGAAACGTCAGTTTATACCAGACATTATTTCTATGCCTCTGATATGTTGAAAAGAGGAGAACTGGGAAATATACAGTTTTTAAGAGGTGCGCATTATCAGGATATGGAATTCTGGCCTGATTACTGGAGGGGGCTGCCTCCGATGCTTTACTCGACTCACGCAATTGCTCCGCTGCTGGGCTTGACAGGCAGGCGCGCGCTTAAGGTGCATTGCTTCGGCTCCGGTAAAATGAGAGAAGAGCTGAAAAAGCAGTATAACAACCCGTATCCAATTGAAACTGCTATTTTCGATCTGGGAGAGGATATAAGGGCAGAGGTCACCCGATCTCTGTTTCATACGGCGAAAATGTATACCGAAAGCTTTAATGTATACGGGGATCAGGCCTCCTTCGAGTGGCAGCAGATTGAGGATGAGGACCCTGTTATATTTAAAATGGGAGGAAAGAATATTGATGAGAACGGCACGGTATGGAGGGGAAGAAAGGTTACTTTCGAGAAAATCGCCATGCCCGATTCGGGACGTTTACTTCCTCAGGAGATCAGAGGGTTTACTGTTAAAAGCAAATATTTTGATGAAACCAACCCTCAGAATTCCTTTGAGGCCGGAGGCGGCCACGGCGGGTCTCATCCTCATATGGTGCATGAGTTTGTTTCCAGTATTATTGAAGACAGAAAGTCCCATATTGATGAAATTACAGCCGCAAACTGGACGGCCGCGGGGATTTGCGCCCATGAATCCGCTATGAGGGACGGGGCGGAGGTCACTGTGCCGTTATTTTAAATAAGCGGCGGAGGTAAAAACATATGATTTCAAACTTTTCGGGCAAAATTCAGAAGTATCTTACTCCATATAAATATCCAAGGCCTGTCCTGGTTGGCTCAGGAGTTGAGGGAGCTTTTGACAGCCATGCGGTTGACATACCCTTTGTATTTTTTCATAATAATCTTTTCTATATGATGTATACCGGCTTTAATGGAAGGGGATACCAGACAGCCCTTTCCGTCAGTACCGATCTTTTAAACTGGCGGCACAGGGGAGTAATTTTAAAAGCGGAGAGCGGAGTTGGCTGGGATAAAGTCGGTGCTGCCGGTACATGGATAATAAAGGACAGTGATAATTTGTTCGATATACCCAGACTTAAGAAAATTGGCGGGAGGTATTGGCTGGCATATCATTCATATCCTTCCGAGGGTTATGAGGAAGGGCCTGCAGAAATCGGGCTGGCGTGGACGGAGGATGAAAGCCTGCTTAACTGGAACCGCATGCAGAAGCCTGTTCTATCCTGGCGTGACGGGAGGGCCTGGGAGAGGGGTGGCCTGTATAAGGCTTGCATTATCTGCAAGGATAATCTTTACTACATGCTCTATAACGCAAAGGATGAGGCTGGGGAATGGAAGGAGCAAACAGGCATGGCGGCGTCCCGGGATCTGCTGCACTGGGAGAGATGCGGGAGCAATCCCGTAATTAAAGTATCCGAGGGGCGGTGGGACGAGCGCTTTGTCTCTGACCCGTATGTGGTTTGCGATGAAGGCCAATGGCTGAACTTCTATTTTGGATATGATAATAAAAATGCCCAGGAGGGACTGGCGCTGTCAGAGGATTTGGTAAACTGGGAGAAGGTGGAGAACCCCATTCTGACTCATGGAAGCGGAGAAGAATTTGACGGAGTTCATGCCCATAAGGCAGCTGTGCTGTTTAATGACGGGATTTTGTATCATTTTTATTGCTCGGTGAGAAAAAGCAGGGAAGGAGATAAAACCTCGGTATGGAATGAATTCCGCACTATTTCCGTTGCGGCGTCCAGACCGTGGTAATCTATTCGGGGAGGTAACAATATGAGCATCTTTTTTGGAGCGGACTACTATCCCGAGCACTGGCCAAGGGAGCGGTGGAGCACCGATGCGTGGCTTATGAAGGAAATGGGGCTGCAGGTTGTAAGAATGGGCGAATTTTCATGGGCCAAATTTGAGCCCCGGCTGGGGGAATTCTGCTTTGAATGGCTGGATGATGCCATCCGGCTGCTTTCGGAACACGGAATTAAAACGGTTTTGGGAACGCCCACAGCCGCGCCTCCCGCGTGGATAATAGAAGCAAACCCCGAAATACTGCCGGTTGATTCCCATGGTGAGCGAAAAGGCTTTGGAGGCAGGCATCATGACTGCCAGAGCAGCCCTGTCTACCGAAGCCATATAAAAAGGCTGGTTACAGCCATGGCGGAGCATTATAAAGACAACCCCGACGTTATAGGCTGGCAAATAGATAATGAGCTTGGCAACAGCCATGAGAATTTGTGTATGTGCGACTCTTGCAGGCTTCATTTTCAGCAATGGCTTAAAAGAAAATACCTCACAATTGAGAGCCTTAACAATGAATGGGGAACTGCTTTCTGGAGTCAGACCTACGGCAGCTTTGAGCAGATACCTGCCCCAAGAGCCGCTCCAACAGCGCATAACCCGTCATTGCTTTTGGACTGGAGGAGATTTTGCTCTGATCTGGCGGTGGATTTTCAGCAGCTTCAAATTGACATTATAAGAGGGCTTTGCCCGCACCGGTTTATTACCCATAACCTTATGGGCTTCTATGAAAAAACGGATTATTTTGATTTGACGGCAAACCTTGATTTTGCATCGGCGGATCAGTACCCTCTTGGGTATTATTTCCCTGCTCCGCAGCCTCCTTATGAGATTTCGGCTTCTCTGGATCTTACAAGAGGCCTGAAGAAGAAAAACTTCTGGATGATGGAGCTGCAGGCAGGCCCCACGGGAGGAGAAATTATAGGCAAAACTCCAAGGCCGGGACAGCTTAGGCTGTGGTCTGCCCACAGCATTGCGCACGGAGCGGATACCATTGTCTATTTCAGGTGGAGGACATGTTTGTTCGGCACAGAGCAGTATTGGCACGGAATTCTGCCCCATAACGGTATTCCGGGAAGACGATGGGAGGAGCTTAAGGGTACAATAGAGGAAATGACGCCCGTGCTGCGGGATATTCAGGGAATAGTACAAAAATCAGAAATAGCCGTTCTGTATTCCTATGACCAGAACCGTGCGATAGCGATACAGCCCCACCACCCTGAGCTCAGCTATACGGGGCAAATACAAAAGTATTATAAAAGCTTTTACAGACGCAATGCGACATTGGATTTTATAAGTGAAAATGACAGCTTTTCCGGCTATAAGCTTGTGGTAGCACCCCTGCAATTTTTAATGACGGATGAGCTGGGAGATAAATTCAAGAGCTATGTGGAAAACGGGGGGAGCCTGGTGCTAACAATGAGGTCGGGCGTAAAAAACAGCAATAATGTCTGCTTGGCGGACTGTGAGCTTCCGGGAAGGCTGGGAGAAATAGCGGGAATTGCCGTAACGGATTATGACTGTCTCAAGGATGTAAATGTCGGCTTAAGGTGGCTGGACGGAGATAAGACGGGGTTTGCCCAAAAATGGAGCGACATTGTCACACTAAAGGGAGCGCAGGTTCTGGCGGAGTATACATCAGAATATTATAAGGGAACTCCGGCTGTTACCAAAAACAGCTTTGGAAAGGGAAATGTATTTTATGTGGCCACTGAGCCTGATGAGGCTCTTATGGATATTATAGCGGACTATCTGATTTTCAGCCTTTCTATTGCAACTCAAGGGGAATCTCCGGAGGATGTGGAGCTTACCGTAAGAAAAGGGAGAAAGAACGATTATCTGTTTGCTATTAATCATGCTGATGCTGTAAAAAGGATAAAAATTCCTAAGAAATGGAAGCCTCTGCTCCCTGGATACGGTCAAGAGCTGCCTCCCTATGGAGTGGAAATTTTTATATGCAGAAGCTGCTGACTGCCAGTCGGCATGAGGAGGGATAAGCTGTGAAAAATCGTTTTCAGGACGTTTTAGACGGAAATTATAATAATTATATTTACCCTTTCTTTTGGCAGCACGGGGAGTCCCACGAAATACTGCTGGAGGAAATAGACAGGATTCGTGAAAGCAAGGCTTCGGCCATATGCATAGAGTCACGCCCTCATCCCGGATTTTTAGGGGAGCAGTGGTGGAGCGATATGGATTTAATTATGGATCAGGCGAGAAGGCACAACCTCAAGGTATGGCTGCTGGATGACGACAAATTTCCCACAGGGCATTCAAACGGAATTTTTTCAGGTATTGCGGCAGATAAGGCAAACCTGTTTTTGACAAACTGGTGTACGGATGCAATTGGGCCTGCGGCAAAAAGCTGTATGCTGGTCAAACCGGTGCTGCCCGGCGACGGAAGCTTGGTCGCGGTTGTTGCGTGTCCCAGAGTATCTGGGGAAACAACCGATATTGATTTGGGCAAAGCTGTTGATTTGACCGGCTTTGTACGCAATGGCTGGCTGAGGTGGGATGTGCCCGTGGGCCTGTGGAGGATATTTATTTTTTACACAACTCACCATGGAGAGGGCAAAACTGATTATTTTAATATTATAGATTCCCAATCGGTCAGACTGTTTCTGGATACCGTTTATCAGCCTCATTATAACAGGTATAAGGAGGATTTTGGAAAGACCTTTATGGGTTTTTTCTCAGATGAGCAGGAGTTTGGAAATGTTGCGGGATATGATTTTCAGGCAAGGCTGGGAAGAAATATGAAATTTATTCCCTGGAGCGAGGAATTGAGACTCCGGCTGAAAAACAGGTGGGGGGGCAATTTTAACGCCAGCCTTCCGGCACTCTGGTTTGAAGGAGGAGAGGGTACAAGCAAAATAAGGTATTCATATATGGATGAGGTAACCAGGCAGCTAAAGGCTGCGTTTTCGGATCAGGTGAGCGACTGGTGTGAAAGACATGGGGTTATGCATATAGGACATATTATTGAGGACGACAACTCCCATGGAAGGCTGGGGTGCAGCACGGGGCACTACTTCAGAAGCATTTCGGGAATGGGAATGGCGGGTATAGATGTTGTACTCCTGCAGGTTATGCCGGGAATGACACAGACTGTACACCAGTGGGTTGCCTCGGACAGGGACGGAGAGTTTTTCCACTATGGACTGGGAAAGATGGGAAGCTCTCTTGCACATATTGATAAAAAGAAAAACGGAAATGCCATGTGTGAAATTTTCGGGGCCTTCGGGTGGCAGGAGGGCGTGAGCCTTATGAAATGGCTTGCCGACCATATGATGAGCAGAGGAATAAATAATTTTGTCCCCCACGCATTTTCGCCCGGAGATTTTCCTGATTCGGACTGCCCTCCGCATTTTTATGCCAGGGGGAACCACCCTCAATTCAAATATTTTGCGGCATTGATAGAGTATATGAACCGTATCAGCCATTTGCTCTCGGGGGGGAAATACCCGGCGGAAGCGGCAGTGCTCTATCATGCCGATTCCGAGTGGGCCGGCCGCGCCATGCTCTTTCAAAAGCCCGTAAGGGCATTGATGGAGAGGCAGCTTGAGTGTGACATTGTGCCCGCAGATTTATTTGAGGAAGATAATACCTATGGCATGAGCTTTGACGGTCAAATCCGTGTTGCTCGGCAAAGCTACAGGGTGCTGGTTATTCCGTATTGTGAATATTTGCCCGAAAGCGTTGCCAGATTTGTTATTAAAGCCGGTACGGAAGGCTTTCCGGTGCTGTTTGTTGACGGCTTACCCAAGGGGATCTGTGAAAGTATTCCGGATGAAGCAGAGCTTTTAAAGGGGCTTGCAAAAATGCGGATAGTTGCTCTGGAAGAGCTTGCGGGAGCGGTTGGTGAATTTATACGGCCGATTGTAAGGCTGCAAAGAGCGTATCCCAATTTAAGAACCTATGCCTATGAAAATGATTACGGAGCAGCTTTGTATTTTTTTAATGAGGATATTGCAGAGGCTGTTGATACAATTGCAGTCATTGAAAACCGAAGAGGATATTGCACAGTGCTTCGCTATGACGCCTGTGAAAATAAGGCGGAGCGGCTGGAGTGCGGCATTTCACAGGAGAAGGCAGAGGTCCGCCTCCGGCTTGAGGCGGGAGAGGCAATAATATTGCTTCTGACTGGCTGTGACTATGATTTGCCATACTATAAGGAGCTTCCGGCGCATAAAGAAACAATTGAAGGAGAGTGGAAGATATCCTGCTGCGATATCCGGGGGTATCCTCAGTTTAAGCCTCTGGCGGCTGTGGAAAAATCGCGGGAGCTTCCGGATTTGACGGATTGGGCGGCAGAAAAGGGATTTTGCGGAATACTGAGGTATGAAACTGTTTTATACTCCCGCAGCAGTAGAAAATGTGCTCTGCAGCTTAACGGAACTCCCGACGCGGCAGAGGTATTTGTTAACAATAAAAGTGCCGGCAAAAGGATTGGAATGCCGTACCGCTTCCATATTGAGCTTGACGAAGGTGATAACAGGCTTGTTATCGAGCTTGCTTCCACACCGGTGTGGAGCTCAGGTGACGACTGGTCCTCGCTCACCGTCCTTCCGGCCTTCGGCCTCAGTCAAAAGCCGGTACTCTATCATCCATGAAAAGGAGCTGTTACAAATAAAGACAGGGGGCAGGAATCTTTTTGTTTCAAGGATGTATTTTCAGGGTAATAAACTGAGCGTTTGTAATGCAAAGGAGGAAAATACTGTATACAATCTTTAC
Organism: Bacillota bacterium; assembly: GCA_023390115.1. GTDB lineage: Bacteria > Bacillota > Clostridia > Acetivibrionales > DSM-27016 > Anaerobacterium. The sequence goes on from JAEWDM010000040.1 coordinate 71,509, forward strand.
ATTTGCTAATATATGGGATATAATTATATATAGTAGAAGTTGAGTATTTCAAAGTTTTAAACTAGGAGATTTTTATATGGCAAAGCAAAGCAAATTAAGGGTGTTGGCGATTATTTTATATTTAGTGCCTATATTATCTGTTGCTATCCTCGCAAAAGGATTAAATTATCTTTTGTTAAGCACAGGGTTTATGACTATATTACTTGGTTTAAGTATGAAGCTTATACCAAGTTATATAGGGTATGAAAAGGGTATAGATAAGTTTCACGCTCCAATTTTTATTGTGATGTCTGGAATTTCATTGGTATTGGTTGCTGTAATGTGAAAGCCAAATTTAGGGTTTAGAATTGCTCATTTATAAAATACTAAAGGTCGTCATAAGTTTATGCTGGTTTCAACTTATAACGACCTTCTCATTTAGTGTTTAAATATTACTTAAAGCAAATTAGTAGATCAAGATTGCGTATTCCTGTCCAAGTGCAAATTGAAGATTTACAGATGCGTTAGCTACTACAATAACACCACCGATTAACGCCGCTATTGGAGCGGCTACTGGAGCCCCACAAAGTGCGGCAATAGCAAATCCTATAGTAGTTGCCCCGCCGCCTATAGTTATTATTTCTTTAATTATGTTCCAGCCTTCTTTATTGAACATAAGCTGACCATGAAGGGGCGGTAGTGCAGGAAGAACATAAATTTCGGCACCGGTACTTGGATTATAGTAATCTATTGATACATTTCCATCTTTAGATGAAGTATCTGTATGCTTATTCACAATAGCCATTACTTTATCTGCATAATCTTGAGATATCAAATCATCATTAACAAATTTTTGTAATACAGATTGGACTTTTGATTTATCGATAGCAGCTTTTTGTATCTTGGTTTGCAAGTCTGATTGATTTGACGGTAAAGAGGTAGCGAGTTAGTGGATAAACAGGGCTGCTCGTTAAGAGGCATTATATTATATAGTGAGTTTATGTATAGAAATCCTTTTGAAGAGGAAACCATCTGATGGCATCAGATTAAATGATGATGAGCTTGCAATCGCTGATGCCATGGTAAAAATGAAAAGATATCCAGATAACTTTTTGTTTTGAGGGTATATTTTCAGGGTAATATTATACTTTGAAGTTCGTACTTGATTATTAGTATATAAATGGATATCATAATAGGATAAGTACAAACAAAATCAATATGCAAAAAGGAAGGTGAAGATTTTGATAACTAAGGATATGTCAATTACAGATATTGTGGAGAAATATCCTCAAACCGTTGAGATTTTGATGAATTACGGTATGCACTGCTTTGGGTGTATGGCGGCAAGGTTTGAGAACATTGAACAGGGTGCTGTGGCTCACGGTATCAATGTCGATGAGCTCATGAAGGATTTAAATAAAAGCTTGGAGTCATAACAAATTTTAACAACTGAAATGCAAAAATGCTCTGTGAAAAAATGCCCTGGTCTTAAGGTGTCGGATCCTTCTGACAGGGCATTTTTCTTAAAAGTCAGGTTTCAGCCACAATATTTCCCGTTTCAGAGAGGTCATAGTCTCCTATCCCTGAAAGCTCCATTTTAAATTCATGTGAACGAAGAATTTCTATAATAGCTTCAAAAGGTGGCTTGTCCAGATCCTCCTTTTTTATAACCAGCTCATAACGCTCCTTTTGCAGAGGAATAAAATCTATACCCTGTACCTGCAAACCTGCCTTTTCATTCCCTACGGCCACGTCAGCGCCTCCACGGGCAACTGAGCTTGCAACCGCAAGATGAGACAGACATTCTCTGGAATATCCTTTTATGCTTTTTCCCGATATACTCAGCAAACGCAAATGCTCATCCAGCAGAATTCTGGTCCCGCTTCCCTTTTCCCTGTTTATGAGGGTGATGTCGGGCCTTTTAAGATCCTCCCAGCCCCTGATTTCCTTAGGATTTCCCTTTGCCACATAAAAGCCCTGCATACGGCTGGTTAAATGTATTATTGTGCATGGGGTCCCGGGAAGCATCCTTCTTACATAGGGTATGTTATACCCGCCGGTATCTCCGTCCCATATATGCGCCGTAGCGACCTGAACATCTCCGCGGTAAAGGGCATAAAGCCCGTTATAGCTGCCCACGTAAGAGCGCAGAGCTCTTACACCTCCGGGGTGCTGCTCAAGATAGCGGGAAAGAATGTCTAAAAGCACGTCCTGGCCGCAAATTACGAAGCCCCTTTCCGCGGGGAATTCTTCATAATACAGTGGATTGGGTCTGGAAGGAGAAGTGACAAGCACTTCCGAGGGTGCTTTACTCTGAGGCTTTTTTGTCTTAGTCTGATTTTTATATTCCTCAACATCACTTAAATCTACCCTTACCTTTTTCCCAACTCTGTAGCCGTTTAGCTCCCCACGTTTAATAAGCTCATAAACTGTGTTTTTGGCGATTTTTAATATATCGGCAACTTCCTGGGGGGTGAGTGAGGTGTTTTCTTCCATAAGCATATCCCCTTTCACTGGAAGCAATAAGCTTCTTTTATTTAATATATCAAATATATACTGCTATATGCAAGATAAAAAATAGTACCATTCATTATTATGCTTAGAAACAGATGGCTAAAGGCATGAAGTGACAAAAATAAAAATAAAGTAAAGAAAAATGCAGGAAAAAATATTATTTCATTCAAAGGTCTTGATTTTTTATATGTTTATCAGTATAATTATAAAATAATAAGACACAACAAAACAATATGAATTTCACTAAAACAAAACGCCACGTTTGGTTTTGCCTTGCCAGGTATGCGGGTAAGACTTATGCGTTGTTGAATATGCTCCGTGCATATATTCTTTCAGGTGGTTTTGTTTATTTTATTTTCAGGAAAAAATAAAAAAACAGCAGAATAAAAATCAGGAGGAAATTTTTATGAAAAATTTTAAGAAAATTATTTTAATTACTTTAGTTTGCGTGTCGTTTTTAGTATCCTTTGGCTGTGCTAAGCCGGACAGCTCCGTGCAGCCGGCAGGGGACGCCGCCTCATCAGGGGTCAAAACTGCCGCAACAGTTGAAGATCAGGTACAGCAGGTGTCAATTACAGTATCGGCAGCGGCAAGCTTGAAGGATGCAATGGAGGAGATAAAGCAGCTTTATGCCGAAGAAAAGCCAAATGTTGAAATAACCTATAACTTTGGAGCGTCGGGCTCACTCCAGCAGCAGATAGAGCAAGGTGCTCCTGTAGATGTGTTTATGTCCGCCGCGACAAAACAGATGGATGCGTTGAAGGAAAAAGAGCTTATGATAGACGGTACCGTAAAGAATTTGCTGCTGAACAAGGTGGTGCTCGTTGAAGAAAAGGATGCCGGTCTGGTTAAGGATTTTAAGGATCTTGCGGACGATAAGGTGAAAAAAATCGCACTGGGAGAGCCTAAGAGCGTGCCTGTAGGACAGTATGCGGAAGAAATTATCAGCTTTCTTGAGATTAAGGACAAGGTCGGGCCCAAGTCCATATATGGAAAGGACGTAAAGGAAGTGCTTACATGGGTTGAGACGGGAAATGCAGATGTGGGTGTTGTATACGAAACCGATGCGAAGGTGTCTGAAAAGGTAAGCATTGCTGCCTATGCACCTGAAAATTCTCACAAGCCGGTAGTATATCCTGTGGGTGTGGTTAAAGCCACAAAGAGTGCTGATGCAGCTAAGGAATTCCTTGAGTTTCTTTTGGGAGATAAATCAAAGACAGTGTTTGAGAAGTTTGGATTTACCGTTTATGCTTAAGGAGGAATAGCCTTGATGGACTTGGACATGTCCCCGCTGTGGATTTCATTAAAGACTGCTTTTTCGGCTACATTTATAACATTTTTTGCAGGAATCGCCGCTGCCCGCTGGATGTCGGCATACAGAGGAAAACTTAAGGGCTTTATTGATGCCTTGTTTAACCTTCCTTTAGTTTTGCCTCCTACAGTGGTTGGATTTTTTCTGCTGCTGATTTTCGGGAGATATGGTCCTATAGGCAAGCTGCTCTTTGAGCTTGGAACTACAATTATATTTACCTGGCCTGCAACGGTTATAGCCGCTGCAGTGGTTGCTTTCCCTCTGATGTATAAGACATCCCGGGGCGCCTTCGAGCAAATTGATTATAACGTGGTGAATGCTGCGAGGACACTTGGAGTATCGGAATGGAAAATTTTCTGGAAGATTACTCTTCCCCTGGCCTGGCCGGGCATTGCAGCGGCTACAGTGCTAAGCTTTGCCCGTTCATTGGGTGAGTTTGGGGCTACGCTTATGATCGCGGGAAATATTCCCGGAAGGACGCAGACAATTCCCGTGGCAATCTTTTTTGCGGCAGAGGGCGGAGATATGGATAAAGCCCTTATGTGGGTAATACTCATAGCGGTAATATCTCTGGTTGTTATTCTTTTGATGAACTACTGGACGGAATATCAAAGACGGTTTTTATCCTCTATGAGCAGGGCGGAGGGGAACTAAAATGCGTGATAGGAGTGAGGCGTTCAAGCTCAAAAATGGGGGACTTTTATGGAACTGACGGTTGATATAGAAAAAAAACTTAATGGATTTCATCTTAAAACAGAGCTTTCGGTTTCAGGGGAGGTGCTTGGGCTGCTTGGGGCCTCCGGCTCGGGAAAAAGCATGACCTTAAGGTGCATTGCGGGGCTGGAAAAGCCCGATCATGGCAAAATAGTGTTGAACGGTAAGGTTCTATATGACTCTGAAAAAGGAATTTATTTGCCTGCAAGGAAGAGAATGGTGGGCTTTTTGTTCCAGAACTATGCGCTGTTTCCCCATATGACAGTTCATCAAAATATAGGCTTTGCATTGGAGGGAGTATCCCGGAGGCAAAGAGACAGGCTGGTGGATGAGATGATAGGCAGAATGCACTTAGAGGGGCTTGAGAAGAGATACCCTTCTCAACTGTCGGGAGGACAGCAGCAAAGAGTAGCGCTTGCAAGAGCGCTTGCAATTGAGCCCGAGATGCTTCTTCTGGATGAGCCCTTTTCGGCCCTTGACAACCATCTGAGAAGCCAGATGGAAGCTCAGCTTCTGGAAACGCTTTCTGAGTATAAAGGCGTGACATTGTTTGTATCTCACAACATGGATGAAGTCTACAGGATATGCAGCCAGCTTGTTATTATGTCGGAGGGTACAATTGCTGCCGCAGGCGACAAGGACGGGATTTTCCGGAATCCTCCCACGCTTGCGGCGGCTCAGGTAACGGGCTGCAAGAATATATCCCGGGCCCGTCAGGACGAGGAGGGAATAATAGAGGCTGTTGATTGGGGATGCAGGCTTAAGGTGAATAGGCCCGTTCCGCAAGGGATATCCTATACGGGAATAAGGGCACGGCATATAACACAGGCCGGAGAGGAGTGCGCGGATGCAAATGCTTTTCAATGCCGCCCTGTTAAAATTGTGGAAGGCCCTCATTCGGTTACAGTGTATATAAAGCTTGGAGAGGAGCAACGGGGTGATTCTATGAAGCCTATCCATTGGGAGATTTCCAGAGACAGGTGGACGGATATCAAGGATCGTCCCCTTCCCTGGTATATTGAGCTGAACCCCGCCAAAATTTTTCTTATACAGTAAAAAGGTTTGTGAAGGGAAGCGATATTTATGGGATTGAAAAGGTACACTTCTTATTATATATATATTAAAAAGCTGCTTGCCATTTTTATGATTATCTGCATAAGTCTGTTTGCTGCTTGTTCTTCCGGCAGGCAGGGCAATATGCCGGCAAGCTTACAGGATACTCAGGCGTCTGTGGAAATGCAGGAGGATACATCTCCTGCACTGCCTGATACGCGTGAAATTACCGATATGGCCGGAAGAAAGGTTATAATTCCTTCAAAGGTTAACAAGGTATATTCCTCAAGTGCCATCGGAACTGTTACAATGTACACTCTGGCTCCCGAAAAGCTGGCGGGATGGAATTTTGCACTGGTTCCGGGGGAAAAGAAATACATAGACGAAAGGTACCATGACATACCTGCTCTTGGAGCCTGGTCAGGTAAAAAGGGTGCTGCCAACGTGGAGGAGATAATCCGTTTAAAGCCTGACTTTATACTCTCAATGGGAACTGTGGATGACACGCAGGTATCCGCGGCAAATGAAATTCAGGCTCAGACAGGTATACCGGTGGTTATGCTGGATGGGCCTCTTACGGGCATGGATAAGGCTTATGAACTGCTTGGAGAATATATAGGCGAGCGGGAAAGAGCCAGGGAGCTTGGAAGCTATTGCAAGCAAACAATTACAGACATAAAGGCAATCATAGATAAAATTCCTGAGAATAAAAGGAAACGCGTATATTATGCAGAGGGACCAAAGGGATTGCAAACAGATCCTTCAGGTTCGTTTCATACTGAGGTTCTGGATTTTGTAGGTGGTATAAATGTTGCAGACATACCGGCGCAAAAAGGCACGGGAATGTCTAACGTATCAATGGAGCAGGTGCTGTCATGGAATCCTGATATTATTCTTGTCAGCCTTGACAAGGAGGGAGATCTTTCTCAGGACGGCTTCTATTCAAAGGTGTTTAAGGATCCGTCATGGGAACAAATAAAGGCGGTAAAGGATAAAAGGATTTATGAGATTCCTGCATATCCGTTTAACTGGTTTGACCGCCCGCCCTCTGTCAGCAGGATTTTGGGGGTAAAATGGCTGGCCAGCCTGATATATCCCGAATATGTACCTCTGGATATTGAGAAGGAGGTAAAGGGATTTTATTCACTGTTCTACAATAAAGATTTAAGTGATTCCGAGGTGGGTGAATTATTGCAAAAAGCCCGGGCAAAGTAGGAGGGGTTTTATGTGGGAATGCAAACTGTAAACGACGTTAAACTGAATACAGGTGCGATAAATGATATACACGGTCTGTCTGAGAAGCAAAGAAGGAGCAAAAGAATTCCGGTAATTATTCTGGGTCTGCTTCCTGTTGCCGCATTTATACTGTCAACTGTTATGGGGAGATACGTAATATCTCCCCTGCAGCTTATAGACATATTAGCGGGCAAATTGCTGGGCCTTCCCGCCACATGGCCTGAGACAGTAGAAACTGTGCTGTTTAAGGTGCGTATACCCAGAATTTTTGCAGCTATGCTGGTTGGAGCTGCTTTATCGGCGGCTGGTGCGGCATATCAGGGTTTGTTTAAAAATCCCATGGTATCGCCCGATATCCTTGGAGCTTCTGCGGGAGCAGGATTTGGGGCAGCGGTAGCAATACTTATGTCGTTCAATATTGCCGGCATTCAGCTTACCGCTTTTATTTTCGGACTTGGTGCGGTCATGCTTACCCTTGTTATCAGCACGGTAATGGGGAGGGGGAGCAATGCGGTTCTGGCTCTAATCCTGACGGGAATGGTTGTTTCCACCCTTTTCTCTTCATTTACATCCATGACCAAGTATGTGGCTGATCCCTATAGCAAGCTTCCCGCTATTACCTTCTGGCTTATGGGAGGGCTGTCCTCCATAACTGCCAAGGACGCGCTCATTCTGCTTATACCCATTTGCGTCGGCATTACTCCCTTGTTTATGCTGAGGTGGAAGCTGAATGTTCTGTCCTTTGGAGAGGAGGAGGCCAGGGCAATGGGAATTGATACACGGAGGCTCCGGTTTGTTATAATTATTTGTTCAACACTTTTAACGGCTGCTGCTGTGTCAGTCAGCGGAATGATTGGATGGATCGGACTTATTGTGCCTCATATGGCAAGACTGGTTACAGGCCCCGATTACAGGGTGCTGCTTCCGGCCTCCCTGTTTATTGGAAGCGCCTTTCTGATTCTGGTGGATGATGTAGCCAGAAGCGTTTTTCCCATGGAGATTCCACTGGGAATTCTGACATCGCTTCTTGGCGCACCGTTCTTTATTTATCTTTTAGTGAAAGGAAAGAGGGGTTGGGTATGAAAATGGAGCTTAGAAAGGCTGCGTGCGGATATGGCAGCAGGACAGTGGTGGAAAGTATAAGCATGGATGTGCATTCGGGAGAGATTTTGTGCCTTCTGGGACCTAACGGTGTCGGGAAAACCACACTTTTTAAAACCATTCTGGGATTTTTAAAGCTTCAGAGCGGAGAAATTTTACTGGACGGACAAAACATATTCAATTGGACTAAAAAGAAGCTTGCAAGAGCAATAGGATATGTCCCCCAGGCACATACTCCGCCGTTTCCTTTTAAAGTGCTTGATGTAGTCACTATGGGAAGAACGGCCCATCTGGGGACATTTGCATCTCCGTCGGCACGTGATACCGCTATCGCTGAGGATGCTCTCGCAACTCTGGGAGTTTCCTTCCTGAGTGATCGCATATATACTGAGATAAGCGGGGGAGAACGGCAGATGGTGCTTATTGCACGGGCGCTTGCACAGCAGCCTGAGATACTTGTTATGGATGAGCCTACCTCCAATCTCGATTTCGGAAACCAGATCCGGGTTCTGGAGCAAATTAATCTTTTAGCCCGAAGAGGCATTGGGGTTATTATGACATCCCACTTTCCAAATCACGCATTTCTCTGCTCGGGTAAGGTAGCTCTTATGCAGAAGAACTCCGCTTTCATTGTAGGAGGTGTGGATGAGGTTGTGACTGAAGAAAATTTACGGTCGGCCTACGGAATCGAAGTAAAAATTACCAGTGCGAAGAATAGCCGGGGTGAGCTTGTAAAGGCTTGTATTCCCTTAATAAGCTAGTGCTTTTTTAAAAGCACTGAAGAAATAAAATGGAAATTATAAAGAAGGTGTCCTTATATGTCTCCTAATAATGTAAAGCTGAATAAAACGGTACGCCGGGTTTTTTCCCCATATATTGCAGAGCTGGCTTCGCGCATTAGCAGTTGTTCGGGAATGATGTTCCAAAGATGCCTTGATATAGGCTGCGGAAGGGGAGAGCTTGGGTTAGCTATGGCTTACCTCCATAAAATGCAGGTACATCTTATGGATATATCCGAGGAAGCGCTCTACGCCGCCAGGAAGGGCATAATGAGGCTGGGCCTTCAGGACAGCGCTTCTGTTGAGGTCGGGGACGTACATGACATTCCGTTTGAGGACGGGTTCTTCGATATGGTTGTAAGCAGAGGAGCAGTATGGTTCTGGGGAAACCACGTAAATGCTTTTAAGGAAATCCACAGGGTTCTGGCCTATGGAGGAACAGCTTATATTATGGGAGGACTGACAAGGGATGAGCTTCAAAAGTGCATGGACAGAAAAAGGGATATATCGGATATGGATTGGAAGGAGAGAATCAAAAGATTTACAGGTGAAAATTCTGTTGAAAGGTTTACACTTGCTCTTTCGCGGACCGGAATAGCAAATTTTGAGGTTTCGGAGCAGGAGGAAGGGGTTGTGATAACGGTTAGAAAAGAATAGATAACGGGCATAGGGGGAGTGATTGTGCAATGAAAATTAATTCTGAGGCAAAGATTGGGGAAATCTTAAACAAATATCCTGAAACCTTAGAGGTGTTTAACTTAAATGGATTTCAGGCTGATTCTCCGGATGCTTTGATAGACCTTTTAGGCGGAGACTGGATGCTTTCATCGGTTTTAAAGGCGCGCCGCTTAAATATGGAGCTGTTCATACGGATGCTGGAGGAAAAAATTGCCGAAAATGAAGGCGTTTCTGCTTCATGTGCAGAAGAAGGTCCGGCAAGAAGGCTGGATTTTTTAGGATATACCGTTTGCCCGTTAAAGCATACCTTCAGAGAATGCTTTGACCCGGTACTGGATAGATACCGCAGGGAAACAGGCAGGGGCTTTGACTGCTATGTCCCGTCGGGATGCGGAGGAGATGATGCATACGGGGAGATATGGAAATCGCAGAGCATAGATGATCTGCCCGATGCAATAGCCTCCATCGGCTTTGGGGATTTCTTCAGGAAGGAATTTGTAGAGAGGTTTATAAATAAAGGCTATTTTAAGGCACCCCAAAGGCAGGAGGTTAACTCCTGCTTTTATGGTATGCGGCTTGAGGATCCCGACGGCTGCTACACAATTTATTCCGTTTTCCCATACATAATGATGGTTGATAAAAAAAAGCTCGGGCATTTGCCTGTGCCGTGTAAATGGGATAACCTTCTTAATCCGGTATACAGGGATAATATTATAATAGGAGGCTCTGCGGATGACATATCGGAGGTGCTGCTTTTGTATTTATATAAAAAACACGGGGATAAGGGCATTGAGCTGCTTGCCGGCAATGTTAAGGATGCATGGCATGCCGCTAAAATGGCAAAAGTGGCGGGGACATCTTCTACGGAGGGAGCGGCCGTCTATGTTATGCCATGGTTCTTTGCCAGGTCGTGCCCAAGAACGGACGCGGTTTCAATAGTATGGCCTGAGGATGGAGCACTTATCAGCCCGTTTTACCTTCTGGTAAAGGATGACAGAAGGGCTGACCTTAAGGTAATCACCGATTTTGTTATGGGCCGGGAGCTTGGACAGAAATCAGCGGACTCGTTTTTCCCGGTGTTAAATTCCAGTGTGGATAACAGGCTGCCCGAAAACGCGTCCTTCCAGTGGCTTGGATGGGATTATATAAAAAGTAACAGCATGGACATCTTAAAGGAGCATGTACAAAAAATCTTTGCGGAGCACCGGGCAGGGAAGTAAAAAATTAAGTGGCCTGATTAAGGGAATAAATGATATAATATGTATAAAATTTTGATTATTTAAAATAAACCAATAGGATTGGAGGGATATACGGTGCGGCTGATAACTGTTTCGGGGCCTCCCTCTTCGGGAAAGACCTCGGTAATATTAAAGACAATTGAATACCTGAAGGCTGAAGCTCTCAAAATCGGAATAGTTAAATTTGACTGTCTTTCCACCTATGACAATTTGCTGTATGAAAAGATGGCAATACCCGTAATGGTAGGGCTTTCAGGGAATCTATGCCCCGACCACTTTTTTATAAGCAATATTGACGACTGTATGCGGTGGGGAGTTAAGGAAGGAATGGACATACTTATCAGCGAAAGCGCGGGCCTCTGCAACCGCTGCTCTCCTCACATAAAGGACATAACTGCTGTCTGTGTAATTGACTGCCTGTCGGGTGTTCATACTCCAAAAAAAATCGGTCCCATGCTGAAGCTTGCAGACATTGTGGTTATAACCAAGGGGGATATTGTCTCTCAGGCGGAGCGCGAGGTGTTTTCCTTCCGTGTTAAGCAGGCAAATCCCAGAGCCTCTGTTTTGTTTATCAATGGAATTACAGGGCAAGGGGCTTATGATTTAAGTGTGAGCTTCCGCAACGCCGCTCCGGTGGATTCCCTTGACGGCAAGCGCCTCCGGTTTTCAATGCCCGCGGCTTTGTGCTCCTATTGTCTGGGAGAGACAAAAATAGGGGAGGATTATCAGACTGGGAATGTAAAAAAGATGGATTTCGGGGAAGTGAAAGCATGATAACGGAAATGATATGGGTGCCTATAAGTAAGCTTACGCAGGATCACCCTTATATAGAGGATTTTTTGCTGTCCGTCGGACTTAAGGATTTTAATGCCGGGCTTTCTATGGGAAGCATCGCCGAAGGTCTTACAGAGGAGTGGCTTGAAGACAGAGGCATGGACAGGGAGCAGCTTCTTCGGCACTTTATTGTATTTATGGATAAAATGGAGCAGCTAAGGCTAAAGCCTGAGAGCAGAGCTAAGGAGATAACTATTCTGGGAGGGCATGATAAGTCAGGCAATGAGGAGAATATAAGCCTTACCGTGAGGCCGGGGGATATTCTCTGTATAGTCGGGCCCACGGGCTCAGGCAAGAGCAGGCTGCTGGCCGACATAGAATGCCTGGCACAGAGGGACACTCCCACGGGAAGGCAGGTATTGGTGAACGGAGAGGCACCCGCGGCGGATAAACGTTTTTCCATAGAATATAAGCTGGTCGCCCAGTTGTCCCAGAATATGAATTTTGTAATGGATCTGACGGTTGAGGAGTTTGTCACTATGCATGCCGAGAGCCGTATGATTGAGAATATGGATGAGAGTGTAAAAGCAATTGTAGACTGTGCAAATGAGCTTGCGGGCGAGAGGTTTGCTCCCTGTGTGCCGATAACCCAGCTCAGCGGGGGGCAGTCAAGAGCATTGATGATTGCCGATACGGCATTGCTCAGCGCATCTCCGGTGGTATTGATTGACGAGATTGAAAATGCCGGTGTGGATAGAAAAAAGGCATTGGAACTGCTGGTAAAGAAGGAGAAGATCATACTTATGTCAACTCATGATCCTATTCTCGCACTTATGGGACACAGGAGAATAGTTATTAAAAACGGGGGCATCCACAAAATTATTGAGACAGGCGAAGCTGAAAAAGCGAATATGGACATACTCCATAAAATTGATACCAAAATGCTGAACCTGAGAAATATACTTCGGGCCGGGGGAACGGTGGATTTTGATGTGCAGGGGTATTTTACCGGCTAAAGCAGCAAACAAGGAGGATAAGGTATTGAATGTAAATCAGGATATGTTTATAGACCGGATACTGAGAGAATATCCCGAGGCTATACAGGTATTTGTAAGCAATGGCTTTGAGGATTTTGCCGATAATGATTTAATTAGCCGTCTGGGGCCTTTTCTCAAGCTTAAAACGGCTTTAAAGGCCAGAGGTATTAATGTTGACCTGTTTTTGCAGCTTATAGAGGAAAAGCTTGCGGAGACAAGGGGACTGAATATGACAGCGGTACATGATTTAAAGCCCGGGCAAAAGGCTCCCAATTTGCTGGCTCTGCTTCCCTGCCCTTTGAAGGTGCCTTTGCAGGAGGAGTTTTCTTCATTTATTTATTCGTCATACCGCCAGGGAGAGCTTGAATATCTTATTGAGGGCAATGCAAATAACCAGCTTTCCTATTATACCTATGTAGAGCAGTTTGAAGACATTGATGATGTGCCTGACATTGTCATTTCCCCGGGCATTAACAGCTTTTTTTACAAAGGCTTTGTTGAGAAGTTTATAGACAGGGGATATTTTGCCGATGCTGCGGAGCATATGCCCGGTGAGGCTCTTAAGAGGGCAGGGATTAAGGACCCGGGAGGCAATTATACAATGATTTGCATGAATCTTCTGGTAATGGTTGCCGATCTCACTCAGCTTGGAGGTTTACCTCTTCCTGAAAGCTGGGGCGACCTTTTGCACCCGCAGTATGAAAAAAGGGTTGTAATACGGGGACAGAAGGAGTTCTTCTGCGAGACTACTCTGCTTACAATTTTTAAGGAGCACGGAATGGAAGGGATTGAAAGACTGGGGAGGTCCGTAAAGGCGGGCTGGCACCCATCACAGATGGCCAAAATGGCGGGAAGCGGAAATGCAAATGCTCCGGCTGTTAGCGTAATGCCTTACTTTTTTACCAAAACCATTAAAAACAAGAGCAATGTCAAGGTAATCTGGCCGCGGGACGGCGCTATAATCAGTCCTGTTTCTATGCTGGTAAAGGCTTCAAAAAGGGAGCGGCTGAAAAATGCATGGTCCTTTTTTACAGGCACCAGAGCGGCTAAAATTTGCGCGGGGGCCCTCTTCCCTTCTCTGCATCCCGAGGTTGATAATAAAATACCTGAAGATGCTTCATTTAACTGGATCGGATGGGATTTTATAAAATCCCGTGACATAGGAGGAATATTGAATGAGTTAAACCAACGCTTTCTAAAAGCCTACAAAGGCCAGGGCTGACATTTTAGAAAATTAAAATAAAGCAATTAAGGACTTCCCGTTTTAGAGGAAGTCCTTAATTGCTTTCAGCTTGCCGGATTTATTTTAAGGAGGATTTAATTTTCAGCGCTATATCCTACTTTTAGCCTGCTGCTTTCAAATGCTCCAAAAGAAGTAACCGTTATATATACATACCCCGCTGAGGTGCCAAGCTGGGTTACCTTGATTGTAACCTCCTCTTCATCCTCACTTACGGTACCTGTTCCCAGAAGGGTTCCTCCTGTAGACGCGCTGTATATATTTACAACATCGTATTCCGTTAATCCGGTAACCTTAATGGTGTCCGATTTTCCCGTGTTGTTTACAATAGTTATATTGCCTGCATCCGGTACATCGGATACCGGCTCGGCGGAGTAGTAAACGGCGGTTCTTTCACTCTCAAGCTTTCCGTAGCCCGTAACCGATACATGTATATTTCCCGCGGAGGTGCCGAGCTGTGATATTTTAATAGTCACCTCGGTGCTGTCACTGGAGGCTGCCGCACTTCCAAGCAGGCTTCCGCCGGAGGATGAATCATATACCCTGACAGTATCCTTGGCATCTAAGAAGGTGACTGTTACAGTATCGGACATTCCCGCGTTATTTTTGACGGTAATATTACTGGAGGAAGGGGCGGCAGTTTGCCGCTCTTCCGTATAGGCAGCCTTTGTCCTGCTGCTTTCCGCCTTTCCTAAGCTTGCCGCGGATACATACACAGTGCCTCCGGAAGCATCAAGCTTGTCAACGGATATGGTAACCTCGGTGCTGTCTTCAGCCACTGTGCCCATGCCCAGCAGGCTTCCTCCGGAGGACTTGTTATAAATCCTTATAACGTCACTGGGCTTGAGGAAGGTTACTGTTAAAGTATCCGATATTGTTGCGTTATTTATTATTTTTATATTTTCCGGCAGGGGGGCATCGGTTGTAGCTTCTGCACTATAATATGCTGCTGTTCTGTCACTCTCAAGCTTATTTATGCTTGTTACGGAGATATATGCATTTCCCGCCGAAGTCCCAAGCTGAGTAATTTTTACCGTTACCTCCGTCTCACCCTCCGCTACCGTACCGGTTCCCATAAGAGTGCCTTCGGAAGCGGAATTATAGACCTTTACAACATCTCCCTCTTCAAGGTAGGTAACCTCTACCGTATCCGATATGCCTGCATTGTTTGTAATTGTTATATTACCGGATGCGGGAGGATCAGATTTCTGCTCTGCGGCGAAGGATACCATAGTCCTGTCGCTTTCAAGCTTACCCTTTGTTGTCACCGATACATATATTTTGCCGGCGGAGGCTCCCAGCTGTGTTACGGTAACTGTTACAAACGAATCATAAGTAGCTACCGTAGCTGAACCCAGCAGGCTTCCACCCGAAGGTGAATCGTATATATTTACCTTGTCGCCTCCCGTGAGCCCGTTTATTTGTATGGTATCCTGTGCTCCTGCGTTGTTGGAGACTATTATGGTGCTTGAATCGGAGGCTCCCGATTTAGGTTCGGCGGAATAGTCTGCTTTAACACGGGCACTTTCTTTATATCCTTTCTTTGCGAGGGAGACATATACGCTTCCTGCCGACCCCCCGAGCTGTGCCACAGTAACGGTTGCATACGTATCGTATGTTGAGGCGGATGCGGAGCCTAAAAGTGTGCCTCCTGCGGCATCGGAATATACCTTTACCTCATCGCCTCCGGAAATACCGCCTACCTTGATGGTATCGTCTATACCGGCGTTATTCACTATGGTGATGCTGCCGGCAGACGGGGCATCCGACTGAGGCTCTGCGGAGTAATCCACCTTTGTCCTGTCACTTTCGGTTTTATTTTTTTCAAGGACAGAAACATATACCGAGCCTTCGATGCTGCCAAGCTGAGTTACGGTAATGGTTGCCGATGAAGCGTATGTTTCCGCCTCTGCGGAGCCCAGAAGGGTGCCTACCTTTTCCGAATCATATACCTTTACGGTATCACCGCCGGTGAGGCCCGACACCTTAATGGTGTCCGATATTCCGGCATTATTTGCAATTGATATCTTGTCCAGGGACGGAGCTGCCGATTTTGCTTCAGCGGAATAATCCGACTTTGTCCTGTCACTTTCAAGCTTTGTGCTGCTTGTGACCGAAACATAAACGCTTCCTGCCGTGCTTCCAAGCTGGGTAATACTGATAGTAACGGAGGAGGCGTATGTGTCTACCGAGGCGGTGCCCAAAAGCGAGCCGGCTTTTGCAGAGTCGTATACGGTTATTTTGTCTCCTCCTGTGAGACCCGCCACTTTTACCGTATCGGCAGTGCCCACATTATTTATGATTTCTATATTATCAACCGATGGAGCGGCAGTTTTGGCTTCGGCAGAGTAATCTGCCTTTACTCTTTCACTCTCTGTCTTTGTTTTGCTTGTAACAGAAACATAAACGCTTCCCGCAGCCGTACCGAGCTGGGTAATGCTGATTGATATGTCGGTGCCGACAGAAACGGTTTCCGATCCCAGCAGCACACCTCCGGTGGCAGAATCGTATACCTTGACCCTGTCATCGGTGTTAAGGCCTGTCACCTGTACGGTGTCGGAAGTACCCGCGTTATTAATGACTATAATGTCACCGGGATCGGGGGAAGCGGATTTGGACTCCGCGGCATAGTCAGCCTTTGTCCTGCCGCTTTCCAGCTTCCCTGAGGAGGTAACTGAAACATAAATGCTTCCTGCCGTGCTTCCAAGCTGTGAAATGCTTATTGTCACCGATGTCTCATAGGTTCCCGCGGAAGCTGAGCCTAGCAGGCTTCCTCCTTTGGCGGAATCATATACCTTTACGGTATCATTGTCCGAAAGCTCTGTAACGGTAACTTTGTCGTCGGCTCCTACATTGTTTTCAATGTATATGCTTGCCGCAGACGGAGCGGCAGAGCTTGCCTCAGCGGAATAATCCGCCTTTGTCCTGTCGCTTTCCTGCTTGTTTTTGCTGGTGACGGAAACATAAACACTTCCTGCTGCTGTCCCAAGCTGAGGTATTGAAACCCTGGCATATGTGCCGTAGGTTGATACGGTGGCAGAACCAAGCAGCGTACCTCCCTTGGAGGCAGTATATATCCTGATAACATCATCTGCGCTTAAGCCTGTTACCTCGACAGTATCCGGAGCTTCGGAATTATTTGTAATTGTGATGTTTCCGGCATCAGCAGGCGCCGACTTGCCCTCTGCGTCATAGGAAGCCTTAACCCTGCTGCTTTCAAGCTTGTTCAGGCCGGTTATTGAGACGTAAACATTGCCTGCCTCAGTTCCAAGCTGGGATATTGACACTGTTGCGTAAGAGCTGTCCGCCGGAACAGTTGTATAGCCAAGAAGGCTTCCTCCGTTAGCAGCGTCATATACCTTGATTACATCCCCTCCCTTAAGGCCTGTGACCTCAACGGTATCAGGGGTGCCTGCCACGTTGTTTGTGATTGTTATATTGTCTGCATCAGTGGCATCCGACGAAGCCTCGGCAGCGTAATCCACCTTTATTCTGGAGCTTTCATTCTTTCCTGAGCTGGTTATTGAAACATATACATATCCTGCTCCCGTGCCCAACTGTGATATGGTAACTGTCGTCTCTGTCTTGGAGGATGAAACTGTCGCGGAGCCAAGCAATGTTCCGTCGGAGGCAAGATCGTATACCTTTACGGTATCCCCTGCTGCAAGTCCTGTTACCTGGACAGTGTCGGATTTTCCGGCAGGATTATTTGTAACCGTTATATTGTAGCTGTCGGCTGTATCCGATACAGGCTCGGCAGGGAAGTATATTTTTGTCCTCTCGCTCTCAAGCTGGCCTTTTTCTGTCACCGATATGTATATATATCCTCCGTCCGATCCCAATTGCTTTACTGTCACGGTTACATCGCTCTTTGATGAGCCGACTGTCGCGGAGCCAAGCAGAGTTCCTTCTTCATAGGAGTCATATATCTTTACCACGCTGCCGGAGGACAGCCCGGATACATTTACGGTGTCGGACTTTTCTACGTTGTTCACTATCACTACTTTGCTTGTCTTAACGGGGTCCGAGACAGGCTCGTCCGAGTAAGACTTTTTCGTTCTCGTGCTTTCAAATTTGCCCTTGGTTGTCACTGAAATATATACATACCCGTCATCGGAGATCAACTGCGGTATTGTAACGATGGCTTCGGCGGCTGAACCTGAAACCGTTGCCGAGCCAAGAAGCTTTCCTCCCGAGGCGGCGTCATAAACCTTTACCACATCACCCGAAATGAGCTTTGTGACCTTGACCGTGTCTGCCGCGTTTCCATTGTTGGTTATGATTATATTTCCGGCATACGGAGCATTCGACGTATTCTCCGCGGGATAGGCAATTTCGGTTCTGTCGCTTTCCCGGCAATCCTTATTGGTTACGGAAATATACACATATCCGGCGGCCTTGCTGAGCTGAGGTATATTCATGGACACCTCTGTTTTGGATGAAGGCACCTTTGCGGAAGCCAACAGATTTCCCCCCTTGGCGGCATCATAAACATTTATGGTATCGCCTAAGGACAGGTAGGTTACCGATACTGTGTCGTTTATCCCGGCATTATTTATAACCGTTATATTGACGGGCTCTATAGGGTCTGATTTCGGCTCTGCCGAATAATTCGATTTTGTTCTTGTACTCTCCAGCTCTCCCTTATTGGTGAGAGAAACATAAACGCTTCCCGCTTCTACACCTATCTGAGAGATTTTTACAGTTATTTCCGATTTCGTAGAGGAAACAGAGGCCGAGCCAAGAAGCTTTCCTGCGGTGGCGGCGTTATACACATTTACTCTTTCGCCTCCGTAGAGTCCGGTTATATATATTAGATCTGCCTTTCCTGCATTATTTGTTACAGCAATATTTGCGGCATCCGGTGGGTCCGTTTGCACCTCTGCCGGGTA
The DNA here is from genome assembly GCA_023390115.1 of Bacillota bacterium. Classification (GTDB taxonomy): domain Bacteria; phylum Bacillota; class Clostridia; order Acetivibrionales; family DSM-27016; genus Anaerobacterium. The sequence goes on from JAEWDM010000040.1 coordinate 90,056, forward strand.
GTTTGCTTTAGTTCTGCTGCTTTCGAGCTCTCCTTTGCTCGTGACCGAGATATAAACGCTTCCTGCTGCCGTACCGAGCTGTGATATCTTAACTTTCGCCTCTGTTTTATAGGATGAAACAGAGGCCGAGCCAAGAAGCTTTCCTCCTGAGGCAGCACTGTATACCTTTACCTTATCCCCGCTGGCAAGGCCTCCTACCAGTATGATATCATACGCTCCGGTGTTGTTGGTTATGGTTACGTCCGCAGCGTTTGGCGCTATAGAAGTACCTGCCGCATGAACAGCACCCGGCTGGGCGAGTACAAGCAGAGATGCCAGTATTGTGCAAAGGACTCTGGAAAAACTTGATTTCACTGTTATACCTCCTAAAAAATCTGAATTTATTATAAACAGCCATATATACTATATCGTTATAGAGGGACAATCTAATAATAGATACAGAGAAATTAGGCGGATAATTTACAAAATCTTCACAGAATCTTCACACTAATAATATGTGAATATCATTATATGAGTACTTTATGTAAGCCCGGTGTATCCGGGCAATAACCATTTATATCCGCAAGCACTATTAAAGCGCCAGAGGAACATGTCCGCTCATTGCAAGAAGCAGCCTCCTTTCAACCTCGTACCAGTTCACGATATTCCACCACCTGTCAATGTATTCCCTGCGTTTATTCTGGTAATCCAAATAATAGGCGTGCTCCCAGACATCGCAGACAAGAATTGGAATTCCGCTCCACTGGGTTAAATTTTGGTGTTTTTGTGCCTGCAGGATTTCCACATGTCCCCATGACGGCTGCCATGTTAATATCCCCCAGCCGGAGGCTTCAACCTTTTCCGTGGCATTTTTAAATTGCTCCTTAAAGCTTTCAAAGCTCCCGAAGTAGCTGTTTATGGCTCCCAGTGTACATGGGCCGGGATATCCTCCCACTCCCGGGGGGGCCATAGTTGTCCAAAGGATACTGTGAAGGATATGACCCGAGCCGTTGAAGGCCAGCTCGTTTTCCCAGTATTTTATATACTCATAGTTATTCTTTTTTCGTGCCTCCACAAGATTTGTCTCAGCCCTGTTTAGTCCGTCCACATAAGCCTTGTGGAGCTTATCATGATGAATTTCCAATGTTCTTCGGCCTATTACAGGCTCCAGTGCATTATACGGGTATGGCAGCGGGGGCAGATGGTGCTGTCCCGGCGGTATCATCATATATTGCATAACGCCCTCCCAGATAATAAAAAATTATTTGATGTAATATAGTATTCTTAAGGCGCGGGGTGAGTGCGTAAAGCAGGTGCTCTTATATTTGCTTAGGCTTGACACCGCTTTAAAAAAGGCCAAATATTACATACAAATTGAATGAATTAAAAATAACGCCAATTGAAAAAATAATACTGGAAAAGGAGGTAACTTTATATGACGGTAGCTTCACAGGTAAAACAAACATTGGAAGGATTAAAAAGTGTGCAGGGCACTTTAAGGATATACTCGGTGCAAGAACAGGATGAGGAAGCTAGAGCAGCTTTTAGTAAAGCATTGGAAGTGACAGGCGATGTTATTTATGACCTTGAGAAAAGAATGCAGGTTCTGGAGCTTCAGGAGCCCCAATATAAAGGAAACTGACGGGGGATGGCTATGCAGATGTGGATACAGGTTTTACTCAGGACGGCTTTATTGTTTTTTTTAACCCTTGTGTTAATCAGACTTATGGGAAAAAGAAGCATGGCCCGTATGACACCCTTTAGCTTTGTAAGCTATATAGTTATAGGTATTTTTGCCGCTTTAATATCGGCGAATATAATAACTAACCTGGCCTTTGGATTTATTTCCATGGGAGTGTGGATTTTTCTTGTAATAGCATTGGAATACCTGTCTATAAAGAGTAAATGGATACATGACCTCGTAAACGGCAGGGAAACCGTACTTATAAAAAAGGGAAAGATTATGGAGGAAAATCTTATGCAGTCAAGGCTGACAGGTGAGGAGCTGCTGAGAGAGCTTCGCTCTAAAAATGCTTTTAATCTGGCGGATGTAGAGTTTGCGGTTATGGAGGCGACAGGAGAGGTGAATGTGTTTCTTAAGGCTGACAGGAAGCCTGTAACACCCCATGACTTAGGGCAGAAGGTTGCTCCCGCAGCTGAACCCCAGACTGTAATTATTGACGGAAATGTGATGAACGAGGCTCTGGCCTCTTTAAGCTTAAATAAGGAATGGCTGGAGCTGCAGCTAAAAAATGCCGGAGTATCTCTGGATAATGTCTTTCTCGGACAGGCAAACAGTTCGGGAGAGCTGTATCTGGATCTTTTTGATGATTTTATAGAGCTTCCCCAGCCTAAAGTAAAAGAGATGCTGTACGCGAATCTTGAGAAAGCACAAGCCGGGCTTGCGGGGTACTCTTTAGAAACTGAGGACCGCAATGCAAAGGCTATGTATGCAATGAACGCGGAAAAGCTTAAGGAGCTTATGAAAAAGCTGGAGCCCTATTTACTAAGATAGAAGGTGATGAGTATGTCCAGTAAAAAAAGAAAGAATCTGACACCTGTGCAGCAGCAATATCAAGATTTTGCCAAAGCCAGAGAGCCTAAAATTCCCGTGCTGAGAAACTGTATAAGGGCCTTCTTTATGGGAGGAATTGTTTGCACCATAGGCCAGTGCTTTACCTGGGTGTTTATCAACTGGTTCAACTTTGATGAGAAGACGGCGGGAAATCCCACTGTTGCGGTTTTGATTTTTATTTCCGCTCTTTTTACAGGACTGGGCTTTTACGACCGTATAGCCCAGTGGGGAGGAGCAGGCACCGCTGTTCCTGTTACGGGATTTGCAAATACAATAACCTCCGCGGCAATTGAGCATAAAAGTGAAGGGTTTGTACTGGGAGTCGGAGGGAATATGTTTAAAATTGCCGGCCCGGTAATTGTTTACGGAGTGTTTTCTGCTTTTGTGGTAGCAATTGTAAGTATAATTATTAAATGGTTGGGTGGGATGTAGATGATTAAAGGACATCAAACCTGGGTTTTTGAATCTAGGCCTGTCATAATAGGCTCGGCTGCCGTAGGAGGCTCCTTTGAAGCCCAGGGGGCATTGGCCGGGGACTTTGATATGCTCTATGAGGATATATGGATGGGACAGGACAGCTTTGAAAAGGCTGAAAAAAAGCTTATGGAGCAGGTGTGTGAAACTGCTATAAAGAAATCGGGCTTAAAAAAAGAGGATATACAGTTTTTTATGAGCGGGGATTTGATAAATCAGATTACTGCCAGCAGCTTTACTGCACGCACACTGGGAGTTCCCTACCTTGGGATTTACGGAGCCTGCTCAAGCTCAATGGAGGGGCTGGCGCTGGCATCTCTTCTGGTTGACGGCAAGTTTGCGCAAAATGCTATGGCTGCCACCTCAAGCCATAATGCGGCGGCAGAAAAGCAGTACAGGTATCCCACGGAATACGGAGCGCAGAAGCCCCCTTATGCGCAGTGGACGGTTACAGGAGCGGGAGCCGCGGTAGTGTCGCATAAGGGAGAAGGGCCGAGGGTCTTGGCTGCTACTATAGGCAAAGTTGTAGATATGGGATTATCGGATCCCTTCAATATGGGCGCAGCAATGGCCCCTGCAGCAGTAGACACCATTGAGGCACATTTCAGGGACTTGAACATAGGGCATGAGCAGTACGACCTGATTGCAACAGGGGATCTTGGAAGGGTAGGACACAGGATTGCCGCAGATATGCTTAAAAAGCATGGAATTGAAATGCCGGAGGAAAAGTTCACCGATTGCGGAATACTTATTTATAAGAAAGAACAGCCGGTTTTTTCGGGAGGAAGCGGGTGTGCATGCGCTGCTGCGACAACCTATGGACACTTACTTAACCGTATGAGAAGAGGAGAGCTGAAGAGAATTTTGGTTGTTGCAACAGGGGCTCTGCTGTCTCCTATGTCCTATCAGCAGAAGGAAAGCATACCCTGTGTTGCTCATGGAGTATGTATAGAAATATAAAAGGAGATGGTTGGTTGGACAAATTTATATGGGCATTTATTATAGGCGGACTGGTATGCGTTATAGGGCAGATTCTTATGGATGTTGTTAAGCTGACTCCTGCGCATACCATGTGCACGTTGGTAGTGGCGGGAGCAATCTTAGGGGGCTTCGGGCTGTATGACCGTTTTGTGGAATTTGCGGGCGCGGGGGCCTCGGTGCCTATCAGCAGCTTCGGAAACCAACTGGTAAAGGGTGCGTTGCAGGAAGCTAAGCAAAACGGAATAATAGGAGTATTAACGGGAATTTTTGAGGTAACGAGTGCCGGAATATCGGCGGCAATAATCTTTGGATTTTTAGCGTCATTAGTGTTTCGCCCGAAGGGGTAGAGAACGGGTCCCCTTGAAGGGAGGTGAATTATTATGACAGTAGGCACTCAGATGCAAAAGGCTATGGCGACGGTACAAAGCGCAGCGGCAACCATGAAAAGCTTTGCCCTTGAGACGCAGGATCAGCAAGCCAAGCAAACATTTCAAAGCCTTGCAAAAACCTTTGATGATGCTTTAAAAACTCTGGAGGTCAGAAATCAGTACATCATGGAGCAGGAGCCACAGTATAAGCAGCAGTAGAAGTAAAAGGGCCGGAATATAGAAGGTTTTTCGGTCCTTTTTCAATATTTTTAAAGCTGTGGGAGGAATATATGCAGCTATGAAAGCAGAAGAGGCATATATATTAAGGAAATTTAACTTACACAGCAACGGAAGCAGGTGTTCAAAGGTGATGGAGCTTAAGGAAGAGGATATTAAGGCGGACATTGAGGAATTCAAGGATACATTATGCTCTAAAAAGGTGAGGTATAATGATTTTGATGGAATTTTAAAATACAGGTTTATAAAGGGCCTGAACGAATCTCTTTCCCGGTATGGAAGCATATTTGAGGAGGATTTGAGCAGCATAAGAAACATCTACAGGGGCCGGAAGCTTAAGCCGGAGGACAGCTATTTCACCAAACCGGAGGATTTTATACCTGACTGGAACAATAGAATGAATCCCCCGGGATTTTTATACCTGGCATTCACTCCCGCCTTAAAGCAGATTGGAGACATATATAACGCACAAATGGCCTGTATTGAAGAGCTAAGGCCATTAGCAGGAGAAAGGTTTTCCGTGGCAGGCTTCAGTCCGGTAAAAGGCGGGGAGAAGAGGCTGATAAACCTGTGCAGGTACGACGGCTTTTCATATGAGGACATGCTTAAGGAGTGCGGTGGGGATGAAAGGCTTAAGGATATAAAGCATATTGATTCTGTAATTGGTTTTCAGAAGATGTATATGGGATTTTTGTCCGAGACAATATTCAAATCTGTTGACGACAATGACAAAAAGCAGCGTGACAGGGAGTATTCGCTGACCCATGCAATGTCGTACTATTTCCAGCAAAAAGGCTATGCGGGAGTGATATACAAATGCACGAGAATGCATGATGACAGTGTAAGAAACCTGGCCCTGTTTGATATGGACGATGTTGAGTGCTGCTGTGAATATGCCCATTTCAAATATTGTCAAGGGGACGGTTCTGTTGACATGCTTTCAATTATATGATAAATTTTACGTAAGGAGGGGTCAAATTGCCCAGATACTCAAGAACGTTAAGTAAAACGCAAATTTATCATGTAATGCTAAGAGGAAATAACCGCGAAAAAATATTTATAGACAATGAGGATAAGGATAGAATCATAAATATACTATATGAAAAAAAGGGAAATGGAGAATACCTCATTTATGCGTATTGCATAATGGACAACCATATTCATTTGCTTATAAAAGAAGAGAAGGCATCTGTTTCCAGCATTGTAAAAAGGGTTGGGGTGAGCTACGCATATTATTTCAATAAGAAATACAGGCATATCGGACATGTATTTCAAGACAGGTTCCGAAGTGAAATTGTGGAAAATGATGCGTATCTGCTGGCGTTAATAAGATATCTGCATCAAAATCCATTAAAAGCGGGAATAAGCACTATAGAAGGATATAAATGGAGCAGCTACAGAGAATATTTAAACCGGGGAAAGGGACTGGCAGAAACTAGAGAAATACTGAAGCTTATATCGGATGACCGCAAAAGTGCATTGGAGGAATTTATAAGATTCAATCATGAAATAACAGAGGAGGCGTTCCTTGATGTAGCTAAAGTTACGGAAATAGATGAAACTAATGTTAAAGAGTATATTAATGGGTTTTTGAGCATTCATAATATTGGAATAGAACAGTTGCGGGAAGCAAAAAAAAGACACTTGGCAAAGAAGCTGGTAAAGGATTTGCTGGAAAAATCAAGCCTTTCTAAAAGAGCAATTGCCTTTGAATTGGGACTGGGCAGGGAAACGATAAGAAGAATTGCTGTGTCGAAAGAACCGTCCCCCTGACCCGGTGTTCCTCTAAGCCGGTGTGGACAGGCTTTGGCGGCAGTTCTTCAGAACTGAGTAATAGTCATATACCAATTGCCTGAAAACTTTGTCCCAGGTTTTTTGGAGGGTGTATTCCCGTGCGTTTTTGCTCATTGCTCCTGCAAGCCGGTGATTCTCTAAAAGTTCTGCGATGCCGGCCGTAAAGCTTTCCGTATCTCTGGGCTCACATAATAGTCCATTATACCTATGAATTATATTATCCTTTACTCCTCCCGAATTTACGCCTATGACAGGAAGTCCCGAGGCCATTGCTTCAAGAATAACATTTCCGAAGGTCTCCGTGCCGGACGGAAAAACAAATATGTCTGCGGACGCGTATGCCTCCGACAGCCGCTCGCCTCTTAGATACCCTGTAAAGCAAACATTTGCGGGTGCGCCGGCTTTTAGCTTTTTCGACATTGGGCCGTCTCCTACTATTATAAAGCGGGCCTTTTCCGGATAGAGCCTGTTTATATTTTCTATACTGTCCATGAGGATATCCAGATCCTTTTCCGGTGCGAGCCTCCCTACATATAAAAATGTTGTTGGAGTGCCTGAGGAGGTGCCTTCCTTTGAGGGCAGGTGTCCCTGCCTTGCGGTATACTTGCTGGTATCAATGCCTCTGGACCATATTTTCAAATTATCTATTCCCTTGCTTTCAAGTGTTTTTACAGTGTCATGTGAAGGACAGAAATTTACACTGCAAAAGCTGTGGAACCATCTGAAAAAATTCCACACCATTTCTTCCAGATATTCAAACCTGTAATATTTCAAGTAAATATCAAAATTGGTATGAAAGGAAGATACTACCGGGATGTTTCTTTCCCGTGCGTATCTAAGCCCCATTAAGCCTATCCCCAGAGGGGTCACCAGGTGAACTATGTCCGGGCTGAAGCTGTCCGCCGCTTTGCATAAATTTGAATACAGAGGAATGGAAAGCCTGCATTCGGGGTAGATGGGGAAGCTTACGCTGTTAAAGCGGTAAACGGGGCTCTTAAGGGGCCTCTCTATTTTAGATAAATACTGGGGTGCAAAAAACATATGCTTTATATCTTTGGATACAAGGTAATCTCCCAGCTTTTCCAGAGTGTTGGTTACGCCATTTATTTGAGGCATAAAGGTGTCGGTAAAATATGCGATTCTCATAAGGGTAATCTCCTTTAGGCGGCTAAAATTATTTCTTTAAATGCACATGGAGCTAAAATTGACAGGCATATTGAAGCGGATGCCTTAACGGCATAAGACATATCAAGCTCATAGCACGGTGCTTTGCCCATATATTCTTCAGAAAGGCTTTCTATATAGCTGCATAAGGAATTAAAATCGTTTGAAATGTATACACAGTCGCTATAAATGCATTTGTGTATTTTTCCCGGATTTATTCTGCAATAGGCAAAGAGGTCGAATTCGTATAAATAGTGTGACAGCAGTCCGCCGTTAAAATGCTTTGAGTGAGCATAGCAAAAGTAGTCTGACAGATAGTGGGATATAATGCCCAGATCCTCGGAAAATTTTCTTGTGCCTATGACAGAGCTGTCAGTTTCTATTTGTTCCATAAGCGCTTGTATTTTTTTGCATATAAAGCTGAATGAACAGTCCTTGAAATGAGGTATCCTTATAAGCCCGGGACATATATCCGGCTTGATATTGCCATAAAGGAAGCCTGCTGTGTCAAGCTTTACGGAAAGCTCGCGCTCTGCAGCCCGATGGACGGCTTTGGCTATTCCAAGGTGTGTAAAAACTGTCATAGTATATTCCTCCAGTAAATTTTGTTTAATAATATCAGTATACTCCGGGAGGATTATGATTTTTTTATATTGAGATTAAAATTATGTTAGGAAATATAATGGCCTTAAATCTGTATTTCCCTGACGGAAGGCCGCTATTAGCGCATTATTTTAAGATATGAGTTACATTGTGAATCCATTTTTTCGAGAAATACCTTTTAAGACCCAGCACCATTTTTATAACCTCTTCCGTATATGACAGAATATATACGTATACAAGGGGAAGGCGGAGATGAAGTCCCCCGAAAAAGACCAGAGGAATGGCAATTAACCACATGGGGATGACCTCAACCAGAAGAGAGAATCTGGTATCGCCTCCTGCACGGGATATTCCAATGATAATTGTAAGGTTTACGGCCCGGATTGGAAGTAAAACGGCGATAATTGTGAGTATTTGCGCGGCAGAGGCTTTTACCTCCGCGGAAACATCGAAAAAAGACAGTATAAGTCCAAAGGAGGCTATAAGAGCTGTACCTATAGCTATGCCCAATATTGGCGCAATTATAAGAAGCTTTGCGGAGTCCTTATGCGCCTGCTCACAAGCGCCCTCGCCTATTTTCTGCCCTACAATGATTGCGCTTGCGTTGCATATGCCAAAGAATAGCACCATTGCTAATTTATCAACATTTAAAGCAATATTCATCGCTGCAATTATATCTGTTCCCATATGTGCATATATAAAGGTGTATGCCGTGGTGCCTAAAGACCATAAGCCCTCGTGTACTATTACAGGCATGGTGGTTTTTATGAATTTTATGAAAAAGGCGGCATCAAAGCTCAATAATTCACCTATGCTGACGGCAATAGGCGATTTGCACCCATATATCGCTGAAATTATGATAATAAATTCAACAGCTCTTGAAATCACGGTTGACAGGCCTGCTCCACGGACGCCCATGCGGGGGAAGCCCCAGTTTCCTTCGATCAGCAGAAAGTTTAAAAGGGTATTTAAAGACAGGGCAACAATGCTTGCCAGCATCGGCAGCTTTACTCCTCCTATGCTTCTGGATATTATGGAATATCCAAAGCTTATGGTAAAAATTATAAAGCTTAGAGAATTGATTACAAGAAATTCCGCTCCAAGCTCCACAACAGCAGGGTCGTCCGTAAAAATGCCAATCATATAATGCGGAAATAAAAGGCATGTCAAGGTAAATATAAGGGATATTGCCACTCCTATTTTGAGGCTGATTGAAAGAGACTTCCTGACTCCTGCGGCATCCTGTTTTCCCCAATATTGGGAAGAAAATATACAAGCCCCGCTGAATGTGCCGAATACAAGCAGGTTCAAAAGGAAGAATATCTGATTGGCTATCCCGACTCCTGCAATTGCCGTTTCTCCAAGCTGGCCTACCATTATAACGTCTACCATATTCAGGGATGAGGCAATAAGGTTTTGAAAAGCAATAGGAATAGCGAGCTTTATTAAGGTGCTATAAAATTCTTTATTCTTCAGCCTATCCATGTGTATTATTTTATACTCCTTTGTAAAAACAATATTAATGAGACGGTAATTATATTATTCTAATACACATTTTTGGCTCTGTCCAGATAAATGAGTTTTATGCTTATATACAAAAAAATTCTCAAAATGGCTAAAGGCAGGGAGCCGGGATATTGGTATACCCTGGCTCCCTGCACTATAATAAGCTATTAGCCCAGAATGGCTTTCAAGTCCTCTTCAGGAGTAGTTATCGGTTTTAGGGCAAATTTTTCAACCAGCACCTGAAGCACATTTGAGGAGAAAAAGGCCGGAATTGAAGGTCCTATATATATATTCCTGATTCCAAGAGCCAAAAGCGTAAGGAGTATGCATACGGCTTTTTGCTCATACCATGAAAGAACCAGTGTCAGCGGAAGCTCATTGACTCCGCATTTAAAAGCATCTGAGAGGGCCAGGGCCACTTTTATTGCCGAGTATGCGTCATTGCACTGCCCCATGTCCATAATGCGGGGGAATCCGCCTATTTCGCCTATATCCAGGTCGTTGAACCGGAATTTGCCGCAGGCAAGAGTCAGTATTACCGTATCATTAGGGGATTTCTGCACGAACTCAGTATAATAGTTTCTTCCGGGCTTTGCTCCGTCACAGCCTCCAACCAGAAAGAAATGCTTTATTGCTCCTGCCTTAACTGCGTCAATGACCTTGTCTGCCGCTCCAAGCACAGCGCCGTGCGCAAAGCCTGTGCTAAGAACCGAGCCTCCGTTAATTCCGGTAAAATGCATATCCTGATCCCAGCCGCCCAGCTCCAGTGCCTTTGAGATTACAGGAGAGAAATCCTTTTTGCCGCCCGTACCCTCGGGTATGTGTTTGAGGCCGGGATATGCCACAACCGCTGTTGTAAATACTCTGTCGGAATAGCTTGCTTTTGGAGGCATGAGGCAGTTGGTAGTAAAAAGGAAGGCCCCGGGAACATGCTCAAATTCCTTTTGCTGATTCTGCCATGCCGTGCCGAAGTTGCCCTTTAAATGCGAATACCTTTTAAGCGTGGGATAACCATGGGCGGGAAGCATTTCCCCATGTGTATATATGTTAATCCCCTTACCTTGAGTCTGCTCCAGAAGCTGCTTTAAATCAAGGAGATCATGCCCGCTGACAACTATAAAGGGGCCTTTTTCTATATTTGTGGTTACCCTTGCGGGTATGGGGTGCCCGTAGGCCGAGGTGTTGGCAGCATCCAGCAGAGCCATGCATTTTAAGTTTGCTTCTCCAAACTCCATAAGCAGGCCAAGCCATTCCTCTACGGGGTGATCTTCGCCTATTGCCCGCATGCCCTTATACAGCCATCCTGTTACCTCCGGCTCCTCCTTGCCCAGAACATATGCGTGCCATGCATATGCGGCCATGCCTCTTAAGCCCAGAAGAAAGGTTGAACGTAGGGATATAATATCTTCGTTTCCTGTCCATAGGCTGCCGGCAGAAAAATTCTCCGCCCCTCCAAGCTTATCCTTTTCCTTTTCCACAAGATTTTTCAAGCGTCTTATGCTGTCACAGTCAAAGCTCACATTTGTTACAGTAGTGAAAAGCCCCTGCATCATAAGCTCGTCTGCGGCCCTTCCGGGCTTTTTACCTTCTGCCGCCCGGGCCAGGCCTACGAGCGAGCACGTCAGTTCATCCTGGCTGTTTGCCACATCAGGCTGCTTACCGCACACGCCCGCTTTTGTACAGGCCCTTCCTCCCGCAGTCTGCTCGCATTGAAAACAAAACATGTTATTCATAATTTTTTACTCCTTTTCATTTTTATTTTATTTGGACTTTTTATTTATCAGCTAACAATGCTTCCGTCGGTGCCTATTACGGTAATGCTCCACGGGATAATTTTTCCGCTGGACAGCAAAGCGTCTTTAACTGCCTGAACTATACCTCCGCAGCATGGAACCTCCATGCGGACAACAGTTATGCTCTTTATTTCATTATGAGTTAATATTTGAGCAAGCTTATCCGAGTAGTCAACCGAATCCAGCTTTGGACACCCTATAAGCGTTATCCTGTTTCTCATGAATTCACTGTGCATATTGGCATACGCATAGGCTGTACAGTCCGCGGCTATTAAAAGGTCTGCGTTATCAAGGTACGGAGCATTCACAGGAACAAGCTTTATCTGGCAGGGCCACTGTCTCAGCTCCGACTCCATGGAGATATCTGCCTTTGCCTGTGCCACGGCATTTACCTTTCTGTCTATTTTTCTTGCATTTGATCCGGGGCAGCCGCAGGCGAGCGGTTCTTTTTTAATAGAGTTCTCTTTTTGAAAATAGAGTTCTCTTTTCTGCATATTTATTTTTACTGCCTCCTCATCATATGCCGGGGCTTCCCTTTCTTCAATTGTAATAGCTCCTGTGGGGCACTCGGGAAGACAGTCGCCAAGTCCATCACAGTAAGAGTCGGATATAAGCCGTGCCTTTCCGTCAACAAGTGCGAGTGCTCCCTCATGACAGGCATTTATGCAAAGAGAGCAGCCATTGCATTTTGATTCATCTATTTTTATAATTTTTCTTTTCATAGTATAAAGCCCCTTTCTTTTTTTATTTACGTTGATAATGGTGTGTTTGCCTTGATGAGCTTATTATAGTATAATTAAAATCAAAAATCGGTAGCTATAGCTACAAAATATCACCTGGAATAGAGGATGATTAAATGATTGATAAATATAGAGAGATTTTATGCAAGGCAAGCTTGTTTAACGGCATTTCAAATTGTGATTTGGCAGTCATGCTTAGTTGCCTGAAGCCTAAAATCTGTAAATACAAAAAAGAAGAGCTCATAGCATATGCGGAAGACCCGTTTGAAAGCATAGGCATTATTCTGGAAGGGGAGGCTGCCGTAGTTAAGGAAAATGCTGCGGGAAGCAGGGCAATGATGGCACTTTTGAAGCCGTCCGATATATTTGGAGAGATGGCTGTGTTTTCGGGAAGGCCTGTATGGCCTGCAAGCGTGGTGGCCAAGCAGACCTGCGCCGTGCTTTTTATACCCCGGCAGAACATAGTCGGAGAGTGCAGCCAGACTTGTGACAGGCATAGGATCGTGATATTTAATATGCTTAAGATTATATCTGAAAAGGCTCTTATGCTTAATAAAAAGGTGGAATACTTAAGCATAAAAAGCATGAGGGGGAAGCTCTGCGCTTTCATAATTGAGCAGTATAAAAAGAAGGGAAGCTTTACATTTACGCTTCCCATGAACAGGAATGAGCTGGCTGATTTCCTAAATGTGTCCAGGCCATCTATGTCAAGGGAGCTGAGCTGTTTAAGGGATGAGGGAATAATTGACTTTCATTTGTCGGCTGTAAGGATTGTGAATCTTGAGCTGCTTAAAAGTATGGCAGAGTAAATTTATAAGGAGGGCTTGATTGTGGTACAGGAGGTTATTTTTAGAATGATAGGCTATTTTAAAGAGGATGTCCGCAGAATAAGTCATGCGCTTAAGGTGCATGGCTTTGCGTGCGCTATAGCGGGGCAGGAAAAGCTTTCGGGCAGTGAAGCGCTTACTCTTGAACTGTCCGCGGTATTGCATGATATAGGCATTCGGGAGGCTGAAAGGAAGTTTAATTCTACTGCGGGAAAGTATCAGGAAATGGAGGGACCGCCTATAGCCCGGAGAATTCTTGCCGAATGCGGGGAGGAGGATGAGGTTGTAAAAAGAACCTGCTTTCTGGTGGGAAATCATCATAGCTATACAAAGATAGACGGGATTGATTTTCAGATTCTCATAGAGGCAGACTTTATTGTCAATATTCAAGAGGACGGTATGGATAAGGACATTGTTAAAAGCATAAAGGACAAATACTTCAAAACCTCTGCCGGGAAAAATATTTTGGACTCCATGTACCTGTCCGGCATTGTATAAAGGCCTAAGCTTAAAAAATAAACTATTTATTAAATTTAAAAACTATTGTATAATTTATATTGGCTAGGTAAAAAATATAAGTAATGATGGGTTAAAAGCTTTAAGCTAATCTCATGCTCTCATCATGTATGCCCCGGGCTGATCCCCGGGGCTTTTGTACGGACTTCTGGGGGGATGGCTTTTATTAAAGAAGCGTCAGCTTATGTCTGAGGCTGAATATGCCGATAATATAATAGGTGATGCGATATGTGGATACTTCCTGTAGTAAGGATTACAAATGACAATCAGGTATGGATATACAGAAGGAAGGATTTATATAAGACGTTCAGGAAAAAAACAAAAGAAGAAAAAACATTTTCTGAAATATATGAGAGTAAAAGAAGAGCCTGCCGGTAATGGCAGGCTCTTCTGATGCTGCTTAAGAGTGCTTTTTCACATGTCCTCGCATTTTGACAGATGCTTTGCAGACTGGTAAAATAAACTCAGCATAGCCTATATAAAGTCCTTTTAGGGAATATTTATTATGATAAGCTTTAATTGGAGAAAGACTAGTCTTTTCCCGGAGCCATAAAAAAGGAGTAAATTGTGTTTAATATTTCATACGAAAGTATTTCTAAGCTTGCAACGCCTGCTGCTTATAATAGAGGTAAGGAATATTATGAGCAGCAAAAGGTAAAATCCGTAAGCTTTATTCAGGATAAAATTATTTTTGATGCCTCTGTTCTGGGCAGTTATGTTTACAGTGTTCAAATTCAGTTTGACAGCAGCGGGAGTATTTACAATGCCCACTGCAGTTGTCAGGAATACGAATGCCAATCCTGCGTATGCAAGCATATTGTGGCTGTACTTCTGGTAATTAAGAGCAAGCAGGAGCAGGGCTTTTTTGACGGGCTGGGCTCAAGGCAGGTATCGGGGCAGATATTTGACTATTTTCAAAACATGCCTGTTTTAAACAGGGGTCAAGTAAGGCTTGAAGCTACATATAAGTTTCAAAGGGGAGGTAGGGGGCCAGCGGGTGCTTACTCAGCCCTGAGCTTCCGTTTAGGGCAGGAGAATCTTTATATGATAAGAGAGCTTAAGAATTTTTTTCAAAGTATAGAAAGAAATGAGCCTATAATTCTGGGTAAAGGCTTTACCTTCAACCCATTAAAGCATTGCTTCAGGGATCAGGACCTGCCTGTACTTAACCTGGTAAAGGAGCTCTATGAAGCGGAAAATACAAGTGTTAGGTTTTACCCGGGACATGGAAGAGCAAGCCTTTTTAAAGACAGAGATGTAGTCATGCCCTCGGCGGTGGCGGCAAGGTTTTTTGAGCTTATGGGAGATAAGCCGTTCAAAGCTGTGGTTAATGGTGTGGCGTATAATGAAATGACAGTTAAACAGGAGGATTTTCCGGTAAAATTTATTATAAGCATGGAGGGCAGAAGCCTGGATTTAAAAATAGACTGTGACGAGCAGCTTATGCCCGTTACGGAAGAGGGAGAATACTTTTTCTCAGGAGGAAGCATATATAAGACGTCAAAAAAGCAGCAGGAAAGCTTTAAGCCTTTCTATATAGCAATTCTTGGGCAGAGGGACAGGGTGGTAAGCTTTTATGGATGGGATAAGGAAAGGTTTGTGTCTGAGGTGCTTCCTTTTGCACGGAATGTGGGAGAGGTGACAATTGATGAAAATGTGCTGAAGGCTATGGAAAAAAGGGAGCTGATCCCGGAGATATATGTTGACCGGATAGCTTCTGCCATTGCGGCAGAGGTAAGGTTTATATACGGTGAAAGAATAATAAACCCCTTCAAGGCGGAGGGAAAAAAACCGGAGCATGGGGATAAAATCCTTGTACGGGATATGGAAAAGGAAGGTGCAATCCTTGACATGCTGGGGGAGTCTGAGTTTAAGGTTCTGAATGATCAGATATACATGGAGGACGAGGATAGCATCGCTGATTTTGTATTTAATATAATACCCGCACTCCAAAAATATTGCAATATCTATTATTCGGAAAGCTTTAAAAAAACGGTTGTGAGAAATAACGTTTTTTGGAATGGAAAAATGAGGCTTAATACCGGGACTGATCTGCTGGAAATAAGCTTTGATATGGAAGGAATAGAAAGATCTGAGCTTGCGGGGATTTTGGAGGCGATAAAAGCAAATAAGAGGTATTACAGGCTCAGAGACGGGGCCTTCCTAAGCCTGGACACAGACGGGATTAAATCTGTTGCGGCGTTGACGGAATGCCTGGAGCTTGATGCAGCTTCTTTTGAAAGAGGGCTTGTAAAGGTGCCGAAGCATAAAGCCTTGTATATAGAGAAGCATTTAGACATGCAGGCATACAAGGATATTGAAAAGGACGAGGCTCTGGTGGAATTTATAGAGAGCGTTTCCCGCTCCCCGGACAGTGATTTTATGATACCGCAGGGCATAAATGCAGCGTTAAGGGAATACCAGAAAATAGGCTTCAGCTGGTTGAAAAGCATGTGCAGATGCGGATTGGGAGCAATACTGGCGGACGATATGGGGCTGGGTAAAACCCTTCAGGTAATAACCCTGCTCATGTCTGAAAAAGAGGAAAAAGGAACATCTGCTTCACTGGTTGTTGTACCCACCTCTCTTTTGTACAACTGGCAGTCGGAAATAGAAAAATTTGCTCCCGGGCTCACCTGTATGCTGGTTGCCGGAAGCAGGGAGGAGAGGCAGAATCAGATTAAAAAAATAGGCGAATACGATATTGCTATAACCTCCTACCCGCTGCTAAGAAAGGATATAAAGGAATACGGGGATATAGAGTTCCGTTATTGCATACTGGACGAGGCACAGCATATTAAGAATCCCGGTTCCCAAAATGCCAGAGCGGCCAAGCAAATAAGAGCCCGGAACAAATTAGCGATGACTGGAACGCCAATGGAAAATGCACTCAATGAATTGTGGTCGGTATTTGACTTTATACTTCCGGGTTATTTGTTTTCATACAGCCGTTTTACGGAAAAGTATGAAAGGCCCATTGTGAGGGAGGAAAGCACCGAAGCTGCGGAGGAACTGAGGAGGCATATAAGGCCTTTTATACTGCGCAGGATTAAAACGGAGGTGCTCAGAGAGCTGCCCGAGAAGATAGAGCACAGGATAGATGCACAATTGGGTAAGGAACAGAAAAAGCTCTACCTGTCGTATCTGCACAGGATAAGGAATGAGCTTGAAAGCGATATAAAGCAGTACGGCTTTGAGAAAAGCAGGATCAGGATATTGGCGGCATTGACAAGGCTAAGGCAAATATGCTGCCATCCCTCAATATTCATTGAAGACTTTCAGGGGCAGAGCGGTAAAATGCTGCTGCTTCAGGAGATAATCGACGAATCTGTGGCCGGCGGGCACAGAATACTTTTGTTTTCCCAGTTCACGCGTATGCTGGATATAATACGCCAGTGGCTGGTACACAGGGGAATAGGCTATCTGTACCTGGATGGCTCGGTAAAGGCAGCCGAAAGGTCAAAAATGATATCGGATTTTAATGCCGGACAGGGCAGTGTGTTTTTAATTTCCCTCAGGGCAGGAGGTACAGGCTTAAATCTTACGGGTGCGGATACGGTGATACACTATGATCCCTGGTGGAATCCCGCCGTTGAGGAGCAGGCAACCGACAGGGCATACAGAATAGGCCAGATAAAGTCGGTGCATGTGATGAAGCTCATAACAAAAGGTACAATAGAAGAAAAGATTTACAATCTTCAGGAGAAAAAAAGAAGGCTTATAGATTCTGTTATACAGCCGGGGGAGACAGTAATTTCAAAAATGACCCCGGAGGAGATCAGATCCCTTTTTGAGTAGTAATTCCAGGGTAAGGTCCTGCCTGCAAAAACAGGCATGAAGTAATGTAAATACGGTACGCCAGACCTATGTAAGGGTAGAAGATTGTTTACGATAAATTATTGTGACAGGACAATTGTGTTAATAAGCTGAGTGGCCATGAGGCTTATTATATTAAAGTAAAAGCGTGAAAAAGGAATTTCACAAAAAAATCATGGAGGTAATGTTATGATAATTAATCACAATCTGGCGGCAATGAACTCCCACAGACAGTTGACAATCAACAACGGCTACCAGGGAAAGGCTTTGGAAAAGCTGTCTTCAGGCTACAGAATCAACAGGGCCGGCGATGATGCGGCGGGCCTTGCAATATCCGAGAAGATGAGGGCACAGATAAGGGGCTTGAACCAGGCATCCAGAAATTCACAGGATGGAGTATCCCTTATACAGACGGCGGAGGGTGCGTTAAACGAAACCCACAGCATACTGCAGAGGATGAGGGAGCTTGCGGTTCAGGCTGCCAATGGTACGAACGACACTGTTGATACAGGATACCTGCAGCAGGAGGTAGTGCAATTAAGGGCACAAATAGACACAATAGCTAGCGGTACCCAGTTTAACGGCAAAAAGCTTCTGGACGGAAGCCAGCTGTCGGGGCTGACATTGCAAATCGGAGCAAATGCAGACACATCGATTGATCAGGTAACCATAGGCATAGGCAATATGGGTTCGGTATCATTAGGAATAAGCACCGTGAATATTTCATCGGATCCTACAGATGCAATAACTGCTGTTGATGCGGCATTAACTCTGGTATCGGCGCAGAGATCAAGCCTTGGAGCATACCAGAACAGGCTTGAGCACACAATAGCAAACACGGACAACGCCGCAGAGAATTTGCAGGCAGCAGAGTCGAGGATAAGAGATGTGGACATGGCAAAGGAAATGATGAACTATACCAAGAACAACATACTCATACAGTCTGCTACGGCAATGCTGGCGCAGGCCAACCAGCAGCCCCAGTCGGTGCTTCAGTTGCTCAGGTAAGAAATTTTTTAATACACAAAAGATAAAAAGGGTGTCTCCAAAAGAGGCATCCTTTATTTATTGCTTGAGAGGCCGGACAAAAAAGACAGAATTTTATAATAATAGGACTTTAGACCTATTATTATAGGTCTATAAACCTATACAGACCTATAATAATATAGACGATAAACTAATAAGGATAACAGCATTTTAGGATGCTGCAACTTATTTTAGGGAAAATGGCGGAAAAGGAATTCTGCTAAATAAAAATCACGGAGGTAATATTATGATAATCAATCACAATTTAGCAGCAATGAACTCCCACAGACAGCTTACCATTAACAACGGCTATCAGGGAAAATCTCTTGAGAAGTTATCTTCAGGCTACAGGATCAACAGAGCGGGTGACGACGCGGCGGGTCTTGCAATCTCTGAAAAGATGAGAGCGCAGATAAGGGGCTTGAATCAGGCATCCAGAAACTCACAGGACGGAGTATCTCTTATACAGACTGCGGAGGGAGCGCTAAACGAGACACACAGCATACTGCAGAGGATGAGGGAGCTGGCTGTGCAGGCTGGAAACGGCACAAACGATACTGGCGATGTGGGCTATCTTCAGGACGAAGTGGATCAGCTACTGGAACAAATCAATACAATAGCCAGCGGTACTCAGTTTAACGGCAAAACCCTGCTGAACGGCAGCCAGGCATCCGGGCTTACGCTGCAGATAGGTGCAAATGCCGTTACCACAGTCGATCAGATAAGCATAACAATAAGCGATATGAGGGTATCCGCCCTGACACTGACTAACTTAAGCATTACTACTGCGACTACTGCAATAACCTCAATAGACACTGCTTTAGCGGCGGTATCGGCGCAGAGATCCCAGCTTGGAGCATACCAGAACAGGCTTGAGCATACCATAGCAAATACGGACAATGCATCCGAGAACCTGCAGGCTGCGGAATCAAGAATCAGAGATGTAGACATGGCAAAGGAAATGATGAACTACACAAAGAACAACATACTTATACAATCTGCTACGGCAATGCTGGCGCAGGCCAACCAGCAGCCCCAGTCGGTGCTTCAGCTGTTGAGGTAAAGAGCGGGCTTGAAAAAGAGTGAGGCCTAAATCCTAAATAAAAAATGGCGGAAAAGGAATTCCGCTAAATAAAAATCACGGAGGTAATATTATGATAATCAATCACAATTTAGCAGCAATGAACTCCCACAGGCAGTTGACAATAAACAACGGCTATCAGGGAAAGGCTTTGGAGAAGCTGTCATCAGGTTACAGAATTAACAGAGCCGGTGACGACGCAGCGGGTCTTGCAATATCCGAAAAGATGAGGGCGCAGATAAGGGGTTTAAATCAGGCATCCAGGAACTCACAGGACGGAGTATCCCTTATACAGACTGCGGAGGGTGCGCTAAACGAAACCCACAGCATACTGCAGAGGATGAGAGAGCTGGCTGTGCAGGCCGCAAACGGCACTAATGACACGGAGGACACAGGTTATTTGCAGCAGGAAATTGTACAATTAATGGCGCAAATAGATACAATAGCGGACGGCACGCAGTTCAACGGAAAAGCTCTGCTGAACGGAGATCAGTTTGGAGGGCTTACACTTCAGATCGGAGCAAATACCACCAGCGGAATTGACCAGATAACTATAAGCATAGGTACAATGGATACCAGCACTTTGACATTGACAGGGCTAAATATATCTACAAATGCTGTTACAGCAATAACTTCAATTGATGCTGCTCTGGCTGCCGTATCGGCACAGAGATCAAGCCTTGGAGCATACCAGAACAGGCTTGAGCATACCATAGCAAATACAGACAACGCATCCGAGAACCTGCAGGCTGCAGAGTCAAGAATCAGAGATGTGGATATGGCAAAGGAAATGATGAACTACACAAAGAACAACATACTTATACAGTCAGCTACTGCAATGCTGGCGCAGGCAAACCAGCAGCCCCAGTCGGTGCTTCAATTGCTGAGATAGCAACCGGCTTGGAAAAGAATTAGATTTAAACCCTAAATAAAAGAATGGCGGAAAAGGAATTCCGTCAAATAAAAATCACGGAGGTATGATGTTATGATAATTAATCACAATTTAGCGGCAATGAACTCCCACAGGCAGCTTACCATCAACAATGGCTATCAGGGAAAATCTCTTGAGAAGCTATCTTCAGGCTACAGGATCAACAGGGCCGGCGACGACGCGGCGGGTCTTGCAATCTCTGAAAAGATGAGAGCGCAGATAAGGGGCTTAAACCAGGCATCCAGAAACTCACAGGACGGAGTATCTCTTATACAGACTGCCGAGGGTGCGTTAAACGAAACCCACAGCATACTCCAGAGGATGAGAGAGCTGGCTGTGCAGGCTGCGAACGGAACTAATGACGGTGAGGACACAGAGTACCTGCAGGATGAAGTGGAGCAGCTTCTGGCACAGATCGACACAATAGCCAACGGTACCCAGTTCAATGGAAAGACCTTGCTGGCAGGCGGGCTTTCGAGCGGGCTGACCATACAGATAGGTGCCAATACCCAGTCGGGAATTGACTTTATAACAATAGGAATAGGAAGTATGACTACGACTGCACTTAGTATAAATGCTGTGGATATATCGTCCGCCAGCGGAGACGCTGTAGGCGCTATAGATGATATTGATGCTGCTCTGGCTCTTGTGTCTGCGGAAAGGTCAAAGCTTGGAGCATACCAGAACAGGCTTGAGCACACAATAGCGAACACAGACAACGCATCCGAGAACCTGCAGGCGGCGGAGTCAAGAATCAGAGATGTTGACATGGCGAAGGAAATGATGAACTACACAAAGAACAACATACTTATACAGTCTGCTACGGCAATGCTGGCGCAGGCCAATCAGCAGCCCCAGGCGGTGCTTCAATTGCTGAGGTAAGCTAAGCTTATATTATTAAATGTGCGGGGGGCGCCTTTTTTAAGGGTGCCCCTGTGTTTTTATACGGGAGATGAAAATTATGAAAATAAGCCTTTGCATGATAGTAAAAGATGAGGAGAGGTATATACGGCAGTGTCTGGAAAGTGCTCTGCCTTTGGCAGACGAGGCTGTAATAGTGGATACCGGCTCTACCGACGGGACTCTGGATATACTCGATAAAAGCTTTGGGGACAGGGTTAGGGTGATAAAGCATGAGTGGAGGGAGGATTTTTCGGAAGCCAGAAATAAAGCTCTGGAAAACGCGACGGGAGACTGGATTCTGGTTCTGGACGCCGATGAAAAGATATCCTTTGAGAGGCAGGAGCTTTTCGACATAATGGATAAGGAACGGGACTCAGGCTTAAAAATTCCTTTTTATAATTTTTTCTCCAACGGTATGGTTGAATTTGCAATAGGTATGATAAGGCTTTTTAAAAGAAGGCCGGGAATACGCTATATGGGCGCTATACATGAGCAGCTTACCTTGAATGGGGAGCGCATGGATTTTAAAATATTGGATTCTAAGGTGTGCAGAATATTCCATTATGGATATCTCGGAAAGGTAATGGATGACAAGGACAAGATAGCCAGAAATTTGAGCATGATAGAGGAAGAGCTGAGGAAGGCGCCGGATAATCCTTTTAACTGGTACAATATGGGCGTTATGGAGATGGTGCGCAAAAGATATGACCCTGCCATTGACTGCTTTTTGGAATCTCACAGGCTTTGCAAGGGCGTGAGATATAACTTTGTGGAGAACATAGTAGTGAAGCTGGCTGAGTGCATGCTGGCCTTAAATCGTCACAGCGCTTGCCGTGAATATCTTGAAAAGGTACTCGGAGACAGTGCCATGAAGGGGATACCCGACCTGCACCTGTCACTTGGGCGTGCATATAAGGGCTTGAAAATGTATGAAAAGGCCATGCTCAGCTTCTCCAAATGTATTGAGCTTGGGGAGGATTCTCTTAGCACGGTGTCAATAAAAGGATCGGGAAGCTTTATCCCAATGATTGAATGGGCAGGGGCCCTTGTTTCACAGAACAAGATATCCGAGGCTGTTATTAAGTATATGGAGGCTGTATTTGACAGGAATAATTATGCCAAGGCAGGACTGCCTGAGCTGGTTAGCCTTTTAAAGAGGTATAATATGACTGATGTCCTGACGGAGCTGGGAAGCTATGTGGACCTAAAGTCAGTGATGCCTGAGACGGGGACATGAAGCGGGCGTACTGCGTGATTGCAAAAAATATGACGATGTAACAAAATTTGTGTATGGAAGATTAAAAGAACTTCTTCTTGGCAAGAGTTAGAAATAGGAACCCGGTATTTCCCGGTGGATTTCATGCAAATGTCAAAGCAGCTGTTTTCGATTAACCACCGTTTGAACTGTAAGATGGAATTGTTAAAATTTGTAGTTTGTCTTCTCCCTAATAGATATTTACACATGTGGCGGAGTCTGCTATTTCTCTAAATGATACCTTCTTGCTTCAACTTTAGCATGGACTCCCTTAATGCTTCATACCCTCCATTTGAATAATAATCGGTCCGTCTGTTATAAGATATTAATGATGAATGTCTCTCAAGTTCTCTAAGCTCAAATTTCTTATTTTTCCTAAATTTTTGTTTCAAGGAGAGAATACTATACCAAAGAAAGGCTTCATGGAACAGCGATAAATAAAGCTTTAGTCACCATATAAATCTGAATTACAATTACAGTAAGCCGTATGCCTTAATAGGGCATGTGCGGTTTTATAAAGGGGCAACCTAGAAATAGGCTGCCCTACTTTATTATTGATCCGACCTCAGGAGTAAATTTATACTTTGATAGCTCCATTAGAAATTGCGTGCCTGAAAGAACATTGTTTTCCTTTAATATTTAAATGGATTTTTTAAAAAGCATCCGGCAAAAAAAATGTCGACTATCACGCTAAAATTGACCTGAGGGAGCAAAAAATGTTGTCGATTATTTGACAATCTTTGGGTTAACGTGTTATTATTAGTTAAAGTGTTATTATTAGTTATGTTTAAAAAGTGCTAAGATCCAGCCATGTTTGAATTTTGCCGAAGAAGCTTTTAGTAAAAATATATTTAAATTTATGAAGAGTAGGCCAGAGCTTTATTATTGATTGTTATGTATTGCAGATGAGAGTTTTACATCAAGAAATATATTTTTAAAAGATAAGAGGAGATGCGAGGTTATGGGAAATGCAGTAGATAGTCAACTCGTTATTGAGACAATAAAAAATGGGGTGTTAACAGTTCAATTTAATCATGCCCATTACAATAATCCATTCAGTAATGCACTAGAAAGTTCAGTATCTTACAGTTTAACTAAGGCTGAGGAGAATCCCGATGTTAAGGCAGTTATAATTACCGGGGGAATAGATCGCTCTTTCAGTGTAGGTGGAGATTTTAATGAGGTTAAGGAACTGAAGGGTGGTAAGGAAGTTGAGGAATGGATTGACGGTGTTGTTGGTCTTTATATTTCTTCCCTCAAACTAACGAAGCCTTCTATAGCCGCTATAGATAAGTATGCAATAGGAATAGGATTCCAATTAGCTTTAACATGTGACTGGAGAATAGCGACGGAAAGGTGTCAATTTGTAATGCCTGAGCTTAAACATGGTATTGCTTGTACATTAGGTCAGTATATGCTTGAAAAGTCACTTGGAAGAGCAGCAATGATGGAGATTATATATGATTGTGAAGCAATTTCAATAGAAAAATGCTTTAAATATGGATTGCTTAATAAAGTTACAAAGGTAGAAGACTTACTTGAAGAATCCCAAAAGTTAGCCGAAAGATTGGCGAATTATCCTGAAGTGCCTTTTGGAAAAACTAAAAAGGTTATAAATGAATCATATATCAAAGGATTACAGGATGTTATGGAAAATACAAAAGCTGTACATAGAGCATCATTTGGAGCAGGACATGCTCAAAAATTTATGAAAAAAATTGTAGGTGAAAAATAATAATGAATAAGTATTTAAACAGTTTTGCAATATCCACTCAAAAACTCAATGGAGGAATAAAAGGCTTAACAGAAGAATGCTTAGGCAGGTCTTTTATTGGGTATTTTCCAGACCATAATAAATTCAAATCAAGTAATGAATGCTTTTACATTTCATTTGAAAGCATGAGTAATCTTCCGTCCGAACAAAATTATATAGCCATTAAAGACTACGAGATGTCTGTTGTTGGAAGCGATATGAATACACAAGCAATTTATTATATTTGTTTGCCTGAAAAAAATTGTTTTGTTGTTTTTAATGATTTATTATTGGCCAAAAACATATTGGAATCTTTGGAACTGGAAGTAATATATGATTTAGATAAATATGCCGCAAATTTAGAGTTTTTTAAACATATAAACAGGTTATGTGCCGGCGAAAAAATTGACATTAAAAATAATGGCGGCCAATTAGTATTTAACAAAACTTCTTTTTCAGATATACTCCTTCAAAATGAACGGGAGCTAACAATTGAACAGTCAAAAGACAGCTTTTATAATGTATTGTTTGATTCAACTAATGTACTGACCAAAGGAGTCAACGATATCTATATTACACTATCGGGTGGGATTGATTCAGGAACCATAGCTTATATCTTAAAAGAACTTGGTAAAAAGGTTTATGCTTTTACTTTAGGAACTGATTGGTCTGATGAATATGAAGAAGCAAAGCAGACAGCGGACTACTTGGGGATACCACTTGAAAAAATTCATTTAAGTATTGGTGAAATAACTAAGGAAGTCCCTAACGTAATAAGATATTTTGGGTTTATGAACAACGTATCTATAGAAATAGCCTTGGTTGCATTTTGCTTATATAAGAAAATAACAGGCAATAAAAAGAACAATATGTTGTTTGCTTCCGGATATGGTTCTGATCTTTTAAATGCAGGTATATTTTCTCCGTTTGATAATTATAGCCAGTTAGCAGCAGAAATAACTGCTAACCTTAGAAAGACTCAAGTATCAAATGAATTTTGCAACTTGTCAGCTCTTGATATGGGAATTATGCCTGTTCACCCGTTTTGGAAAACTGAAGTTATACTAGAGGCATTAAAGGTGCCTGGTAAATATAAAGTGGTCGATGGAAAGGACAAGTACTATTTTAGGAGTATAATGGAATCCAAATTGCCTCACTCAATAGCTTGGCGAATTAAGAAAGGTGCACATCAGGGAACAGGACTGACATCATATTTGTGTAAAGCAATCGAAGAAGAATTTAAACTTAGATCAAAGAGCGAGGATACCTATAAAAATATTATAAAGAGATACCATAAAGAGATTTTTTGCTAAATTTGGATGTATAGGAAAACCATTATAAGCCGGTCAAATAGCTTTACTACAATATAATTGGACAAAGAATGCAAACAAGGAATGGTAATTTAACATGTTGAAGGAGAGTATAAAAGAGCAGATTCTAACCAAAGCAAAAGGTGAAGCCTTTAAAAGGTATCCTTTTTTTTACTTGTATGATTTAAGCGATATCACTAGTAAACTTGAACTGTTAAATACTTATGCTATCGGCAATATATCGTTGTATTACGCAATGAAGGCTAATAGTAACTTTGAAATTTTGGAGCTTATCAAAAAGCATCCGAATGTAAAAGGAGTAGAGATTGCTTCGGCAGGTGAATTAGGTATCGCACTTGATCATTTTAAACCGCTTCAGGTTATATATACCGGCCCGGGTAAAAGACCTTATGAACTTGAGCTTTCATTAAATAATAAGATTCGATTCCTCAGTGCCGAGTCATTGACAGAAGTGTATCGTATCAGTGAACTGATTAAGATACATAACTTGGAAAAGGCTGATATTCTAATTAGAATTAATCCTAATTATGAGATAAAGAATTCACTCAAAAAAATGGGGGGAATCTCTTCTAAAATGGGAATTGATGAAGACAGGATCATTGAAGCTTTAGAGGAGGTTTTAAAATTTAAAAATATCAATGTGGTTGGGGTTCATGTTTTTGCAGCAAGTGGAATTATTGAGCATAAGGATCTATTAGAATATGTAGAGTATGTTTTTAGATTAGTTTCAAAAATAGAGAGCATATGTAACAGAGAGTTTAAAATTATTGACTTTGGCGGCGGTTTTGGAATTGATTATTCCTGCGGAAATAAAAAATTTAATGTTGAGGCATTCTTTAATCATTTAAAAATGCTGGTGGATGATTTCCAATATAATAATAAGGAGCTGGTATTGGAGTTAGGCAGGTTTATTGCTGCCGAATCAGGCTATTACGTATCACAAATAATTGATATAAAAGAATCCAAGGGGAAAAAACATATTATTATAGGCGGAGGCATTAATCACATAAGATTGATAAGAAAACACCCAATAAACATTATACCTATGGGCAAAGGGTTAATATATGATAAGCAGCCTGCTGTAAAGGATGAATTTGTTGAAATAGAAGGACCTCTTTGTTTTGGAGAGGATAAGATTGATGAGGATATTTTTATAAAGGAAGCAAACATCGGTGATTTAGTTGTTGTCTCACAGGTTGGAGCTTACGGATATAATGTGGCTTCTTTGGAGTTTTTGTGTCATCCTAAGCCAAATGAATATGTTTGCTGTAATGCTTAATAACAATTTATAAATTAATTATAAGGGGAACTTTGTATGGAAAAGAAAACTGTTTACCAATTAAATGATGATTATTTAAAACGGATTTTAAGCATCCATTTTGATAGGAATAATGGATCTCCGTATTGGTTGGAAAAGGCTAAAGAGAAAAATATAGATGTTTTGAGTGAAATAAATTCATTTGAGTTATTTAAGGATTTGTTTGCTTTTAAAACAAGAAATGAGATGGCTAAATATGAAGATGATTTAAGAACAAGACAGCTGGAAGACTTTATACCTAGAAGTGTAAAGAAGAAGGCTCCTTGGATTTGGGCTTCTGAGACAGGAGGTACAACTGGTATTGCGAAGCGTGGGACATGGGGAAGTCAATACTGGGATGATATTTTAGATTTCTCGAATGAATTTTTGGATTTGCATGGGGTTCCTAAAAATGAGAACTGGCTTTTTATAGGTCCAACCGGGCCACATACAACCGGAAGGTTATTGATTTCTATTGCAGAAAATAGAGGTGGAATGATTTATTGCATTGATATGGATCCTAGAATTGTAAGAATTTATCTTGCGGAAGGCAATGAAAAAGCTGTCCAAAGATATGTTGAGCATTTGTGGGAGCAGGTTGTTCCAATAATTAAATATCAGAATATAGGAGTCGTATTCTGTACTGCAAGTTTACTTGAGCTATTACCGCAATATGTAGACGTCTCTCTCTTTGAAAAGGTTAAGGCTGTTACTCATGCCGGGTTAGCCATGTCAAGAGATACATATAAATTTTTAAAAGAGGATCTTTTCCCGAACAAGCCTATTGTGGGAATTTATGGAACATCCGTTTCCGGAATCTCATTCCAAAAGCCCCATGAAAAGGAAGATGACTACAGGATTATTTATATACCATCCCAACCGTTTATTTCTCTGGAAGCTATAAATGAAGACGGATCATTAGCTGATTACGACAAGCAGGGAGATGTGCGCTGTTTTAGATTTACTGAGGATTCTATTATACCTGGCTTCATTGAAAGGGATAAAGGAATCAGAATAAAACCTTTTGGGAAAGTAGCTGACAGGTACAATTGGGATTGGATTTGTGATATTCAAAGCCCGGCTTCGTTATCAGGGCAGAAGATGGAAGGAGTATATTAATGATTTGCATTCCTGCTGTTTTAAATAACGATTATATTTACACAATGGAGAAGGATGATATAGTATCAGTCAATAATAGACTAATTGCTCAATCATCTGTTTTCCCGATTATTAGGATCAGTCAGGTTAAAAGGCATGGGGAAGAATGCTTTAAAAACTTCCAATCAATACCGATCAGGAATGTATTGGATGATCTTAAAAAAGCTGCGGAAATTTTTAAAAAAATGGAGTTTGAAATTGGAAGCATTAAGATAAACGAGAGTGATTATGTAAGGCTGGTTTCTGAAAGTACCGGACTTACGTCTGTTCTTGTAAAGAGCGAAATAAATGAAATCGCAGATATTTTATATAACATGGAAGATATATTGAAGGTACAGATTCCGGGAAATATTGATGATGCATTAGATAAAAGGTTCTATTTCAATCATAATAGTTGCATAGGATATTATCCGGCAGGGAAGACATTAGCAATCAAGCTTCCGGGGAATATTCCAACTATTTGCCTTTATTGGTTAATACCGTTTGCACAAAAAAGGCCGGTATTTTTGATACCGCCAAAAGAAGACCTGTTTACACATTTTTTGTTGGTGGAGGCTATAAAAAAGGTTAATCCGGTTCTTGCCTCTTTTATTACCTTTTTGCCGTGCAATAATCAGTTCCAGTCAAATTTATTTAATATTTCTGACCAGATAATGGTTCCTGAAAGTGCAATGTCTTTGGTAAAAAATTCAGAGGATTTGCTTTGTAAAACGTATTTTATTCATTATGGACGCAGTAAGTTTCTAATAACAGATAGCTATAAAGCTGAGTTCGCAGATATTCTGTTCCGTAAGATGATATGGAATAACGGCAGAACCTGTACCGGATTGACCTCTGTAATTACTACAAACAATGCAGAAGCAATTGCAAATGATTTGTCGATGAAAATAATTATGAATATTGAACAAAATACTGAGGAAATGGTTCCCGCATTTTCACTTGAAAAAGCAAAGCTATTAAATGACATGATAGAAGAATTTGTGTCAAGAGGCGAGGTAGTTGATGTTACTTCAAAAATAAGAAACAAGTCTCGGCTAATTGAAGTTAATAAAGGAATACTTTATCCTACGGTATTGTTAATAAAGAATAAAAAAAGTAAGGCCTTCGGATTGGAATTGCCGTTTCCATTTGTGTCTGTTATTCAGTTGGAAGATGAGAATGAAATTCTTGAATACTCAAAAAACACTTTAATACTGAGTGTTATATCGGAAAATGATAGCCTAATCAATGATTTGTGTTACGAAAAGAGTATATTGAAAGTGTTTTCCGGAGTGCATGTTGAAAGAGGTTATAATTATTTTGATCCTCATGAAGGCTATATCCTTGATTATCTGAATCAAAAAAAGGCTGTGTTGCTTTAGATAAAAAAGCCGGGTTTTTATAATTAAGGTATAAAATACATAGCGTAATTTTAGGCTTTATTAAATAACCTTAATAAGATGGGAGAGGCGATATTTATGATTAGCAAAGCTGGTTTGGCTTCGGTTAAAGGCTTTAAATTTGCCGGAATTAATGCTGGTGACAGCAAAAAGAAAAATATTGGGCTTATATACTCAGCTACTGAAGAAACTTATGGAGTAGCAGTTTATACAAAGAGCGATGTTCTTGCGGCTCCGGTAATGATATCCAAGGAGAATGACGGTGTAGCAAATAAAAAAAGAGCTGTTCTAATAAATAGTGGGAATGCGAATGCATTTACAGGGAGAAAAGGGGTTAATGATGCAAAAAGCTGTATTAATAAAGCAGCAGCTCTGCTTGATATAAGGCCTGAAGAGGTATATATAGGGTCTACAGGCGTTATTGGCCGCGAGCTGGATGTTGACTCCATTTTAAATGGCGTTGAAAAAGCAACTCAAGATTTAATGGAAGGTGATAATAAAGCTCTTGACTTTATCGAAGCTATCATGACAACCGATACTAGAGTTAAGCAGGCATCAATAAGCTTTGAAATAGGCGGCAAACCGGTTAATATTGCTTCATGCGCAAAAGGTGCAGGAATGATTATGCCAAATATGGCTACGATGCTTTGCGTAATTATCACTGATGCCAAAATTACACCGGTTATGATGTCGAAGGCCCTGAACGCATCAGTTGAGCATACTTTTAATTGCATAACAATTGATGGAGATACCAGCACGAATGACAGCATATTTTTACTTTCCAACGGTCTTGCAAATAATGAAATTATAGACTCTGAGGGAGAAAATTTCAGCATATTTACACAAAAGCTTCATCTTCTTATGGAACATATGGCAAAAGAGGTTGTTAATGATGGTGAAGGCATAACTAAATTTATTACGATAAAAGTTATTAATACTCCTACGAGAGAGAATGCCAAGAGCATAGCATTTTCCATTGGTAATTCTCCGTTAGTAAAAACTACATTTTACGGACAGCAATTGAACTGGGGCCGTATATTAATGGCAATAGGAAAGGCACAAACCGGATTGAATTGTAATATTATTGATGTTTGTGTAAATGGATTTAAGGTGGTTGGAGATGGCGAACCGGCATTGAGTTCAGAAGAATTTAAAAAGGCTGAGCAATCACTTTCCGATAGGAATATTGACATATTAATTGATTTCAAACAAGGCGATGAGAAAATAACGGTTTGGACATGTGACTACTCTATAGACTACATCAAAATAAACGCTAACTATATTACTTGATAATCGGGGGAGATAAAATGAAAATTTTGTTAATATGGCCTCCATTACCTGAGTACTGTGTATTAACTCAAGAATTTAGTTGTTGCGAGCCATTGGGACTTGAGTATATAGCAGCGCCCGTTATTGATAAATTTGATATTGAAATACTGGATATGCGTTTTGACAAGAACTTATTGGAGGTATTAAAACAAAAAGAACCTGATATAGTAGGATTGTCAATTCCATATACTACAACGGTAAATGTTTGCAATGATTTGTTGAAAATAATAAAAGGTTATAATCCTAATATTAAAGTTATTATAGGAGGGCATCATCCAACAGTTGGATTAAGGCACATATCTACAGAATATGTTGATTATGTAATTGTCGGAGAAGGGGTAGAAACCCTTCGGAAACTGCTTGAAGCTATCGCTCAAAATGGAGACCTTAGCGAGATAAACGGTTTGGCAGTTAAAGCTTCGGGAGAATTTATTTATAACAAAAGTTATGAATTGCAAACATTAGATTACTATCCTCAGCCGGCAAGAAATCTTACTGCAGAATACAGGGATAAATACTTCCATGCACACTATAAGCCTGTCGCTTTAATGAGGTTTTCTTATGGATGTCCCTATAATTGCTCGTTCTGCGTGCTGTGGAAATTATGCAAGCGAAAATATATATCCAGAAACAACGAGCTCATTGTTAAAGAATTGTTGGAACTGGATAATGAGAATATTTATGTTGTTGATGATGAGGCATTTATAAACATTGATAACATGAATGACTTGGCGGATAGAATACAAAAAAATAATATTAAGAAGAAATATCATATGTATGTTAGATCCGATACAGTTGCAAAAAATCCCGGCTTATTTGAAAAATGGGCAAGTATCGGATTGGATTCAGTTCTGATTGGACTTGAATCAATATTTGAAGATGACTTGAATCAATATAACAAAAGCATTAGCTCCAAGACAGCATATGAAAGCTTAAAGATATTACATTCAAATGGAGTTGAGGTAAGGGCAAATTTCATCATTAAGCCTGATTACTCTAAAGAAAAATTCCATTTGGTAAGGAAAGCGGTTGAGCAATATGATATTGATAGGCCTACATTTGCAGTTCTTACACCCTTTTATGGTACGGACGAGTATGAAAAAGTAAAGGACAAGTTTATTATAGAGAAGCTTGAATTTTTTGATTGCTACCATACATTTATGCAGACTGCGCTTCCTTTGAAGGAGTTTTATTATGAATTTGCAGAACTGTTTAGATGCGCGCAAAACAGAAAGAAAGACGGTAATAAGGAAAAGGTGTTTTATGCAGGGAAAAGCGAAAATTCATTTGAAGAAATGATTGATAAAATGAAGGAATCATATATTTATTATTAAATCTTAAGGAAAAGAATATTATGAGCACAAAGATAGGTTATATTGATATTTATTTGCCGGATAAAGCAATACCAATAGATAGTTTTTTAAAAAGTATAAACCTTGAAAATAGTTATGATCCTTATAATATCAGCAATAATAAGTTTATTAATTCAATATATAAAATTAATAATAATATGGAAGAGCATATATTTGCACAGTTAGTCAAAAAGTACTTGCTGTATAAGAGATTAGATGGAAGTGAAATTGATTACTTAATATACACTCAAAGTGATTCTAATGAGAACAAATTAAGCGTAGCTTACGGTATTCAATATAAATTAAATCTGAGTAATGCGCAGGTGCTTTCAATTAATCAAGGCTGCTCCGGGACTCTAATAGCTATGAAAGTGGCTTCAGCATTGATCAATAACAGGGCAGCCGGACGAGTTCTCATACTAACAAGCTGTTTTACTCAGAAGGATTCCGAAAGGTTTATTGGTTCAACTATTTTAAGTGATGGCATTGGTTTAATGGAAATTACTGAGTCTGGTGGAGTATTTCAAATACTTGACTTTATGGGGAAAACAAATGGGGGAATTAATGAAGATAACTTTCACTTGAATGGAAATCCTGCAAGAATTGTAAATATAGGTGCTAAGCTTATACAAGCTATTCTTAAAAAAAATAGTATGATTCTTGATAATATAGCGTGTATTGTACCATTAAACACAAGTAAGGAAGCCTGGAGCTTATATTGCGATGCCCTCAAATGTACTTTAGATAAGGTGTTTTTGGATAATATTATTGATGGTGGACATATGGGAGCTGTAGATACAATAAGAAATCTAAAATCAATAATAGATAAAAACAACTTAAAAGAAGGAGAATATATTATCCTTTTTGGGATGGGGTTTGGTACTTCATGGGATGTAATGCTTTTACAATCAGTTTAGATTTTATTTTAACAGAAGGCTTTCAATTTGAGAGGTATATATTATGAGTATAGAAAATGATATAAAAAAATTATTTCTTAATAAATTTAATTTGACAGAGGAAATATTATGCTCCAGTGACAGTATCATTAATGAAGGACTAATTAGTTCGATAGAATTTGTTAGACTTACAATAGAGTTAGAGAATCTTTTTGATTTGGAATTTGAAGATGCCGACTTTAATACGGAAAACTTTAAGAATGTTTCAACGATTGCAAGTTTAGTAATGAAGAAGAAGGAAGTATAACATAGAAAGACTTATATTATAATAATTAGTCAGCAAAGAGTCAAATAGGGTTTAGGTGAATATAGACAAGCTGTGAGGTTAAAATGGGGAATATATATTTGAAATTTGAAGAGAAAGCCTATATGTTTAAAGATAAACCTGCTGTAGTTACACAAGAGGAGTCAGTTACCTATAAGACCCTCAACGATATGATATCAGCAACCGCTTTATATTATAAGGAATTAGGGTTTAAAAAGGGAGATATAATTTGTTTTATTTGTGATAATTCTATTAATTACATTGTATGTTATCTAGCTGCATGCAAAAATGAGATATGCTTTGTTCCTATTGATTCCAGACTAACAGGTGATGACATATACAGAATCTCAGAAATTGTTAAGCCAATTGCGGTTATTTGTGAAAATAGGTTTCATGATATTGGATATAAAGTACTTAGTTCGGAGGGTTCTAAAGATATTATTAGTAAAGAAAAGATTTTTTATAGAAACAAGATGGATTTAATTTACTATAATGATAGAATTAGCATAAATCCTTATTTGAAGGAGGACGATTTTACCGTATTGTTTTCTTCCGGAACAACAGGCGGGCCTAAAGGTGTAGTTTTTTCTCAAGATATTATAATAAATCAAATTATAATTTCTTCTAAATACTTTGAAATGGCTGACTCCGATAGAATCCTATGTCCTGTCACCCTTGCTCATAGTTATGGTATCTTTGACCATGCTTTAACGTCTTTGATGATTGGAGCGACTTTATATCTTCCAAATATAGGCATGATGAATCCAAGGCTTATTTTAGATATTATTCATGAAGAAAAAATTACTTTTTTTGGCACCTTGCCATACATGTATGATATGATGGCTTCTATAAGGACAAAGAAGCTTTATGATTTTGCATCCGTTCGTTATATGATATGTGGAGGGGCTCCGTTACTAAAAGAAACAATAGATAAATTTGAAAATAGGTTTGGCAGAAAGTTTAACCAAGTATATGGAATGACTGAGGTAGGATATATTGCTTTTAATAAGGAATTAAAAGATGCGAATTCAATTGGAAAACCATTCAGGGAATTACAATTGAAAATAATTGATGCCGAAGGTAAGGAATGTGGTAGTGGAGAATTAGGAGAGCTTATAGTAAAAAGGGATGATATGGTGTCCCGGGGATATTTACGGAATTCTGAAGAACAAAAGGCTATGTATAAAGACGACTGGTTTTATACAAAGGATATTGTAAGAATAAATGAAGAAGGTTATTTGTATTACTCAGGCAGAATTTCCGATTTTATAAATATTGGCGGTAATAAATTGAACCCTGCAGATATTGAAAAAGTTATAAATGAAATTACCGGGGTTAAGGAATCTATAGCTATTGGTATCGAAAATGAACTTGGGCATCAGGAAATATATGTCGTAGTAGTTCCGGAAAATATAGGAAATCTTGAAGAGTTCGAGAAGGACGTAATGTATTATTGTATAAAGAGACTGGCTGCTTTTAAGAGACCCAGCAGGATAAAATTTATTAATGAACTTCCTAAAACTCCACTTGGGAAGATTAGAAAAGGGGAACTAATAGAAATATTAAATAAAAAGCAATGTGAACTCAATATTACAATATAAATGAGGTTGTGAAATATGAGAATAGGAGTCTGTATAAAAGAGGTATTGGATACAAATTGCAGTATCAGGCTAAATTTAAGTAATAATAGGGTTGTTACTGAAGGACAAAAGCATATCATTAACCCATATGACGAATTTGCACTTGAGGAAGCACTTAGGCTGAAGGAAAAAAATTCAGACGTTGAAGTAATTACTTTTACGATAGGACCGGAAAGAGCGAGAGAATCAATTTATAGCGCATTAGCAGTAGGTGCTGATAAAGCTCTGCATGTAGTTGTGGAAGACGGTCTTTTAATTGATAGTTTGGGAATTGCGGTAATAATTCAAAAATTAATCGAAAAAGAAAAAATCGATATGCTGCTTTTAGGAAAACAGTCTACAGATTATAGCAGCCATGAAGTAGGACCGATGGTAGCCGGCCTTTTAGGATGGGCTCAGGCCATGGGTGTTAATAAATTAGAAATTAATATGGAATCCGTTCTAGTATCTCGCGAAACTGAGGAAAGTAACATTGAAATAATAAAGCTTAATAAATCATGTATTGTTGGGGTGACAAAAGGAATAAATGTGCCAAGATATGCAACTTTAAAAGGAATAATGAGTGCGAGAAAAAAGGATATAACAAGACTTCAGGTTGAGGACTTAGGCTTAAACAATACGGAGCTGACAGGATTAGAAATTGAAAAAATTTTTTATCCTGCTGAAAAAGGGAACTGCAGGCTGATTGAAGGAGAGCCGAAAGAAGCTGCTGCCGAGCTTATTAGAATACTGAAGTTTGAAGAAAGGTTATTATGATATTTATAATTTGAGAAAGGAATTAGTCATGAATAGAGTGACACTATTATTCTTAGAGAGCGGGGATAGAAATTTTAAAAAGAGTGCTTTTGAATTAGCAACGATTGGTATGAAGCTTGCGGCAGATTGTAGGGGGGAATTACATGCAGTTATAATGGGTTGCGGGCTTGAAAGTAAATTAGATGAGCTTAAGTGTTTTGGGATATCGAAAATTTACTATATCGAATCAGCGGAACTGGAATGTTTCCATGTACATACTTACGCACCGGCTTTGTTCACATTAATAAAGGAAATTCAACCATATATTGTTCTGGGAATCTCATCTATTATCGGTAAAGACCTATTTCCAAGATTATCAGCTATGCTGGGTGTCACAATGGTGTCCGATTGTATAAATATAGAATGCGATAATAATAGTATTATAGCAACCAGACCGGTTTATTCAGGCAAGATATTTGTAAAAACAAGATTTACTAAGGGAGCTCCGTATATTGCTACATTGCGGGTAAATTCCGCTGAAATAAATAAAATAGAAAGCAGCGGGTTTGAAGTAAAGAAAATTCAATTTATTAAGATTGAGAAACAGCAAGGAGTATTATTAGAAATCAAAGAAGGTGAGAAAAAGAAAATAGGCATAACGCAGGCTGATATAGTTATTTCGGGTGGACGAGCACTAAAAAATTCAAACGATTTTTCTATACTATATGAAATTGCTGATATTGTCGGCGGCGCTGTAGCAGCATCAAGGGCTTCCGTAGATGCTGGTTGTGCCAGCTATGATATGCAAGTAGGACAGACCGGAAAGACTGTGTCCCCCAAATTGTATATGTGTTTTGGAATATCCGGCGCTGTACAGCATATAGCAGGTGCAAATGGAAGCAAGCTAATTGTAGCTGTCAATAAGGATCCGGATGCACCAATTTTTAAATATGCTGACTACGGCATTATTGGTGATGTATATGAAATTGCACAGGAGATTAAAAAGATGCTAAATAGCGGATTGCTTTAGAATAACTGCTTAATTTTATTTTTAAAAAGTGGAAGTTAAAACTTTAAATAGGAGGCGGATATTATGGGAAAGGCGCTTTGTACAGCAGAGCACATGGGATTAAAGTTTGATAGAGCCAGTGCGTGTAATCTTCAAATTACTATTCATTGCAAGGGGATTGTCAATATTGAGTTGTTTCAAAAAGCGTTAAATATTATTCAAAAGAGACATTTTTACTTAAATGTATTTGTAGATAGTACTAAAGCTGAATTTAATCAATTTGAAGCTTCGCCATTTATACCATTAACTGTTGTTGATGACAAAGGCTTAAACCAATGGCGGGAAGAAGCGGAAGCGGATTTAAATAAGGGGCTTAGTGCTGAGAATGAGCCATATGCCAGAGTGAAAATTCTAAGAAGCGGTAATGAGTGTAAGATTATTATGACCCTTTGTCATTTTGTATCCGATGGCATTTCGGGGTTAAGCCTGTTAAAAAATATACTTGAAGTCTATAACAAATTGTTAAATGATGAGACTGATTTTGATTTGAAAGAAATTCCTGAGATGGCACTAGACTTTGAGTTGTTTCCGGAAGGCATAGATGAAGATTTTTCAATATTTCCAGCAGAGATAGAGCAAGATATTATTGAGAAAAACCGCATTCCTTTAGAACAAAGAAAAGTCGGGTTTTTTGAGCGCACTCTATCCGTAGAAGAAACGTGCAGTCTGGTTTCAAAGTGCAGGAATGAAAATACAACAGTTTATGGGGCTTTGTGTGCCTTTGCTATGGCAGCAATGGCAGATGAAATTAGCGAGAGATATGTTTCTATAGAAGAAGTTGCTGTTGATTGTATATCTGCAATAAATATGAGACAGCTGCTAAATAAGCCTATTAGTGATGAGCAGCTAGGTTTTGGGGCATTAATGGCAAAAACACATCAATCTGTTTTTGGTAACCAGAAATCGCTTTGGGAGGTTGCAAGAAATATAAAAAGAGATCTGGAGAGTTTTGTATTGAAGCATGGTCTTTTTAAACAGTTATATTTTATCAGTGAAGCTTTCGAATTACCTGATGAAGTATTTTCACAGGAAATGGAATATTCCGGGCAATATATTATTATGAGCAATTTAGGAGTAATAGAAGATAAAAATATGCCAAGACAGCTTGGAAACATTGAATTTGAAAAGATTAGTTTATCTGGAACAACACATTATGTTCAAGGTACAGAATGGGGTATTTTTATAACAGCAAATACATTTGATGGCAGATTAAACCTTGGTTTTAATTATACCAAAGGCTATTGGGATATTAACAGAGTTGAAAGGTATGCCAATAAAGTAGTAAAGATAATTAATGAAATGTCATGATATAGACGCTATATCAGAATACATTTTGAGAGTATTCTCAGTAGAATTACTTATATAAATGTTAGTAATAGGGGGAGCGGAATGTATTTATTCAATGAACAAGAAAATGAGATAAAAAATCTTATAAAGAAATTTATTTTTGAAAATATAGAACCTAACGCAAATGAGAGGATCAATTCAAGGATTTTTCCTAAAGATATTTTATATGAGCTGGGGCGGCTGGGTTACTACGGAATGATAGTAAATGAAGATTATGACGGTATAAATATGGATGCAGTGTCATGCATGTTAGTAATCAATGAAATTTCTAAATCTGATCCGTCCATTGGGCATATACTTGCGGGCTTAAATTTCGGGGTATGTTTTCCAATACAATTATTTGGAACACAACAGCAAAAAAATGATTATTTAGTTTCCAGTATGAAAAATTTTAAGATTGGAGTTTTAGCCTTTAATGAGCCGGATGGTGCGGGGATGGGACAGATAAACACTATTGCCGAAGAGGACGGAGATTATTTTATTATAAATGGCGTAAAATCAATGATAACTAATGCCAGTATTGCTGACTATGGGCTAATATTTGCAAAAACACGAGATAAAGTAACCGGAAATGAAAGATATAATATTTTTATAATAGATATTAAGGATAATAACGCAATATCTTTAGGCAAAGAAGAAGAAACTATGGGGCTGCAGTCGCTTAAGATTGCTGATATATACTTAAGTAATGTCAGGGCACATAAATCTTGCATTCTAGGATCTGATGGGGATGGTTTCAAAATTATATTAAAGACTATGGAGCTAATGAGGATTGCAAATTCTGCGGTAGCTTTAGGGATAGCGCAAAGAGCATATGATGAAACAGTAAATTATACAAAAATCAGAAAAATTGATACTCTTCCTATGATAGAGCTTCAAAACGTACAGTTCAAGCTTGCTGATATAAGGACAGGGTTAGCTGTTATGGAATTAAGTACCTTTTATACGGCTCAACTCTTTGACCAAAATCCGCGTAACGTAAAATACTATTCATCAATATCAAAGTACTTCGTTACGGAAAAGGCGAAAGAAATTTGTGATAAATGCTTGCAATTGTTTGGCGGATATGGATATATTAGAGGCTGCATTATAGAAAGGTTATATAGAGATATAAGAATTATGACTATACTTGGTGGCACGAGTGAAGCTCTGCAGTCATTTATAGCATATGGTATTACTCAAGAAAACTTGTAATATTTATGTTAGTGTGAGGGATGCTTATGTATGAAAAAAATAAAATCAAACAAGAACGAAACAGTTTTGATAATAATCATGTTTGCAGGTATAGTATACTAGATAATTTTAGGCTGCAGCTCGATTATTTAAATCAGTATTTATATCAAAGGGAAAGTGTATGTATAGGAACATTAGGACCAGTAGGAACAACTAGCTATAATGCAACAATGTATTTTTATAAATACTTGAAAGAAATAAAAAACGATTTATATATAGATATACAGTTATGGGACAATTTTGATCTAGTATTCAGATATCTTCTTGATAAAAAGGTTGATTTAATTGTCGTACCTAACGCTTATGAAAGAATTACAGAAATGTACTGGGAACCTGAATTAAAAAATTTATTTTCCTTTTTATTAGAAACCCCTGCTTATGGACTTGTAACAAAAAGGGATGAAAAAAATCGTGTTATTAAAGAAAAAGTTAGGATTGCTTCCTGTAGACCTGTAATTTGCTTAATTGATAAACTGATAAGCGGAGTTATAGATAGTAAAGAGGGATATGAGCTTGTACTTGCCAATTCTACAACAAAAGCAGCGGAAATGGTGATAAATGGTATAGCTGAGTATGCAGTTACTAATGAAACATCAATAGAGAACAAAGAGTTAGAGTTTGTTTCTGAAACCTTTAGTGCTGAGGTTCTATGGTCAATATTCTGCAATAAAAACCGGTAAGGTTCTTATATAATTGCTTAGGAGGGTCTTATGGGAAGGCAAATAGATTTAATTGATGTATCCGGAGAGAGGGAAATTTGTGAAGGATTCAAACAAAAATACTTAATATCGGATAGATATGAAATATTACTTAATACTTTAACAACGGACGTTAAGCTCGGAAATCATTCTCATCACTTTGCACAATTTGGCTATTGTTTTTCAGGGCAGTTTAACTTTTGTGTAGAAAATAATGTGTATCTAATAAAAGAAAATGATTCTTATAATTTAATACCTGATATAGTTCATGGTGCTGAAGTATTAGAAGAGATTTATACAATAGATTTTAAATATACGGTTCATGAAAAATTATGCAACACCATTGATATAAATGTATTAAAACCTGCTCAAGATAAAGGTGATGAATTTAACTTGCCTGAAATTAAGGTAATACGTTTAAAAAGTGATTTGAACTCATATAAGCTTGAAATGTATAATGAGAACTTTCTAATGGTTGGTGGTAAAATGACAATTTCTATTGATAACAATTTCTTTGAATTATCGGAGATGGCTATTTATAAGCTTTCTGTAGATGATACTAATAGTTGTGTTAATTTGAAAATTAAAGATGAGGATAACCTGTTTATATTACAAGTAAAATAATTTAAAATACTAAATAAAGGATGGGTTGATATGGGAAAAGTGAATGGAGGTCTTTTAGTTTCACAGGCTCTTCAAAGAGAGGGAGTAGAG
The DNA here is from genome assembly GCA_023390115.1 of Bacillota bacterium. Classification (GTDB taxonomy): domain Bacteria; phylum Bacillota; class Clostridia; order Acetivibrionales; family DSM-27016; genus Anaerobacterium. The sequence continues at coordinate 130,881 of JAEWDM010000040.1, forward strand.
CAGGTATTTGGTTTGATAGGGTACTATGTTTCTCCTATCTTTGCTGCGTGTTCAAAAACCGGCCTGAAAATATATGATACCAGACATGAGCAAGCTGCCGTCCACATGGCGGATGGATATTCACAATTAACGGGTAATCCGGGTGTAGCTGTAGTTACTGGAGGTCCTGGTTTTGCAAATACTATTTCCGGGATAATAAAAGCTTATAAATCATTTACCCCTCTGGTTTTAATAACAGGAGGATTTGAGCCGCAGCGTAAAGATGCCGGTGGGTTAGAAGACATGGATCAGCTTACTTTAGTAAAACAATATACCAAATGGTGTGGGACGGTATATGATACTGCAAGAATACCTGAGTATATTGCTATTGCATTCAGACATGCTGTTTCAGGACGAAGAGGGCCTGTAGTATTAGAAATTCCGATTAATTATCTTAGAAATGAAGTTGATAAGGAGTCGGTTGTTTGGCCAGAAAAATATAGGACAGACGCTAAAATTTATGGTGATAATGAGAAAGTTGAAGAAGCGATTTGTTTAATAGAAAAGGCGAAAAAACCAATTATAATAGCTGGAAACGGGGTGTTTTACTCCAAAGCCGAAGAAGAATTGAAAATGTTTGCCGAATATGCAGGAATTCCCGTTTTTACTGTGAATGCAGGAAGAGGTGTTCTTCCCGATGATCATGAGTTTTGCTTTAGTCCAGGAAGGGCATTAGAAGCAGGACCGCAGTTATACGCATTTAAGAATGCAGATACAGTGGTTGTATTCGGGAGCAGCCTGGATTACTCAGTTTCATTTGGCAGGCCTCCTGTTTTTGCTCAAAATCAAGTATTTATACAAGTAGATGTTGATCCAAGTGAAATTGGATTCAGTTGCAGGAAAATTGATGTCGGTATCGTTGGCCATAGTAATGTTGTTTTGAAGCAGATGTTAGATTCAATCAAAGCAAGCGGAAAAGTAAATAAAAATAAATATTCTTCGTGGATTAGTGAATTAAAAAAAATACAATTTGATTTCTGGTCAGATTTTGAAAAGGATATTAATAATAATTCAAAACCAATACATCCGCAAAGGCTTATAAATGATATACAACAGGTCATACCTAAAGACTCTGTAATAGTTATGGATGGCTCAAATGCAATGTTATGGGCTTGCTTATTATTCAAGTGCTATAAACCGGGCCACCATGTGATAGGACCGAGTGGTACTTACGGGCCGATGGGAACAGGATTACCTTTGGCACTTGGAGCGAAAATTGCTAAACCTGATAAAGTTGTAGTGTTATACACCGGTGACGGCTCATTGGGCTTCAATCTTATTGAAGTGAACACAGCGGTTAGGATGGGAATACCAGTTGTAATAATTGTTCACAATGATAGTTCGTGGGGCTTTTGCAGAGAAACACAAAGAACTATCTTTGGAGATAGTGCATGTAATTATGGAACGGATTTAGGTTTTACAAGATATGATAAAATTATTGAGGATTTTGGTGGTTATGGAGAATTAATTAGCGATCCGGGCAATATTGCTCCTGCTCTAAATAGAGCTATTAATAGTAATAAAATTGCTTGCCTTAATGTTATTGTTGATGGTGAAATGTCTCCAGGTGCTAATTTTCTTAATGGGACAGTAAAAGTAAATAAAAAGGCATAGAAGTCCTGGAGGTATATATGAGTATTTATGAGATTATTCTTCAACGAAGAACAATTAGGAGATATAAGCAAAGAAAAATTGATAGGGACATCTTGAAAAAGTTGATTAATGCTGCGAGGCATGCTGCATCTGCTGCAAACCTTCAACCTTTAAAATATATAATTATAGATGACCCGGAGACTGTAAACAAAATTTTTGAAAATGTGAAATGGGCTGTTTATATTTATCCTGAAGGTACACCAAAGGAAGATGAAAAACCGGCTGCTTTCATTGCCGTGCTTATTGACAAAGAGATTAAAAGTACAGGATATGAACTTTTAGATGTGGGACTTGCTGTTCAAAACATATTTCTTACTGCTTGTGAAGAAGGAATTGGGACTTGCTTACTGGCTGCTATAAATAGGGAAAAAATAATTTCGACTCTAAGCATTCCTGAGAATTATACTTTAAATTCATTGATAGCACTTGGATATGCCGATGAAAAACCCATTGCTGAGGAATGTGAAGATTCAATCAAATATTATAAAGATCAAGATGGAACATTGCATGTTCCTAAGAGAAAATTAGAAGATATAATCCTTTAAGAACTTTAGTATAAATAATGATAATTTATATATAGAAAGCTGAGGGAATATTGCAATGGAATACTTTTTAAGTGAAGAACAATTGATGATAAAAGAACTTACAAAAAAAATTGCAAAAGAAAAGATTGCACCCATAGCACAAAAATATGATGAAGACCAGGCTTTTCCACATGAAGCAATAAAGATACTTGCAGATTCAGATATCTGTGGAGTTTATATAGAAGAGAAATATGGTGGGTTAGGTGGAGGCATATTAGAGATGTCACTTGTTGTGGAGGAACTGAGCAAAGCATGTGGAGGCATAGCTCTTTCCTTTGCCGGCACTGCCCTTGGAGCCTTTCCAATAGTTCTCTTTTGTTCTGATGAACAAAAAAAGAAATACCTTCCGGAAATAGCATCCGGCAAGAAACTTGCGGCATTTGGTTTAACTGAAGCAAATGCAGGTAGCGATGCGGCAGGCATTCAGACTTCAGCAGCTTTAGATGGAAACGAGTATGTCCTAAATGGTACAAAACAGTGGATTACCAATGGAGGAGAGGCGGATATATATACAGTCATCGCATGCACAAACAGGCAAAAAGGTGCAAGAGGCTTTTCTGCATTTATAGTCGAAAAAGGCACACCTGGGTTTTCTTTTGGGAAAAAAGAAAACAAAATGGGTATTAGAGCGTCAACAACAAGAGAGCTAGTATTTGATAATTGCAGAATACCGAAAGAAAACCTTTTATCAAAAGAAGGAATGGGTTTTATTGTAGCGATGAAAACACTGGATAGGACAAGGCCAGGGGTTGCAGCACAGGCATTAGGAATTGCACAGGGAGCTTTTAATGAAGCTCTGGTATATTCAAAGGAAAGGGTTCAATTTGGACAGCCTATATCTTCCTTTCAGGCTGTTCAACACATGCTTGCTGATATGGCTATACAAATAGAGGCGGCAAGGTGTTTAGTTTATCAAACATGCAGACATATAGACAGTGGGGTCAAGGATATATCTAAGGAATCTGCAATGGCAAAAGTCATGGCTTCTGATGTAGCTATGAAAGTAACTGTGGATGCAGTTCAAATTCTAGGCGGTTATGGATATATGAAGGAATACCCTGTTGAGAAAATGATGAGAGATGCCAAAATTACTCAGATTTATGAAGGTACGAACCAGATCCAAAGAAATGTTATTGCACTTGAATTGATAAAGGAACTTTCAAGAAGATAATGGTAGCTACATATGGATAAAGCTATTTATATGTCACAGATTTGCCTTGCAAAGCATAAGCAGTTTGGCGTATCAGGTGAACAAACAAATGTTGAACAAATGAGCCTTTTCAACGAAGCAGAAGTGAACGCCAATTTGGCAGCCTTCCAAACAGGTAAGGCACCAAATTGGCGCGTATGGTATAGGACGGAATTTAAGAAACAGGCTTAAACTCGTATGTTATAGTGCTTCCATTGACTGTTACTAAGACATATTTGGCGGCCGAGGTATCCTTTGAAGTGATACCTTCAGTATCGTAGCCTGCAGTGCTTATATATTTAATGCCGTTCTCCATATAGCTTGTATTTTTATTGCCCTCAAAAAATACCCATATATTTTTTTTGCTTTTTTTCTTATAGCCTGTAAGCGTATCTTTAAATAGCTTCGATTCCAGATTGTCACTAAAGGTTTCGGGGGAACCGGCAAGAAAGATAAAGACGTTGCTTCCCTTTGCCTCATCCAACTGCTTTAAGAACCAGCCCCACTGGTTTGCTTCTGTTTTTCTAAGGCCGCCCTTTCCCATAGCCAGTTGTATAAACCTGCTGTTGGCCACATCAAAGGATTTATAATCCGAGTATGTGGCTACAAAAGGCTTTTTTAAAGACTTAGCTGCGGCATGAGGACTGCCGCCCACGAATGCGCCCGCATCCAGGGAGCTGTTTATCCTGCTTGCCAGCTTTGTGACAAGAGATCTTTCAACATCGGTTTTGGGCTCATAGGGCTGGCCGAAGACTCCAAACCTGAAGGAGGTATTGCTCTTTTTAAAGGTGACGCTCTTGTTTGACTCATCTACAGGTACGGTATCCTTTGGTATTTTGGTGGTGTCAATAGCGGGATATGAAGATGCAACTGCCGCCAGGTCATCCACGTATATGCACCCGGAATCGGTTACAGGGTTTGGCTGTACTACATATACTCTTACAAGGGAGGACGGCGAAGAGATATCTGAGAGAGAGGCCTCTACGTATTTCCATCCCGTCCAGTCAAGAGCCTTGTTGAAATATACTATATGCTCGGTTCCTTTGGAATCAGTTACTCTTGCCGCAAGCCAGTTAGGGCTTTCATGGTCGGTATAAACCCACATACCCAACTTTTTTGTATCGGACGGAAGCGTAAGACCTTTTTCACCAAGCACCATAAAGGCTGCGCGGCTTCCCAGCTCAACATTTGAGAAGTCATATGACAGCTTGCCGGACGTATTTCCCGAATGCTTCTGCTCCGAGGACAGCTCATAGCCTCCCGGCACATCGAGAGGATATGAAATAAAGCTGTTCTTCGAATCCTCAAAGCCGTCCAGCACAGTTGACGTTTCCTTTTCCACCGCCAGGCCGCAGTATGCACTGGTATTTCCCAGATAGGCCTTAATATAGCCCGAGCCCGACTTTTTAGCAGTAAAGACACCATCTTTGATTATGCCTAATTCATCTCTTATATACCACTGTACGTCATGGGGCATAATTTTTGCCGAATATCCGTTTTTATTTATGCCGCTCAGTGAAAAGGTATATGAGCCGCTAAGAGACAGATTTAATGAGGTCTTACTTAAAGTGATCTTTACAGGAGAGCTTAGGCTGGTTATATCCAGCTCCTTGGATATTTCCCCTATAGACGCTTTTACCTTTCCCGGTCCTACCGAAGAGGGGTAAAATATGTTTCCTTTAAATATTCCCTCTATACCCGACACACTCCACTTTATATCCTCACTGTTTATTTCAACAGGGTTGAAATACTCATCATGGCCTCTTACCGTAAATATTCTGGATGTATTTATAAACACATTGTCGTCTGCCGTCTCCACTATAAGTCCTGCAAGCTCCGATTCAGGGGCAGTGGAAAACACACCTACAGCATTTTCTATTCTTCTCTGTGAGCTGTCTGAGGGAGTGTTTACAACCTTAAGAATATCAGTCCCCGGTGTTCTGGCCACTGCCGTGGTGGAGCCTCCTCCGTCAAGATTTATTGCGTCGGTTGCTCCCAGCTCCTGCATCAACTGTGCAAGCTCCTTTATAGTCATGCCTATGCTGCCTGCCTGCCTGCCGTCCACTGTAACAAGAAGCAGCTCCTTTCCGTCCTTTGTGCTTCCTATAGCCGTACGGGGCTGGCGTGTAGCTCCCGAAACCTGAGAATAGTGGGCAAAATAGGTGGGAATATTACCGTCTCTTATAAGAAGAGTACCTCCGGTTACAGACATTTGCAGGTTGCTTATATCGGGGCTGCTTGCTATGTTTAAGTTTACTTCATCCCCCACCTTAAAATTATCCAGCAAAAGCTGTGTTCCTTCATATCGGGTAACTACGGCGTATCCGTTTTGAGGCATGGAGGCAGCGGGCTGATTCTGGCGTATTTCAGCTACTTTGCCGTCCACAACTATCATTTCCGTTAAATACTCATACTTTGCAGGGGAGTCTGTACCTATAGTTTGCTTGCTCCATCTGCCGTCTATCACAGTGAGCTTGTTTGAGCCGTCATATGGCTTATTGAATTTATGTATGGGTATGGAGTTGCCATTGGGAGCAATAAGCTCCATGTTTATTTTCCAATAATTATACAGAACCTCATTGAGATTATTTAATGAAAAGCTTGCCATAAGGCTGTCTGCCTGATCATAAGTGTTTGAAGCTGCGGCTATAGTACCTGACTCAATATATGTACCTATGGGAGTCTTATACGTCCAATCGAAGAATCCTCCGTTAATGGCTGCCACTGCTCCCTTTGACTTTGCTATAGACTGTGTTGTAGCCAGAACCTGTATGGATTCGGGACTCATCATTGTGTCCACCCTTATATTGGGGTTCGAGGGGTCTACTCTGATGACGTTTATGCTCAGCCAGCCATCGGTAGTAAAACGGGTTATTTTTTCCAGCGTTGCACCCGATGTAATGTTTGTCTTGCCTGAGCTTGACTGCAAAATAGTGCTTGAGCCGGCGGCCCTTACCGGACTTAACGGACAAAGGGCAATAAATGCCAATACCACGGCCAGTGTGGCTATCAGACTTTTTCTTATGTACAACATTTTTACCTCCAAACTTATAGAACTTATTTTCGGAAGGCCTCCGCTGATGCTTTTTAACACAACAATTTTTTAGCATATGAAGTGTTAAAAAGCATAAGGTACAAGTACCAGGTGCCCTGTCTGCCAGAGATAAATTCCGTTGCAGGGCACTAGTTTACATAATGCAAATGACTTCCTTCTTTTATTATAAGACATATATATTAGACGTATCAAGTTACCGTTTTGTTACAAAAAAAAGGTTAATTTGCGTAAAAAATTTAAAAATATTTTAAAGCTTCAGGCTGTGAAATACCAGTCACCTTAAGACTGCATATGGCAATAAAACGAATTGCGGAGACGAATAGTTAAGATATGCGGATATAAATGCGTTTAAGTACAGCTTTTATCAATTGCATATACAGGGCTGTTATAGTAAAATATTCTTTGCGTTAAATTATCGGGGTGTGGCGAAGTTGGTATCGCGCGTGGTTTGGGACCATGAGGCCCAGAGTTCGAGTCTCTGCACTCCGACCAGTGAGACAACAATCGGATTTATTCCGGTTGTTGTTTTTTATTATGTATAAGCTGCTTTGAAGCTTAAAAAATTAGCGGGTGAAGGAAACAAAATGACAAAGGAATATGAAGTTATTTACGGTCAAAAAGGAATAAGCATGGAAAATGAAAGCTCTCTCCACAAGTCCGTAAAGGAAAGCTACGGAGCCTATGGAGGGAAAGTTGAGGCCAGGATAGACGGCTTTATAGTTGATGCGGTAAAAAACGACCTGTTAATAGAAGTCCAGACAGGAAATTTTGCTTCAATAAGGGACAAGCTGAAAAGACTTGTAAAGGAGCATAAGGTAAGGCTGGTATATCCTGTTGCAGAGGAAAAGCTTATAACACGCATATCTGCTGAGGGTGAAGTAATAAATACAAGAAAATCACCGCGCAGGGGAAGAATTACAGACATTTTTAATGAGCTTATAAGGTTTCCTGAGCTGGTAAATAACGATAATTTTACTATAGAGGTATTGATGTCAAGGGTTGAGGAAATAAGATGCGATGATGGGAAGGGAAGCTGGAGGAGAAAGGGAGTAAGCATAAAAGACAGAAGGCTTGTAGAAATATTTGAGAGCATTGTTTTGGAGAACAAAAAAGATTTTTCGGAGCTTTTGCCTGAGAGCATAAAGCAGCCGTTTTCCAGCAGAGATGTGGCAATGTGTGAGGGATGCTCGGCAAGTACAGCTCGTAAAATTGCTTATTGCCTTAAAAAGATGGGAGCATTAAGGGAGTGCGGAAAGAAGGGAAATTTGATTCTTTATGAAACTATAGATTAAAATTTCCTCCCGGGTAATTCCTCATAACGGCAAAATTTGAATTGAAGATTAAAGTATAAATATTTAGGGTGTTTTGATATAATAAACGAATACGGGTCTAAAATGTCAGACAGGAGCACGTGGATTATGAAGCAAAAATATATAAACCTTTTGCTTGAAAGGCTAATAGACAAAAGAGACTACCTTCCTATGAGGGACCAAAATGGGGAGATATCAGTAAGAGAAGGAATGGCCGTTGTCGAGAAAAGCTATTTGGGCAATTACATGATTGTAGAAATAATAGACGGAGACAGGCTTAATGAAGAGGAGCTTACACTTCGGCTTCAGAAAAATAAAAATGTCTTAATGAGCATAGACAGAACGGGCTGCTTCTTTTTTGATGTGATCATTTTTGATTCTATTCCGGAGGAAAATAAGCTTTCTGCCATAAGAGATGGCCAGTATATGGACGGCAGTCAGAAGAGGGCCCTTTCATGCATTACTGTTAATCTTTCCGAAGGTGCCGTAGAGAGACAGCACAAGTTTTCATCCCCGTCAAATGAGATTGACAAATTGCTCAAGGCTTGTCTTAAGGAGGATTGGCAAAGCCTTGGGACCACCATAGATCTTGAGGGGCTGATGCAGAAGAAGCAGGATGAGCTGTCTGTGACCTTTGCTGCCAGGAAGCCTTTTTTTACATATATGCTTATTATTATAAACATCGCAGTGTCATTGCTGATATACCTTTATGAAAGGCGTACCGGCATAGCCTTCAATGAGCTGCTCAGCAGGTTCGGCGCCAAAAATAATATGCTTATAATGCAGGGAGAATACTGGAGATTTATTACACCGGTATTTCTGCACGGAGGTGTGCTCCATCTGCTTATCAACTGTTATTCTCTCTATGCAGTAGGGGTATTTGTAGAAAGACTCTTCGGACATGCGAAATTTGCCTGCATTTATTTTGCAGGAGGCATACTTGGCAATATAGCAAGCTTTATGTTTTCAATAAGCATGGGAGTAGGGGCATCGGGGGCTATTTTTGGATTGATGGGTGCAATGCTTTATTATGGGATGGAATATCCTGCACATTTCAGAAGATATTTCGGGCACAATATAATTACTACAATTATTGTAAACATAGTCTACGGGTTTTCCGCTCAGGGAATAGACAACTATGCCCACCTTGGGGGATTGGCAGGAGGGTTCCTTGCTTCGGGAGCCGTTGGAATAAGCAAAAAAAGATCTGCCTCAAGGGTACCGGGAAGGCTTGTGTTTTTTGTGCTTCTGGCGGCGACGGTGCTTGGAGGCCTGTATTATGGGTTTAACAGTACCCAGAATTCTTTTTTGGATAAGATAAATCTTTTTGAGTCCATGGTAAACAATAGCAGGTGGACTGATATAGAAGAGGTTGGAGAGGATATTCTGGCCACAGGCAGGGCAGATCAAAATATAAAGGTTAATGTCCTTATTTATGTTGTGCAGGCGGAGCTTAATCTGGGAAAATACGATGAGGCTGTCGGGCATGCGAAAGAAATTTTACCTCTGAATGCGGGATGGGGACATTACACCCTGGGTGTTATATATTTTAATGCACAGCAGTATGAGCTTGCCGAAAAGGAGCTCGTAGAAGCCAGGAGCTTGAACCCGTCAATAGGAAATATTGACGAAATATTAAATTTAATTAATAAAAACAAAACCGTGGAATAGAAGCATTTTAAGCTAAAAATATTATTTTACAATACTTGACATTAAATCGTTTGCTTTGATATAATTTTTGTAATCGATCTGAGGGTATATAAAAATTTGCAAATGATGAGGTAGCATTTATGAGAGAGCACGCAGCAATTAATGATGAAATAAGATCGCTTCAGGAGGAAATAAATCTTCTTTTAGGACAAAAAGGATTTATGGAGTACGACAGAATACTGTCCTTAAGTCAGAAGCTTGACGAAATTATAAATGAATGGATTAGGATAAGAGGATTTGCACGTCCCGCAAAGCACAGGGAACTAAGGGGAATATAAACAGAAAAGTGCTTCATATGTATAGCAAAAATATCGTCCGGAAACATTAAATTTTTTCTTGACTTTTCATCAGACTATCGGCTATAATATAAAAGCGCGTTGGTTACGTGCATTATGGCGGCGTGGCTCAGTTGGCTAGAGCATGCGGTTCATACCCGCAGGGTCGTTGGTTCAAGTCCAACCGCCGCTACCATAATGGCCCATTGGTCAAGTGGTTAAGACACCGCCCTTTCACGGCGATAACAGGGGTTCGACTCCCCTATGGGTCACCAATTAGAGGTGAGAAGTTAGAGGTGAGAAGCTAATGCTGATTTTTCCTTAATGTCTGATTTCTCACATCTCATCTCTGGTACGGGCGCTTAGCTCAGCTGGGGGAGCACCTGCCTTACAAGCAGGGGGTCATAGGTTCGAGCCCTATAGTGCCCACCATAGAGAAGAGCTTTAAGACTGCAGGCAGTCTTAAAGCTCTTCCTTTTCTTAATTTTATAGCTTATTTATATATAAAAGTTAACTTGTTTTTAACACTAAATAAATGTGATTATGTCTACTTTTATAGTATAATATAATAAACGAGAAGATATATAAGTAGATTTTAACAAAAGATAAAGAGCTTAAGAATAATGGAAATATACTGGAGAAGATATGAAAAACAGCTTGTAAATAACAGAAGCGCCTGTGTTGAAAGGTTCACACGGGCGTTTTTGTTATTCATTGTATTTGTTTCAAAAGTGTGTGTTGCATAGCAGTAGACATAATAGGTTATACTATGATAATATTATATAACGGATCAGATATTTATGTTTATGGAGAAATGCTATGAATAATTTTAATGATAAAGTAAAAAGGGCTGAAATAAACATGCGCCTGTCTGAGTTCGAAATTCCGCCCATGCAGGATGCGTTGATTGTGGGAAGAAGAGCTCCGATAGGGCCTGAGGCTGCAAGAAGAATGGTTGACATACTTTCGCCCGAGCAGTATGAGATTGTTAAGATTGAGCATCCTGTTGTTGAGGCTGTCGTTATCAGAAAATCCCTGACCAGTATGATAAGCAAAGATAAGCTGGTACAGCTTATTCTGGAAGAAGGAGGTAAGGTTGCTACTGAATCTACCATTATTAAAGCGCAGCTAAATATTGTACTTCATGTCAGCACCTCTATAGAGCTATGATATCGGATATTTCAAATATTATGACAAGAGATATAGTGACAGTTAACGCAGAGGACGGGTTGTGCAAAGCACAGAGGCTTATGGACAAGCATTCAATAGGATGTCTTCCTGTTGTGGATGACAGTGGAATTGTCGGCATAGTAACTTCTAAAGACATACGAAATTCCCATCCCAACAGAATTGTTGCCGATGCGATGTCAAGAAAGGTTATTTTTGTTACACCTGATATATCGGTGTGGGATGCCAGACAGAAGATGGAAAAGCATAAAATTGAGAGGCTGCTTGTGCTGAATAAGGAAAAGCTTGTGGGGGTTGTTACGCGTGCCAAGCTTTACTATGAGCTGGGCAAGTATACGGATCTTCTGACAGGCCTTTATAAGGCCGAATACGTTTACCAGAAAGCTGCGGAGCTTTTAGAGAACGGCGTTGAAATAAGCTTCATATTTATTGACATGGATAGGTTTGGCTATATAAATAAGGAATATGGACATACTACGGGAAATATGATTTTAAAAGAGATGTCGGGGATATTAAAGGGTATTGTATCTCAAAAAGCATACCTCTGCAGGTTCGGGGGGGATGAATTTGTTATACTGGATCCTCATAGGTCCGATCAAAGCAGAACTCTGGCGGAGAATTTCTTAAAAGAGCTTTCAAACACCAGATTTTATAAAGATATTAAAGTATCGGCCTCTGTTGGTATTGCAGGCAATAACAATTATAAAAATAAGGAGTGCAGCCATATTAGAAATGTAATGGAGATGATTAATACAGCCAGCCTTGCCTCTACCAAGGCTAAGAAGGAGAAGTTCCCGATAATTGTCGCGGGAGACGCTGCTGTATCCGAAATTGCATAGCAATAGGAAAGATACAAAATAATCTCTACAGCCCTGAGCTCTTTATCCCTTCCGTAATTGCCTTGGCCAGATTTTCTCTGAATTGATCCTGTTTTAGCAGGCTTCGTTCGCTGCTGTTTGTGACAAATGCAGTTTCGACCAGTACACCCGGTATGTCGGAATGCTTTAGAACATAAAAATTGGCTGATTGTATGTCGTTCTGCCTTCTCTTTTTACCGTTTACATCTATGGCGTTCAGGGCTTTTTGGATGCTGGAGGCCAGAGCTTTGGATTCTGCAATCCGTGAGTTATAAAATACTATTGAGCCGCTTATGCCGGGGTCTTCAGGAAGGCTGTTGATATGGACGCTCACAAAAAGCCTGGCCTTGCTGCTGTTTATAATACTTACTCTGGCATCTAAGTCTTTCTTCTCACGGGTGTATTTTTTGCTGCACAGACTGTCAAGACTTTTGTCGGTTTCTCTTGTCAGCACTACATCATAGTTGTTCATAAGTAATCGATCCTGAAGTCTTTTTGAGATATCAAGAGCAACCTCCTTTTCAACCACACCTCCTTTTGACGCACCTGTGTCAATTCCGCCATGTCCGGGGTCTATTACGATTTTAGCCAGAGGCTTGTTTTTCTTTTTGAGCTTTTCTATTTGTGACAGCGTTATAGGACCCGCTTTGCCGGTAGTGCTTATATTGTATTTCTTCTGGAACTTAATTACCGAGGCCTCTGTTATATCGCCGAAATAACCTGTGGGATCAGTATCAAAGAAGCCCAGAAGCTTTAAGTCCTTTTGAAGCTGAAGTACCTGTGTTCCGTCCATACCTTTTTTCAGCACATCGGCGCCGGGGGAGGCCAGGGCTATTATGGCAGTGACAAGTATAAGAACAATGCACATAAATATGCTTAATGTAAAAAGTCTTTTCTTCTGCAGTCTTATTGGCATAATTATAATCACCTCCGCCGTGCTTACTTTGCTCAAAATATTTTTAGAGATATTATGACAGTTCTGCTATTCCAATCCACTTACGTTTTTAAATATATCTTCCTTTGAGTAGCCGGCATTTTCTAAAGGCTCAAGTACATTTTTATCAAGATCGGGAACGTATGATTTAAGTGCCTTCAGATTGCCGCATATATGGTAGCTTCCCATAAAGGCGGGAATAAGAACCGACTGTCCTTGATTGACATGCTCCGCTCCGCCGTGATATTCTATTGTGCCTTCCCCTTCTATAAATACATACAGGCAAAACCTGCTTCCGTCGGCATTTTCCTCTACAGTGCCATTTATACTATATAGCTCCACACAAAAATATTTATTCGCTATCTTGTATGTCTTATAACAGTTTTCGGCTATTTTTATGCTCAGGCCTTTATATTTTTCTTTTCTGCCCGCATTGCCGAAGGCTATAACGTCCAGAGCTTTTCCTATGTGAAGAGGCCTTTTGTTTCCGCTCTTATCCGTACGGTTATAGTCATACACCCTATAGGTGGTGTTTGAGTTTTGCTGAATTTCTGCGAGGACAATGCCCTCACCTATTGCATGTACCAGTCCTGCCGGAATATTTAAAAAATCTCCGGGAAAAACCTCAATGTATTTTAAGCAGGATTCAATTTTATTTTCCCGGACAGCCTTTGCAAAGGAAGATCTTGTTATGCCAGGAGCTATGTCGTATACAAGCTTTGCTCCCGGCTTGGCGGAAATTATATACCACATTTCATTTTTGCCAAGCTCTCCGTTTTCGTTTACTGCCGCGTATTGATCTTCAGGATGGACCTGCACAGACAGCTTGTCATTGGCATCAATAAGCTTGACAAGCAGGGGGAATTTTTCCAGATCGCTGTCAGGAAGAGCAGAGCCTATAAGCTGCCTTCCTGATTTTTTTATAAGCTCAGGGAGAGGGAGATCCTTATATTCCCCGTTTGCTACTGTACTTATACCATCAGGGTGACATGAAATTTCCCAGCTCTCGGCAACTATTCCTTCAGGAAGAATCTTTCCCAGCTTTTGGAGATTTCTTCCTCCCCATATGTAGTCTTTAAAAACTGGATTGAATTTTAATGGATATAGCATGTCTGAACCTCCAAAAAGCAGTGTGCGGCAAAAAAACTAAAAGCTGTAAAATTAGTGTTTACAAGTTTGTTAAAACGGTAAAAATACTTATTAAAAAATAAATATAAAGTGACAAAAATTAACAAAGATCAAATCTGTCATTGCTAGAAGTATACCACAAAATTATGTTTGGGGAAAGAATTTCATCATATTTTAGGCATTTTAGGCATGTTCCAAAATTTTTCTTGTGTAATTTGAAGCAATATGATAAAATACCTATTTGTGAATCCTTGCTCTGCAATTTTAAATGCAGGGCCGTTTAGTCCGGAAGGAGGTGAAGTCGAATGATGAACAAATATGAAACCATTTTCATCATTAACACTGAGATTGGGGAAGAGAATGTAAAGGCTCTTGTAGAGAAGTTTAAGAGTTTACTGGAGACCTCTGCTCAGCTTGAGAATATTGATGAATGGGGCAAAAGAAGGTTGGCATATCCTATAAACGATATTAACGACGGCTATTATGTTTTAGCTGATTTTAGTGCTGAGCCGTCTTTCCCCCAGGAGCTTGAGAGAATCTACAAAATAACCGACGGAATCATTAAGTATATAGTTATTAAGAAGGAAAAGTAGGGTGGTTTTATGAATAAAGCTATTTTAATGGGAAGACTTACTAAGGATCCTGAGCTAAGATACTCTTCCAGCAGCAATATTGCCGTCTGCAGATTTACTGTCGCCATAGACAGAAGGTTCCAGAAGCAGGGAGAGGAGAAGCAGGCTGACTTTATACCCGTAGTTGCCTTCGGGAAGACAGGAGAATTCTGCTCAAAGTATTTTCAGAAGGGAAGTAGAATCGCTGTTATAGGTCCCATACAGACCAGGTCCTGGGATGACAATGAGGGTAAAAAGCATTACGCCACAGAGGTTGTTGCCGAGGAGGCGTATTTTGCCGACAGCAAAAGGAGTGATGCTCCGCCCCCGAGAAATACGGCGGTAGGTGAACCCAGCCAGAATGACGGCTTTTATCCTTTGGATGACGATGATGAACTGCCGTTTTAACCTGGATTTATTATTAGCGTAATTTAACGTGGCAAGCTGTACAGTATGCAGCGCCATGTATGAAAGGAGGGTTTTTATCATGCCGGGAGGAAAGAGAGAAAGAAGCGGCCCAAGAGACTCGTATGACAAGGGTGAGGGCAAAGGCGGAATGAAAATGAGAAGGGCAAAGAAAAAGGTTTGCTCCTTCTGTATAGATAAAGTTACCGATATAGACTATAAGGAAGTTGCAAAAATAAGGAAATATGTTTCCGAAAGAGGTAAGATACTCCCCAGAAGAATATCCGGTAATTGCGCAAAGCACCAGCGCCAGCTTACTATTGCAATAAAGAGAGCAAGACATATTGCCTTGCTTCCGTATACCGCGGAGTAAATTAAAATATATTAATTTTATATATTTACACAAATTGAGAAATCCCGGATTTTTTCTAAATTGAAATCCGGGATTTTATTTATATAAGTTAGAAGATCTTAAAATACCGGGTTGGAAAAATAAGAGATTAGTGTTATTATATTATTTAGCCCCTTAATGCTACAGCAAGGGAGTTTGCTTCGGGTAAGAGGTATTTATGGTAAGAATAGGTTATCTTGGGCCTGAGGGAACATTTTCCCATGAGGCCCTGCTTAAGTATACCGGGGGAAATTTATGTGCATATTCCATACATGGATATGCATCTATACCTGATATATTATATGAGGTACATAATGGTGAAATAGATGAGGCTATAGTTCCCATAGAAAACTCTATTGAAGGAGCCATAAGCGTCACGCTTGATATGATTGCGGCAGACGTAGACCTTAAAATCAAGGGCGAAGAGGTTATGAATATAAAACAAAACCTTATGGCTAAAAAGGGAACTAAAATTGAGGATATAAAACAGATACTGTCGCATCCTCAACCGATAGGACAGTGCAGGAAATATATAAATTCCTGTTTTCCGAATGCGGAGGTAAAATGTGTTTACAGCACTGCGGGTGCGGCAAATGAGGTTGCCATGCTTGGAGGGGGCCTGGCGGCTATAGGGTCGGCCGCGGCTGCAGAGGCCTATGGTCTTGATATACTTGCGCATAACATTCAGGATGGAGATAATAATTCCACGAGATTTATTGTTGTGTCAAAGGATGACTGCGGCCGGACAGGACATGACAAAACCTCAATTGTTTTTTCGACTGAGGATAGGCCGGGAAGCCTGTACAGGATACTTGACATATTCAATCTCTGGGATATAAATATGACCAGAATTGAGTCAAGGCCTGCTAAAAATCAATTGGGGAGATACATTTTTTTTGTTGACGTTGTGGGTCACAGGAATGATGAGGATATAAAGGATGCGCTTACAATGATTAAAAAAAAGACTTCCTTTTTTAAATTTTTAGGATCGTATCCTTACAGCCGGAGCTGATGATTCAAAGGCACGGGGGGCATGGAGCTTTTATTTGGGAAATTCACAATTAAAGGTGCTTTCGATGATATAATATTATGGCAGCGGCTATATTAAAATCAAAGGCTAAGGTGATTTTGAGGTGAAAGCATGGCTATTTTTGACAGGGAAATAGATATTACAAGGAATATCAAAACCATAGAGTGGTTAAAGAGTGAGCTTCTTACCGATATAGCCAACCTTTTTAAGGTTCTGGTCAACGGTATGAAGGAGGAGGTTCGTGACTCTATCGCCGAAACGCTTTCGAACATTATTTTAATCTGCTATCTTTTGGGAAGGCGCCTGGGCTTAAGCTATAATGCTATTGAGCTTAAAATAGGGAATAAGATCAAGCTGGGACTTATTGAAGAACATGATGTAGAGAAATATTATGGGGACTTATCAGAGTTATCCAAGCACTTGAACAGCTCGAGGCCGAAAGCTAAAAAATAGGGGAGTATAAAAAAACAAGGAGATGCTAATGGATAATAAGAAATTTTCCGGAATATTTGTACCGCGTGCGAGCTTTTATCTATGGGTTATATTTATTTTGGCGGTTGTAATAACAGTACTTGACTGGAGGGTATCGGTGCCTTGCTATCTCCTGCTGGCAGCTCTTGTATATTATAATTTCAGATCCAATTACATTAGGCAGAAGGAAATAACAAAATATATTGAAAACCTCACATTGAATATTGACACCGCCACAAAGGATACCCTGCTCAATTTCCCAATGCCTTTAGTAGTGATTGAGCTGGATGGGACAATAATATGGTATAATTCCTCCTTCAGAAAGATTTTTGACGGCCAGCAGTTGTTTGAAAGAACCATAGGCTCCTTCGCAGAGGAGCTTCACCCTGAGAATCTGATTAGCGACAGAACCAATATATCAAAGGAGACAGTAATAAACGGAAGGCACTACTCGGTTTTGGGCAACATTGTAAAAATAGATGAAAAGAGCAGCTCCAATGAGTATATACTCCTGCTATATCTTATAGACAATACAGAGCTTGTTGAGGTAAGAAAGCTTTATAGGGATGAAAGGACGTCCATAGGAATAATAATTATTGATAATTACGATGATTTGATGCAAAGCCTGGAGGACTCAAACCGCCCTCAGATGCTGGCTGAGATTGAAAAAAAGGTGGCACAGTGGGTAGGCTTTACCGGCGGAGTGCTGAAGAAATTTGAAAGGGACAAGTACCTGCTTATATTTGAGTACAAATACCTTAAGGAATTTGAGGATAAAAAATTTGACATATTGGATAGCGTAAAGGAAATTAATCTGGGAAACAGAATTCCTGTTACATTGAGCCTTGGCTTAGGGATAAATGGAAAGACTATGGCTGAGAACTTTCATTTTGCGGCAGCCTCAATAGATATCGCTTTGGGAAGGGGAGGAGACCAGGTTGTAATTAAGGACGGGGAAAGCTTCAGCTTCTTCGGGGGGAAAACCCGTGAACTGGAAAAGAGAACCAGAGTTAAGGCCAGAGTGATAGCTTATGCGCTGCGCGAGCTGATAGAGCAGTCGTCGGGTGTAATGATTATGGGGCATGAAAATGCCGATATAGATGTGCTGGGAGCGGCTATGGGTCTTTATAGAATAGCCTGCAGCAGAGAAAAGGATACCAATATTGTATTGGAATATTCAAATCCTACTATAGATACAATAATGACAAAAATACAGAAGGATGATGAATACGAAAACTTATTCATCGGAAGGGCTGAGGCTCTGGACAAGGTGAACACAAGGACTCTTTTGATCATTGTGGACACTCACAGGGCTGCCTTTACGGAATGCCCTCAGCTTTTAAACTACACAGACCAGGTAGTGGTTATAGATCATCACCGTAAGGGTGCGGATTTTATACAGGATGCTGTATTGACTTATCAGGAGACATATGCGTCTTCAACCTGTGAAATGGTAACGGAAATACTGCAGTATGTCGAAGAAAAGCCTAAGCTTAGACCTCTGGAGGCTGAGGCATTGTATGCCGGGATTGTAATAGACACCAAAAACTTTACCTTTAAGACGGGGGTAAGAACCTTTGAGGCTGCTTCGTACTTAAGAAGGCAGGGAGTGGATACATTTACGGTAAAGCAGTTGTTTCAGAATGATCTTAAAACCTATACAAGCATATCAAATGTCGTTAGAGAGGCTGAAATAATTAATGACAGGATTGCCGTATCGGTATGCGCTTCAAATGTAAAGAGTGCCCAGCTTATAGCTGCGCAAGCCGCTGATCAGCTTTTAAGCCTTTCGGGGATAGCCGCGGCATTTGTGCTGAGTACTGCCGGAGCTGCAGTTTTTATCAGCGGAAGGTCGTTTGGAGATATAAACGTACAGGTGATTCTTGAAAAGCTCGGAGGGGGAGGTCATTTTACAGTAGCGGGCGCCCAGATAGAGGGTATTTCCGTTGAGGAGGCGAAGGAAAAGCTTAAATATGCTATAATTAACTATATTGACAGTTTAAGCAGCAGTGAAAAGCAGTAAATTTTAATTTATTACGGAGGTAAAAATGAAGGTTATTTTAAAGCAGGATGTCAAAGGGCTTGGAAAAAAGGAAAGCATGGTGGAAGCCAGCGACGGATATGCAAGAAATTATTTGCTTCCCCGGGGGCTGGCGGTTGAAGCAAGCGCGTCCAATATAAATGTCATGAACTCAAAAAAGGATTCGGAAAGAACAAAAAAGGAGAGGGAGCTTGCCGCTGCCAAGCTTGTTGCGGAGAAAATCAAGGATATTGTCGTAGTTATCAAGGGCAAGGCGGGAGAAAATGGAAAGCTTTTTGGATCCATAACAAGCATGGATATATCAAACAGGCTTAAAAAGGATTTTGGACTGGACATTGACAAGAAAAAAATACAGCTTCACGATTCAATAAAAACATTGGGGACTGCCGAGGTAGAAATAAAGGTTTATCCTGAGGTCAGTGCGAAGCTTAAGGTTAAAATAGAGCAGGAATAGGAGCTTTTGGTATGGATATTGGAGCTTTAGGCAGGATCCCGCCTCAGAATATCCAGGCAGAGCAGTCTGTGCTGGGGTCGATGCTGCTGGATAAGGAAGCTATACCCGTTATAACTGAAATACTTAGAAACGAAGATTTTTACAGGGAAGACCACAGGGAAATATTTGAAGCAATAATGGATCTCTTTGAAAGCGCGGAGCCTATAGACTTAATTACCGTATCCGAGCAGTTGAAGATAAGGGGAACTCTTGACAATGTGGGAGGTCTGGAGTACCTTACCAATATTGCAACATCTGTACCTACAACCTCCAATGCCAGGCATTATGCCAAAATTGTTGAGGAGAAGGCGCTCTTAAGAACTCTTATAAAGGCCTCCTCAAGCATAGTGGATATGGGATATGAGGCCTCTGAAGAGGTTACCTTTGTTTTAGACAGAGCTGAAAAAAGTATTTTTGATATCCTGCAAAAGAGGAACACCCAGGGCTTTTCCCCCATAAGGGATGTGCTTCTTGGTACCTTTAACAGGCTTGAGGAGCTGTATAATAATAATGGCAGTATTACAGGCATACCTACGGGCTTTAACGATCTTGACTATAAGACCTCGGGTTTGCAGAATTCCGACCTTATTTTGGTCGCCGCGCGTCCGGCTATGGGAAAGACTGCTTTTGTTCTTAACATAGCCCAATATGTGTCTGTACGTTCAAAGATTCCTGTTGCCATATTCAGCCTTGAAATGTCAAAGGAGCAGCTTGTAAACAGAATGCTCAGCAGTGAAGCTATGGTTGACAGCCACAAGATGAGAACAGGAAAGCTGGAGGATGACGACTGGCAGAAAATTGCAGGAGCATTGGCGCCTTTGTCGGAAGCTCCCATTTATATAGATGACACCCCCGGAACCTCCATAATGGAGATACGTGCCAAGTGCAGAAGGCTGAAGCTTGAGAAGGATTTGGGGCTTGTAATTATAGATTACCTCCAGCTTATGCAGGGAAGGGGAAGGAATGAGAGCAGACAGCAGGAAATATCCGAAATATCCAGATCCTTAAAAATACTTGCAAAGGAGTTGAATGTCCCCGTGATAACGCTGTCCCAGCTAAGCCGCGGGCCGGAATCAAGGACCGACCACAGGCCGATGCTGAGTGATTTGAGAGAGTCAGGGGCTATAGAGCAGGATGCCGACATAGTCATGTTCCTTTACAGGGATGACTACTATAATCCCGATACTGAAAAGAAGAATATTGCAGAGGTTATACTGTCAAAGCACAGAAACGGTTCTACAGGAACGGTTGAGCTTGTATGGCTGGGTCAATATACCAGGTTTGCAAATCTTGAGAAATTTAGGGGATAAATTTGGTAAGGGTATGAATATATTAAAAATGGTTGCCGGTACGATCCAGAGGCATGATTTGATACAAAATGACCAGAGCATAGTAGTAGGAGTTTCGGGAGGACCTGACTCTGTCTGCCTTCTTCATGTCCTTTTTCAGCTTGCGGAGGAGCTGCATATAAGGAGCATATATGCCGTGCATATAAATCACATGATAAGAGGCAGGGAGGCAGACGAGGACGAGGAGTATGTAGCCGGGCTGTGCGGGAGGATGGAGGTTCCGCTTCATAGAGTGGCTGTTGATGTTAAGCGTATTTCGGCAGAAAAGGGGATATCCGTTGAAGAAGCGGGCAGAGAGGCGCGATATAGTGAATTTAAGTCTTTTGCAGAGAGAATTGGCGCTGAAAAAATAGCTGTGGCACACAACAGAAATGATCAGGCGGAAACGGTAATTTTGAATATTATAAGGGGGACGGGTCTGGAAGGTCTAAAAGGCATGGAATACAAAAGAGGTAATATAATAAGGCCTCTTCTGGACATAGGAAGAATACAAATTGAGGATTACTGCGGGATTAATTTATTAAAGCCACGGACTGACAGCACAAATCTCACATCGATATATACAAGAAATAAAATACGTAAGAAGCTCATACCATCTATTGACGAGCTTTTCAATACCGACATAACCTCTGGTATTGTGAAAATGGCCTCATTGATAAAGGATGATAATAATTATATTGAACAAATGGCTTTAAGCCTATATAATCAATGTGTCGTCAAAAAAGATTTGTGCAGGGTGGAGCTTAAAATATCAAAAACAGTGCAGCAGCATCCGGCTGTAAGAAGGAGAATTATAAGAAGGGCGATAGCTGAAGTAAAGGGAGATTTGAAGGGTATTGAAAATGTACATGTGCAGCAGGCGGATAATCTTATTAGCAACGGAAAAACTGGCTCCCGGCTGCATTTGCCGCATAAGCTCCGCATTGAGAGATCATATGATTCAGTGAGAATATGCATAAATTGCGGGGATTCTGAAATATCCGAAAGCTTTAGCTGTGAGCTGGTATTGCCTGGGAAAACCCCGGTAGGCGTGCGCCACGAATATGTTGATGCGTTTATTTTTCAAAGGGAGGATGCAGGGAATGTTAATGTGGATACGGATCGCCGCCCGGCAGTTCAGTTTTTTGATTGGGACAGGATAGACGGGGGTATAAATGTTAGAAACAGGAGAAAGGGTGATGTTTTCAAACCTTTAAAGTCAAATGGTACAAAAAAGCTTAAAGAGTATTTTATAGACAATAAGGTGCCCAGGGAATTAAGAGATAAAATACCTGTTATAGCAAAGGAGAGCGAGATTGTCTGGGTTATTGGATATAAAATAAGTGATAAATTTAAAGTAACTGAAAATACTAAAAGGATATTAAGGCTTGAGTATAAAAAAACTGACGGGGAGAATACATAATGGAAGGTATAAAAGGAGTTCTGGTAGGCAGAGACGTGCTGCATGAAAAAGCAAAAGAGCTTGGCACGCAAATTTCCCGGGATTATAGAGAGAAGGAGCTTGTTCTGGTTGGAGTTCTGAAGGGAGGCTTTGTTTTTCTGGCTGATCTGATGCGTCATATAACCATTCCTGTGGACATGGATTTTATCTCGGTATCCAGCTATGGAAATTCTACCAGATCCTCCGGTGTAGTAAGGATAATAAAGGATATTGACATTAATATCACCGGCAAGCATGTGCTCATTGTAGAGGATTTGGTGGACACCGGACTGACGCTTAAGCATTTAAAGGAGCTTTTAAATACAAGGGGGCCTTTAAGCGTCAGAATATGCACTGCCTTAGATAAGCCTTCCAGGAGAAAGGCGGAGATTGAGGTTGAATACAAGGGAATTGTAATACCGGATGAATTTGTTGTGGGATATGGACTTGATTATGGAGGGAAATACAGGAATCTTCCGGATTTATGCACCTTAGACCCAAAAGCGTGTAAAAAGTAATTTTTAGAGTATGTTTATAAAAGCATGTCTTTAAATATGACGAAAATTTTTAATTGGCTTGTATTTATTGTGTTTTAATTACGGGTATGTTAATATTATATAAATTGCAGGCAGGAGATATATAGATAACGAATTGCAGAGAACGTTGACTGTAATTTACTTGCAATTCTTAGCGTTGCTTTGTAAGAGAATTATTTCTGTATTTGTGTTGTGACGTATGCAACAATTTGTATATAACTTAGAAACAAGGAGGGAGATATTTGAGATATTTCAAAGGATTGAGCTTTTATATAATACTTTTTGTAATAATCATATTTGTTTTATTGTTAATTCAAGGAAGCGAGGGTCCTCAGGAAAAGAGCTATTCAGAGCTGATAACTCAAATTCAGAGCGGTAATGTTAAAAGCATAGTACTGCAGGGCGAGAAAGCCACTGTAGAGTTTAACAGCCAGGGCGCGGAGGGGGCCAGCAAGTATGTTGTAAATATACCATCTGTCGAGTCTTTTACAAATATAGCTACAGATGCGGTAAAGAATAAGCTTTTGAAAAGTGACGGCTTTAAGTTCCAGCCGCCTCCGACACCGCCATGGTGGGTGGCAATTCTGCCTACGATAGGGCTGATTGTTATATTTGTTTTGTTTTGGGTGTTCTTCCTTCAGCAGTCTCAGGGCGGAGGAGGAAACAGGGTTATGTCCTTCGGCAAGAGCAGGGCAAAAATGAACACCGATGATAAAAAGAAGGTGACCTTTGATGATGTGGCCGGTGCTGATGAGGAAAAGGAAGAGCTGAAGGAAATAGTTGAATTTTTAAAGCAGCCAAAGAAATTTGTAGAGCTGGGTGCCAGAATACCGAAAGGAGTCTTGCTTGTGGGACCTCCGGGTACGGGAAAGACACTGCTTGCTAAAGCTGTTTCAGGTGAGGCAGGGGTACCCTTTTTCAGCATAAGCGGCTCTGACTTTGTGGAAATGTTTGTAGGAGTAGGTGCGTCCCGTGTAAGGGATTTGTTTGAGCAGGCAAAGAAGAGTGCTCCCTGCATAGTTTTTATTGATGAGATTGACGCTGTTGGAAGGCACAGGGGAGCAGGCCTTGGAGGAGGCCATGACGAACGCGAGCAGACGCTGAACCAGCTATTGGTTGAAATGGACGGATTCGGGATAAATGAGGGTGTAATAATACTTGCTGCGACAAACAGGCCCGACATACTTGATCCCGCTCTTTTAAGGCCCGGAAGGTTTGACAGGCGTGTTGTGGTCGGGCTGCCGGATATAAAAGGCAGGGAGCAGATATTAAGGGTTCATTCAAGAGGCAAGCCTCTGGGCTCTGATATAAGGCTGGATGATCTGGCAAAAACAACGCCGGGCTTTACCGGTGCGGATTTGGAGAATCTTCTGAATGAGGCGGCACTTTTAGCTGCAAGGGCCAACAAAAAACAGATAACAATGGAGGATGTCAAGGAGGCCACCTTCAAGGTTGTAATGGGGCCTGAGAAAAAAAGCAGGGTAATGAATGAAAAGGAAAAGAGGCTTACTGCTTACCACGAGGCAGGCCATGCAATAGCGGTAAGGGTTGTTTCAACCACGGATAAGGTTGACAGGATATCCATAATACCCGCGGGAATGGCCGGGGGATATACTGCTTATAAGCCCGAGGAGGATAAAACCTATCATACAAAATCGCAGCTCCTTGAGCGCATAATTATAGCATTGGGAGGAAGGGCCGCGGAGCAGTTGGTGCTGGGAGAGGTAAGCACCGGTGCCGGCAGCGACCTTAAAACGGCAAACGGAGTGGCCAGAAGCATGATAACAAAGTACGGTATGAGCGAGCATCTTGGAAACCTTATATTCGGCAACGAAAATGACGAGGTTTTTATAGGCAGGGATTTTGCCCAGGCGAGAAACTACAGCGAAGAAATTGCCGCTCAGATTGACAGAGAGGTTAAAAGTATAATAGATACATGCTATGAGAGGACGGTAAACATGCTGAAGGAAAATATAAATAAGCTGCATAAGGTCGCAGAGGTGCTTCTGGAAAAGGAAAAGCTGGAAGGCGGAGAGTTTGAGGATATTTTTGCAAATGCATAGAAAAGAAGGCCGGGCAGGGCTTTAAGCCTTTTTAAAAAATTATTCTTGACTAGATGAAGCATATATGTTAAATTATTTATGGTAGCAGGAAAAGTTTGTAATATTATATTGATATTTATTAAAGAATATAAACAGTATTTAAAAATATCCATATATAAGCAGTATAATGAACTTAATATTGTTGGACCTTATCAAGAGAGGTGGAGGGACTGGGCCCTGTGAAACCCGGCAACCGGCTAAAGCATCGGTGCCAATTCCTGCAGGATTTTTCTATCCTGGAAGATGAGGAGTTGTAGAATTTGGCCTCTTCATCAGATGAAGAGGCCTTTTAGCATTAATTTGTTTATTTATGATTGGAGGGGTTTTTAATGTCAAGAAAATTATTCACTTCAGAGTCGGTTACGGAGGGTCATCCTGATAAAATATGCGATCAGATATCCGATTCAGTTTTAGATTCAATTTTTGCACAAGATCCTATGGCCAGGGTCGCTTGTGAAACATCCGTCACTACAGGACTTGTTCTTGTTATGGGTGAGATTACAACAAATTGCTATGTTGATATACCTGCAATAGTCAGGAATACAATAAGAGAAATTGGCTATGACAGGGCTAAATATGGCTTTGACTGCGATACCTGCGCCGTTTTAACCTCGATAGACGGTCAATCTCCCGATATAGCTATGGGGGTGGATAAAGCGCTTGAGGCTAAAACAGGGGAAATGTCCGATGCCGAAATTGAAGCTACCGGAGCCGGAGATCAGGGCATGATGTTCGGATTTGCATGTGATGAAACTCCAGAGCTTATGCCTATGCCAATTTCGTTGGCCCACAGGCTTGCAAAAAAGCTGAGTGACATAAGAAAAGACGGCACGCTTACGTACCTGAGGCCCGATGGAAAATCCCAGGTTACTGTAGAGTATGAGGACGATAAGCCGGTGAGAATAGATACCGTCGTTATATCCACGCAGCATAGTCCGGATGTTGGCCATGACACCATAGAAAAGGATATTATCCAGCATATAATAAAGCCTACCCTTCCCGTTGATTTGGTTGATGAGAATACCAGATATCTTGTAAACCCTACTGGAAGGTTTGTGGTTGGCGGTCCTCAGGGAGATTCGGGATTGACGGGCAGAAAGATAATAGTAGATACCTACGGGGGATATGCAAGGCATGGCGGAGGGGCTTTTTCCGGCAAGGATCCCACAAAGGTTGACCGCTCTGCTGCCTATGCAGCCCGCTATGTAGCTAAAAACATTGTAGCTGCCGGCCTGGCAAGCAAATGTGAGGTGCAGCTTGCATATGCCATAGGAGTGGCAAAGCCTGTTTCTATATTGATAGATACCTATGGTACCGGCAAGCTTTCAGAAGAAAAGCTTGCCCAGCTTGTAAGCAGAAACTTTGATTTAAGGCCTGCGGGGATAATTAAAATGCTTGATTTAAGAAAGCCTATTTATAAGCAGACAGCGGCCTACGGGCACTTTGGCAGAACTGACATAAATCTTTCATGGGAAAGAACGGATAAGGCTGAAATACTTAAGAAGCAGGCAAGTGAGATATAAGGTAAATTGGGATGTTAAAGCCACAGGCTGCTGGCATATATAATGTGACGGCGGCCTATGGTTTATGAAATTACCTCTGAATATAAAATAAGACAGTCTTTTAAGCCTGTCTTTCTTTATTAGTTTAGTATGTCTACAATAAAAGTATTGGGTGCTTTAAGCAGGTCAATTATATAGGGGTTTAATACGGGAGGCCCCTCCCGGCATGCTATTACCGATATTTTAGGTCTTTCCGGCATGTGCCTGTATTCTTTCAGGACCTTTCCCACCTCACCTGTATTCAGAACCACAACTGAGCCCTGAGGGTATACGGATATATTTTTTATAAATGCGTCGGAAACGTCAGGATCAAATAATATTGATGAGTTGCAGACAATATAGTTGGATGCCTCGTGAGGAAGGTTTTTTCTTCTGTAAACCCTGTCTGAGGTCAGAGCATCGTATATATCTGCGGTGGTTACTATTCTTGAAAATATGTCGATTTGAGATCCCTTAAGCCCTAAGGGATATCCGCTCCCGTCCCATTTTTCATGATGCCGGCAGGCAATAGCGGCAACAGTTTCATTTAATCCGGGGGAATTTTTTATTATATCGTACCCGTATACCGTATGCTGCTTCATTATCTTAAACTCTTCATCAGTAAGCTTTGCGGGCTTCATGAGTATCTCAAGAGGAACCTTGCATTTGCCTATATCATGCAGGATAGCACCCAGTCCCAGCTCGGTAAGGTCTTTGTGATGCATCCCAAGAGCCTTCC
Source organism: Bacillota bacterium (assembly GCA_023390115.1). Classification (GTDB taxonomy): domain Bacteria; phylum Bacillota; class Clostridia; order Acetivibrionales; family DSM-27016; genus Anaerobacterium. The sequence goes on from JAEWDM010000040.1 coordinate 157,932, forward strand.
CTGTTATAACTGAGTATATGCATACGTCAAGAGAATGCAGGAAGGTATAGCTGTCTATGTCACGAATGCCTGTGAGCTGCATAAATGCCGACTCATTTTCCATAACCTTTTGAACTATAGCGTTTACGGTATCCTTTACTGTTTTGGTATCTATGTCCTTGCCTCCCCGTACACACCTGAGCACCCTTTCAATATTCCTTGAGGCTTCCCGGTAAACCTCTTCTTCACATATCTCAGATGCGGGAATTTCCTCCCCCTCACGTATATATACAAAGGGGACGTTAAATAATTTCAATTTTTTTATGTATGTGGGCTTTATTATAAAACCCGATAAGAGAAGGAGTCTGCCATCATCCAGATAAACGTCCTTAGCCAGTTTCATTCCCGGTCTTAAATGAGTTAGCAACATTTTAGTCACTCTTATTCACTCCTTTAATTTATAATAATATATTATATAAATTTATAAATTTCGTCAATTTTTTTTATAAAATACTATTTTTCGACTATTTACTTAAGAGTTTTAGAAAATGGCAGGAAATAACTTAAGTGTCACGGATATTGCTTTCAACTCATAAAATAATAGTACAAATTATTCTTTCATGGGCGGGAAGTGATAATTTATGTTGAGAATTGCTTTTGAAGTCTTCGTAGGATTGCTTGCAATTTATGGAATAATTTCTTTAGTATCAGGGCTTGTAAGCCCGATAAGGCAACGCTTGGGAAGTGAAAGCTCCAGAGTAAAAATGGTTATTATTATGAAAAATCAGGAGCAGACAGCGGAGGGAATAATAAGAAATGTTTTTACGGCTGATATATTAAGGCGGGTCATGTCAAATGAGAAGCTTACAGTAGTTGATATGGGCTCAAGTGACAATACGCGCCGCATACTTGACACCTTAAAAAATGATTATGACTTTTTTGATGTGCTTAGTGAGAACGAAAAGGAGGACATTTTTAAAAAGTTTGATGCTGATGCCTCTTAAAGAGAAGTATTTGGGAAAACAACAGGCATATAGCCGGCAAGGTACATAAATGATATTATCCTTTAATTGGACACAGAATTGGTATATACTTAAAAAGAGCGCATGAGAAAAATACGAGTCGAGCTATTCATACTGAAGGTGAAATAATTATATGGTAACGATAGAGGCTACTGTAGAGGAAATAATTTTTTCCAACGAGATGAACGGGTATACTGTCTGTGATGTTAAGAGCGAAAAGGATACGGTGACTGCCGTAGGTTATATGCCTTTTATAAATGTTGGTGAAACCTTAAGGCTTACGGGAAAGTGGGTAACTCATCCCGAGTATGGAGAGCAGCTCAAGGTTGATGCTTATGAGAAGGTGCTGCCTGACACTGTTGATGCCATTGAAAAGTATCTTTCATCGGGAGTCATAAAGGGAGTAGGGCCTCAAACCGCAAAAAAAATCATTGAAAAATATGGTGAAGCTGCTCTGGAGGTTATACGGGATACCCCCCAAAGACTCACTGAAATAAAAGGTATAAGCCGGGATAAGGCATTAAAAATAGGACAAGCCTTTGAGGAGCAAAAAGGACTTAGAGATGTTGTGATGTTTTTCCAGAAGTATGGCATAAGCCCTTCCTACTCCGCAAGGATTTATAAAGCGTTCGGAGACAGGACCATAGAAGAAATAAAGGCAAATCCCTATAAGCTGGCGGATGAAATTTTCGGAATAGGCTTTAAAACCGCAGATAGAATAGCTAAAAGCATGGGCATTGATCCTGTCTCCAGGTACAGGGTATGCAGCGGAATAAAGTATGTTCTTTCTCAGGCGGCTCTTAACGGGCATACATATATGCCTGAATTCAAATTAACCGAATATACGTGTCAGCTTCTTGAGGTGAGGCTAGAGGATATTAATGCCGCGCTTACCGCCAGTGTGCTTGAAAAATCCGTCTGGACCGAGAAAAGCGGCGAGGGTAAGGACAGTGAAAATGACTATAATAAAGTATATTTAAATGCTTTTTATAATGCCGAGCTGGGGGTATGCCGAAGGCTTCTTGAGCTTTCAGAGGTAGCCTTTAAAGGAGACCTTGGGGATTTTAATCAAAAAATAGGGCAGGTGCAGAGGGAAGAAGGAGTAATTCTCGCTGACAGGCAAAAGGCTGCCGTAAGAGAGGCCTTAACGAATGGTGTGCTTGTAATCACAGGGGGGCCCGGTACAGGCAAGACGACTATTATTAAAACCATAATCAGGCTTTTAAACGGTGAAGGCTATGAGGTGGCTCTTGCCGCGCCTACCGGAAGGGCCGCTAAAAGAATGTCCGACGCGACAGGCTTTGAAGCTAAAACCATCCACCGCCTTTTGGAAATAGGGTATTCGGGTACGGATGCCGACGCGTCCTTTCAAAAGGACGAGGCCAATCCCATAGCTGCGGATGTTGTTATAATAGATGAAATGTCAATGGTGGATATACTTCTTATGAATAATCTGCTTAAGGCTGTGAGTACGGGCACGAGGCTTATACTTGTGGGGGATGTGGATCAGCTTCCGTCGGTAGGTCCGGGGAATGTTCTTAAGGATATAATTGAAAGTAAAATGATTATGTCTGTCAAGCTGACAGAAATATTCAGGCAGGCAGAGGAAAGCATGATAATTGTAAATGCCCATAAGATTAATAAAGGAGAGCACCCATGCCTGAACAAAAAGGATAAGGATTTCTTTTTTTTGCACAGGAGCAATGGCAACGATTTGATTGCGACAATCGTAGATCTCTGCGGCAGGCGGCTGCCTTCTAGCTATGGCTATGACCCTATGAAGCATATACAGGTTCTTACGCCCACAAGGAAAGGACTTGTGGGTGTGGCCAGACTTAATATAGAGCTGCAGAAGGTTCTTAATCCCCCGGGACCGCATAAAAATGAAAAGGTCTTCAGGGATTTTATATTCCGTGAGGGCGACCGTGTAATGCAGATTAAAAACAATTATAATCTCCGTTGGGAAAAAGAGGGGAATATGCCCGCTGAGGGAATGGGCGTTTTTAACGGGGATACGGGAATAATTCATAAAATCTGCAATGAGGAGCAAAAGCTTACTGTTTTATTTGAGGATGAAAAAAATGTCGTATATGATTTCGGCATATTAGATGAGCTGGAGCCTGCGTTTTCCATAACCATTCATAAGAGTCAGGGCTCCGAGTTTCCGGTGGTTGTTATGCCTATGTTTCAAGGCCCTAAAATGCTTATGACCAGAAACCTTCTGTATACTGCCGTAACACGGGCAAAAAAGCTTGTTGTACTGGTGGGAAGTGAAGAGGTGCTGAGCGAAATGATAGCCAACGAAAAGGAAACCTTAAGATATTCCGGCTTATGTGAAAAAATGCGGAGATATGGCCTCCGGAGCTTAATCTGATATTATGCGGCTTCGGTTAATTTTTAAAATGCGTTCAGCTTTTCTTCCTTTGTGCCGAAATAAAAATAAAGTGTGATTTTTAAGGGGAGAACTTTAATGCTTAAAAATATAATGGGATTTATTAATACAGCGGGAATATTTATCCTTGCATTTATTATCATATTGACAGGCCTTCCGGCCGCAGCCTTTGCCGATGCTTCTTTAGCTGTGCTTACGCTGACCGTTGACGCCTCTCCATACCGCGTAAGGCTGCAGTGGACGGATAACTTAAATATTGAAAGCAGCTACTGCATTGATAGGAAAACCGATTCAGGAAGCTTTTCGCAGGTAGCCACCGCTTATTCCTATGCCTATGGAAGCAGCCTTCAGTGGACCGATTCCAATGTAAAGGAAGGGCATACATACACATACAGAATCAGATATTATGTTTCCTCCGACAAAAGCTATACCATTTACACAAATGAAGCCTCTACTGCCGTAACGTCTGTAATAAAGCCCAACAGCCTTACTGTTACTGCTGTTTCAACCTCCGAGACAGATCTGAAATGGACTTATCCCGCAACCAGCAGCTATGACACTGTTGTTGAGCGAAAGGGGGGAGGTGCTGATTGGGCCGTCGTAGCCACAGTGAGCTCAGGCACAAATACCTACAGCGACAGCGGGCTTATGACAAATACCACCTACTACTACAGGATACGGGCCTATGCAGGTACAAATATATATTCGGGAGCATATCCGGGAGAGTCGGGAAGGTGGGCTGTAACAAAAGTGGGAGCGTCAGGCGGGCTTTACGGATATGCTTCATCCTCCAATGCCATAACGCTGAAATGGGATGACAGCTCCAATAAGACCACCTATTTTGATATTCAGAGAAAAAACTCCGACGGAAGCTTTACTACCATAAAAACCGTAAGCCCGGGAGTAAGCACATATACCGACATCGGACTGGAGCAATATAAAAAATATACCTACAGGATTGGGGCAAAGGCCACATCCGGCGGAAGCCCTGAAACTGCAAACTATAGCGATGAGGTTGAGGTTACCTGCTTTTATATAAGCCCGCCGGCGGGATTAACAGTTAAGGCTGTTCTGGGGGCGGAAATGGAGCTCGCATGGACGGATAATTCCTCCAATGAAACGGGCTTCGAAATATGGCGGAAGGCCGGTGAGGAGGGAGAATGGCAGCAGTACGGACAGACGGAGAGGAATGTTAACAGCTTCACGGACGACGATACCTTGCCCGACATCATGTATATTTATAGAGTCAGAGCCCATATGCTGTACAATAATTCCTATTCCTCGTTTACAAATGAGGCCTCAGCATGGACCATGTCCCTTGATCCTGCAACGGACTTGCAGTATACAAGGCTTTCCGGCATCGGGATAAAGCTTGTATGGGCGGATAATTCCAGCAGGGAAAGCGGATTTGCAGTGGAAAGAAAAACGGGTGTTGACGGTGAGTGGGTCCAGATTGCGTCCCTGGCGGCAAATATAACAACCCATACCGATAAGAGCATACAGAAGGGTAAAAAATATTTCTATAGAATTAGAACGTTTGATAATGTGTATTTTAAGTCTTATGTTTACAGCGAGATAATTGAAATACGTGATGATGTAACAGGCACGCCCTCGGATTTATCTATAGAAGCGGTATCCTCCAGTCAGGTTAAGCTTACGTGGAAGGATAATTCCAATAATGAATCGGGCTTTAAGATTGAAAGGCTGAATCCGTCTTCGCTGTACTATGAAGAAATTGCAAGAGTTGATGTCAATGTCACGTCATATTACGACAGCGGGCTTACGCCGGGAACCTACTACTATTACAGAATAAGGGCCTTTGACTTAGGCAGCAATACCCCATATACCCGTGAAATGAATATAAGGACTCCGCAGAATGTGGTCATAAAGGATGTGGCTGACAGCCACTGGGCGTTTAAGGAGATTGAGAACCTGGTAAGCAGAGATATATTAAAGACCAATGAGGGAGGGTACTTCAGGCCGTCCGACAAAATAACAAGGGGAGAGCTGGCCAGCATGCTCGTAACGGCCTTCGGAGTGGAGGGAACTGCTGTGGGCTCCTTTGCCGATGTCAACTCCCGCCATAAATACTATAAGCAAATAATGGTTGCGGATAAGATGGGCATTATCACCGTAAGTAAAAATAACTACTTTTATCCCGATGCTTATATCGCAAGAGAGGAAATGGCCATATTTGTTGCAAGGACGCTGAAAACAACAGGAGAGCCCTTAAACGGACATGAGGATTCCATACTCGACGAATTTTCAGACAAGGATGATGTGTCGAGAAGCGCGCTGTACAGTGTGGCATCAATGCTTGGAGAGGGAATAATGTCTGCGCAGACCAAAAACGGAGAGCAGGTTATAGCTCCAAGGGGAAGCGTGACAAGAGCGGATGCGGCAGTAGTTATTTTCAGGGCAATGAACAGGGATTAGGACCCTATTCAGTTTCAAAGAGCACTGCTCTCACGGGGGAACCGTCCGCGCCCTCTATAAAAAGGGGCAGGCACGAAAAGAAATATTCTCCCTCCTGCACTTCTTTAAGGTACAGGCCTTCTATTATGCCTATTTCATTGGACAGAAGCAGGTGATGTGCAGGATGCTCTGAGGATGAGTATCCGTCCACTGAAAGATAGTCCACTCCCAACGTTTTTATTTTCTTTTCCGCAAGGTGTCTCGCAGCCGATTCTTCGATGTATATAAATTCCTTATGAAAGGGCTGCGTCTGATGCAAGAGGCTGTTGCGGGTCTTCAGAAAAACCGTGTCGCCTTCAAAAATCGGAAGAGAGCTTATGCTGCTCCTGTCTATAAAGCCTTCAGACTTCAGATCAAAAACCTTAACAGTGCCTATGTACTGTGACAGGTTGAGAGAACAAATGCGTTTTCCACCATCAATGAAATGAAAGGGAGCGTCTATATGGGTTCCGGTGTGGAGACCCATTTTTATGCTTGAAACATTGCAGGCATCCCCCTGCTTTATAGAGGAGTTTATTCCTATTTCTACGGGGCTATCCCCCGGCCATACCGCCATTCCGGGATAAATTCTTCTGGAAACATCAATAATCTTTTTTATTTTCATAGGATGGCAGCCCTCCAAAAGGTCTATAGGTGGTTTATATCCGGTTAAAAAAGCTTTGGGGCATTTTTTAAATATTCCTCGATAATATCAAAACGACGAAAAGCAGCTGCTATAGTGCGCCCATCTATTTGGCTCAATGAATTATTAAGATGACCAAGGCTCTTACGCAGGCAATCAGACAGGTATTTCTCACATACACAATAGAGCTCTTCTTTTGTTTGCTCAAAAACCTTACGGGCTTTTTCAAAATTTCTATGAGTTAATTGATTAAGTGTTATGTTCAATTGCAAAAGCAGTTGACGTCCCATCAGCATTGATATAAAATACTGGCTATATTTTCTTTGTGCTTGAATTTCAGGATCAGATGAAAGCTTTCGCCTGTAATTGTCACAAAACCGAAAAATCAAAACAGCTATAATCATCTGGGAGGCATTTAAATCTTTGAATATTATTTCATAGTAGGTACTGAAAAACTCATATTTTTTATATTTCGCCAAATGAGGGCGCTGTCTCCAGGTTGCCAGCACAGATTCTGCCGCTACTGACGATGGGATAATATCCGTTCCGGCCTGATTAGTTGTCTGGTTGTCCCTCTTACGCTTATAGACGTAATGAAGCTGTTCCGCGCCTTGCTCCAAAAGCTGCTGCTCAGGGGCATTGGATTTTAAGTCTCTGAAATCAACCGGATTTTGGCTGTTGGTTGCAAAGGTTATATCCTGAATGACGTTTTCATCATCATTAACCTCATATATCCGGACAAGAACCTCTACGTTTGTAAAATCAACCTCGGGGTTTTCACTTATTGTTTGAAAAATAGTTTTACATGTCTGTCCTCCGTTGATTATTTGCATTTTTTCGACCTTAACCATCCAATTGCTTTCCTGCAAAAAATTAGCCGCAAACTTTTCGCAAACTATTGTGATTCCATTATTGAAAAAGAAAAAATTATTCTTTTTCGCGTCATCAAGAATGGTTTTTCTGATACCTTCATTCACAACGTTACGGCCCAGATATCTGCGTATATTCTTTTCAAGCAGGACATCTCCGTGCTCCTTCATTATCCTGTAAATTTCCTTTACACCTGTACGCCCCAATATAACGCTTTTGTAATTAAAATCTTCGCGTATGGACTTTCCCTTTAGCTGAATAAAAGTATTAACACCTTTAGTTCTGTTTGAACGTTTTATGATGTCCTCATGATTAAAATATTCAAACTCAACCTGTTTTTGATCTTTAAAATTATTATCAATATAATTTTGAGCGGAAGAATCCCATTTTAATCCGTTATTAATGCAAACAAATGTTACTGAAGGAATATATCCATCTAAAATATGCGAATGGATATCTGTGACTACTGCTTTACTGCCTTCGTTGAGCCTCATTTTTTTTTGAGGATCGAACACTCCGTTAATTGTATTAACTGCTTTTTCTATAGCATTTGCGGGAAAATTTGAGTCCTTATCCAAATCGCGGGTATATTTTGTTTGAAACAGAATAACGTTTATTTGTGAATCCTCGCCGCTTGCAATATAGGCAGCGTCAAATCCTCCGTCATCTCCGCCGTCTGTCAGGTATTGTATAACATTTGATATATCTATTTCAAGATACGATGCTACTGCCAGCAATAAAAATGATCTTGACCTCTTCCTTTCTTCCCCGGCTATGTCAGAAAAATATACTGGATTTTCATTAATCAGGTTCATTATTTGATTATCCACCAGTTGCTTAGCAACATTCATGTTTACGTCCTCCTCTATAATAAAAGCTATAGTCAACGGACTCTAAGACTCAACGTAATTTTATATAAAAAGTTTACCCTAAAATATCATATTTGACAACAAATATAGTAAATTGCCCTTTTAATATTGAAGAAGACAGGCTAAATACATTGGTAAAATTCTGAATACTGGAGTATAATATGGAAGAAGAAATATATGTGGTGTTATTTTAGAAAAACTTAGATACAGGAAAGATTAATTTAGTAAAAAGGGTGATATATTATATCTATATAACAAGTGTAGGAGGTAGTAAGATGCAGCAGACCAAGACCAGCAAGCTTCCCAAAAGAGAGGAAATAGAGGGGCAATACAAATGGAAGCTTGAAGATATTTATGACAGCATTGACAAGTGGGAGCAGGACTTTAAAACGGTAAAAAGGCTTTCGGGGGAGATAGCCTCCTGCAAGGGCACGCTGGGAGAGACCACAGACAGGCTGCTTGCCTGCTTAAAGCTCTGCGATGAGCTGACCTCACTCAATGACAGGCTGTTTGTATATTCAAGGATGAAAAGGGATGAAAACAATGCGGATGCCGTATACCAGGCCTTGACGGAAAGAGCGTCGGCACTCTCCACCGAGGTATACGCGGCGATATCCTTTATAGTCCCCGAGATAATATCAATACCCGAGGACACTCTGAAGGAATTTATGGACAGCAATAGGGAGCTTTGGATATACAGGCACTATATTAATGAGGTTTTCAGGCAAAAAAAGCACATACTGTCCGACGAGCAGGAGCAGCTTCTTGCCCTTGCTTCAGAGCCTCTGCATGCCTCCCACGACATATTTTCCATGTTTAATAATGCGGATATAAGATTTCCCTTCATAAAGGATGAGGAGGGAAACGAGGTGGAATTGACAAAGGGCAGGTATGTAAGGTTTCTTGAAAGCAAGGACAGAAGGGTAAGAGAGGATGCCTTCCAGGCCATGTACAGCTCGTATAAAAAGAACATCAATACTCTTGCGGCGTCATTTAGCGGGAATGTAAAAAAGAACAGGTTTTATACCACTGTAAGAAAATATGGCTCGTCTCTTGAAGCTTCTCTCGATTCTGACAATATAACCACTGACATATATGACAACCTGATTAAGACGGTAAACAGCAATCTTCACCTTCTCCACAGATATTTAAGGCTCAGGAAAAAGGCGTTAAAGCTTGAAGAGCTGCATATGTACGACCTGTATGTGCCTATTGTGGAGGAGCCCGAAAGGAACATACCGTATAAAGACGCCTTAAGCATGGTGCAAAAAGGGCTTATGCCTCTGGGAGAAGAGTATGCCGGGTATTTGAGGCAGGGCTTTGACTCAGGCTGGATAGATGTCTACGAAAATGAGGGAAAAACGGGAGGGGCATATTCCTGGGGCACTTATAATTCTCATCCCTATGTGCTCCTTAATTATCAGGGAACTATAAACGACGTTTATACAATAGCCCACGAAATGGGTCATGCTCTGCATTCCTTTTATACTAATAAAACTCAGCCTTATATTTATTCGGAATATAAAATATTTGTGGCGGAGGTTGCGTCCACGGTAAATGAATCCCTCCTTATGAGGCATATGCTGGCTAATACAAGGGACAACAGGGAAAAGGCATACCTTCTTAATCATTACCTGGAGGAATTCAGAGGGACTGTATTCAGGCAGGTAATGTTTGCGGAATTTGAAAAGATGGTTCATGAGAAAGCGGAGCAGGGAGAGGCGCTCACAGCGGAAATGCTTTCTAAAATATACAGGGAGCTTAATATGAAATATTTCGGAAATGAGGTTGTGGCGGATCAGGACATTGATATGGAATGGGCAAGAATTCCCCACTTCTATACAAGCTTCTATGTATATAAGTATGCTACGGGCTTTTCAGCGGCAACCTCTCTTTCGCGGCAGATTCTGGAGGAGGGCCGTCCGGCGGTAAGCAGGTACATAAGCTTCCTTGAAAGCGGAGGCTCGGATTATCCCCTTGAGCTCCTCAAAAGGGCGGGAGTCGATCTTTCTACTCCCCGGCCGGTACAGGATGCGTTGAATGTGTTTGAAGAAATATTAAATGAACTGGAGGGGATTATATGAACGACCCCCGTATAGAAAAGCTTGCCGGCAACATTATAAATTATTCCGTAGGGCTTAAGGCGGGAGAGGAAATTCTTATAGAGGCCATAGGGAATGAGCCCGCTATTGTAAAGGCTATGATAAGAGCGGCATATAAGGCGGGAGGGGTGCCCTTTGTTACAATTAAGGACCCTGAAATTACGCGGGCGCTTTTAAGCGAATGCAGCCAAAAGCAGATAGAGGATATGGCGGCTTTTGAGGTGGCACGGATGAAGAGCATGAAAGCGTATATAGGAATAAGGGCGGGACAAAACGCAAGTGAAATGGGAGATGTGCCTTCCGATAAAATGAAGCTGTACTCGGCCTATTACCAGAAGCCTCTGCACTCAGACCAGCGCGTTAAATTTACAAGGTGGTGCGTTATGAGGTATCCGAACAGCTCAATGGCCCAGCTTGCGGGTATGTCTACGGAAGCCTTTGAGGATTTTTACTTTAAGGTGTGCAATCTTGATTATTCCAAAATGTCAAAGGCAATGGACAGCCTTGCAGGTATTATGGAAAGGTCGGATAAGGTGAGGATAACAGGCAATGGCACCGATCTGACATTTTCAATAAAGAATCTGCCTGCAATCAAATGTGACGGTAAAATGAATATTCCGGATGGAGAGGTGTTTACGGCGCCTGTAAAGGAATCTGTCAACGGGGTGATTACTTATAACACTCCTGCGGTATATCAGGGAGTTAACTTTGAAAATATACGCCTGGAATTTGAAAACGGGAAAATAGTAAAAGCAACAGCCAATAACAGTATAAGGATCAATGAAATATTTGATACTGATGAGGGGGCCAGATATGTAGGGGAGTTTGCAATAGGAGTCAATCCGTTTATTGAAACACCAATGAAGGACACCCTGTTTGATGAAAAGATAAAGGGAAGCCTTCACTTTACCCCCGGCAGCTGCTATGATGAGTGTGATAATGGAAACAAATCCGCCATACATTGGGACCTTGTGCTTATACAAAGGCCTGAGTATGGTGGCGGAGACATATGGTTTGACGATACGCTTATACGCAGAGATGGTGTTTTTGTGCCGGAAGAGCTCCACTGCCTGAACCCTGAAGAGTTAATTTAAATATATTGCCTGCCGTATGTTAAATATTTACGGTATAAAAAGGGCCTGTGCAGAGCTGATTATATTTTGGCTTTGCACAGGCTGTTTTAATTGCAGCTAAAATTATATCACAGAATGCCGATATAAAAATTGATGCCGTGTTTATATTTCATGGCCTTTATATAAAATTAAAATTTAATGATATAGATAAATGGCTTTAGAATCGGAGGTATTGACATGTCTAAAAGGTTTATGAAGGTGTTTTCAGTTGTGGTCATACTGCTGTACCTTTTTTCAATAAATGGGCCGGCTGCTTATGCCAAGCCGTCGGATATATCCGGGCACTGGGCTGCCGCATCGATTGAAAATTGGCTTTCAAAAGGAGTTTTAAAGGAGCAGCCTGCAGGAAAGTTCAGACCTGATGACGCTATAAAAAGAATTGAGTTTATGGCAATGATAAACAGTATTTTCAATTATACCGAGAAATCCGAGGACAAATTTGCAGATGTCATTGCGGGCTCGGACAATGGTGCGGAGGTTGCAAAGGCTATAGCCGCAGGCTATGTAAAGGCGGACAGAAACAATAAGATATACCCTGCGCAGTCTCTGACAAGAGTTGACGCGGTGGATATGCTTGCAAAGGTTTTTGAGCTGGAGGCAAAAAACACATCGGCCGTGAATAAATACTCCGACCTGTCAAGAATTCCGGCGGCCAGCCGGGACGCTGTAAGCGCGTTTACCGAAAGGGGCTTTATAGCAGCGAGAACGGACGGAAGCTTCTCTCCGTACTCTAATGTTACAAGGGCAGAGACAGCCGTTATGCTTGACAAGATTATGAGCGGGCTTTTTAATTCTTCAGGTACATATAAGCTTTATTGCACCAGCAATGCCGTGGTCAATACAAAGGATGTGACTCTTAAGGATACTACCGTTGACGGAGATCTATATATTACAGAGGGAGTGGGAGAGGGTGATGTCACACTTGATAATGTGACTGTAAAAGGAAGGACAATAATACGCGGCGGAGGCAGAAACAGTATTATAATAAGAAATTCCAGACTTGCCGGCTCCGTAATGGTTTCGAAGAAGGACGGGAAAATAAGGCTTGTGGCTGAGGGAATGACAACCGTGAGCACTGTGCAAATGAATTCCGGCGCCATACTGGAGGAAGACGAGCTTAAGCTCAAGGGCTTTGAAAATGTTGAGATTTTAAAGGGAGTACCATACGGACAGGAGATAAGATTTGACGGCGAATTCGGTGCGGTAAATGTATACTCCAACGGTGCAAGGCTCTTAACCGACGGCTCCATTACAAGGCTTGATATAAAAAAGGAATCCGAAAGCGTAAACATAAGAACCAGAAGCGGAATAGTAAAAGAATTGAATATTGACGGGCCAAAGACAGTGCTTACTGTGGACGGGGGGCTTGTAAACACTTTAAAGCTGGGCAGTACCGCCAAGGGCTCTGCGGTAGGTATAGCCGCCACCGCAAAGGTGTCCTCCATTTCAAACAGTGCAGGAGCGTCCGTTAAGGGGAGCTACTCTGTTTCCTCAGGCAGCTCGTCATCGCTGTCTTTGACGGCATACGATGTTTCGGTTGCAAAGGGAAGCTCCAGGGCCTCCAATGTAAGCTCTACCTCAGGATGCATACTGAGCTATGTTTCAATGAATCCGGAAATTGCATATGTTGACCCCGACACGGGACGCATATACGGTATTGAGGCGGGCCAGACACAGATACAGGTCACGGCGTCAAAGCAGGGCTATGTGTCTGTATACGACCTTTTCACGGTGACTGTTACGGGAGACAGCATAGGGAGTACAGCCACAGGTTATCTTTTAATATCACCTCAGAACGGTACGGAAGGTACTGATGATGTCGACATAGCTTTAATTTACTATCCCGGGGAAGCGCTTGCCAACGGAACAGTAATATTCAGCCTGCCTTCGGGATTCAGTGCGCAATCGGGGGATCAGGCAAAATTAAACGGAGAAGATATACCTTCAAGTCAGATATCATACAGCGGGGATGGAGCTACGGTAACTATAGCGGGGATTTATTGCTCCTATGGGGAGGCTTTGACATTTACCTTGGAAGGAAGGAGAATTCCGGCGGCGGGCAGCTATGGATTTTATGCCAGTGCTGACGCCGATGGCCCCGAAATATTAAGGACCCCTTCGGCGGGTACGGGGAATGAGCGTGTATATTTCACATCCGGAGAAAGCTGAGTCATACCTGCCATAAGGAGAGCAAATGGCTATGAAAGGCAATATTTAAGTTAGTAATATTATGACAAATAGAAGCTATCAGAAGCGTGTGCAGTAATATTGCGGGTAAAACCCCGGGACAGGCTGTTTTAAAGCCTGTCCCGGGGTTTTAATATATTTCAGGCGAATAAATACTTTTATGGAAAGAATACGCTTAATAAAGCCTTATAGGGCAATTAGCAGGCCAAATATATCCCATATCTTTACTAGTGACAACTTAGATATGTTGACAAAGTTTTTACTTGTTGATATCATTAGTTACATAGTATTTCTAATCTATCGGATCGAAAAAAATGAAAAAGACAGCATTAACCTATTTACGATGAAGCTTTTGTAGAAGAGGTGGTTTATAATGGTAAAGCTGAAAAATGTGAGGAAGGTCTATAATAAAACAACGGTTATAGATAAATTGGATCTGCAGATAGACAAGGGAAAATTTGTTGTGCTGATAGGGCCCAGCGGCTGCGGTAAAACAACCACCCTTAAAATGATTAACAGGCTTATAGAGCCTACGTCCGGATCTATATTTATTGATGGAGAGGAAATTACAAAGGTAAATCCTGTTCTTTTAAGGAGAAAAATAGGTTATGTAATACAGCAGATAGGCTTGTTCCCCAATATGACAATCGCACAGAATATAGAAGTGGTTCCAAGGCTTTTAAAATGGCCTTCCGAAAAAAGAAGGAAGAGGACCGGAGAACTGCTTGAGCTGGTAGGCATGAACCCCGACGAGTATATGAACAGGTATCCGTCCGAGCTCAGCGGAGGGCAGCAGCAGCGTATAGGAGTATTGAGGGCATTGGCGGTAGAGCCTCCGCTTATCCTTATGGATGAGCCTTTTGGCGCACTGGACCCCATAACCAGAGAGACGCTTCAGGATGAGGTTAAAAAGATACAGAAAAAGCTTAATAAAACTGTCGTTTTTGTAACACACGATATGGATGAAGCACTAAAAATGGCGGACATTATAGTAATAATGAGGGATGGAAAAGTCATTCAGAGGGATTCCCCCGAGGAGCTGCTTGCAAACCCTGCAAATGATTTTGTTGCTGAATTTATAGGCAAGCACCGTTTAAAGCCCGATACCGAGCTGCAGACTGTAGAGGATGTTATGAAGCCTAATGTTGTAACGGTTTTGAAAAGCAAGGGTACGGCAGAAAGCATATCGCTTATGAGGCAGAAGAATGTTGACTCCCTTATTGTGACAGACGAGCAGGGGAAATTGGAGGGAGCAGTCACCATTGATAAAATAAGGGAGCTGGGAAAAACAGGCAAGGACATAAGCCGGCTTGTTGAGAGTGAGGTTCCTGTGGTTAAAACGGGCGCTAAAGCAAAAACCGCTTTTGACATGCTCATTACAGGAAGGCTGGGGTTTGTCGTAGCTGTGGATGATGAAGGCAGAGTGAAGGGAATTGTGACTAAAACAAGCATGGTTAAAGCCCTGGCAGATATCGTTTGGAAAGGAAATGAAAATGGTTGAATTAATAGAATTTATGGTTAATCAAAAGCGGATGATCTTAAATGCTATGCTGCAGCACGTTTTCATATCGGTTCTGTCTGTCCTGATTGGGGCGTTAATAGCAATTCCTTTAGGGATATGGCTTACCAGAAGGGAAAGAATTGCAAAGCCCGTAATGGCTGCTGTGGGGATTATCCAGACAATCCCCAGCCTTGTCTTGTTCGGGCTGGCAATGCCGCTGCTGGGAATCGGGATTCAGACGGGATTGATTGTTATGGTGCTTTATTCAATACTTCCTATTTTACGTAATACCTATACGGGAATACAGGAGGTGGAGCAAAAATATGTTGAGGCGTCAAGAGGTATGGGAATGAGCAATTTTCAGATTCTTAAAAATATAGAATTGCCGCTTGCGCTGCCCGTAATAATTGCGGGAATAAGAATATCTACGGTTTATATTATAAGCTGGGCTACAATTGCAGCGCTTATAAACGCAGGAGGTCTTGGCGACTTAATATTTACAGGGCTTCAGACCTATAATTACAATATGATACTCTCCGGTGCCATACCCGCATGCATACTTGCCATTCTGATGGGGGCGGTTATAGGGGGCTTGCAGAAGGCTGTTACTCCAAAGGGACTTAGGAATTAGAGGGGGTGGAAAGAATGTCGCAAATATTTATATCGGCGTATGAGCATCTGCGAATTACCTTTGAGGGAGTTGCCATTGCCATAATTGTAGGAGTAGCTATTGGCATTGTTATTTCACGAAATAAGGCTGTAGCGGGAGTAGTAATGTCTATAGCCGATATTATACAGACCATTCCCTCTCTTGCGCTTCTGGCTGTATTGATGATGGTATTCGGGCTGGGGAATACGCCCGCAGTTGTTGCACTGTTTATGTATTCCTTTCTTCCCATAGTAAGAAATACCTATGTTGGAATTACAGGAGTGGACAAAAGCCTGACAGAGGCCGGGACCGGTATGGGAATGACAAGGCTTCAGTTGCTGTTCAAGGTTAAAATACCTATAGCAATGCCGGTAATTTTTTCAGGTATACGCGTGGCGGTAGTAACCGCCCTGGGAGTTGCAACAATAGGTGTGTTTATAGGCTCGGGCGGCCTGGGGAATTTTATATACAGGGGAGTTCAGATGGGGGATGTAAAAATGATACTTTGGGGGGCAATACCTTTGTCTATACTTGCAATAGGCTTTGATGTGCTCCTTGAGCAGGGAGAGAAAAGAATGGTTAAATCCAGGACAAGGCGGTTATAAAAAGATTACGGAGGTTATATAAATGAGGAAAATACTAAAAATTATATCTGGCTCATTAATTTTGGCAATATCACTGGCACTGCTTGCAGGATGCGGAGGAGCTTCGGAGGGGAAAATAGTTATAGGCTCAAAAAATTTCACGGAAAATATGGTTCTGGGAGAAATGTTTTCACAGGTTATACAGGACAAGACAGACTTAAAGGTGGAATATAAGGAGAACCTTGGAGGTACAATGGTTTGCTTTGAGGCCATAAAAAAAGGAGACCTTGATATTTACCCTGAATACACAGGTACAGGGCTTACGGCTCATCTTAAAATGGATGTAATTAACGATGCCGCCAAGGTGTATGATATAGTGCAGGAGGAATTCAACAAGCAGTTTGAAATAAAATGGCTGCAGCCTCTGGGATTCAATAACACCTATGCGGTTGCTGTAAAAGAGGACTATGCAAAGGAGAATAATATTACAAAGGTAAGTGAGCTTGTACCTTTGGCAAAGGACCTGACGTTTGGAGGAGAGCATGAGTTTTTTGACAGGCAGGACGGATATGAGGGAATGATAGAGGCCTATGGCCTGAATTTTAAGAGTGATCCTGCAAAAATGGATGTGGCTTTAAAGTATCAGGCTATTTCTCAGGGGAAAATGGATGTTACCGATGCATTCGCTACCGATGGGCAGCTTATTACTTACAAGCTTACTATATTGGAGGATGACAAAAATTTCTTTCCGCCTTATTATGCCGCACCTATTGTGAGAAATGACACGCTGGAAAAGTATCCTGAGCTGGAAGCGGTTCTTAATTCGTTGGCGGGCAAGATAAGCGACGAAGAAATGCAGATGATGAATTACAAAGTGGAATCCGAAAAGAAGGCCATCCGGGATGTGGCGAGGGATTTTCTGACTGAAAAAGGGTTGATTTCAAAATAAGCTCACTATAACTTGATATAGTCTATATAAAAAAGCGGGCCTCGCCCATGGCCCATGGTATGAGGCTTGCTTTTTACTCCTTCATAAAGCTCTTTATTCTTTCCAGTACATCCATCTGGCCTACTACTAATATATGATCGCCCTTCTCAAACCCGAGATAGGGCCCCGGTGACAGGATTAGCTTGCCGTTTCTCCGGATTCCTATTATGGTACCGCCCGTATTTTGCCAGAATTTAGAGTCCGTAACTGTCTTGCCTATAAGATGAGAGTCGTCATCCATTTCAATTTCCAGAGGTGATATGGGGTCTGCATTTTTGAGCCTGTCCGAGTAGTCAATAATCTTGCTTACTATGGAATTAATTTCGTGCTCAATGCTTTGCTTTTGTGCAAGCAGGCTTTTAATATCCGACCTTAAGGAGCTGATGGATTCCTTGTTCTCAAAACGCTGTATAAACTCAAAGGCATTCTGTTTTGAGTTTATGCGTATTCCGCTTCCCTGACTAACCTTTACAACCTTCATGTCCTCAAGAAGGGTAACTGCCCTTCGCACTGTTTCGGGAGAAACGTTATACTCTCCTGCCAGTGTAGATCTGCCGTATATTCTGTCCCCTTCCTTAAACTCTCCTCGGCATATCCTGCCCGCCATATCAAGCGCGATTTTTCTGTACATGGGAACATCAATATTCAATTGCCGGTCCATACTTATCTCCATATATTTTTACTTTAAAATTTAAAAATGCTGTAATTATTTTACTACAGAAATACAGCAAATGCAAATATGAAAAGCTATTAAATAAAGAAGACCCAACAAAAATCTTTATTAATTTGAGAATTAATATTATAATAATGCACATAAAGCTTATGCTATATAGGAGGTATGTTATGTCGGGACATTCAAAATGGGCAAATATTAAACACAAAAAAGGTAAATCAGATGCTGCGAGGGGTAAAATATTTACAAAGCTGGGCAGGGAAATAGCCATGGTGGTAAAGCAGGGAGGAGCCGACCCTGAGTCAAACTCCAAGCTTAAGGATGTTATAGCAAAGGCCAAGGCTGCAAATATGCCCAATGACAACATTACAAGGAGCATAAAAAAGGCGGCCGGAGATACCGACGGAGAGAATTATGAAGAGATATCCTATGAAGGGTACGGCCCGGGAGGAGTAGCTGTTATAGTAGAAGCCATGACAGATAACAGGAACAGGACAGCGGGAGATGTAAGGCATTATTTCGATAAATTCGGAGGAAACTTAGGCCAGACAGGCTGTGTATCATATATGTTCAATAAAAAGGGCTTAATACTTATTGAGAAGACCGATAAGACCAGTGAGGACGACTTGATGATGGAGGCTCTGGACAGCGGGGCTGAAGACTTCAATGTGGAAGAGGACTATTTCGAGGTGCTCACAGCGCCAGAGGAATTCTCTGCTGTGAGAGAGGCTTTGGAGAGCAAGGGCTATGAGTTTATAGAGGCGGGAGTGGAGATGGTACCTTCCACCATGACAAAGCTCACCGATCCCAAGCAGATTGAATTCATGGACAAGCTGATAGACAACCTGGAGGACCTGGATGACGTGCAGAATGTGTACCACAACTGGGAGCAGGATGAGGAGGAAGACGAAGAGTAGGGGTTTTTATGCTGTTTTTATACTCCGGCGAGTTGTTGAAAACCAGGAAATAGGCTATAATATCCTTATTAAGGATGAATGGTGGGAAGTATATGATTACACAATCTCATATTAATGAAATAACTAATATACTTGCCCGGAAGGCAGGGCTTTTATTTGGAGACAAATTAAAGAATGTAATACTTTTCGGTTCATGTGCCCGCGGAGAGTTTTCGGATGAATCAGATTTGGATTTGATGTTTTTGATAGACATGGACCGGATGAATTTAAGTAGATATAAAAATGATATATGTAAAATTAGTTCTGATCTGGGTATGGAATATAATATATTGATTTCGCCTGTATTACAGAATATAGATGAATTTAACAGGTTCAAGAGTGACTTGCCGTTTTTCAGGAATGTTGAGCTTGAGGGGGTCAGGATAAGCGTTCAATGATAACGCCATTTATCTTGCAAAACACAGGATCAGCACTGCTAAGGAAGATTTGGAGACTGCGATAGACTTGCTGAATATGCAAAGATACAAAGGGGCGGCAAATAGGGCGTACTATGCCATATTTCACTCAATGCGGGCTGTACTTGCGCTAGAAGGAGCCGATTTTAAGAAACATTCAGGGGTAATTGCCTTTTTCAGACAGAATTTTATTAAAACCGGTGAATTTGATATTGTTTTTTCTGAAATTATTCAAAAAGCCAGTTTTATAAGAAATGAAAGTGATTATAGCGATTTTTATATTGCGTCAAGGGAAGAAGCGGAAGAGCAGGTTGAAGGTGCAAAAAGGTTTTTTAAAGAGGTACTCCGGTATCTTAGAGGCAACCCGGAGTGGACAAAAGAAGTCTGATAGCCTGTAAATAGCGCCTGAAATTAGTTTTTGAAATTCACAATTTGGCTTTGCATGAGGAAAATCTTCCATAAAATTTTAATAGCATCGAAAAGATGCCTTGTGGGGAAATGTCTCTATAGCTTGTCAACAGGCACTTTTCTTAGATGCATTCCTTACGGGTCAAATAAAATTTTCTTACAGATAGTTCCTCATGCAGCCAAATTATAATTTGGCAGTTTTTACACCCCTTGCCGCAATCCAGGAAAATGATATAATAAAAGTGGTGCGCCAAGGAGTGTGCTCTGGGTAATGGAAGCCTGTTGAAACTTGGTGGTCTATGCAGGTTTTCATTACCTCTAAAATTAACGGTTTGTGTTACTGTCCAGATAATCGTCGATGTCGGATTTCCTTATTCTCCAACTCCTGCCCAGCTTTGAGGCTCTCAGTGTTTTATCTTCTATTAGCCTGTAGATAGTTTTTGTTGAAAGCTTCAACAGCTTGGCAGCTTCTTCGACTGTCAGTATATCATTTTCCATCTATAGCCTCCTTTCTCTAAAAGCTTCCAATATTAAAATATCATATTTTTATTGAAAGTAAAGTTAAAATATTGGTTATAGAGAGAAATAAAAAGACATTGGTGGATAGACAGTAAAGGAATTGGGGGACAAAAAGTACATAAAATTAGAAACTGGGGACTAAATGAGACAACTAGGGACAATAGTTTATATTAGCTATAATTGAGAAATAATATTAGATAGATGTGTATAAAACATAAAAATTAGTAAAAAATTATTATATAAATGAGATAAATGCTCAATAGCATTGTTTTTTTATAAAGAAATGATATAATTACATTAAGGAGTGGTATTCATGTTAATTCAATTTAACTTCAGTAACTTTACTTCATTTAGGGAAAAGACTTCCCTTGACTTGACAGCAACAAAAATAACCGAGCATGCAAGCCATATCGAAAGCATAGCAAATGAGAAAATTCTCAAAACAGCAGTTATCTATGGGGCAAACGCCAGTGGCAAGTCAAATGTTTACTCTGCATTTGAATTTATGTCTTTGTATGTTGCCGATTCTTATAAATATGGGGGCGAGAGTGAAACTGCATCAAAGAATCAAGGACGTATAATTGTAACACCTTTTTTATTTGATAAAAATAGCAGAAATAAGCCCAGTACGTTTGAGGTGTTTTTTACAGACAGCACAGATTCAAGGGAAAAAATATACCAGTATGGATTTGCTTTAGATGAGAATGAGGTTAAGGAAGAATGGCTTTTTGTAAAGTCCAAGAGCAAAAAAGAGTATGACGATATATTTTACCGCGAAAATGGGAAGGTGGTTTTTTCACCCAAGTGGAAAAGTGCGGAGGTTATTATTAATTCGGCTGTCGAGAAGGAAAGCCTTGTAGTATCCACAGGTTCTAAGCTTAAGATTGATATACTTAAAAAAGTGCGCAACTGGTTTTTAAGAAATGAGTTTGCTAATTTTGGTGATCCTGTAGAAAATTTATTTTGGGCTGGAAGTCTCCCGCATAAATTTACAAGTGATGCTTCTGTACAAAATAAAGTAGTTGAATATTTTCATTCTTTTGATAAATCGATTAGGGGATTTGATGTTGAAAAGGTAGGCTCAGGGGCAAAAGGAGAGGTATACAAGATTGATACTCATCACTTAAATATAGATACCGGCTCTATTGAGACAATACCTTTAAAGTCGGAGTCCAGCGGGACACTTAAAATGTTTTCCTTGTATCAGGAAATAAAGGATATTCTTAAAAGAGGAGGAGTCCTTTTTGTAGATGAATTAAATTCCAAATTACACCCGCTCCTTGTCAGGAATATTGTTTTGACATTTTTGAATAAGGATATTAATTCCAAAGGAGCACAGCTTATTTTTACGACGCATGATACGTGGCAGTTATCCAATGATTTGTTTAGAAGGGACGAGATTTGGTTTGTAGAAAAAGAACATACAGGGATCTCTTATATATATTCCTTTGCTGATTATATTGACGAGAGCGGCAATAAAATCAGAAAGGATGAAAATTATGAAAAAAACTATCTGCTTGGAAATTACGGAGCGATACCGGAACTGGAAAGCTTTTATGTTTTTAAGGAGGAATAGAGATGCCGCTGGGGTCAAGAAAGGGTAAAAGGGCAGACAGAAATATCAGCTTTGGTACCAGAAATCCTGAACTTGAACATTATATTATAGTTACGGATACTAAGGAAACTGAGAATAATTATTTTAAGGGACTTAAAGAGCAAATTCCTGAGAAGCTGCGGGGCAGAGTAGTTATAACGACCAGAAAAGCCGAGACAAAGAATCTTATAGATGCCGCTGTTGAGGAGCGTAATAAAAACCCCCAGTACAGGAAAATCTGGATAGTGTTTGACAGGGATGAGGTAACAAATTTTGATGACATTATATTTCAGGCTATTAAAAGAGACATAAATGTAGCATGGTCAAATCCCTGTATAGAAATATGGTTTTTTGCATATTTTCGGAGTATGCCCGCAATAGCCCTATCAAATAAATGCTGTGAAAAATTCGGTGAATTATACTATAAAAAAAGCGGGGGAGAAAAATATGATAAGGCAGATCCGTATATATTTAAAAAGCTAAGAAAACTGGGAAGCCTGGAAGAAGCAATAAAAAGGGCGGAAAACAGAGACAGGCAATTCCGGCTGAATTCATGCGATAATGTAAAACCGTCGGAATACTGCCCTTGTACCACAATGTATGTGTTGGTAGAAGAAATATGGAATAGAATTAAAGGAAATAAATAATTAATAAAAGGACTTGCTGCCATGATTAAAGGTTCACACAACAGAGCCCCCATCCTGTACCTCTGCATCGGGTTCGGAGCAATTTATACAAAAGGCGTCAAAAACCTTTATAAAAAGCTCGGCGGTATATCTTGCGTCGGTATATGCCCTGTGCAAATCCTCGGAGGGCTTAATGCCTACCGCCGAAAGAGCGTTTATAAGGCTGAACCTCTGGCCGGGAGGGGAATGGTGGATTTTTGAAAATTCCTTCTGTATGTCAAAGGATTTATCCAGCCACTTCCCGCTCATGTTGTTTAAGCGGCAGTTTGATTTTAAATGGTGAATGTCATCATTGCCCCAGGTGCAAATAAGACAGCCGTCTCCCATCCAGTGCCGGAACTCCGACAAAACCTCCCTGAAGCTTCTGGCGTCATTTATTTCCTGCTGAGAAATATGTGTTTTTCTTTTAATCAGAGGAAAAAGCTTCTTATGAAATTTGGGCTTTACAAATGACTGGAAGGAATCGTCGACCTCCAGCGTTTGATTCAGCTTTACTGCCCCTATCTCAATTATTTCATTCGGAAGCCTGCCCTTATAGGCTTTGCTGTTAAGCTCCAAATCAACTATTATATAATGCATTTTGTCTTCTTTCTATGATTTTGTAGGCTTTACTTATATATTATTATATTAAACTATAATAAAATGCAATAAGGACCTCAATTTTATATGAAGTCCTTAAAAAATTTTTTACTATTGAGCGGAGTTTGATATTGTAATTACCATGCTTATTTCTCCCCCGCTGCCCTCAGCCCTTGAGAACATGTCCGAAAGACTGCTGAAAATCTCATCCTTAGAGCCTGTCAGCCTGGTACTTAAGGAGCTCACACTATAATCAACCCTTTTTTTCTTCAAGGTATCAATAGAGTCGCTGATTACTTCCGAGGCGTTGTTTGTTTTAAGGGGGTATATTGCAACATCTGCCGTAATCATTTATAAACCTCCTCCTGATTTTTTAATAATTTTGTTCAGTGCGTTCACACACTTAGTACGGGCGTACATTTAATGTGGGCGCATACTTAGTGTGCGAGTTCGCTTTGCTCAATTACATCAACATAGCATTCCTTAAGCTTCTCTTCAGCCGAGCAGCTTTGCTGGTAAAACCAGAATTTTACCTTGTCCTCAATATCCTTGTCGCTGTCGTTCTCATCGGGAGTATAGGGATAAATAGCTATTACCTTATTTGTTTCTTTTTCCCGCAAGCCTATAGTTACTGCTCCATGCAAGTTTTTCATAAAAATCCTTTCGAAAAGTATATTTACATATAGTTGATTTTAGAGCCTATTATATATGGTTTCTGTTTTTAAATTATTTTATTCAGGCTAAAGCGCCTTCCGCGTATTAATCGATATGGTTCTTCAGAGGGAGTTTATCTTTTTCCAGACTGACGTGCAGGCTTACGCTTTTTTTTATCCTTTCCAAGCGTTTAAATTCACTGAGGCTGTATATACCGTATTTCATACAGCACTTTTTGCATACCGATTTGTTTGAGGAGTATCCCGGGATGGAGCTTACCGGCTTATGTATTTTAAAGGCTGTCCTTGGCTTGAATTTTTTGCAGCTTGAACAGAAAGGAAAAATATCGGGCAGAAAGACCAGTATAATAATCAATGCGAGTATAACCAGCATCATCATGTTTATGCTCATTTGCACCACCATAAAAATATCTTTGCTAATTACTATTTTCACAGGCGCTTTTTTATTCGTCAATATTAAAAAAAGGAGCAGCCTTTTTTATCGGCTGCTCCTTTTCAGGGCATTTACTTATTATAATTATTTCCAGTGTAGGATTGAAAAACCTTCTTAACAATGTTCCCACCGATTTTTCCCGCATCCTTAGATGACAGGTCTCCGTTATAGCCCTGCTTTAAATTTACGCCAACCTCAGAAGCTATTTCATATTTCATTTGTTCAAACTGTGTTTTACTGTTGTAAGCCATCGCTATAGCCTCCACATAGTTTATTCACCAGCAGATCTATGACCTAAATCCATTGGTGTACTTTTATGATTTGCATTTTAATTAATTTTATAACGGAAATAAATGGCTTTTTTTATTAATGTGCTCCTTCTCCCGCACGTACATTCTGCCTGAAGAGGAGGCTGATGCTGTATAGCCCCGCAATGCCCACAAGGGTGTATATTGTTCTGCTTACAAACGATGTATTTCCTCCGAAAATTGCTGCTACCAAATCGTATTGGAATAATCCCACAAGCAGCCAGTTTAAAGCTCCTATTATAACGAGAATTAATGCCAGTCTGTCCAATGGAGTCCTATTCATTATTATGCCAGCTCCTTTTTTCTTATTTTTAATTTATTATTTCCTGCTTATAATTAAATAATTCATGCAGCAAAAATTTATTGGGCTTATAAATATATATTTATGGTATAATAAATTTTAAGCCTATAAAAAATTTGGAGGGAAGACTATGGCGGATTTTTGGGATAGCGAGGAATTGGCCGGCAAGATTGTTAAAAACAGCCGGGAAGAGATACATATAAAGACAGTGGAAAAAAACAAAAAAAAGTATGTGGATATACGGGTTTTTTGGTATGACAGCAATTCTGATACATTCAAGCCCAGTCAGAAGGGTGTGACTATGGCTTTTGACAACTATAATGAATTTAAGGAAATCATTGCAGGGATACAAATATAAAGATACCTGATTATTTTTGGATATATGTCTGCTTTGCGGGCCTTGGCTGAAAATACACGCAGTCTGAGGATATTGATACCAGATTGGTTGCGGTATTTTCCATAGTACATTTTCCGTCTACCTGATGAATGCAATCTGAAGAACAGTTAATTGTGGTCATAACAGCACCTCCCGTACGAAAGTGAATATAATTATAGTCAACTTAAACTATTTATATAGATAACGAACTATAAAACTAAATATTCCTTTTTCTTGAGGTTCGTTATCTCATATACTCTACGCACTCTTAACGAAATTTTATATTGAGTTTTAGAGTGCCTATACTCTTTAGAGTGCCTATACTCTTTAGAGTGCGTTGACTATAATATAACCGCAAAGCATTAAATTTATTAATGCCCTCTAAAAAATTAGCCGCGCCTGAAACCAGGCGCGGTTTATTTAAATAACTGTCCGTTTCCGCGGTAACAGACAGTTAGTCCTGGTATATATTTATGGGTCTGATTTTTATTTATGTCAATTATTAAGAAATATTTGACGATATCTATCGCGCATTAAAAATCCCCTCATAATTGACAATATTATATAGATAACGAACCGTAAAACTAAATATTTCTTTTATCTAAAGCTTCTTATCTAAAAATATATACTATACTCATTGTTTACTTTAGTATAGTATGAACACAGAGGCCAAAGTGTGAAATTATTCTATAGGGTTGGGTATGCAGACAAGCTTATGAGATGCGGAGCCTGTGTTTCGATAAAGGGATTTATAAATTTTCAGGCAAATAAATTCATGATACTTGTGAGAGGCTTTTAAATAGAGGGTATATATTATCATAGAAATGGAGAATTTAGCGTGAATTTTATTGAAATACCGGGGCTTCCGGAGTCTAAGGCATGTCTTGCAATTGTTGACGGGAGAATAGAAGCAGGGATTGAGGGAGCTATGGCTAAGCAGGGCATTACGTTGATTAAGACCGGAAAGCACCAAGGGGTGCATGACGCAATTTCGTATCATCCCGATGTGATGCTGCACCACTTGGGAGGCAGGCACATGGTTTATGCTCCCGGTACTCCCTGCTCTACTCTGGACAGGCTTAGAGATTTCGGATTGATTCTTATGGAGGGAGAAACCGCTTTAACGTGCGATTATCCGGGAGACTCGGCATATAATGTTGCAAGAGTCGGAGGACATGCCTTTCATAATACCAGGTACACTGATCCTGTTTTAAGGCGGGAGCTGGAAAAGAGGGGAGTGGAGCTTATCCATATAAATCAAGGCTATTCCAAATGCTCCATATGCATTGTTGATGAAAAAAGTATAATTACCGGGGATAAGGGAATTTTAAAAGCTGCCGGGAAAAAAGCAATAGAAGTGTTGCATATTGAACAGGAGGACAATATTCTGCTTCCTGGCTTTAAATATGGTTTTATAGGAGGGAGCACAGGACTTTTGGACAGAACCAGGCTGGCTGTTTCGGGCAGTGCGGAGAGTCTTAACTCATACGCCGGAATAAATGAATTTATTAAAAGCAAAGGCATGGAGATATTTTCTCTTTGTGACGGGCCTGTTAAAGATATAGGCTCTGTTATCCCGCTTGCAGCCTTGTGGTAATTTACCTTAAAGTGTGCAATTTGCAGTGAATTTTGTTTTTGTACTTTAAGTAACTTAACAATTTAAAATACATATAATGTATCAGAAATAAAAGATAAAATTTCTTAAGACTTTTATAGAGTAATCTATAAATTTCTAATATAAGAAATTATTATAAAACATGGAAAATAAGTGGCAAAAATTGCAAGTACTCTTTGCTGCATACAACAATTTGAGTAGACATATACTACACTTGAAGGGATGTGAAGTTGATGCGGTTTCTGTGCGTTGGAGTTAACGAATGCGCCGATGAAGTATTTAAGTATATAAACACTGAATTAAAGCAGCTAAAAGGTGATAATATAGATTATACTATTAGTAAAGTTAATTCCGATAGTTCGACTTCCATAATCTGTAGCATAAGTGAGGACAGATTTGCAGGCGAAAAATCAGGCCAATACTATAATACTTTTATAGTATATTTATCTAATGCACTGGCTGACTATATAATAAGAAAGTACGAAGAAAAGCTTATATCAAGGATAATAAACAGCAATTATTGTTATTTTAACACAACAGAAAAACAGCAAATATTAAATATTGCTTTAAATGTAATAAGAGATGATGACAAAAATTTTTTAAACAGCCTTTTCCGTATGAGAAGGCGGAATGTAATAATACGGAAGCTTGTGGATTATTTTGAGAGCTGCGACAGCTTAATACTGGATGGGTTTGTGAATTTCAGGCTCAAGGATTATATGAAGGATCTGGAAGAAATTGTGGATAAGGCAGTGGATGAGTTTCTTATGGAAAGAGAATACAGAGAATTCATAAGGCTGCTTAAGTATTTTGTGGAAATACAGGATCCTAAATTCGATGTAATTCATGTTATTGTAGGGTATGATAATAAGTATATATTACTTGATCAAAATAAGATAGAAATAACCAATGAATGTATTCAGGAATTTGTTAATGAAATATCCGAGGGAGAAATAAATTACGATGATCTTCTGGTGAGCTCACTAATAACACTTGCTCCTAAAAATATAATAATTCACAGCACGGACCAATTTAAGAACAAAGAGCTTCTGGAAACAATAAAAAACGTATTTTCAGGAAAAGTAAGAGTATGCGGCGGGTGCGAAATTTGCATGATTAATATGGTTAAAAGTGAAAATAAGAAATAAAAAACAAGGGGCTGGTTACGATTATGGCCGGTCCTTTGTTTTTTGCCCTTCCAGACAAGAATTTACACCAAACAACAAGGAAGTACAAAATAGTGCTAATTTCCTATACACAAATTTTTACATATGTATTGACAATGAAAATTGTAATGATAAAATATAGAATATAAGAGGAATTAAAATATTACATAAAATTATAAATTTCCTTTGCTAATGTAGTTATAAGCTATTATATCCGGGGTATGAATTTTAAGTTTATATAAAAATTTCCATAAGAAAAAACCTTAGCTATAGTATGGCTAAAGTTTACATACAAAAGATAAAGAGCAAAAATTTACAAAAGGCGTAAGAGCAAAAATTTACAAAAGAAAAATTGTCCGGGTAAAAAGGGAGTCTGAGACTCTCTTTTTTCCATTTTAGATGTAATAGCTCATGGAAATATGATAAAATATCAATATCGACTAGTGCCTTGTAAAAGGATCCGCGTCTGACAGTCAAGGTGCTTCGGTGCTTTTTAACACTTTAATTACTGGAATTTTGGTATTTTAAAAAGCACTGTAATTTAAAATTGTAGAGGTATATACTGATGAAGGTTACAGGGTTTATCGGCCCCAGCGGAACAGGGAAAAGCCACAGGTCGTCATGGGTTGCAAGAGAAAGAGGAATTGACTTTATAATAGATGATGGCCTGCTTATAAGGGGAAGCCGCATTATTGCAGGGAAAACGGCTAAAAAGGAAAAAACAAAAATAGGATCTATAAAATGTGCATTATTCACTGAGGACAAGCATGCAGAGGATGTAAGGAATGCTGTAAGGCTTTATGCACCCGAGCAGATACTTATCCTCGGCACGTCTGACAATATGGTTGATAACATTGCAAGAAGGCTTGGCTTTCCTCCGGTAAGCGGGAAAATTTATATACATGAGGTGGCAAGCGATTTTGAGATTAAGCAGGCCCTTTCTACCAGAAAGGAGCAGGGAAAGCATGTTATACCGGTACCTACATTTGAGATAAAAAAGGATTTCTCGGGATATTTTCTGGATCCTCTTCAGATTTTTAAAAGGAAGGGTAAGGGAAGCTATCAGCTTATAGGAGAAAAATCTGTGGTAAGGCCGACTTTCAGTTATATGGGCAATTATACCATATCGGATTATACCATTTATCAGATTATTGAGTATGTTACGTCCAACATTGAGGGGGTCAGCAGAATATCACGCTTCAGAGCCGAAAATCATTCCGATGGGATATATATAGAAATGGATCTTGTGCTGATATACGGGTATATAATAAGACCTCTGCTCAGAAAAATTCAGGATAAGGTAACGGAAGAGGTTGAGCATTTAACAGCCCTAAACATTAAAGCAATGAATATCATGGCGAAAAGCCTTGTGATGGATTCTAAGAAGGGTACAGGGGCATGATCCTTAAGAAGGCAATAAAACGAAAATGTAAAAGCATAATAAAACAGGAGCTTTGGATAAAAATTCAAAGCTCCTGTTTTATTATGCTTTTACATAAAAAGAGAAGGAAATTGGGCAATAATGGCTAAATGCCTTTGATAAAAGGAATACTAAAAAAGGGTATTCAGAAATAAAAAATTAACATATGTTCTTTTGCTATAACAAATATGTTATAATTATAAAAACAAAAGTTCAATTCAGGTGTGACTGCTGGTTTATTTATTTACTAAATTTACTATATGGCAGAATGATTTGCTGAATATTATGAATATATTTAAAGGATGAAATAAATAATGATTTTAAAAATTAATTTTGATGCGAGCTTTATGCCTAACAGTAAAATATCGGGAATTTCCGTTATTATCAAAAATGGGGGAGATAAGCTTATATTGAAATCCTCAAAAAGGGTTTCATGTAAAAACAGTAATGAAGCGGAGCTAAGGGCTTTAAACAAGGCAATAGGGTATATAAACGACAGGCAGTTAAAGAATTTGCTGCCCAAGAAATGCCATATAAAAATATACGGAGACAGTCAGGCTGTCATAGAAATTTCAAAAAAACAGAAAAAAATGAAGGGCGTAGAAATCGGATTGATGAGTTCCTTCATAAATGGACTTAAAGTGCTTAATAAAAATAACGATGTTCTTTTTTTATGGATTGAAAGAAAAAATAATATGGAGGCTGATCATGAGGCAAGGGCGGCTTTAAGCAAATGAAATATTGCGTGACGGGTGAAAATATAAATTGAGCTGTTCATGTGTAATATTTGCTCTTTTGGTTTAAAATAAGTGGATAAAACAAATAGTAAAGCCAAGGAGCGAATATGTTTAGCTATATCCTGAGAAAAGCAGCCTTCTTAAGTGCCCGCAGGAAAAATTTAAATGAGGGGTATAAGGATAAAGAAGGAGAAGAAATCAGGCTGTGTACCGATATTGAGCAAAATCTGACCTCTTTAAAAAATATTTTAGGCGCAAGCTACGATATTATTGTCCGTGAATTCGTTTTTGCGGGTGAAGGACAGGTTAAGGGGTTTCTTGTATTTATAGAGGGCCTGGTAGATAATAAGGTAATTAATGAAAGTATAATAAAGCCCTTAATAGTCGGAAGGCCTTTAATTTGCAAAAAGGAAAATGCAGAAAATATAAATGTTGTAAAATCGGAAGTGCTTTCTGTGGGAGATGTAAAACAGGAAAACAGCATGGATGAAATTATATATTCCTGTCTGTCGGGAGATACTGTTATGTTAATAGACGGGAGCGCCGAGGCTCTGATTATTGCCAGCGAGGGAGGGGAGAACCGCGGTGTGGAAGAGCCCAAAACAGAGTCTGTTGTACGCGGCCCCAGGGAGGGCTTCTCCGAGGATCTTAAGACGAATACCTCACTGCTCAGAAGAAAAGTTAAAAATCCTGACCTTGCTCTGGAAAAAATAAAAATAGGCAGACGCACCGGAACCATAGTATGCATTGCATACATTAAAAACCTGGCGGCCCCCGAGCTTATAGAAGAGGTGAGAAGACGCCTAAGAGCGATAGATACCGATGCAATCCTTGAATCAGGCTATATTGAACAATTTATAGAGGATGCTCCTTTCTCCATTTTTCCCACAGTTTCCCACAGTGAGAAGCCTGATGTTGTCGCAGCAAAAATTTTAGAGGGCCGTGCGGCTATAATGATTGACCGTACACCCTTTGTGCTTACTGTGCCCATGCTTTTTATAGAGGACTTCCAAAGTCCCGAGGATTACTATTCCCGCCCGTATTTTTCAAGCTTTATAAGAATAATAAGATTTCTGTCATTTTTAATAAGCATTCTTGCTCCCGCAACCTATGTGGCCTTGACTACCTTCCATCAGGAGCTCATTCCAACCAATTTGCTTTTAACTATGGCGGCTGCAAGGGAGGGAACACCGTTTCCATCTGTACTGGAGGCCGGTATTATGGTCATAACCTTTGAAATCCTGAAAGAAGCCGGCATAAGGCTTCCGAGGCCTGTCGGACAGGCCATAAGCATTGTAGGAGCTCTGGTTGTGGGAGAGTCTGCCGTTTCTGCGGGACTTATAGGGGCGCCCATGGTAATTGTGGTATCGATAACTGCGGTGTCAAGCTTTGTAGTTCCTTTCCAGTCGGATTCCGGTGCCATTTTGCGTATTATACTTCTTAGTCTGGCGGGATTTATGGGGGGAGTGGGAATTATGGTGGGATTATTGGGGCTTGTTGTGCATCTTGCATCCCTAAGATCCTTCGGAACACCATATTTTTCGCCTCTGGCCCCGCAGAATACAAGTGGTCTGAAGGATACTATTATAAGAGCGCCTATATGGTCAATGGACATCCGTCCCTCGTCTATTGAAAGGGATAATCTCCGCAGGCAGAGGAGAAACTCCAAGCCTGGGCCTCCAAAGAAACAGTGACAATTTAAGAGAACATATTTATTATGCGAGGTATAGGCTATGGACTCAAGCTTTAAGATGATATCAAAACAAATAACCTGTTTTTTTCTTATATTGACTCTAACCGGCTGCTGGAACAGCCGTGAGCTGGATACTCTGTCCATTGTTATGGGAACCGGCCTGGATAAGCCTGAGGATGGCGAGGGAGTACTTATGACAGCCCAAATTATAAAGCCAGGAGAAATAAAAGCCTCTGAAAAGGAAGGAACAACGGGCACGGGCAGTAATGCATACTGGAATTTGGAAAGAGAAGGAATGAGTGTTTTTGCAACGGTAAGGGGATTTACCCATCAGGCCAGCCGGAGATTATTTTTTCCCCATAATCAGGTACTTATACTTGGAGAAGACTTTGCCGCGGAGAGCATACGAAAAAAGATTGACTTTTTTGTGAGGGATCCTGAAGGCAGGATGACTGTATGGGTTATGGTTTCAAAGGGTAAGGCGAGGGATATATTTTATGTCAAGCCTGAGCTGGAGAAGGTAACGGCTTTAAGTATTTCCAATATGATGGAAGCTCAGGTTGCAACATCCCAAACGATTTCAGTTAATTTAAAGGATTTTTTAACCAGGATCATGAGTGATACTACTGCTCCTGTAGCTCCTTTTATAAAGGTATCTGAAAAGGGCGGAAAAGAGGTGCTGGTAGTGGAAGGAACGGCGGTTTTTAAAAAGGACAGGCTGACAGGCGAGCTGGACAGCAGGGAAACCCGTGGGCTGATGTGGGTGCTTGACAAGGTAAAAAGCGGCATTATTGAGTTTCCTTTTACGGAGGAGGGAGAACATGTTGTATTTGAAATAATCTGGGCCAGCAGTAAAATAGCACCTGAGATGAGAAACGGAAAGCCATATATCAAAATAACTATCAATGAAGAGGGCAATATCGGAGAGGAAAATTTTCAAGGGAAGGTAGACTTTTCCACGATAGTAAGAGAACTGGAGAAAAAAAAGTCTGAGGCCATTAAAGGTGAAGTAATGGCGGCGCTTAAAAAGGCTAAGGAGCTTAATGCCGATATTTTCGGATTTGGGGAGAAGATACATAAAAAGTATCCCAAGCAATGGGCAAAGCTAAAGGATAACTGGGACAGGGGGTTTGATGATCTGGAGGTAGAGGTGCTTGTAAATGCCAAGCTTCGTTTGACGGGAGAAATTGAAACGATAGAGCCGGAAAAATAGGAGTGTATAGCTTATGGAACCTGAAAAATACAAGATTTCCAATTCTCAGATGATGTTTATGTCAATAAACTTTATACAGGGTGCTCACCTGACTATAGCGTTTATGTCGGATGTTACGGGACATGACATCTGGGCGGCGGTTATAGCGGCCTTTTTAGTCAGTCTGATTTTTATATCGATTTATATAAATCTTGCACAAAAATTTCCCGGAAAAAGCCTTATACAGATTAATGATATTTTGTATCCGGGCTTTATAGCAAAATTCATTTCCTTAATTTATATTCTGTTTTTTTTAATGCTTGGTGTTGAAAATCTGGTGTTTACCGGACGGTTTATATTGAATTATATACTTCCTGAAACCCCTCTGTGGATAATTTTGGCCATGGTTAATTTTGTTTGCGGATGGGCTGTGTTAAGGGGAATAGAGGTAATAGCCAGGTGCTGCTTCCTTTTTTCGCTGATATCGGCTTCGGCGGTGCTTGTGGTAACTCTCCTGGTAGCAAAGGATATGGATTTCAGTAATTTGCAGCCTTTTTTTGAGATCCCGTTAAAAAAATTTATACAGGGAACCCATGTTATAGCAACAATACCCTTTTGTGAAATTTTAGTTTTCCTTATGATGACCCCGAATATTGATGATACAAAGGGTATGAAGAAGTCCATACTTCTGGGGGTATCTTTAAGTGCCTTTCAGTTGCTGGTAATCGCAACCAGAGATGTTGTTGTGCTGGGTCCATTAATTTCTATTATGGTTTCGCCTTCTTTTGAGACTACCAGGATGATAAATATATCCCACATTATAACGAGGTTGGATATACTTATTGCCATTGTTCTGATGATTTCAATGTTTGTGAAAATCTCTATCTTCTATTATGCCGTAACAAAAGGCATGGCAGAGCTGTTTAAGCTTAATTCCCACACCTATGTTATAGTGCCTGTGGGGATCATCATGATAAACCTCTCCATTATGACATTCGGCTCCAGTGCTCAGTCTGATTATGCCGCATCCTATATATGGCCGTTTTTTGCCCTTTTATTTGAATTTATAATTCCCCCTGTTTCTTTGATAATAGCTCAAATAAAGGGAATGATTAAAAAAAGGGAGGAAAGCAGATGATATTTATAATGGTTGCCTTTTTAGCTGTCACAGGCTTTTTCGGAGTGCGGAAGCTCGTATTGAAAAGGTACTGGCGGGAGCTTGTGCTATATTCATTTCTTTTTTTATGCGGATCTGTATTAAGCAGCCTGCAAGCGATGGAAGTCGAATTGCCTGATCCCAATAAAGCTATACAATACGTATTTAAAGATATATTGAATTTATACTATAGGTAACAGGGAAGAAATAAGGAGTTTGTCTTTCGCCTGTAAGGCATTTATGATAAAAAAGTTTGAGGAAAGGCTTAAGGAATTCAGCCGTTGCTGCACACCTAAAAGCCAATCCTTAAATAAGGAGAGTTTGTAAACACTTCTTCAAAATCCAGCGAATTGCCTCGCTTATATATTGCCATATAAAAGTGATTTCAAACATATTTCTTTAAAATAAAATTATATTAAGCGTTTGCCCGCTTAAAAAAACTAAATTAATTTAAAATAGTTTAAGTAAGATATTGATATTGTTTTAAATATAAAGTATAATTAGCTTGTAGAGCATCTTGATTAAGTACTTAATTTAAGTAGTATTATTTCTAAATAAAAGCAATTCTGAAAAGATAAATTAACTAAATTCAATTAATTTATTTAAAGACATTTACTTAAAAGGAGGTTGTTGTATTGAATGAAATAGCCTTTTTACAAAAAAAAGCACTGAATATCCGCATAGACCTTATAAAAATGATATACGAGGCAAAAACAGGGCATGTCGGGGGCTCTCTGTCTTCTGTGGATATTCTGGTAGCCCTGCACTATGAGGTTATGAAAATTGACGCTGAAAACCCCCTGGCGAAGGACAGGGACAGGTTTATCCTCAGCAAGGGGCACAGTGTTGAAGGATATTATTCCATACTTGCCGATCTGGGCTTCTTTCCAAAGGAAGAGTTGTGGGGGTATTCCAAATTTAAATCAAGGCTTATAGGGCACCCGAATGTAAAGGTGCCGGGAGTGGAAATGAATACCGGCGCTCTGGGGCATGGCCTGCCTGTGGGCGTAGGAATGGCTCTGGGCGCAAAAATGAATAAAAGTGGCTGCAAGGTGTATGTCCTGATGGGGGACGGAGAACAGGCCGAGGGCTCTGTCTGGGAAGCTGCCATGTCGGGGGCAAATTACTGCCTTGACAATCTTATAGGAATTATAGACAGGAACAGGCTGCAAATAAGCGGGAACACGGAGGATGTTATGAAGCTGGAGTGTCTTGCGGACAAATGGAGATCCTTCGGCTGGGAGGTCTGT
Source organism: Bacillota bacterium (assembly GCA_023390115.1). Taxonomy (GTDB): domain Bacteria; phylum Bacillota; class Clostridia; order Acetivibrionales; family DSM-27016; genus Anaerobacterium. Next base: position 193,457 of record JAEWDM010000040.1, read on the forward strand.
GAGGTTGACGGAAATAATATGAAGGAGCTGGTTGATACCTTTAAAGTTCTTCCGAGGGTTAAGGGAAAACCACAGCTTGTTATTGCAAACACCGTTAAGGGAAAAGGTGTGCCGTTTATGGAAAATGTGGCTAAGTGGCATCATGGCGTACTGACCAGGGAACAGATGGAGGAGGCCGTTGAGGGCTTGAACAACATGATTAAGGAGGTGGCTGCGACATGAGCAGTATACCCTGCAGAAAGGCTTTTACGGACACGATCCTTGAGCTTGCAAAAAATGATAAGAATATCGTGGTGCTTACCTCGGATGCCAGGGGATCGGTGACATTGGACAGCTTTGCCCGTGAATTGCCCGGGCAATTTGTAGAGGTGGGAATAGCGGAGCAGGACTCGGTAGGAATGGCTGCGGGACTTGCTACCTGCGGAAAAAATGTTTTTGTATGCGGGCCGGCATGCTTTCTCTCTGCAAGAAGCTTGGAGCAGGTGAAGGTTGATGTGGCATATACGCACACAAATGTAAAGGTTATAGGTGTAAGCGGTGGAGTAAGCTATGGCGCGTTGGGACTGTCCCACCACTCTCTTCATGATATCGCAGTTATGCGGACATTTCCCCAAATGGCTGTTATTCTCCCTTCCGATGCCTGGCAGACTGTGGAAATGACAAAGGCTCTGGCAGAATATGATGGGCCTGTATATGTAAGAATGGGAAGAAACGCCGTGCCTGACGTGTATAAAGCGGGGGAGGCCCCATTTGAAATAGGAAAGGCAAATATGCTTTGTGATGGCAGCGATATAACCGTTATAGGTACGGGAGAAACGGTAAGACATGCGCTGGATGCTGCTCTTTTACTTAAAGAAAAGGGAATAAGTGCCCGCGTTCTCGATATGCATACCATCAAGCCCTTTGACAGGAGTGCCATACTGAAGGCTGCCGAAGAGACAGGTCATATAATAACTGTCGAAGAGCACAGTATAAGCGGAGGGCTTGGAGGAGCAGTGGCAGAGCTTTTGGCACAGAATTGTCCCGTTCCCATGCAAATTCTCGGCATACCCGATGAATTGCCTGTGACGGGGACATCGCCTGAACTGTTTAAATATTACGGCCTGACAGGGGAGAGTATTTGCAGCGTTGCTTTAGCAATGCTGTAAAATCATATAAATTTAAAGGTAGGGGCGTATATGGTGAACAAATATATTTTAACGGTTGATCAGGGGACATCAGCGACAAAGGCAGTGCTCTTTGACAGCAATGGAAGGCTTGTATACAGGTATAATGCCGTGCATAAGCAGTTTTATCCAAACCCCGGCTGGGTTGAGCATGACCCCGAGGAAATATACCGCAATACCGTTCATGCCATTCACAGTGTAATAAAGGAATGCGGTATAACGCAGCAGATGATAGCCTCAATTTCCATTTCCAACCAGAGGGAAACTGCTGTGGTATGGGATAAAAATACGGGGAGGCCTGTTTGCAATGCGGTTGTATGGCAATGCCAGAGAAGCGGCGGTATTTGCAGGGATTTAAAAGCAAAGGGCTTTGAGAAAATGGTTATGGAAAAGACCGGACTTATTCTTTCTCCATACTTTTCTGCATCCAAAATAAAATGGATACTTGACAATGTAGAGGGGGCAAGGGACAAGGCAAATTCCGGAGACCTGCTCTGCGGCACCATGGATTCGTGGCTTATATGGAAGCTTACCGGGGGCAGGGTACATGCGACAGACTATTCAAATGCCTGCAGAACCCAGCTATATAATATTAATGAGCTTAAATGGGACACAGATCTGGCAGAATTGTTCGGAGTACCCTTAAGAATGCTTCCCGAAGTAAAATCCTCAAACTGTATTTTCGGAGTTACCCGCAGGGAGGATGGCTTTGCTCATGAGATACCTATTTCGGGTGTTATGGGCGATTCCCATGCCGCACTGTTCGGGCAGAACTGCTTTTTTACGGGAATGGCAAAGTCGACCTTCGGTACAGGTTCATCAATTATGATGAATATAGGTAAAAAGCCGCTGTTTTCGGAGAATGGCATTGTAACCTCCCTTGCATGGGGGCTTGACGGCTCTGTTGAATATGTGCTTGAAGGAAATATAAACTGTACCGGAGCCACTATAAAATGGCTTGTGGATGATCTTGAGCTTATATCCAGCTCAAAGCTTTCGGGGGATATAGCCGCTTCAGTTGAAAATAACGGAGGGGTATACCTTGTTCCTGCCTTTGTGGGGCTCAGCGCACCTTACTGGGACAGCGATGCAAGGGCATCCGTCACCGGAATTACGAGAGGTACTAAAAAAGCCCATATTGTAAGGGCTGCTGAAGAGTCAATTGCTTATCAGATAAGGGATGTGCTTGACCTCATGATAAAGGAATCGGGTATAGCGCTCACTGAGCTGCGGGTTGACGGGGGGCCTACCAGAGACGGGTTTTTGATGCAGTTCCTGGCAGATATGGTTGATGTACCGGTTATAAGAAATGAGCTTGAGGAGCTGTCTGCCATAGGCTCCGCCTTTATGGCGGGACTTGGGACGGGGATATGGAAAAGCAAAAATGAAATAGAGTCCCTGAGGGCATCCGATATAAGCTTTTCCTCTCAAATGGATTGCGAAAAACGGCAGAAGCTTTATGAGGGATGGCTTAAAGCAGTAAACAAGACTCTTTCATCGAACTAAAATCTGAAAATGCCTGTTTAAACAGGAGCGTTTTATGAGGTATAATTTAATAGTGCTTTGCCGGATTTTAAGGGGCAGTTTGCCGTACACGCGGTAAAAGCAATATTATAAGCAAAGGCTAGGGAGTATATTATGGCACTGAGGGTTAAGGATGTTGCGGAGATGTTGAAGGTTTCTACGGCTACGGTATCTCTTGTTTTAAATAACAAGCCGGGTGTGAGTGAGGAGACCAGGCAAAGGGTACTGAAGCTTGTACAGGAAATGGGCTATGATACAAATATTTTATCAAAGCCCGCCCTGAAAAATTCCAGGAGCATCAGGTTTATTGTATATAAAAAGCATGGAAATGTAGTCTCGGACACACCGTTTTTTTCATCATTGATTGAAGGGATTGAACAGGAAAGCAGAAAAGAGGGCTATAACCTGCTGATATCATATATGAATGAAAATGAAAACAAAATGGAAGTGCTCAGGATGATTCAGGAAAATTTACTTGAAGGACTGATTATTCTTGCAACTGAAATGACTGAGGAGGATGTGCTTCCCTTTACACAGCTTGGAGTACCCGTTATTCTTCTGGACAACTGCTTCGAGAGCCAAAAGCTGGATACCGTCGTAATAGATAATCTGCAGGGTGCGTATGAGGCGGTAATTCATCTTATTAATGCCGGGCACAAAAGGATAGGGTATCTTCGCAGTTCGATAAGAATAAATAATTTTGAGGTAAGGGAAAAGGGCCTTTTAAGGGCGTTGGAACGATACGGTATTAAGGCGGAAGGAAAATACGCCATTTCTCTGCAGCCTACCCTGGAGGGGGCGTATGCCGATATGCTTCACGCACTTAAATCAAACTGCTCTCTGCCGTCTGCTTTTTTTGCAGACAATGATATTATCGCTTTCGGGGCGATAAAGGCACTTAGGGAATTGGGCCTTAAAATACCTGAGGATGTTTCTATTATAGGCTTTGATGATATGCCGTTTTGTGAAATTATTGAGCCTTCGCTGACTACTATAAAGGTTTACTCTCAAAGAATGGGGATGCTTGCGGTTAAGAGGCTGCTTGAGAAGATTGAGGGAGACGCGCCTGAATCTTTAAGACTTGAGGCAGGCACGCTGCTTGTGGTAAGAAAGAGTGTTTTGTACAGCGCAGAGGGGTTCTAGTATTTAATAATTATATGTAATATTGAAGGGAGTATTTTATGAATAAGATAACCTTTGGAGTAATAATTACAAACAGAAGCTTTTTCCCCGACCACCTGGTTGTTGAGGAAAGGGAGAAGATAATGAGGAAGCTGGAGTGCATGGGCTATGAAATAGTGGCCTTGCCTTTGGATGAAACACCGCTTGGGGCTGTGCAGACATTTTCAGATGCTAAGAAATGTGCCGGGCTGTTTAGAAAAAACTATGACAGGATAGACGGAATTATTGTGATATTGCCTAATTTTGGCGATGAGGTGGGAGTTGCTTCTGCGATAGACATGGCAAAATTAAACGTTCCTGTGCTTGTACAGGCATGTGACGACAGCACCGATAAAATGCAGCTTGAAAACAGAAGGGATGCCTTCTGCGGCAAATTGTCGCTGTGCAATAACCTTTACCAGAGAAATATAAAGTTTACAAATACCACACTGCATACCTGCGATATAGACAGTGATGTGTTCACTAAGGATATAGAGTCTTTTGCGGCTGTCTGCCGTGTGGTAAAGGGACTGTCTTCAGCCAGAATCGGAGCGATAGGCGCCAGGCCGGATGCATTCCATACAGTGAGATATTCTGAAAAGCTTTTGCAGGCATCGGGAATAACTGTATCCGTGGTAGACCTTTCGGAGATAATTGCAAAAGCCTCCTCAATGGAAATCACACGGGAGGTAAGGGAAAAGGCCGGGGAAATAAAGGCTTATGGCAGCATTCCGGAGAGCATAAGCGAGGAAAAGATTATGCTCCAGGCAAAGCTTTGCATTGCCGTGGAGGCGTGGATAAAGGATAACGGCTGCAACGCGAGTGCGATACAGTGCTGGGATTCCCTGCAATACAATTATGGATGCGCTGCCTGTCTTTCAATGAGCATGATGGGTGAGAAGGGCATACCGGGAGCCTGTGAGATGGATGTGACCGGGGCGCTTACCATGTATGCGATGTATCTTGCTTCCGGCAGTCCCCCGGCATACCTCGACTGGAATAATAATTATACAGAGGATAGGGATAAATGCGTCAGCCTTCATTGCTCAAATTTCCCCAAAAGCTTTTTCGGTACCGGTATTGAGATATCAAACCTTGATGTTCTGGGGACTACAATAGGCCAGGATAAGTGCTTTGGAGCATGTAAGGGACAGGTCGCCCCGGGGCCCATGACATATGCAAAGATTACGACAGACGATAAAAACGGTAAAATAAAGGTATATGTCGGCGAAGGGGAGTTTCTGAATGACAGGGTGGATACCAAGGGAGGCGTTGCGCTTTGCAAGGTTCCCGGCCTGCAGGATTTAATGCACTTTATATGCAGCAACGGCTTTGAGCATCATGTGGCGATGAACAGGTCCCTTATTGCCGGTATTATGGAGGAGGCACTGGGAAAATATATGGGCTGGGAAGTGTACAGGAAAAAGTAAGGTATTTAATAAATGCCTGAAATACAAGGGCTCTGCACGTATGACATGTGCAGGGCTTTTTATATATATGCTTATTTATTTAATTCAAATGAAGAATACTATGGAATAAATTATATACTCACCCCCCGGCCCCCCCGGAGGTTTTTCCTTAAATTGTACTTTATATACCCTTATAATTCTCTTGACATTGACAGGCCATAAGTATTAGAATAGGTATTAAATATTTCGCATACGAAATATTTGCATACGAAATATTTTCTATGGTATTTACACGAGGGGAGGTGCAGGTGTTGGAGACATCGAACAAGGACAGGAGCGCACGGGTACTGCAATTATTCAAAGAGGTTGCATGTATTTTTCACAATAAAAAGGCTAAAACATTTGAAGCTTTTGGCATTACTCCACCTCAGGGAATGGTTGCAGGTATATTGGGCAGAAAAAAGGAAATGAAGCTAAGTGATTTAAGCAACGAGACGGGCTTGTCCAATAGCACCGTATCGGGCATTATAGACAGGCTTGAAAAGCAGGGAGTAGCTCAAAGAATAAGAAGTAAGGAGGATAAAAGGGTTGTATATGTAAGGCTTACCGATGAATTTAAGAAAATGAACAAAGGCTTTCATGAGAAGCTGGATCAACTCGCGCAAAGCACAATGAATGAATGCAGTGAGGAAGATTTTGAAAAAATAATTGACGGATTGGAAACTTTAAAAAAAATACTGAGCAAATGAGGTTATTTTTACACATATGCTTTTGACAGGAGATGAATGTTTATGATTAAGCTGTATAGGTTTTTAAAGCCCTATGCCGCATTTATAGCCGGCGTACTGCTGCTTGTGTTCCTGCAGACGCTTGCCGATTTGTATTTGCCTACTTTAATGTCGGATATAGTTAACAACGGTATTATGAATGGCGATACGGCCTATATTTTAAGGGCAGGAGGAATTATGCTGGCTGTCGCTGCCGGAGGCACCATTTGTGCAATCATAGCCAGCCTGCTGTCTTCAAAGACTGCAATGGGATTGGGGACAATTTTAAGGAATAAGCTGTTCAACAGGGTAGAAAGCTATTCTCTTCGTGAATTCGACCGGTTTGGAACAGCTACGCTTGTTACAAGGACAACAAATGACATTATACAGGTTCAGACGGTTACAATTATGATCATGAGAATGATGATAAGTGCCCCCATGACTGCTATAGGCGGAGTTATTATGGCCTTTTCCCAGGATAGAATGCTGACCTGGGTGCTGGTTATTGCAGTGCCTTTGCTCACACTGGTAATTCTTCTGCTTGCGAAGAAAGGGATGCCCTTCTTTAAGTCAATGCAGGTTAAAATTGACAGAATTAATCTGGTGCTGCGTGAAAACCTCACAGGCATGAGAGTTATAAGAGCATTTAACAAGGATGAGCACGAAAAGGCCCGCTTTGAGGCCGCAAATAAGGATCTGACGGACAATTATATTAAGGTAAACCGCATTATGGCATTTATGATGCCCTCCATGATGCTGATTATGAATATTACGTCTGTAGCCATTTTGTGGTTCGGAAGTATACGTATTGACAACGGCAGCATGAACTTAGGAGCACTTATTGCTTTTACGCAGTACGCCATGCAGATATTGTTTTCAATGCTTATGCTTTCCATTATGTTTATTATGGTTCCCCGTGCCCAGGCGGCTGCCGAAAGAATTAATGAGGTTATTGAGACCGTTCCCGGAATTGTCGATGCCGGGGATGTGAAAAAAGCGGGACAGGGAAAAGGCTTTGTGGAGTTCAGAAATGTTACCTTCAGCTATCACGGTGCGGAACAGCCCGCACTTTCCGGCATATCCTTCAGTGCCAGCCCCGGAGAGATCACTGCTGTCATAGGAGGCACCGGCTCTGGCAAATCCACTCTTATAAATCTTATACCCCGCTTTTATGACGTTGATGAGGGAAGTGTGCTTGTTGACGGCGTGGATGTAAGAGAGCTGTCACAGAAGGAGCTCAGGGCAAAAATAGGGTTTGTTCCTCAGAAGTCAATTCTATTTTCAGGGACAATCCGGGAAAATATAAGCTATGGCAAGGATAATGCGGATGAAGAGGAGATAAGGTATGCTGCCGGGGTAGCTCAGGCGAGTGAATTTATTTCAAATATGAGTGAGGGCTTTGATACCATGATTTCACAGGGGGGAACCAATGTGTCCGGGGGACAGAAGCAGAGGCTGTCAATAGCCCGCGCGCTGGTGAGAAGGCCCGAGATATATATTTTTGACGACAGCTTCTCTGCGTTGGACTTTAAAACAGATGCCAGGCTGCGTGCGGCATTAAAAAAAGAAATAGATAATGCCACGGTGATTATTGTAGCACAGAGAGTGGGAACCGTTATGGATGCAGACAGGATTATTGTAATGGATGAGGGGCGGATTGCGGGCATGGGGGCACACAAGGAGCTGATGAGCACCTGCGGTGTATACCGTGAAATTGTATCCTCGCAGTTGTCGGAGGAGGAATTGGCATGAGTGGACAAAATAACGGGAGGTCTGCCCGGGAAGAACAAAAGAGAGAGCCAGTTCACGGAGGTCCCGGGGGAGCTATAGGAAGACCCGTGGAGAAGGCAAAGAATTTTAAGGGGACTTTAAAGAGGCTTATAGGCTATTTGAAGCCTCAGAAATTAAATTTAACAGTAGTTCTGATTTTTGCCGTGATAGGCATGGCCTTTACAATAGTTGCACCTAAAATAAGCGGAAATGCAATGAATAAGCTAAAGGACGGAGTCGTAGCCAAAATGGCTGTGCAGCAGTTGACGGATGTGCAGAAGAAGCTTTTGCAGAACGCAGAGAAGCCGGGAAGTGCTCCCGCGCAGGATGCTCCTTTAGGGCAGTACGATCCGGAAGCTCTTGAAGCAATAAAGGAAATAATGAATTTACCACTTATAGAAGATATTCAGGATGCAGATAAAAAGGCTGATGCAGCCGAAAAAATCATAGCCTTCAGCAAAAGCGTTTCTCCCGGGGGAGAGCAAAAAATAAGCATGTCCGAGGAGCAGATACAGGACGCTTTAAGGTGTATAAGAGAAACGGGAGGAAAGGTCGATTTTGACGCCATAGCACGGATACTTATCATGCTTCTCGGCTTTTATGTTCTAAGCTCCTCGTTTACCTTTATAATGCAGTTTGTTATGGCGGGGGTAGCTCACAAAACAGTCTACAGGATGAGAAAGGATGTTGATGACAAGCTTCCCAGATTGCCATTGAAATATTTTGATTCGCGCACTCACGGAGAAATACTGAGCCGGATGACAAACGACATTGACACAATATCTCAAACCCTTCAGCAGAGCCTTACACAGCTAATCACTTCAATAGTGCAGATTGTGGGGTACATCGTGATGATGCTTACAATAAGCCCGGTGCTGACACTTATTGTTATGGCTACGCTGCCGCTTTACATTTTTACAACCGCCTTTGTGGCAAAGAAATCCCAAAAGCACTTCGCGGCGCAGCAAAAGGAGCTGGGAGAGCTCAGCGGGCATGTTGAGGAGATGTATGGGGGGCATAAGGTAGTAAAGGTATTCGGGCACGAGGAGCAATCCGTAGAGAAATTCGGTGCGATTAATGACAGGCTGTATGATTCGGGCTGGAAGGCACAGTTTATATCGGGGATCATGTTCCCTCTTATGAATTTTGTAAGCAATGTGGGCTATGTGCTCATAAGTATAGTGGGAGGCATATGGGTTACCAAAAACAGGCTTAATTTAGGTGACATTACTGCATTTATCCAATATTCAAGATCCTTTACAATGCCTATTGTACAGACGGCAAACATAGCCAATATTATTCAGTCTACGGTTGCGTGTGCAGAGCGTGTTTTTGAGATACTCGACGAGCAGGAGGAGGCTCCTGACAATACTGATGCCAAGGTGCTGAAATTTCCGAAGGGAGAGGTTGGAATTGAGAATGCGGATTTCCGCTATAAGGAGGATGTGCCCCTTATTGAAAGCATGAACCTTCATGTAAGGCCCGGAGAGACGATTGCAATAGTAGGGCCTACAGGGGCAGGGAAAACTACTCTTGTAAACCTGCTGATGCGCTTTTATGAGATAAAGGGAGGAAGAATTTCAATTGATGGTATTAATATAGTTGATATAAAGCGCAATGATTTAAGAAAGATATTCGGAATGGTGCTGCAGGATACATGGCTGTTTAACGGAACTATAAAGGAAAATATTGCGTATGGACGGGAAGGGGCATCGGAGCAGGAAATCTTTCAGGCTGCCAGGGCCGCTCATGCCGACCACTTTATAAGGACTCTTCCGGATGGATATAATACGACATTAAATGAAGAGGGAACTAATATATCGCAGGGACAAAAGCAGCTTTTGACTATTGCCCGTGCGATACTGGCAGATCCCGCGATACTCATTTTGGATGAAGCGACAAGCAGTGTGGACACAAGGACAGAGCTTCTGATACAAAAGGCTATGGGAAACCTTATGAAGGGAAGAACCAGCTTTGTTATCGCCCATAGGCTGTCCACCATACGCGATGCGGAGGTGATTCTTGTAATGAATAACGGAAAAATTATAGAGCAGGGAAATCATAGGGATTTGCTTGCAAAGGGAGGCTTCTATTCAGATCTCTATAACAGTCAGTTTACAGGAGCCAATCTGGCATAAAAGAGGTATTTGGGGGATGCCCCGCTCGCCTGTGATGCTTTTGGCACAGGCGGGGCATCTCCGGACATATCCTGCTATACCCAGGTTAAATGTCCTTTAGTGTTAACTCCCCCGATTCCCTTCTCTCCTGATACCGTGAGCCTTATGGCCTCTCTTGGAAATATAGTTTTGCGGGAGTCGGTAAGGGCTATCTTTTTTGCTATTATTGAAGGATCGAGCGCATTGATTAGTATTCTGCCGGGAGAGCTGGCAAAATTTGCACCTTCATCTATTATAGCTTCATAATATGATTGGCAGGCCCCTGCAAAAATGCTCAGCCGATCCTTATCAGGCTGATATTTTCTTGCTATGTTTACAGATTGTATAAAATATTTTGAGGTTCTGTAGCTTTCTACCGAATCTCTTTTTTCATTCCCCTTCTTTATGCCGTCATGTCCTGTGACAACCAGTATATCCGGACGGTTTTGCTCAAGAAGGTTTCTTACGATCCCGGGCTGCTGGCTTTCCGGCGCAAGTATGCCCACGGGCTCCAGCCTTGCTTCCTTATATTGCTTCATGCACATATCCAGAAAGTCTCTGCTGGAATCTATGTGAAGTATTTTTCCGGGCTTTGCATTAAATCTGCTCAGTAATAAGAGGTTATTGAGATTGCTTCTTCTGTTCACTGATTGCCTGACATTGGAAAAATATCTTTGAGCGCTTAAATATGCGTTTCTGGAATTTTTCTTTACAAGGTCGTCTTCACCCGAATCCGCTTCAATTCTGTGAAGCAGTCCTCTCAGTACAAAAACAGGCTTTGCTCTGCCTGTGCTTATTATATCAGTTACCGCAAAATAAACATCGGAGCCATAGGATTTCCTTGTTACAACGTCACCTATCTGAAAATCGGACATATATTTATCCCCCCAAAAAAGTGTGGTTAGTGAAGCTGTATCCCAAAAGCTTAACTTACCTGTATGACAGAAGCTTTTTAGGAAATACTCTTAATACGGGTATGAAAATGCAGCGGGGCACAGCGAATTTCATATTACATAATATGCAGGGGACCTTAATTGGGGACTTATGTTAAGTCAGAATAGTTGTAAATAGCGTAAATATTATATTTAAAACATGAGAGGGTTGGATCAAATGCAGCTTTACCACAGCATACTCATAGGAGCGGCTATAATTTCATTGTTTGCATTTATATTTTGGATATCAGTTTACAGGAGAAAGGACATGGCGCTATTAAAAATTCATGATGCTTCGCTTACATGCGAGGAACTGGAAGAGCATGCAAAGGAAATAGCTTTTGAGCATATTGTTTCTAAAAAGCCCGGTATAATAAAGTGGCCTGTTATCAGGATGAATGAGAATTATGCTTTTATTGCGAATTCATATAAGATATTAAATGAGGATGTTCGAAAAAAATGCAGCATTCCCCCTGCGGCGGAATGGCTGCTTGACAACTTCTACATAATAGAAGAGCAGACTCAGAATATACGGAGAGATTATTTTTCAACACAGAGCTATGCAGGCCTGCCTGTATTAAAATGCGGCCGGCTAAGAGGGTATGCCAGAGCCTACGCGATAGCTATGGAGCTGGTTTCCCATACCAATGGACAGCTTGATGAAAAGATAATCCTTAACTATATAAAGGCCTACCAATCGCATAATATACTTTTGGACAGAGAGCTAAACGCTATACCGGTAATGATAAGGCTTTCTCTTATCGAAAATATCAGGTATATTTGTGAAAAAATAATTGATACTCATGTGGAATGGAGAAAGGCGGACGAGCTTATTGAAAGCATTGCAGGCGATAAGGAAGGGGAGGGGCAAGGCCTTGCGGGAGTATTGGGGAGCCAGTCCGAGGGATTTAAAAATGCCAGCCCCTCATTTATTGAGCATCTGTCCTATCGCTTGAGGAAGGCCGGGGGAAATTATGCCAGAGTGCTCGGATATATAGATGAGAATATGCTGAAATATGGCGAAAGCATAGATTCTTTAACGCAAAAGGAGCATAACGCTCAGGCTGTCAACACGGTAGCCATAGGAAACTGCATTATGAGCCTCAAATTTATGTCTTCTCTTGACTGGGTTGAGATGTTTGAGGCCTTAAGCCATGTTCAGGGAATTTTGGCACGCGACCCCGACGGCACATACCCTCTGATGGATTTGACGTCAAGGGAGCAGTACCGTAAAAAGGTGGAGGAGCTTTCCGGCAGGTTCAATATGCCCGAGGTGCATGTGGCAAATGAGGCAATTGAGCTGGCGCGCTTAGCGTGCTCACGCTGCGGCACGCTAAGCGGCGGAGAGGAGCATGAGGGCTCTTTTAAAGCTTATATTGAATCAAACCGGTGCAAGCGGTTTTGCCATGTGGGATATTACCTTATAGGAAAGGGGGAGGCAAAGCTTAAAGAAAAGATAGGCCATAAGTCTGCCGGAGGCGCGGGAATAACCGCGGGCTTTAAGAGCAGAAGGACATTTTGGTATATGGCTTCTATTGCAATAGTGGCTTTTGCTGTGGGAGGGCTTTGCATAATATATGCACGTCAAAGGATGAATACCCCAAGCATACCCTTGCTTTTGCTCACGGCTGCCGCTGTGCTTATACCGACCCTGGATATTTCTGTAAATGCAGTGAATTGGGCTGTTTGCAAGATTTTTAAGCCCTCCGTATTCCCCAGGCTTGAGTTTAAGGAGGGTATTCCTCCGGACTGTGCGACTGTTGTGGTTATACCTGCTCTTCTGCCTGATGAAGGGCGTGTTAAGGAGCTGCTTGAAAATTTAGAGAGGCATTTTCTCTGCAACAAGGAGGAAAACCTGTATTTTGCGCTGGCGGGAGACTTTAAGGATGCTCCCCGCAAGGAAATGCCGGGAGACGCAAAAATAATAGAGGAAGGAATAAATGGCGTAAGAGATCTCAACGACAAATACAGGAAAGACGGAGAGCATGAGGTTTTTTATTTTTTCCATAGGGAAAGGCAATTTAACGACAGGCAGGAAAAATGGATGGGATGGGAAAGAAAGAGAGGGGCCCTGGTTGAGTTTAACGACATGCTTGCAGGTGAAGGACGGGGCAGCTACTTGTATTCCTCCAGTGATTCACTCCCATTGGGAATAAGGTACGTAATAACTCTTGATGCCGACACAATAATTCCTATTGATGGAGCGAAAAAGCTTATAGGCACTATTGCCCATCCTTTAAACACGCCTTTGGCAGATTATGACAGGGGAATAGTTACTGAAGGATATGGGCTTATACAGCCAAGAATTTCCTTTGATGTTGAAAGCGCAAACAAATCTGTGTTTTCACGTATTTTTACCGGACAGGAGGGAATAGACCCATATTCATGTGCAATATCCGATGTCTATCAGGACCTTTTTGGAGAAGGCATATTTACAGGCAAAGGAATTTATGATGTAGTGGTGTTCAGAAATGTGTTAAAAAATGCCATACCTGAAAACGCTGTTTTGAGCCATGACATTCTGGAGGGCTCCTATGTCCGGGTGGGGCTCTCGTCAGACCTTGAGCTTATAGACTCATATCCTTCAAGGTATAATTCCTATGCCGCCAGAATGCACCGCTGGGTAAGAGGAGACTGGCAGTTAATACCATGGCTGTGTACGAGGGTGAGGGATAAGGATGGAACCAGTATAAGGAATCCTCTGTCTGCCATATCAAAATGGAAAATAGCGGATAATATCAGAAGAAGTCTTTTGGCGCCGGGACTTGTTCTTGTTATTGCTCTGGGGCTGACGCTGCTTCCCGGATCTGCCCTGTTCTGGCTTGGACTGGCGGCTTTGGCAATTGCGCTTCCTCTTATAACCTATATTGCAGATTCTCTTGCTTCAAAGCCCTTTGGCCTTTACAGAATTAAAAGGCATGTCCCTGTTATATCAGGTCTTAAGTCCATGCTTTTGCAAGAGGTGCTTTTATTTATGCTTTTGCCGTACCAGGCGTGCTTAATGGTCCATGCTATAGCAACAAGCCTTATAAGGGTTTTTATAACTCGGAGGAATATGCTTGAGTGGATAACGGCGGCAGATGTGGAAAAAGGGCAAAAAAACTCTTTAGAAAGCTATTATTTTAAAATGAAAAGCTCTTTCGTCACACCTGTAATTTTATTGATTTTAAGCATGCTTCTTAATCCGTCCTCATTGGCGCTGCCGTTGCTTCTCCTTGCCCTTTGGGGAGCGGGGCCCTTTGTTGCTTACGGCATCAGCAGAGAAAGCAGGGAGGAGCCTCCAAGGCTTGAGGACGAGGACATACTTGAGCTGAGAAAAATTTCAAGAAAGATATGGAGGTATTTTGAGGAATTTGTTAATTCCGACAGCCACTTTTTGCCTCCCGATAATTATCAGGAGGACCCGCCTAACGGAGTAGCGAGAAGGACCTCCCCAACCAATATAGGTCTGGGTATGCTGGCTTCTCTGGCAGCCAGAGATTTAGGCTATATAGGCACGCATGAAATGACGGGCATAATCTTAAATACTGTCTCTGCCATTGAAAAAATGGAGAAGTGGAACGGGCATCTTTACAACTGGTATGATACAAGCACTCTTGAGCCTTTAAGGCCCAGATACATTTCCACCGTTGACAGCGGAAACCTTGTGTGCTATTTAATAACGCTGGCTCAGGGGCTCCGGCAGTATTTAAATATGCCTCTTGCGGATCCGGTTTTTATTAAAGGCATAAGAGATACCGCGGAGCTTGTGAACTCAGAGAGCGGAAGGGATGTTTTTGATTGGAGGGAGTTTGGTGACATAGCTCCCGAAGGAAGGGTTGATCTGATTCTTTGGAGCAGGGCGTTGGAAAGGTCGGTTAAGCCTTTGCCCCAGCAAGAGAAAGTCATCCCTATGCCTCAGGAAAGGACGGCCGGCAGAAGCAGATGGAAGACTAAATTTGAATATATGATAGCGGGCTTTAAAAGGGAGCTGTCGGAGTACATGCCATGGCTGAAAATGCTGGAAAGCATCCCCGGGCAGGATAAAAGGGCAAGGGAGGCAATAAATCCGCTTTTGGACAATGTGGCACTAAAGAACATGCCTGAAGCAGGCAAAAAGGCTATAGATAACATTTCCGTGCTGATGGGAGAGAGGGATGACGGCGGGGGCGAAAGCAGGGAAATGCTGGCATGGCTTGGGGAAATGAAGGCGCTCATCGAAAAGGCTGTGAAAAACTCTGAGGAGCTTATTTCCAAATATAAAGGGCTCATTGACAAAATACAGGGAATATCTTATGCAACTAAATTTGCCCCGTTGTATGTCGAGAAAAAGCAGTTGTTTTCTATAGGATATAATATAGAAGAGGGCAGGCTTACAAATTCATTTTATGATTTGCTTGCGTCTGAAGCAAGACAAACCAGCTATGTTGCCATAGCAAGGGGAGAGGTTCCCGCAAAGCACTGGTTCAGAATGGGAAGAGCGCTTACCGTAGTAGATCGCTATAAGGGCCTGGTGTCATGGACAGGTACTATGTTTGAGTACCTTATGCCGGCACTTATAATGAAAACCTTTAAAAATACCCTTATGGATGAGACATACTCCTTTGCGGTGAGATGTCAGAAAAAATACGGAAGACAGAGGCAGGCTCCGTGGGGGGCCTCCGAATCGGCATTTTATTCCCTTGACATAAACCTTGACTACCAGTACAAGGCTGTGGGAGTGCCCTGGCTTGGCTTGAAGAGGGGGCTTATACAGGATATAGTGGTTGCTCCGTATTCTACATTTTTAGCTCTTCCCGTTGACCCCGAATGTGCTGTGGAAAACATAAAAAGGTTAAAAAATGAGGGAATGGACGGTGCTTACGGGTATTATGAAGCTATAGACTATACTCCTGAAAGAATACCCTTCGGATCAAAAAAGGGGATAGTAAAAAGCTTTATGGTGCATCATCAGGGGATGAGCCTTTTGGCTCTTGACAATTTTCTAAATAAAGATATTATGCAGAAGCGGTTTCATTCCGAGCCGGAAATAAAGGCTGCCGAGCTTCTTCTGCAGGAGAAGGTTCCAACCAATATTGTATTTGCAAAAGACGATAAGGAAAAAATTGAGCCTTTCAGAGATACAGTGTATAAGGAAAAGGCTTTTATAAAAAAATATACCCGCCCTGATACCGAGCTTTGCAAGGTACACATGCTTTCCAACGGAAGCTATTCCGTAATGATTACCGACAGGGGCACGGGCTTCAGCAGAAATAAAAGCTTTGCGGTGACGAGATGGAGAGAGGACAGAACTCTGGACAGCTATGGAATTATGTTTTATATACGCGATATAAATACAAACAAAAAATGGTCGGCGACCTATGCTCCTTATAACAAGCTTCCCGAAAAGTATGAGGTTGTGTTTACTCAGGATAAGGCCAGGTTTACCAGAAGAGACGGAAAAATTCAAACACAGACGGAAATAATTGTCGCGTCGGGAGACAACACAGAAATCCGGAGGCTTTCACTTAAAAATAACGGAGAGGAGGCGTGTATGCTTGAGATAACCAGCTATCTTGAGGCGGTCATTGCCCCGCATGCGGCGGATGTCGCTCATCCTTCCTTCAGCAACCTTTTTGTGAGAACGGAATTTTTGCCGTCCTTAAATACTCTTGTAGCCAACAGGAGGCCGAGATCTGAAAAAGAGAAAAGCATCTGGCTCTCCAATACACTGGTTATTGAGGGAGAAAAAATAGGGCAGGTCCAGTATGAGACCGACAGAATGAAATTTATAGGCAGGGGAAATTATGTATTTAGCCCTGATGTTATTGAAAATGGCAAGCCGCTTTCAAACAGCGAGGGAGATGTGCTTGACCCGATAATGAGCTTAAGAACTGTTATAAAGGTTGAAGCCGGGCAGACAGCAAGAATTTCATGTGCAATATCTGCAAGTGAAACCCGTGACAGGCTTTTTGAGATGATAGAGAAATACTCCGCCCCTGAAGGAGTGGAGGAGGGGTTCAGGCTGGCGCTTACAAGAAGCCAGGTTGAGACTAAGTACCTGAATATGGATGCTTCCGAAATAGAGCTTTACCATGAGCTGATAGCCCACATGATTTTTATAAGCCCTTTAAAAAGACTGCATACGTACAAATATTCTAAAGGCCAATCTTCCCTGTGGCCTTATGGGATATCGGGGGATTTGCCTGTGATGCTGGTGATTTTAAAAAAGACCGATGAAATGGATATAGTGCACGAGGCCCTAAAGGCCCATGAATACTGGAGACTGAAAAGCCTGGCGGTCGATATGGTAATACTTAATGAGGAGGAAACCAGCTATGTGCATCCTTTAAGTGCTATTCTATCGGATGTCGTGTCGTCAAGTCACGCGCATGATATTTTAAATAAGCCGGGAGGAGTATTCATATTAAACAGAAATAACATTCCCGATGAGGATATCGGCCTTTTTCATGCAGTTGCAAGAATAGTACTGAGGGGCAGCGGAGGACGTTTGTCTCAGCAGGTAAAAAGCATACATCAGACTAATCTTCCGGAGCTTAAGGAATTCAACAATAGCGTGAAGGAATACAAGGGCCTTAGGCCGGATATGCCTGAACTTCAATATTTTAACGGTCTGGGAGGCTTCAGCCGCAATGGCGCCGAATATGTAATACGTCTTGAAAAAGAGCAAAAGACGCCCTTGCCATGGACGAATATAATTTCCAATCCGGAGTTCGGTTTTTTGGTGTCTGAATCGGGAGGCGGCTACACATGGAGTGAAAACAGCAGAGAAAACAAGCTGACTCCGTGGTCTAATGACCCTGTAAGCGACCCGACGGGAGAAATAATCTATATCCGTGACAACTATACCGGAGAGGTCTGGACAATAACACCCCTTCCCATCAGAGAGAATGAAGCTTATATAATTACTCATGGGTTTGGATATTCCTCCTTCCGGCATATAAGCCACGGAATAGAGCAAAACATGACGGTGTTTGTGCCGGTGGGGCAGCCGGTAAAAATAAACCTGATAAGTATAAAAAACCTGTCGGGAAAAGACAGGAATCTGGCATTCACTTATTATATAAGGCCTGTAATGGGTGTGAGCGATCAAGCTACCGCAATGCATATAAATACATTCTCTGATGCTTCAGGGGCTTTAATAATGGAAAATCCTTATAATGAGGAGTTTGCCGGAAGAGCTTCATTTATAGATTCATCGGAAGCAGAAAGGACTGTGACGGGAGACAGAAATGAATTCTTTGGCTCAGGCAATGTTGCCGATCCTGAAGCTCTGAGGCGGAAACAGCTTTCGGGAGCCTTAGGGCGGGGATATGACCCTTGCGCCGTAATACAGGTAAATGTGGAGCTTAGAGCGGGAGAGGAGAGGGAATTTGTTTTTATTCTGGGACAGGTAAGGCAAAAGGAAAATGTTGCAGAGCTTGCGGCCCGGTATAGGAATGTAAATTATGCTAAAGAATCTCTTAAGGAGGTTAAGAATTACTGGAAGGAAAAGCTGGATGCGGTGAAGGTGGACACTCCCGATATGTCTATGAACTATATTATTAACGGATGGCTGCTTTATCAGACAATTTCATGCAGGATATGGGCCAGATCAGGCTTTTACCAGTCGGGAGGGGCTTATGGCTTTAGAGATCAGCTTCAGGATTCCATTTCGCTGATGCATATATGGCCTGAGCTGGGCAGGAGCCAGATTCTGCTTCATGCAAGGCATCAATTCAAGGAGGGGGATGTACAGCACTGGTGGCATGAGCCTACGGGAAAGGGAACGCGCACCAGAATTTCCGACGACCTTTTATGGCTGCCATTTGCAACTGCCGAGTATATCAGAATATCGGGGGATACAGGAATACTTGATGAAGCTGTGCCTTTTCTTGAGGCTGAACCCCTTAAGCCGTTTGAGGATGAAAAATATATTGTACCGGGTGTGTCGTCGGAGGTCTCTACGCTTTACGAACACTGTATGCGTGCCATAGAAAGGTCCATGGAGAGGGGAATGCATGGAATACCTCTGATGGGCGCCGGTGACTGGAATGATGGCATGAATACGGTAGGGAATAAGGGCAAGGGTGAAAGCATATGGCTTGGATGGTTTTTATATTCCGTGCTTTTGCGGTTTTCTCCCATCTGCAGAAGCATGGGGGATGAGCAGTCGGCGGAAAAATATGAAGATGAGGCAAAAGCAATAGCCAAGGCAATAGAAGAAAACGCATGGGATGGAAGCTGGTACAGAAGAGCATATTTTGACAACGGAGTACCGTTAGGGTCATCTCAAAACAGGGAATGCCAGATAGACTCAATATCACAATCCTGGTCGGTTATATCGGGAGGGGGCAATAGGGAAAGGGCTGCAGAGGCTATGGCTTCCGTGGACAGGCAGCTTGTCAGGAGGGAGGAGGGGCTTGTAAAGCTTCTCGCGCCTCCTTTTGACGGGGGAGAGCTGGAGCCCGGGTATATAAAAGGGTATCTTCCGGGCGTAAGGGAGAACGGGGGACAGTATACCCATGCGGCTGCGTGGGTAATCATAGCGTTTGCGAAGCTTGGTGAGGGGGATAAGGCCTGGGAGCTGTTTCAGCTTATAAACCCTATAAACCACTCAAGAACTTATATGGAATATTTAAAATACAAGGCGGAGCCTTATGTTATGCCTGCTGATGTATACGGAGTTCCACCTCATACGGGAAGGGGAGGATGGACCTGGTATACCGGTTCATCGGGTTGGATGTACAGGGCCGGACTGGAATATATACTTGGCTTCGGGAAAAACGGAGGCAGGCTTATTATAGATCCGTGCATACCTCCCGGCTGGAGCGGGTATTCCATAAGGTACAGGTATATGGAGACCTTTTATGACATAGTTATAAAAAATCCCGATGGGGTGAGCAGGGGAGTAAAGCACATAAGCGTGGACGGAATTTTGTCTGAAGGAAATTCAATTGAGCTGGCTAATGACAGGAAAGAGCATTTTGCGGAGGTTTTAATGGGGGAGAGCATTTAGGCAATTGTATTTTGGAGAAATGTATTGACTTTAAGTAATAAAATGGATATAGTCTTATTGGAATAAACTTGAGTAAGCATATTATAAGGAATGTATATTATTAGTTATTGTGGGTGGTGGTTTTTTTGGTAATTAACCAGATCACAGTTATAAGGCTTGCAGGATGGGTCTCCCTCATGGGAGTAATTCTGTTAATTGCTATGAAGTTTTTATTTAAGCAGCCCATCAGCGGCGTGAGTGTAGCTATTTGCTTTTTAATCTCAATGCTGGCTTTGCTGAACGGATATGTATTGAATTCCGCAAATCTTTCTTAAAAAATATAACTGTATAAAAGCATCTCTTAAGATGGGAAGAAATTACTTGCCCATATTCCTTGCTTGGAAATAGCACAATAAGGATCATTAAGAGGTGCTTTATTTCTTCATTCCAGAAATTACATCTGGAATATCTCTGGAAAGCATGTTAAAATGGTTGACATAAAATAAAGCCGAATCTCCTGACAACGGAAAATGCATTTAATACTGGCTTCAAAGACTGTTGTTTCAAGAGTACGGGGGATAATAAATATGGGGTGAATAGCTGCTTATTTAAAATAAACAGCTTAGGGTGCCTCTACCCGAACCCGTCAGCTAACCTCGGAGGCTAACAAGGAGGAGCTTATGTTCAATTTAAAAAGGGCGGCAGCCCTTGTAAAAAGCAAGGCTGGAGTTGGACTGATTGCGGTTTCGCTGTCTTTATTAATTCCGGGATTTGCCCATGCGGCAAATTACAATGTGGTAAAGGGTGATTCTCTTTACACCATAGCAAAACTTTTCGGTTCTACAACACAAGACATTATTAAAACGAATAATCTTTCAAGCACTGAAATACGTCCCGGACAGGTTTTGAATGTACCCGGACAGGCATATTCCGTAAAAAGCGGCGACAGCCTCTATCTTATTTCAAAAAGATACGGAATATCCTTAAGTTCTCTGAGAAAGGCAAATAATAAGTGGGATGACTATATTTATCCGGGACAAATACTGACTGTCCCCGCGGCAAGCACAAGCAGTACGGCTGCTCTGCAGACCGATGCGGCAAAAACCGGATCAGGCGTTGCTTATACTGCGGACGAGCTGGACCTCTTAGCCAGGCTTGTGATGGCTGAGGCTGACGGACAGCCTTACGAGGCCAAGGTAGCGGTGGCGGCAGTTGTTCTTAACAGAGTTAAGGATAAAAACTTCCCGGACTCCATAAGCAGTGTTATATATCAAAAGGCCGGAGGGTATTACCAGTTTACTCCTGTTGAAAACGGATGGATTTACAAGGCTGCTTCTCAGGACTCTATAAATGCCGCCAAAGATGCATTGCAGGGAAGCGATCCTTCAAACGGAGCATTATTTTACTTTGACGACAGTGCCACAAATAAATGGCTGTGGTCAAAGCCTGTAAAGGCATGGATAGGAAGAATGGTATTTGTGTACTAGATATTAAGAAGGTAAAAAGCTGTCCGGTAAAAAGCCGGGCAGCTTTTTAAGCTTGTTATATCTTAAACTTCGATATGCTGTATTGCAGCTTTGAAGCTATTTGCACCAGTTCATTGGCGGATTCCTCTATCTGATTCATTATCACGGCCTGCTCCTCGCTTGCCGCTGCCACCTCTTGCGTTCCTGCTGCTGCCTGCAGAGATACCTGAGCAATATCACCTATTGAGTCACCGGCCTGCTTTGCATTTTCACTAAGGGTGCTTGATGCTTCAGACACCGTCTCGATTCTGCTGTTTATGTGTTCAAAGGTCTGAGAAATATCGTAAAAGGCCAGAACGGTTTCATTCAAGGTTTTAGATTGCTCATTTACAACGTTCTCAACTCTGGTCATTTCTGTAACGCAATTTTCTACGCCCGAGTTTACATCTTCAATAATTTGTCCTATTTTTTTTGCGGATTCACCCGACTGCTCTGCCAGCTTCCGTATTTCTGCCGCGACCACGGCAAAGCCTTTTCCGCTGCTGCCGGCTCTTGCTGCCTCAATTGAGGCATTCAGCGACAGAAGGTTTGTCTGCTCCGCTATGCTTCTTATGACGTAAAGTATTTTACTTATTTGAGCAGATTTTGCTGAAAGCTCTGAAATAGCCGTGTTAACATTCTGTGACATTTTAACCGTATCCTCCATTTTAGTCTCCTGGAATTTTACCAGAGCTTCTCCTCTTTGTACAGTATCCTTGGCGGCGTTGGCCAAGTCTCTGGAATATTCCATATCCTCGGAAATTTGAGATAAGCCCGATACAATGCCTATGATTTTGTTGTTTCCCTTTTCGGTGGAAACGGCTTGCTCGCTGGCTCCCTTTGCCAGCTCTGCTATAGCCTCTGCAACTTGTACCCATGCCTTATTTACCTTATGAGATGAGAGGGTCATTTCCTCAGAGGATTTTGTAACTGCTTCTCCCAGGCTTGCTATATCTGCGATAAGAGCCCTCAAATCTGCTATTGTAGTTTTAAGAGATCTTAAAAGCCTGCCTATCTCGTCCTTGCCTATGTTCTTGTCATCAATGTCTATGTTTAATTTGCCGTCGGCCACCATTTCAAGTGAGTCTACGGCAATTCTGAGCGGCTTTATTACGCTTTTGCCAATAAATATTGAGATTACAACCATAAACAGTATCATTATAGCCATTACCATAATCAATATAATAGCTGTGGACTGGTTTGTTGTGGAATATGCCGACTCAATAAGCTTTCCTCCGAAAATTATGCCTATTGTTTCCCCCTCAGCGTTCAGCAAAGGCAAATACGAGGCAAAATAAGCCATACCCAATATTTGAGTTTTGCCGGAAAATTTTTGGCTCTTTTTAAGTACCAGATTTGATATCTGGCTGTCCAGCCGTGTACCGACTATGCGCTTTCCGTCCTTTATAATAGTAGTAGCCACGCGGGTATCCCCTAAGAACAGAGTTGCATCTGTCCCCTGCATTTTTTTGATCTTATCCACAACCTTATCCTGATCAAGCCTGTATCCCGTACATACAGTGCCAATAATCCTCCCCTGGCTTACAATCGCCGCGCTGCCGCTTGCTGAAAGCTTTATGACATCATCGGTCTCAATAGTGGAATAGGGAATGCCCTGAAGAGCCATCTTTACAGTATGCTGCTCTTTTATATTATCTCCCTTTTTTGAAGGAGAATAGCTTCTTAGCAGCACATTTCCCATTTCGTCTGTTACAATTGCAAAATCTATTCCTGTTCTTCTTATCTGGGACTGCAGCTCATTTACAAGCTTGTCTGTGTTACGTTCAGATATCGCGGCCGCTATAACCGGGTTGGAGGCAAAAAGGTTCGCATAGCTTAAGGCATTGCTTTTATATTCCTTTATTTGTGCGCTGAACGAGTCCGCTCCCCCCGCAGACTGAAGCTGAGATTCCTTGTTCACATATTGGAAGAAAAAGTATAGCGATGTATACACTGTAGAGACTACGATTAACAAGGTTGTCAGAAATATGAACAACAGCAGCTTTGTACGCAGGCTAATATCCTTCGTACCATTTTTTTTCGAGATAGAAAAGATTTTGCTGGCCAGATGATTAATAGTTTTTCCTGCAAGTTTCATAGTTACATCCCCCTTTTCTATATACTGTATTTATAAAGCTATATACATTAATGGCATAAGATATTAAACCTCTGATATTATATAAACTATGAAGTCCGGAAGTACAAAGTTCCTTATGCCGCAATTATGCAAAATATCTACGGATATGATAACAAGTTCTTTTTTAATACATCCATAAAGGGATTACCCCTATAGCAGCTTTAATAAAATATAATATGGAATAATATTGCTAAATACAAATGGTTTTGTCACAGACGCATTATGTAAAATCAGAATAAAAATTACGGGCTTTCTTATCTCATATGCCTTTTAACAGTTTTTACCTGATGAAGAGCATATGTAAATACCCGCATTGTTAAGAAGTTAACTGTCCATATTGCTTCATAAAAACAGAAAATATGAAGCTTACTGAGGCGTTTATACAGTAAATAATTTTATTCCGAACAATAGCATATAAAATTAAAAAATCATATCTCTGTATATACCATCTCCTTACTTAAATAATAATTATTAGCAAAATTAAAAGAGACACTTTTATATACTATTTAAAAAAGCTCCTTATTATGTAATATTCTTCATAAAGCAACAAAATCCTCTATCAAAATGTAAAAATTTTAGAAAAATTTTATTTAGTGCTAGAAATACATAAAAAACACTAGAGCTTTTTAATAGAGATGTTTTTTAGTGGTTAAGCTATCGGAAGCTGAGAGGTATAAGCGCACAGCGGCGTGGATGCTAAAAACGATTTTACTGCAAGATACTGACCTGTTTAAAGCAATTTTAGCTGTTATTCATATCGTTTTGTCGAAATTTATATAATTATGGGTATTGCAGATAAAGTCTGTCCTATAAACATATCCCGGTTTTTACCGTATGCAGTTTCATAGATAAACGTTAAATATGCCGAACGTCATAGGACCTGAGGATTACAGGCTTTGTTAGCTCTGTGCAAAAGCAGATGCGAAGCCTGCTATATATTGTTGAAATATGAGGATATTCAGGCCTTTATATAATAGTATATCTTGCTTTATTGTATTAAGCATATAAGAAATTACATGAGGCCTGTACTATGGCTCGAAATTCCAAAGCGCTAAAGCCGTTAAACGGGAGTGTTTCCTTGACTGCCGTGTGTCTTAAGTGTTAATATGAATCTGCAGAACTAATAAAGGGGTACGTAGGATTATGAGGATACTGGTAGATGCTGATGCATGTCCCGTAAAGCATATTATAGTAAGGCTGGCAAAAAAGCGCAGAATACCTGTTGTTATGTTTATTGATACAAGCCATGAGTTAAATGACGGGTATTCCGAAGTAATAATTGTAGATAAGCAGAGGGATTCGGCGGATATTGCCCTTATTAATATGGCAGGTGTGCATGATATTATAGTAACACAGGATTACGGACTTGCGGCAATGGTTTTGGGAAAGGGTGCCAGGGCAATTAATCAAAACGGCATGATTTATTCATCGGACAATATGGACAGGCTTCTATTTGAAAGGCATCTTTCACAAAAGGTCCGCAGGGGAGGCGGAAGGACCATAGGCCCTAAAAAGCGCACAAAGGCTGATGAGGAGAGGTTTGAAGCAGTGCTTGGAGAAATACTTGAAAGCTGATAGGCGAGGGTGGGTCAAGGGGACGGTTCGGGTCGGGGGGACGGTTCTGGTGACACACTTGAGTGTGTCACCAGAACCGTCCCCCCGACCCGCCGAACCGTCCCCTTGACCCACGCGATTTTAATATAGGAGATGATGAGGACTATGAAAAATAAAACCATTGAAATATGGGAAAAGGATAAATATCAAAGTGAGGCAGAGGATGGCTTCAAACCTGTACTTGATACCTATATATTGAGCGGAGCAAAAAAAAGAGGCGCAGTTCTTATTTTTCCGGGCGGAGGGTACGAATTTACCTCCGAAAGAGAGGCGGAACCGGTTGCAATGCAATTTAATGCCGCAGGCTACCATGCATTTGTACTCTACTACAGTGTAAGCCCCAGAAGACATCCGCAGCCGCTGCTGGATGCATTGCGGGCTATGTGCATAATACGTGAGAATGCCGATGAGTGGAATGTAGATCCCAACAGGGTTGCCGTGTGCGGGTTTTCAGCCGGAGGGCATCTGGCAGCCAGCTTGGGAGTGCATTGGGATGATCCGGATATTGCCGGCAGTCCTGAAATAAATGTGGAATTGGGCAGACCCGATGCCATGATATTGTGCTATCCTGTAATTACCTCAGGAAGATTTGCACATAGGGATTCCTTTGAAAGGCTTCTGGGAAAGGAGGCAGATAAGAAGCTGCTCAGCAAAATGTCCCTGGAGCTTCACGTAAGTAAAAACACGCCTCCCGCATTTATATGGCATACCTTTGATGATGGATTGGTTCCTGTAGAGAACAGCCTGCTTCTTGCGCAGGCTATGCGCAGCTTTAATATACCCTTTGAGCTTCATGTATATCCCAGAGGACCTCACGGATTATCTCTGGCGACGGAGGAGACAGGGCGGGGAGAATGGGACATAAGCGCTCATGTATCTACCTGGCTCGGACTCAGTATTCAATGGCTGGAGGAGGTGTTTTCTTAAAAAAGAATAATTAACTAAAAAAATCCGGTGCTTTGTATGTTTTTACAAACATATAAAAATAAAGCGTATAATTCCAAATACTGTTGACAAAACTCGATAAAGTGTGTAAAATTATAACAAAATAACTAGCCAAATAAATAGAAAATTAAATTGATGTGACAAAAAACACCTATACTTTTTTGGTTTGGAGGCTGGAAACGAGGATAGTTTTACTTTATTAAACAGGGGAATTTGAGTGCCGGGATGTATTAGAAAATGTAATTGAATTATTGAAATGTATGCGTAGGATTTTACTGTTTAGATATTGTAAAGCTTACCTTGTTGTACTGCCGAAAGACACAGGGTAAGCTTTAATGTTAAGGAATAGTGAAGCTATAATTTTAGTATTCCTTGAAAAGGAAAGGCGGGAAGCCTATAAGGTTTTAATGAAAAAAATCGGAGGTTATTTTCTGAATCTTTCCTAAAATATGTCCCATCTCAAAAAAGCTCTGGCTAAATAAATAATAAAAGGACAGAAAGACTATGGGAGAAAATAATATTTCGAGGATTGAATCTCTGAACAGTGTTATTTCCAGAATGAAAGCAATTCCGTTTTATAAAAGAAGAATTCCTGCTATGTCTATAAACAACAAAGAAGATATCGGCTGCATGCCCATAACCGCAAAATCGGATTTGTGCAGGCTGTCTGCTCTTGAAACGATAACTGTCTCAAAATCCTTATTATACGAGTATCATGAATCTTCCGGTACTGTTGGTGAGCCTGTGTCAACATGGCTTACGGAAAATGATTTCAATGCTTATGTAAATCAGTTGGAAGAAACCTGCCTGGAAATAAAGGAGGATGATATAGTGCTTATACGTTTTCCTTATTCAATATCGGTACCGGCTCATATTTTCACAGAATTGGTTAAGAGAAAGGGGGCATGTGTTGTTCCTGTAAGCAAGGCTACTAAAATAGCACCTTATACAAGAGTATTGAATTTACTCGGAAAGCTTGAAGTATCTATTTTGTGCTGCCTTCCTTATGAGGCATTTCTTTTGAGCGATATTGCTGAAAAGACAGGCGTCGATATCAAAAGGGAGTTTAAAAAGCTTAGGGCTATATGCTCTGCAGGCGAGATGATGAGCGGCTCAAGGAAGAAGCGTTTAGAAGCGGCATGGGGAGTGCCTGTTTATGAGTTTTATGGAACAACGGAAACCGGTAACCTTGCAGCTTCATGTAAAATGGGAAATTTACATTGTTCCGAAGAGCATTTTTGCTTTGAGGTATTGGATTTTGAGAGAAAGGAACGGCTTGGGTTCAACCGGAAGGGGCTTTTACACATTACAACTCTGTCTAAAGAGAATTTTCCTCTTCTCAGATATGATGTGGGTGACATAGCAGAGCTAAGAGAAGGCTGTGGATGCGGGAATAAGGCGCCCGTGCTTTATCATCATGGGAGAGGTACAAACAAGGCCGTATACAAAGGAAAAATCATAACTCACAGGGAGATTGAGGAGCAAATAATGTCTTTACCCGAGGAGCTTGCGGGAAACTTTTATAAAATTATAAGTAAAAAGGAGGAAATAGAAGTCCATCTTGAAACCCGTAAGCATAAGGATAAAAGTATTTTGAAGGAGATTGAGAACGGAATTAGGCTTGATATTCCCTTGAAAGTAAAACTTTTTCCGGAGGAGGGCATACAGAATATATCTTCACTGATAGAGTGTGAGAGCTATGACAAACCTAGTTACTTCATAACAATCACATAAATAATGGTCGGTATTTCCTGATGTCAGGAATTTTTCGCAGAAGACTAAATAGTTATATGGGGGCAGTTACAATGGATATTAAGAATACTTATTTTGCAGGTTCAGGCAATATACCTGAGATTATTGAAAGGCATTTTAGTGAGGACAGACTGGTTGAGTATTGGAACTCCAGGCGGATAAAGCAATACACTACAGACGCGGTAAGAGATTTGCTGCGGCATGTTTATAAGAACAATGCCTTTTACCGCAAAAAAATTCAAGCTGCAGGAATTGACGCAGAGAATTTTAATGACCTGAAAAAGCTGCAGCTTCTGGATTTTGTGCAAAAAGAGGATTTGCAGAATGAACCCTATCTTATTCTTTCCGTAGAAATTGATAAAATAGTTCAGTTTTTTTTATCCACGGGAACAACACAGAGTAAAACTATTTACATGATGTATACATTGGACGATTTGTACATCCGGGATCTCGCACCCGATATGAGAAAGCTTGTGCCGGTCGATTCCACAGATGTAGTAATAAATGCGCTTCCTTATGAGATGAGCTCCGCGGGGCTATCGTTTCACCGCATTCTGCAAAATGCCAAGCATGCGGGAGTTGTGTCTGTGGGCAAGGGGGGATATTATTCAGACCCTAAAAAGACCTTAATGGCTATGAAAGAGCTTCGGGCAAATGTTATGTTCACAAGCCCTTCCTATGCCATGTATCTTGCTGAGACGGCAGAGGAAATAGGAATGGACATTAAAAAGGAATGCCGGCTTAAGATTATGTGGATTACGGGAGAAGGCTGTTCAAACGCTTTCAGAAACAGAATTGAGGAGCTTTGGGGATGCCCGGCCTATAGCTATTACGGCTCTCTTGAATGTGGGCCGCTGGGAATTGAATGTGAAAAAAAGGACGGATATCATATTACTGAAGGGCATGTATATGTTGAAATAGTGGACAGAGATACGGGAAAAACACTTGAGCCCGGAGAGGTTGGGGAGATTGTAGTGACAACTCTGCTGCGTGAGGGAGCCCCCCTTATAAGGTATGCGACTCAGGATATGGGGTATATTGAGGATGTCCCGTGTGAATGCGGCGTAAAATTTAAAAAGATACACCTTCGGGGAAGAAAAGTAGATCAGATTTCAATTGAAGAGAAGCAATACTCTCCATATTATGTAGAAGAATTTCTTATGCGCAATGAAGAGGTGGGAAATAACTACAGGTTTATTGTATACGACGACTATCTCCTGATAGAAGCCACCCTCAGCAGCAGGTATAAGGATGTGAAGGGGATTGAAGAGAAAATTGCAAATAAGGTTGAATATGGCTGCGGAATTCCCACCAGGATTAAATTTGTAGAGCCAATACCATATTCGGGAGGTAAGGTTATACGTGTTATCAATAAGCAGACAAAGAATAAGTGAGGAGGTTTTTCTATGATAATTGATGCCCATGCTCATGTTTGTGATCTGGATTACGGCAATGAAAACGCACTGATTTCACAATATGAGAAAGCAGGTATTGATAAGGGAGTCATTGTTCCCGGAGGAATGGTTGATGTAAGGAAAATGACCAGATATATATCCGGGGAAGAAAAAAGTGAGAGTATTTACCCCCCAAATTATATTGTAGAGGAGGCAATGAAAAAGTATCCGGAACGTTTTTTCGGACTTTTCTGTGTAAATCCTCACCTTGGGGATGAAGGCATAAGGGAGTTTGAAACGGCCGTACGGGAAAAAAATTTTTCGGGGCTCAAGCTGGCACCCCTTGTGCATCAATTTTCTCTAACCTCCGAAACCGTCTTACAGCTTGCGGAATTGTGCGGGGATCTGGGAGTTCCGTTTTATTCCCATGTGGTTTTTTCTCCTGCGGCATCCACAAAAAAATTTGCGCATCTTGTGAAGGAATTTCCTAAAACTACGTTCGTTTTAGGGCATATGGGCTTCGGACCTGCCGATACGGAAGCTATAGAATATGGTAAAAGATATAAAAACATGTATTTTGAGACATCGGACGCAAGCTTTTTAATTATAAAGGAAGCGCTAAAAACACTTGGATCAGAGCGTATTATTTTCGGGACTGAATTTCCAATGTATCATGCATGTTCGGCTATTCAGAATATTTATGCCCTTGACTGCAAGCCCGATGAGCTTGAAAATATATTTTTCCGCAATATATCCCGGATTCTTACAAAAACGGCATGAGTGAGAGCTTTAAAAAAGGGGAAAACTATTATGAATAATTCGATTGGGAAATACATACGCTTAAAGCGTATTTTTAATGAGGCAAGCGGGAATGTGGTGTTAGTGCCTCTGGATCACGGAGTAACATCGGGCCCTATAGAGGGATTAAAAAATATGCGGGACACCGTTAAGCATTTTGCCGGCGGCGGGGTAGACGGTCTCATTTTACATAAGGGGATTGTTACTAAGACCTTCTACGCTCTGGAAAGGAATACAAGCCTTTTGGTGCACCTGAGTGCTTCTACTGAGATTTCGCCTGATACGAATCTCAAGACGCTTGTGTGTACAGTTGAAGAGGGGCTTCAGCTCGGTGCGGACGGGGTTTCAATTCATGTAAATCTAGGCTCGGATAATGAAGCAAAAATGCTGAGTGATTTTGGTGCAATCAGCAAGAAATGCTCTGATTGGGGTGTGCCTCTTCTGGCAATGATGTATGCAAGGGGTGAAAATATACGCAGTGACAATGTGGCGAATATCAGGCTGGCGGCCAGAGTTGCCTGTGAATTGGGTGCTGATCTGGTAAAGGTAAGCTTTACAGGAAGTGCCGATTCATTCAGAAGCGTTGTTGAGGGATGCTCTATTCCTGTAATTGTTGCCGGCGGAGAAAAGGCGAGCAATACAGAAACAGTTTTAAAAAACATAAGTATGGCGCTGGAAGCCGGAGCAAGAGGTGTTGCATGCGGAAGAAATACCTTTCAGCACATAAATCCCCCGGGATTTTGCAAAGCAATTTCTGCAATTGTGCATAATTCAGCTTCGGTTGAAGAGGCACTGGAAATAGTAAAGGCCGATGTCCCTCTGGGGCAGGCAGTATGAAAATATATTCGCTTAATAAACAGCAGGTCATTTTATTGACATATACTTTTAATAAATATAGAATACTGTCAGTGGGAGGGGATTTTAAGAATGTTTTACATTGCAGAGGAAACTATTGAACGATTCATAAAGGAAGATATTCCATATATTGATTTGACTACGCTGGTGCTTGACATCGGGAGAGAAAAGGGAGAAATGAGCTTTGTGTCAAGAGATAATGCAATAATATGCGGAACTGAAGAAGCGGTGAGGATATTCAGTAAGCTTGGTATTGTACCTCTTAAGGTTACTTCATCCGGTGAGGCCGTGACACCGGGTGAAATATTTCTGAAAGCTAAGGGACCTGCTCACAGCCTGCATATGGCATGGAAGGTGTCCATGAATATTCTGGAATATTACTCGGCTATTGCAACGAGGACAAAAAGGCTTGTTGACAAGGCCAAAGCGGTTAATCCCAAAGTAGAGGTGGTTGCCACAAGAAAGATGTGCCCGGGAACAAAGGAGTTTGCCGTAAAAGCTGTTGTTGTGGGAGGAGGGCTGCCGCACCGGCTTGGGCTTTCTGAAACGGTATTGATTTTTAAGCAGCATGTAAATTTTATGGGCGGACTAAACGGATTATTGAATAAAATTGAAGATATCAAAGCCAGAGCCTGTGAGAAAAAGGTTGTTGTTGAGGCTGAGTGCCGGGAGGATGCAATAGAGCTTGCAAGAGCAGGAGTGGACGGAATTCAGTTTGATAAGATTCACACCTCGTCTCTTAAAGAGATTGCAGCGGAAATCAGAAAAATAAATCCCTTGATTACTCTTATAGCAACAGGGGGAATAAACGAGGGAAATGTTGGAGAATACGCAGCTACCGGTGTTGATTCTATTTCAACCTCGTCGGTTTATTTCGGAAAGCCGGTAGATATAGGGGTAACTATCAGCAATATAGGAGATTGACACTGTACATATTATTTTGCTGTTGAGGGTGAAAATCGAAGTGCTTTTTACAAAAAAGCCGGCAAAAGTAGTCTGGATATGCAGGAAGGAAAGAGAAGGAAGTTATGAGTGAGATTGCAAAAAGGCTGAGACAGTGCAGAAAACCATCGGGTGAAGCGGGAGAACAAATTGCGGGAGAGATGAATGAAAGTCATTTTGAGTTAACCGGGTGGGGCCTGGAAAAGGCTAATATACGCAAAGACGGAATTATTCTGGATGTGGGCTGCGGGGGCGGAAGAACCGTCAACAGGCTTGCGGCTATGGCATGCAGGGGAAGGATCTTTGGAATTGACTATTCCCGCGATTGTGTGACCTGGTCGGAGCGGTATAACCGGGCGCTTATAGATGAGGGCCGGGTGCGAATACTTCATGGAAATGTGCAGGAAATACCCTTTGACGATAGTTTTTTTGATACTGTTACAGCGGTGGAGACAATATATTTCTGGGCTGATCTCCTGCGCTGCTTTGAGCAGGTAAAAAGAGTGCTTAAGCAGTCGGGAGAATTTATAATTATTAACGAGGCATATGAAAGCGAGAGGTTCAGTGAAAGAAACAGGGTATATTTAGAATCAGGCGATATGAAAATACCGTCTCCGGAGCAATTGAGGGAGCTGCTTTGCAGAGCGGGATTTGACCGGGTGAATGCATACGTTAAGGA
Source organism: Bacillota bacterium (assembly GCA_023390115.1). Lineage (GTDB taxonomy): Bacteria > Bacillota > Clostridia > Acetivibrionales > DSM-27016 > Anaerobacterium. The sequence continues at coordinate 225,919 of JAEWDM010000040.1, forward strand.
AGAAAAAAACTGGTTGTGCTGTATAGCACAGAAACAGGAGCGTTCTTAGAAAGAAGCAGGCAAAATATACTTCAGCCCCGCCATATGCAGCGGCAACAGACTGGTTAAACCCCTTGCCCTCCCAAAAAAATAGGGCAGCTCCAGACAGCTTAGAGTTTCACCGGCCTTTACTATATGGCTAACCGAATGCACGTAGTCTCTGTTTATAGAACCAAAATTTAATATTTTCATCGCTGCTCTTAGCACAGATTTAAAATCTGAAATGGGAATTGATCTTTTGTCTGTTCAAAGGAGCAATAGCAAAATTCAATTTCCCAAAGCAATACGGCAGTTCATCTTCAAGCTCAGACGGAGAATAGAGACAACAGCCTCACAGCTTATAGTATAAAGCACAATAAAGGAACTGAAGCTATCGAAAAATAGATTTCAGTTCTTTTATTGTGCTTTTCACAGAAACAAGTTTATCATAATTACGGAGGCAAAGAGCTTTGCATTGACAATAGAGATGCCGGCGGCTTACAATAAAGCTGTATAATTTATGGAAGCATATGAAAATCATATTGACTTATATATCAAAGGAGCGGTTCTATGCAGGTTGTGAAATCAATATTTTACTTTTTACTTGCGGGAATATTTGAAATAGGAGGAGGCTATCTTATATGGATATGGCTGCGAGGGGGGAAAAGCTTCCTATATGGAATTGCGGGAGCGGTTGTTTTAATTCTGTATGGTGTTATTCCTACTCTGCAGCCGCCCAATGTAAATTTCGGCAGGGTTTATGCGGCTTACGGAGGGATTTTTATAGCCCTTTCAATTTTATGGGGCTGGCAGATAGATAAGGTAATTCCGGATAAGTATGACTTGATTGGAGGTCTGGTTGCGCTTGCGGGAGTTGCGATAATTATGTATGCTCCCAGAGGGTGACTTTAAAATTGTTTATGGCTTTTATATATTAATTGGATAACTACATTGAAAATATTTACTATTACTGCTATAATTTAATTGCATTTATTGGGGCTTGAGTGAATTGCTATATGCAGGGCGGAGGAGAATTTTATGCGGTCAGGATATCCTGAGGGCTTCAGGTATTCAGCAGATATGGACGCTTTCAAAAAATCTGTGGATTACTCTAAAGAGTTGTTAAAGACCGATCAAATAAGTATTTTGTTTGGATGCATTTCAGATGTAAATATTATACTTGACAGAAATACCTACGAGAAAAATAATTATGATATTGATTTTAAAACCTTCAGTAAAATATTTAAGGGTGAAATAATTTCTATAATGACTACTGTTTTAGAGGAGGGCGAGCAGGAGGCAGGCGAGTCGCTTACGGAATTTTTGCAGGAAAAAGATGACAGTGAAATCAATATAGAAGATATTCTGAAGCTTTATAGAGAAAAGACCGAGTATGTTAAAGAGGCCCTTATTTGCAGTGATATTGTAGACCGGTATTGTTTTAAGGCAATGACTGTCAGCGATAAATTATCCAGTTTTGATTGGAATATTAACAAGTTTGTATTTGATGATCATGATGATGAAATAAAATATGCACAGGTTAGAATTGCGGCATCCAAAAATTTAGTTGATGGCGATTTGCCATATAGCTTATCCAGAATGCTTAAAGCAAACCAGCCGGAGTCTGAAGTGAAATTTGTATGTGATAAAAATGATGTCAATTATTTAATTAAGCAATTGGAGAAGATTAGAGACGCATTGCAAAAAGATGATGTGTAAAGAGGATTTTGAAAATAAACAGAATATATCGGGGGATTCTTATGCCTAACAGAGATACTAAGAAAGATACTGTAAACATATCGTTTTCACCTGAACGTACAAAGCTCCCGGCAGAGTTCTTATGGGATGCAAAATACATAGGGCTTAAGAAAAAGGTTTTAGAAGATTCCGGAAGAATAGATGCTATTGAGGGGCAATTAGCCAGCGTAAGAGGATGGGTTTATGAAAAACCAAAGGAAGCGATACTGGAGAATAAAAGACATTTGCAGGCAATAGCATGTATTAACGGCATAATAAATTATATAAAAGATTTATCCGATATAGACGATATCCCAATGCAGATCCAGTATTGTACGCCTATATTAAAAAAGATAGATGAATTTGTGGGTATGCTGAGTAAAGCGCATGACGGTTATAAAAGAAAGGCATGCCTTATTTTTAGAAATGTCATAAAAATTAATTGCGGGGAAATGATATTTGGAAGCAGGGCGATTTCCGCATTTATTGATATTGCGGAGTCGTTAAAAAAGGAGGACTTCAGCAAGGATGATTTTGTATCACAATACAAGCTTTTTGACAGTATAGAGGTAGAGGTATTCCCAGCTTGGGAATAAGGGAGAGGTATATGGACATTTTATTGGACACTACTATACAAATTGATAAAATATTGTCGTCAAAGAAAAGAAAAAAGGTTATTAGGGATTGCCTGCAAGGTAAGGAATGTTATTCCTCCACATATGTGCTGGGAGAATTTTATAAAAATATAGTAAATGACTTCTTAACAATGTATTCTATCATAGATCAGTCGGATGATCTGAATGAGGCGGAAAGGCGATGCAATGAAAAGGCATTTGCAAGAAGCCAGAGCAGGGTTCATAAGCTGTTTATTGACTTACGGGGCTTATCGCAAAATAACATTGGGATTATGAAAGAAATGATAGATGGATACATAGATTTGCTGATTGAAGGGTTCTATACCGGAATCAACAGAGAACTTGTTAATGGGACAAAATGTAAAAAGGCAAGTGCCCGGATAGTGTACAAAGAGGGCGTACCTGTTCTGGAAGGGATAAGCTGCCGTGCAACAGATAGGCAGTGCGGAATATGTGAGTTCTGGAAGAGTAATAAGGATGCAATTGGAGACTTGAGCTGTGCCACAAACCTGAAGAATAAAGTAAGCGTATTGTTAAAAGGTATAAAATCAGGAAAGATGAATGTAAAAGGTAATAAATGTATGGATCTTGGAGATGCCGTTGTTGCTATGGAGGCTAAAAGTCTTATGACGGACAAGGCCGTATGCAGCAGCAATAAAAGCGATTTTGAGCCAATATGCAGTTTATTTGGCGTAAGTTTAATATCGCCTGATTATAGGGACTAATGATACAGAAGGACATAAAACTTGTGAAATTTTTGTACATAGAAAATTCTTGAGTGCTTAAATAGAAGATCTCTGTCAGTTAAATGATTTGTAAAGACAATTCTATATTTATAATTTATTTTCATTTTAATTCCTCCGTGCAGCTTTGCTGCAAAAAAATTCAAACCTGAAAGCTTCTTTCTTTGTTAAGTCACCGAATTATGTAAGAAACATATATGAGTATTTTTACCAAGAAGATAATCTATCTTAATCAATATATTATTTCCTTAAAAATATATTCTCAATTAAATTTCTAGTTGACATATTCATATGTCGTGCATATAATGATATTATAACATATGAACAAGTATTCAATGATTCATATATAGATATGATGCAGATGCCTGTTCACCATCGACTTCAGGGAGAAGGGCAAAGAATAAGTATTGTCAAGACATAGTTTTAAAAAGGAGGGGAGATGTATGGAGGCTGCAGTAAAAAAGGAACTGATACTGGAAGGGCTTTGTTGTGGAAATTGTGCTGCTAAAATTGAACAGGATGTAAATAAACTGGAAGGGGTTGAGGCCGCTTCTATAGACTTTATTTCAAAAACGCTTTCGATGGAAATAGCAGAAAATGCAGATCTGAATAGTATTATGACACAAACGGGACATATTATAAAAAACCGTGAGCCTGATATAAATGTAAAGGAAAAGATAATTGCGGTTCCGGGAAGGAAGGTTCTATACTTCTCAGGGCTGGACTGCGCCGACTGTGCGGCCAAAATAGAAAGGGAGGTCGCAGGGCTTGAGGGTGTTAAGGAAGCTGTTCTCGACTTTGTATCCCAGCGGCTTACCATAGATGTTGTGAACAACCGTGATTTGGCAGCCATTGCCAGACAGGCTGCGGAGGTGGCTCTCCGCATAGAGCCGGGCATTGAAATATCGGGTGCGCCTAAGGCATCCAAACAGAGCTCTGATGACGGCCGCAGGGAGCTTATAAAAAGAATAGCCTTTGTCGCTGGAGCTTTAATTTTCATTATGGCCTTTTCGTTTGAATTTTCTTTCCCGGTGGAATTGGGGCTGTTCCTGGCAAGCTATCTGCTTGTGGGAGGAGAGGTTGTTTTTAGAGCTCTGAAAAACATTTCGAGAGGCCAGGTGTTTGACGAAAACTTTTTAATGAGTATAGCCACTATAGGGGCCTTTGCAATAGGAGAATACCCCGAGGGAGTTGCGGTTATGCTGTTTTACCAGATAGGTGAATTTTTTCAAAGCATGGCTGTGAACCGCTCAAGAAAGTCCATTACGGCACTGATGGACATACGCCCCGATTTTGCGAACCTGAAGCTTGGAAATGAGGTAAGAAGGGTTTCGCCTGAAGAGGTGGGAATAGGAGATATTATCGTAATTAAGCCTGGAGAGAAAATACCTCTCGACGGAAAGGTTATTCACGGCAAGTCTACTCTGGATACCTCGGCTTTAACGGGGGAGTCGGTACCTAGAGATGCGGAGGAAGGAAGCGAGGTGCTTTCCGGTTCAATTAACAAGAATGGAGTTCTTACCGTTGAGGTGTCCAGGGAGTTTGGGGAATCCACTGTTTCCAAAATCCTTGAAATGGTCCAGAAGGCCGGCAGCAAGAAGGCTCCGACCGAGAACTTTATAACAAAATTTGCCAGGTATTACACCCCTTTTGTTGTGTTTGCCGCTGTTGCTCTGGCGGTTATTCCTCCGCTTGTTATCCCCGGAGCTGTTTTTTCCGAATGGATAAACAGGGCGCTTGTTTTTCTGGTAGTATCCTGCCCGTGCGCGCTTGTGGTATCTATACCCTTAAGCTTTTTCGGAGGCATAGGGGGAGCCTCAAAAAATGGAATCCTTATAAAGGGAAGCAGCTATTTAGAAGCGTTAAATAATGTGGACACTGTTGTATTTGACAAGACGGGGACCCTTACAAAGGGCATTTTCAAGGTTACGCAGGTTATGCCTGTGGAAGGAATGGACAAAAAGCGGCTTGTTGAATATGCCGCATATGCCGAGAGCTATTCCAATCATCCTATTGCGCTTTCAATTCAGAAGGCATATGAAAGAGAAATAGATAAGGGTCTTGTTTCGGAATATCAAGAGATTTCAGGGCGCGGTATAAAGGTAAAGGTAAGGGATGAGGCGGTTCTTGCAGGAAATGCCCGGCTTATGAGGGACAATGGCATTATATGCCGTGAATTTGACGACATAGGCACTGCAGTGCATGTGGCGGTAAATGGCAGTTATTCGGGGGTCATAATAATATCCGATGAAATAAAGCAGGACAGCAGCAAGGCTGTCTCACAGCTAAGAAGCTCCGGAGTGAAAAATTTGATCATGCTTACAGGCGACAGCAAGGCCGTCGGGGAGCGTGTGGGAAAGGAAATAGGCTTAGATGAGGTATATTCCGAGCTTCTTCCACACCAGAAGGTTGAAAAGCTTGAATTGATTGAGGGCAGAAAGCAGCCCGGAAAAAAGCTTGTTTTTGTCGGAGATGGAATTAATGACGCTCCGGTACTGGCGCGTGCCGATATAGGAATTGCTATGGGAGGATTGGGCTCCGATGCGGCTATTGAGGCTGCGGATATAGTGCTTATGACAGACGAGCCGTCAAAGCTTGCGGCAGCTATAAAAATTGCCCGGCATACGCGCAGTATCGTGTGGCAAAACATTGTTTTTGCACTGGGAGTTAAAGGAATTATACTTATCTTAGGAGCTATGGGTATAGCCACAATGTGGGAGGCTGTGTTCGGAGACGTAGGAGTAGCGGTTATAGCCATTTTGAACGCAATGAGAGTAATGAGGATACAGCGTAGCTGATTATATGTGGTGCCCTTCTTATATATAAGTAAGGATGGGTGCCCTTTCTTTTTTAAAAATATCATAATATTTGAATATATGGATTGACAAATATAGATATGCCGTATATAATATTTATATATCAAAAGGATATGTAAATATCTGATTTGGGGGTTGCTTATAATGAAAGGGCTTAAGAGATTTATTCACCGGTGGGCATGGCTGCTGCTTTTGGCATATTGCATAATAGGCTTAATATATCCCTTTATAGGCATTGTCGCACTGATATGTATGCTGGCACCTGTAGCCTCGGCATTCTTCAAGGGAAGAATGTGGTGTGGAAATTTTTGTCCCAGAGGAAGCTTTAATGACGTTATATTATCCCGGCTAAGCCTGAAAAACCGTATGCCGGATTTTTTAAAGGCAGCGTGGTTCAGAAATTTATTTCTGGTGGTGCTGATGAGTGCATTTGCAATACAGCTTGCTGTGGCATGGGGAAATGCTGTGGCTGCAGGCCGGGTTTTTATGCGAATGATAATAATAACCACAGTACTTGCCGCTGTGCTTGGCGCGGCATATAATCACAGGGCATGGTGCATGATCTGTCCCATGGGTACCATGGCTCATTATGCAGCCCGGACGGAGAGAGTGAGATCAGCAATAAGGCATGTATCCTTTAAGAAGGAAAAATGTGTGGACTGCAAAATGTGCAATAAAAAGTGCCCTGCAGGTATTGATGTGCTTTACTATAAGGAAAAAGAAAGGGTCACCCATGCAGATTGCTTAAAATGTGGAATATGCGTGGAGGCGTGCCCCAAAAAGGCTTTGAATATTGATTAAAACCGCTAAATATAGGGAGGATTTTTTATGCAGATAATTGTGGAGAAAAAAAGATGTCCCCAGAATCATACATGTCCGTCCATAAGAGTGTGCCCGGCAGGCGCCATTATTCAAAAGGGCTTTGCTGCTCCCACCATAGATCATGACAGGTGCATAAAGTGCAAAAAGTGCGTCAGGTATTGCCCCATGGGCGCTATACAGGCAATATAGCCAGCAGGCCGGGCAGCAGAATTTCACCTCACTAAAATGCCGGGAGTTAAAATAGAAGACATAATTCACAGCGGAAAGCTTATTTTGAGGGAAAAGGGTCCGGGAACAAGAGTAATATTTGAAAATAAGCTGGTTGAGCTGGGATACAGGCCTTCGGATGTAAAAGCATATATGGAGGCCGGAAGCATTGGCGCCATAAAGTCTCTGGTAGAGGCAAACTTAGGGTATACTATAATTTCAGGAGAGGCCGTAGGGAAGTGGAGGCGGAGACTCTGGTGATTATTCCTATGCGCTATGTGCGCATTATGAGAGAGTTTAACTTTATTTATTTGCACAATTTTCCCATGGACTTTATTGAGGGCTTTATAGACTTTATTATTGGTGGTTGGGGTTAACGTGCTTAAAAAATTTCATTGACTATGATATTAATAATTGTTAAAATATAAATGATAATGATAATCACAATCATAATTCAGAATTGAAAAAGTTTTTTTACGGGTTGCAATTAAGGTGTTGGGGCATATATGTATTTAGTATAAGATTTCTAAGGGGAAATGATAATGGAGATGGATACCGGCATATTAAATCTCAGGCAGCAATTTCAGAAACATGGATTTAAATATACGGTACAGAGAGAGGCAGTACTCAATACATTGTTAGAGCACAAAAATTTACATATGAGCAGCGAGGATATTTATACGGTTCTTAGAGCCAAGTATCCCGATATAGGGCAGGCAACGGTATACAGGGCACTGCTGCTGCTGGAAAAAATGCATCTTATAAGAAAGACGGATTTGCAGGACGGGTGCACCAGATACGAGCTGTGCGACAACAAAGGACATGCACATCATCATTTAATCTGTTCCCGGTGCGGAGCAGTGATTGATATGGAGGATGATCTGCTGGAGGAATTGGAAAATCAAATATATGTAAAAAAACATTTTACCGTTGAAAACCACAGTGTTAAATTTTTTGGATGCTGTGAAAAGTGCAGGGAATAAAAAAAGCGCTGATTTTAGTGATGCACAGGGACGGTTCTTCTGCCTCAACTTGTTGAGGCAGAAGAACCGTCCCTGTGCATCAAAACATTTTACTCTATGTGTCATCATAAATATTGACAAATTATGCTTTTTGTAATTATAATGGTTAAAAGTACAAGGGAGTGGATGGAGGGATTAATACAATGGAAATTACAATTGGCAAACGCATAAAGCAATTGATAAAGGAGACGAAAATACAGCAGCAGCAGATTGCCGCTGAGCTTGGAATGCACTCTTCCACTCTCAGCAGCTATGTAATAGATTACCGTGAGCCCCCTGTAGAAAAGCTAAAGAGAATAGCTAAATATTTCGATGTTTCTGTTGACTACCTGACAGGCTATACTGAAAGGCGTAAGCCTTACCCCAATCATTTTCCCGAGGAGGTTATAGAATTTATAAGCGATCCTCAAAATCTTATGTACTTAAAGCTGGCAATGAATTTTAAGGAGGTAGTGACAGACGCCTTTTTAAAAGAAAAGCCTTTAGATGAGCCAAAGGATTGATAAACAATTTTGGACGGGGCCGCTTTAGAGAGTCCTGGTGCATAATTTAGAAGGATAAAAGCACGAAAGGGTCAAATGCATATCTGCCATATTTGCCCGAGAATGAGAGGATTGCAGAACATGCAAAGAAATATGACTTCATTGAGTGATGACATAAATTAAGCTAACTTCATTCAATAGATTAATATACTTATTTGTCCAGCAGATAAATTCATGTCTAAATTTGTCTAAATTACACGAATCAGCAATTAAAATATGTAATAAATGTCTAAAAAACATAAGAATATCGTTTGAAATACCGAAAAAAATATCGAAAAATGTCTTGACTATGCCTTTGGAATGGTTTATAATTCAATGTGTAAAGACTTAATTGAGTTAATGAATAAATTAATCTAATATTTATGATAGGATTGATTATTATAAATACTGAGCTTAACTTTTCAAAAGGAAATAATTATTCTGATTTATTGATTAGAAACCGTTCGCTGGTAGTAAAGCTGCTTATGAAGAACGGCAATTCGACCAGGAGCGAGATCTCAAGAATTACGGGTCTTTCTCAAGCTGCAATTACCAAAATAGCCAGTGACTTGATTTCAATCGGCCTTATTGAGGAAATTGGACATGGCAAAGGCGAGAAGGGACGCCGTACCATTGAGATACGCCTGAAATCAGAGAGCTATTCCGTCATTGGGGTGAAAATCTCTCGAAGAAGCTATTCGATAGGACATTTTAGTATAGGCGGCCAAATACACAACACGGAGGTTCATAAAATTTTACCTTCTACTCCTGCCATTGATGTTGTAAGTGCAATTGCAAAAAAGATTAACTGCTATTGCGCAAATATAAACACTGTTATAGCGGTTGGGATTTCAGTTCCGGGCCCTTATCTGGCGCGCAAGGGAGTAATTGCAAATATGACTGAGTTCTCCGGCTGGGATGAAATCAATATCGTCGACTTTTTTAAAGAAAATGTTCATGTCCCCACATTTATTGAACATGATGCAAATGCCGGGGCTATGGCTGAATGGTGGTTTGGAAGCATTCAATGCCGTACGCTGGTGCATATTGTCGCAAGCGAAGGCATAGGTGCCGGAATAATTAATAATGGAAAGCTGCTTTATGGCGCTGACGGCACTGCCGGAGAAATAGGGCATATGAGCATTGCTTTTGATGGCCGCAGGTGTCAATGCTCCAGCGAAAGCAGGGGGTGCCTTGAGCAGTACTGTTCATCTCTGGCCTTTTTACGGGATGTGCGCGAGCAAATCAATCAAAATCCTTCCAGCTCATTAACAAAAATCCCCGATTTTACTGTTGATAATATATTTAATGAAGCTAAAAATGGAGATGAGTTCTGCAAGTACATGGTTAGTCAGGCGGGCTTTTTCTTTGGCATAGGAATTGCAAATATAGTTAATATTTATAATCCCGACGTTATTGTAATAAGTGATATTATGACAGGTGCAGGCGAATTACTGCTGAATAGCATAGAGAATACGGTGAAAGCGAAGGTATTGCCTGCTTTATTGGAAGATCTGAGAATTTCTTTCAGCCAGCTTAAATGTGACTCTATACTTTTTGGTGCGGCAGCAGTGGCGGTTGATAGATTTCTGGGAAACCCACTTAAATTTACTGATACCGGTATTTATTGATAACTAACTGTACAACCTGAATATCTTCTTTTTCTGAAGGTTTGCTATCTTACCTAATACTGTGTAAAGATTTTTTATAAAAGTCTTAAGTCTAAATGAAGCTTTATATTGAGCTTTGGAGGGACATACTTATAGTCAACGCACTCTAAAACTCAATATAAAATTTCGTTAAGAGTGTGTAGAGTATATGAGATAACGAACATTTAGATAAAAGAAATATTTAGTTTTACAGTTCGTTATCTATAATCATTGAATACGCTAAAATGTATTGGCTATAGTTATCCTGAATCTTAAGTGTAAACTTTAAGATAATATAAATTAGGGAGGAATTTTATGAAAAAGTTCATGTCAGCATTTATTGTAGCTGCATTAATGGTCACTTTTGTTGCCTGCGGCTCTGAAAATGTATCTCCACCAAGCTCTTCGACCAGCTCCACGGGGACTGCTGATTCCGGCGGGGATACTGTAAAAGGAAGCGGCAGTAAAAAAACCTACCGCATTTTAAGTGGCTATGCTGAGAACAACAGTGCCCAGAAATTGATCCAGCTAACTATCGACGGTTATACTTCGGAGGTGGATCCGGACTTTAAGGTGGAAGTGGAAACTATCACAAGTACAAATGATCTTTGGGAAAAGCTTCGTCTATATGTAGCTGCAAAAAATGTTCCTGATATGTACAGTATTTCAAATGGAACGCTTTCTGAGGAAATGATTAAGCAGGGGTATCTTGTGAATATGTCTGAAGAGCTGAAAAGTCTGGGACATTTGGATAAAGTAAAGAGCTCTCTTGTAGATTATTTTACTTCAAGCGACGGTAATATGTATATGATCCCAAGCGCGTTCAGTGGCGAATATTTTGTCTACCGCACTTCAACTTTCAAAAAGTACGGTCTGGAAGTTCCTGAGACATGGGATGATTTTTTGGATATATGCCAGAAGCTTAAAGACAATGGTGAAATTCCATATGTTATGAGAGGCGCGGATGCAGTTCAGTACTTGAGATTTATGTCATTCCCGAGCTGGACCACCGAGGGAAGAGAGTTTATAAACAACCTTACGAGTGGAAAAACCACTTTTTCTGAAAGCAAGTCCGGTATGTACGGTGCAGAGCTCCTGAAAAAATTAGGGACAAGCGGGTATTTCATTCCGGGATATAACAATCTGACTCTTGGTGATGCTATCGATACATTTATCGGCGGTCAGGGGGCAATGGTATATGCAAATACAAACTACATCGAAAAATTTAACGATTTATATGTTAACGGTGATATAGGATATTTTGCCGTACCTGTAATGGCGGGTGAAGCGGGTACAGGCAGCACAATACCTACGCATGGCGGTAAGGCATGGACCTTGAATGCCGGGAGCTATAAAGACGATGCTGTTTTGCAGGGTTTCTTTAAGTATTTCATGGAAAATGTAGACTCGTTATCCTACGAGGCAGGACAATTGTCGTGGATAAATGGCGATACAAAAGACAATACGCTTCCTAAGCTGCTTTCTGACATAGGAAATGATATGCAAAAGCAGACGGTGAGCTGGGTGTCATGGGATGACAGGCTAAGCGCAGCTACGCTGACAACTATAGGCGATGCGGCTGAGGTTCTCGCAAACGGCAAAATGACGGTTAAAGAATTTGCTGAAATATTTGATAAAGCCCTTAAGGATAACAAAGGCTAACCGCAATATTTAAAAAAACCGGGAACTCCCAACTCCCGGTTTTTTTAAAAAATTCTTTAAAGGAGAATTTAAATGAATACTGTCTTAAGTAGAAAACGCACAATTATAGGATTTTTACTTCCGGGAGTGCTTGTATATGTAATATCGGTAATAATACCTATTGTCTGGTCAAGCTACTACAGTTTTTTCGAATGGAACGGACTGGGTGACAAAAGCTTTATCGGATTTGATAATTTTGCTAAAATGCTTCAGGATACTGAATTATGGGAATCGGTAGTCAATACTATTATACTTACTCTTTGGGAAATAGTATTAGAATTGGGCGTAGGTCTGGCAATAGCTCTTTTACTGCTTAAGATCACAAGAGGGAGAAAGGTGCTTCAGGGCTTATATTATCTTCCTGTAATTGTATCATCGGTAGCACTGTGCCAGATGTTCAAAAAGATTTTTGCAGTTAATCCGGTTGGAATCTTTAATCAGATAATTTCTACATTCAATCCTGAATGGATAAGCCTGGAGCTGCTGACTAATGTGGAAACATCCCTTGCTATGGTAATATTCGTTACAGGATATAAGAGCATGGCTACCTATATGCTTATATTTTATTCGGCGCTCCTGACAATACCCTCTTCATTGCTTGAAGCAGCAAGAATTGATGGCGCCAACGCCTTGAAGACTTTCTGGAATATTACGCTGCCTTGCCTGAAGCCGACGATTTTTGCAAATTTAATTCTTGTTGTAAACGGCTCCTTGCGTGCATACGATATTCCCAGGCTGTTGACAGGAGGAGGACCGATGTCTTCATCCCAGACACAGGCGATGTATATGTACAAGCAGGCCTTTACAAGCATGAAGTATGGGTATGGAAGTTCAATAGCAATATTTATTGTTATTGAAGCTCTGCTGATAGCCTTGGTAATAAAACAGTTTTCCTACAGACAAAAAGGAGGGATATAGAATGAGCTCTCAAGCATTAGCCTTTAAATCAAAGACAAAAAGAAAGCCTGCCTCCTTTTACCTGTCAAGTATAGCGGTATACGCCGTGGCGGTTATTGTACTGATTTTCTTTGTATATCCTTTAGTGAATACAATTATAGGAAGCCTGAAGACATACGAGGATTTTACAAATACGCCGCAGTATGCCTTGCCGACAAAGCTTTATTTCGGCAATTACGTTGAGGTTTTTAAAAATAATTTTGGCAAGTACTTTTTAAACAGCGTGCTTGTCGCCTTTCTCGTAGTGTTATTTACAGTTATACTTTCTGCAATGGCTTCGTTTGCTATATCAAAGTTTAAATTTCGCAGGAAGAGGCTGGTGGAAATATTTTTCCTGCTGGGATTAATGGTTCCTTATCAGGTGGTATTGCTTCCTCTTTACCTGACATATGCCCAGCTTAATTTATTGAATTCCTATTTCAGCCTGATACTTCCGCAGGTTGCTTTCGGTATGCCCTTTTCGATTCAGCTTTTTTTAGCTTTTTTCTCGGAATATGATGATGCCATGATTGAGGCCGCCGTAATTGAAGGGTGCGGTATTACTAATGCATTCCTTAAGGTTGTCGTTCCCATGTGCAGGAACATTATTATTACAATTGCAACACTTAGAGCGATATTTGCGTGGAATGAGTATATTTTTTCTTACACATTTGTTAATTCTAAAGCCATGATGACGGTTGTGCTTGGTCTGAATGCTTTTGTCGGTGAAGAGGGCGTCATTGATTGGGGGCCAACCTTTGCTGCAATTACTGTTACGGTTATTCCTACACTTATAGTATATATGTTCCTCGGCAAGTATATGCAGTCCGGACTTTCCGAAGGATCTGTAAAAGGATAGAGGTATAATAATGTATAAGTTATATTTTAAATCAAGACACGGTTGGGTTGGCGATTGTATGCCGTGCTACCATGACGGCTGGTTTTATAACTATTTTCTTTGCGACAGCAGAAGCCCCGCTCCATTTCCAAATGGCACTCCGTTTGGGTGGTCTCTTGCAAAATCCAGGGACTTAGTGCATTTTGAGGAGTTCGGGGAGGTGCTTGAAAAAGGAGAGCCTCATACAATAGAGGAATATCTTTACTCCGGTTCGGTAATATATGCTAACGGATGCTTCAGAGCCTTTTATACAGGGCATTGCAACGATTTTATAGAAACGGATAAGCCTGCGGAGGTATTGATGTTTGCAACAAGCAAGGACGGAGTCAGCTTTGAAAAGCATCCTGAGCTTACAATTGTTCCTCCGGAGGGGTATGAAAAGGATTTCTTCAGAGATCCCTTCGTGTATTATGATGAGGATGTTCAAAGGTGGATTATGCTGGTGCCGGCCAGACATTCCGAAGGGCCGTGCATAAGAAGGGGCTCCATGACCTATTTTACAAGTGATGATTTAGAGCATTGGGATTTTAAAGGAGATTTGTGGTATCCGGGGATGTCCCACCTGCTGCAGATGCCGGATATGTTTAAGATAGGGGACTGGTGGTATTTGTTTTACTCGGAACGGGATGATGAGCGTAAGACAAGGTACAGGATGAGTAAAAGCATATACGGCCCGTGGCTTGCGCCTGCGGATGACTGCCTGGACGGGCGCTGCTATTATGCCGCGCGAACCATTGAGGTGGATGAAAAGCGATATCTTTTCGGGTGGAATCCTACCCGGGAAAACGGAAGCGACCTCGGCATGTGGGTGTGGGGAGGTGCGGCGGTAACTCAGGAAATCTATCAGCGGGAAGATGGTACGCTTGCAGTGAAGCTTCCTGAAATTCACGATAAACTATTTTCGGAATCAGAGGCGCAAAGCCTGCCGGAAAGTGTTGGCTTAAGCCGGGCAGACGGCTGGGACGAGATGGTTTTGACGCAGAACAGCGGGACATTTTTCCGGCTGGACATGAAGGTCAGGTTCACGGAGGGGACATTTGCGTTTGGAGTCAAAATGTATGAAAATTCGGAGCGGGACTGCGGGTATACCTATATATTCTCTCCGCCGAAGCAGGATGTAACCTTTGACAAAATACCCAACTATAAATGGTTTTTATGCATGAACAAGGGACTTACACGGCCTGTAAGGCTGATTGCCGGAAAGGAATATGCAATAACGCTTATTGTGGATGACGATATATCGGTGCTTTATGTAGACGGCGTAGCATTGAATGCGAGGATGTGTGAAAAGCCCGGGCAGGAAATAAAGCTGTTTGTTCACGGCGGGAGTATTTCAGTTTCCGGCATCCGGTTCTTTGACGCACTGAGTATCTAAATAACAAACGGAGGGAATTATGTATAAACTATATTTCAAATCAGAGTTTGGCTGGGTTGGAGACTGTATGCCGTGCTACCATGACGGCTGGTTCTATTTATATTTCCAGAACGACACCAGAATCCCCGCACCGTATCCAAATGGTACTCCGTTTGGGTGGTCTCTTGCAAAATCCAGGGACTTAGTGCATTTTGAGGAGTTCGGGGAGGTGCTTGAAAAAGGGAGTCCTGATACAATAGAGCAGTATATATATGCAGGCTCGGTAATATATGCGAATGGTTGCTTCAGAGCGTTCTATACGGGGCATTGCGACGGTTTTGTAGGAACGGGCAGGCCTGCGGAGGTATTAATGTTTGCGACAAGCAGGGACGGCATCAGCTTTGAAAAGCATCCTGAGCTTACAATTGTTCCCCCGGAGGGGTATGAAAAGGATTTCTTCAGAGATCCCTTTGTGTATTATGACGAGGATGTCCAAAAGTGGATTATGCTTGTACCGGCCAGGCATTCGGAAGGGCCGTGTATAAGAAGGGGTTCCATGACCTATTTTATCAGTGACGACTTAGAGCATTGGGATTTCAAAGGCGATCTGTGGTATCCGGGTATGTCCCACCTGCTGCAGATGCCGGATATGTTTAAGATAGGGGATTGGTGGTATTTGTTTTACTCGGAGCGGGATGATGAGCGTAAGACAAGGTACAGGATGAGTAAAAGCATATACGGACCGTGGCTCGCACCGGGGGATGACTGCCTGGACGGGCGCTGCTATTATGCCGCGCGTACTATTGAGGTGGATGAAAGACGTTATCTTTTCGGATGGAATCCTACCCGTGAAAACGGCAGCGACCTCGATATGTGGGTGTGGGGCGGTGCGGCGGTAACTCAGGAGATATATCAGCGGAAAGATGGTACGCTTGCAGTGAAGCTTCCTGAAATTCACGATAAACTATTTTTGGAATCAGAGGCGCAAAGCCTGTCGGAAAGTGCTGGCTTAAGCCGGGCAGACGGCTGGGACGAGCTGGTTTTGACGCAGAACAGCGGTACGTTTTTCCGGCTTGACATGAAGGTGAGGTTCACTGAGGGGACATTTGCGTTTGGAGTGAAAATGTATGAAAATTCTGAGCGAGACTGCGGGTATACCTATATATTCTCTCCGCCGAAGCAGGATGTGACCTTTGACAAAATCCCCAACTATAAGTGGTTTTTATGCATGAACAAAGGGCTCACGCGTCCTGTAAGGCTGGTTCCCGGAAAGGAATATGCAGTAACGCTGATTGTTGATGACGATATATCGGTGCTTTATGTGGACGGTGTGGCATTAAATGCGAGGATGTGTGAAAAGCCCGGGCGGGAAATAAAGCTGTTTGTTCACGGCGGAAGTATTTCGGTTTCCGGCATCCGCTTCTTTGATGCACTGGACAAATAGTATTAAGATTAGGCAAGGAGATGAGTGCCATTGAAATTTGATGTGACAGCTATAGGTGAATTACTTATTGACTTTTCCCAAAGCGGAAGGGGTAAGAATTTGTTGAATGTATATACTGCAAATTGCGGGGGCGCTCCGGCCAACGTTTGTGCTGTTATTGCAAAGCTCGGCGGAAGCTCGGCGTTTATTGGCAAGGTAGGAAATGATTTCTTCGGAACTGTCTTGAAGAAGGCACTTTCCGATTTGGGAATTTGCGTTGATGGTTTGATAATGGATAAGGAAGCCAATACGACACTGGCTTTTGTGAGTCTTGACGAAACAGGGGAAAGAGAATTCAGCTTTTACAGGAACAACAGCGCCGATACAAGACTGGAAATTTGTGATATTAACGAAGAGTTGATTCTTAATAGCAGCATTGTTCATTTTGGCGGCGTATCTCTGACAGATGAGCCGTCCCGCTCAGCAACCCTGACGGCTGTTGCCGGAGCAAAAGAGTCAGGGGCAATAATCAGCTATGACCCTAACTACAGGCCTATGTTATGGAAGGATCCGGTTACCGCAAAAGAAATTATGACTGAGGCCTCATATCTGGCGGACGTTATAAAAGTATCCGAGGAAGAATTGCTTTTTTTAACTCAATATGAAGGGCTTCAAGCAGGCTGTGAAGAGCTTATTTCACATGGAGCGTCTGTTGTAATGGTAACACTTGGGAACAGAGGAGTGTATTACAAAACAAAGAATGCAGAAGGGCTTGTAGATGGATTTAAGGTTAATACAGTTGATACTACCGGGGCCGGAGATGCCTTTATGGGAGCTTTTCTTTATCACATTAAGAATTTTACAAGGGAGGATATCGGAGGGCTGATGAAGGAAGAACTGAATAAAATAATGTCATTCAGTAATGCGGTAGCCGCTATCACAACCACAGGTATTGGTGCTACGGCTTCCATACCTTCAAGTCTGGAGGTAAGGGAATTTTTAACAAAATAATATATTATAGGGTGTGTTATTGCATTGAATTTGAAAAGTTTTTACAGTATGGAAAATAAGCTTTTACATTATACGGGGAAATTTGCGGATATCGTTATTGTGAGTCTGCTATTTATTTTATTCAGTTTGCCGGTAATAACATTAATACCTGCTTGTGCGGCGGCTTACTATGCAAGTGTGAAATCAATTAAATTAAACCATGGAAAGGCGGCTAAGGAGTTTTTGAGATCCTTTAGAGAGAACCTTAAGCAAGGAGCCTTGCTGACGGTAATTGAGGGAGTATTCTTTATTATTGCCGTGCTGTCATGCATGTCAATACAGACTTTAGCCAATAACGAAGCTGCTTACAAATTTTTCTTTGTATTTTTCAGATTTATGCTGATACTCATATTTATATATTTCAGTTTAACAGGTCCGGTATTATCGCGCTTTGAAAAAGCGGCAGGCAAAATGATCATTTTTATTCTGTATATCACAATAAAGCATTTCTGGTCAGCATTAACTGTTGGATGTATTGTGGGTGCTGCTATTATAATTACTTTCTTTAGTCCGATCTACATTCTTATTGCGCCGGGCCTAACCATGCTGATTTCTTCTTTTGTAATTGAACCTGTATTAAAAAAGCATATGCCCGCACCTGAAATGAATACATCAAAAGAAGATGTGCCATGGCAGTGGCAATAAGATAAGGATTGCTTTTATAAGGCTCATTAATGTATTGTAGCAAGTTCTTTTGCCTTAAGTAATTAAGGCAGAAGAACTTTTTTGCCTGTAATTAAATTGGTAACAGGCATTAGGAACATGATAATAACTGAATATGGAAGGCATATGCCGGGGAAATATCGGAGAAGATTATAAGGCTGTGATTGGTTTACTGTAATAAAGGGCTATGGGCAGGAGCTGAAAATTAATTCTGGGGTTCTGTTTTAATCGCTTGACATTTTGGTCTATATAGTATAGACTAAAGGCATAGGTCTATTAAATATAGACTAAGGAGGAATTGTCATGAAAGGGTACAGACTATCGCAAAGCGAAACAAAATTTGCCGATTTAATCTGGAAGCACGAGCCTGTTGTATCGGGCGAACTGGTGAAGCTATGCGAAAGGGAGCTGAATTGGAAAAAATCCACTACCTATACGGTGTTAAAAAATCTATGTGAAAGGGGCATATTTCAAAATCAAAATGCAGTTGTTACATCCCTGATAAAAAAGGATGAGTTTTATGCAAGGCAAAGCAGGCGGTTTGTGGAGGATACCTTTGGAGGATCATTGCCCAAATTCCTGACAGCTTTTATAGGCGGAAAAAAGCTTAGCGAGCTTCAGGCGGAGGAACTGAAAAAGCTGATTGACAGGCATAAGGAGGAATAGCCATGGAGAATTTATTTCTTGCTTTTTTAAATATGAGCCTGACTGCAAGCTATGTAATCCTCTTTATCATACTAGTACGCCTGCCGCTTAAAAAAATGCCCAGGATTATTTCCTATGCACTCTGGAGTGTCGCCGCTTTCAGGCTTGTCTGCCCATTCTCGTTTGATAGTATGTTAAGCCTTCTGCCCCCCATGGACTCTGTGCCGATTCCGCAGGATATTGCGTACCGTCAGGGCCCGCAAATCAGCAGCGCCGTCACTTCAGTTGATATGTATGTGAACAGCTCTTTGCCTGTGCCGGTTATGGAGGGAAGTGCAAATTCACTGCAAATATATACTCGGACAGGCGCCTGTATCTGGCTCCTGGGTATTGCCGCCATGCTCGTTTACAGCATATTTTCCGTGCTTGTGCTGAAAAACCGCCTGAAAGGCGCCCGGAATACCGCCCTGAACATTTATGAGGCCGACAACCTGAAGACACCCTTTGTACTTGGTGCCCTAAGGCCAAGGATTTTCATTCCTTCCGGACTGCCGGAAGAGGAAAAGAGCTATATCATCCGGCATGAGCAGACGCATATCGGCAGGCTGGATCATATCATAAAGCCTCTTGCATTTTTTATTTTAAGCATGCACTGGTTCAATCCGCTGGTATGGATTGCTTTTATATTGATGAGCACCGATATGGAGCTTTCCTGTGACGAAAGGGTGATAAAAGAGATGGGCGGCAAAATTAAGAAGGCTTATTCCGCGTCGCTTTTGTCGCTTGCGTCAGGGAAACATATCATAAACGGAAGCCCGCTTGCATTTGGAGAAGGTAATATTAGAGGCAGAATCAAGAATGTGCTGAATTATAAAAAGCCTGCGTTGTGGGTTGTAGCGGCAGCAGCCATTGCTGTTGCCGGTGTCGGAATCGGTCTGGCCGCAAACCCTAAGCAGCAGAAGCCCGGTGTGGACAATACCGGCAGAGGTGCTTCCATTAAATATATTCAAATAGAAATTACCGATCCCGGAAGCAAGGTGATAACCGGCAGGGTTATTACCGATAAGGACGGCTATAATGCAGGAGATACTGTTTCCGCCGCTGTCGGCGAAAATGTTACCTACGATGTGGATTCTCTTGTAGCCGGAGACTGGATTGATGTCGGCTACTACATTGTTATGGAAAAGCATCCTCCGGAATTTGCGGCCCATAGCCTGTCAAGGCTCACCGGCAGCAACTACCCGACTGCTTTTACACTGTTCGAGGACAACAAAGTTATCAGGGCAAATACACTCCAAAACTCAAGAATAGCGTCGGAAATGCCTTCCCTCATATTGAGCGGCCGGGCCGCAGGCAGACCGAGCATAAGTGATGTTCCGGACAGCTCAGGGTATCTGAAAATAGATATAGGAGCAGGAGAAGAAAAAATATATTATGCTTTTGAAAAGGATGGAAAATGTTATATTGAAAAGCCATATGATACGGTATATGAAATCTCACGCGAGACCTTTGGCGAGCTGCTTCAATATGTGTACAAGAATGAAATTACGCATGGACGCGCGGCGGAGAGAACGACGCCTGAGCCTGCTGCTCCGGGATGGTCGCCGGGGCAGAGTATTGATACCGCGGATATGGCTGAGCTGGATTATGCTTCGGATGATATTGTGATTTTTCACGGACATTTCGGACTGTTTGTATACGATCTTAATTCACGGCAAATAATCCGGAGCCTGGATTTAAAGCCGCTTAATTGTGCCGCAACACAAGGCGACGACTACTGCGATGTCACCGTGAGCGAGGATGGAAACACAGTTCAGCTTCATCGTATGAGCAGTGACAGCATGTATGTCTACACCGTTTCGGACAATGCCTTGCGTGAAACGGTTTTTGAGCCTATGAGCAACAGGTTTGGCAGCCGATTTGTCCCGACAGAGGAGCTGCACGGCCCGGAAGAGATTGCACACTATAGTCATAATGCCGTCAGATTCGATACGGGCGAATACGGACTGCTTTATACTGACGACTGGACGCTTGGTACCTTGTCGTACAGCCGGGGAGATATGGTATACGCACTGTTTGATATAAAAGAGAGCTAGCGCCCTGTGACGGAACTTATCTCTAAGCAGGCAGGGCGCCGGATATAGGCTAATGGCGGGTATACCGGGAATTCCCCCACGTTATCCGGATATGTGCAAAGGCAAATATAGAGGCAAAAGCTGTAAGGAGCAGGTGGAGCTGCAGAATACCGGAGAGGAGAAAAATGAGGCTTGGGACAATTGCGAGGGTGAGAGCATAGCCTGCCTGTGCATGCTTCATATATAGAATCCACACAATCCAGTACACCAGTATAAGCACAGCGTTGCCGGCTAAATACACTAAAAAAGCATTCTTGGAATAAAAGCCAAACTCCGCAAGGCCAATGTTGAATACCATAAGGAACATAGCGCCATAGCGCCCAATTTGTTCGATAACAGCAATAGTCTTATTTCTATACCTGTTTTCAGGAAGGCTGCCTTTTGCTGTCCATACAATGTTAGGGATCAGCAGCATTAACACAATTATAGCACCGAAAATATTAATCCAGCCCATTTTAGTACCTCGCATTGCATAATATCGGGATATTTTTACAGTGAGTGTTTTCTTTGTTTTATTTTCTCTTACTTATATATTATTCTTTAATTTTTGTCTTTTCAACCAGGCAAGTACAAATCAAAACAATATCCTCTCAGGGAAATTTCTTTCATGCTTTTTCCCTTATTATGGAACACTTTTATTTTAAAGTATCCTGTTTCCGTCTACGGCAAAAGCATTTTTAAGAATTATTCCCCGGAATTACTATGATATTGTATGTGAAATGTCCAAGAGTACCCCTCTGACCAGGCAGAGAGCGGACAAAAGACCGCATAAACAGCGTTAGGGCGAGCAATCGGCGCTGCTTGCCCATCCATAAAGGGAATTATTTAAAATACCAAAAGAATACATAAAAAAATGTCGAAATTATGCTTGACAAATTGGGAAAAGGGCCGTATACTTAAAAGCATACAAAATATATATGATTACTATGGATTATAACTGACTAGAGAACTAGAGGTTTTAATTGCAGAGATTTCTGCCGTTAAAGCCTCTTTTTGCTTACACTAAACCGTTTTTTACAGCTGGTGAAATTAGCTGGTATATAAAGAGAACCTGGCAAAAACCGAATGCAAGCTGGTAAAGACAAAGAAAGAGGAATAGAGAATTGAAATGAGAAACGTAAGGACTCAGATCCAATTTATTAATGAAGAATACTGGGGAGATTTCTGTTAAGCGGATGGTAATAGAGTGAATTGTCAACTGCTTATACATAAGGGGAGATATAAATGGAGTATAAAATTGCTGTAGCTACAAGCGACGGCATACATATTGATTTGCATTTTGGACAGACGGAGGTCTTTACCGTCTATCAGGTATTGGATGACAACAGCTATTATCAGTCAGAGAGCAGAAGGGTTTGCGCAGACAACCTTCCGGCTTATGTCAGGCAACCGGGCTGCGGAGGCTGCAGTGGCGGTAAGGCGAGGAAAAATGGACGGATTGAGGCAATTGAAGACTGCCGGTGTGTATTATGTGCAAGATGCGGGGCAGGCACGGAAACGGAATTAGGGAAAAGGCATATAACTTCCTTTGTCATTGAAAAGCCAGTTAATGAGGCTTTGGACAAAATTGTAAGATACTATGCTGGCAGTAAGGAAAGAGGGTGAGGTCTTATGCTTGAGGTGGAGCATATATATAAGAGCTTTGGAAAGCTGGAGGTTCTGAAGGATGTAAGCCTTAAGGTTAACCAGGGGGATGTGGTCGCAATATTGGGTCCTAGCGGGACAGGCAAGACAACCTTACTGCGGAGCATAAATTTCCTGACTAATGCCGATTCGGGCAGAATTACCATTGATGGGTTTACTGTGGACGCAAAGCATCATAGAAAAAAGAATGTACTGGAGCTGAGAAGAAAGACAGCTATGGTTTTTCAGCATTATAACCTGTACAACCACAAAACTGCATTGGAAAATGTAATGGAAGGCCTTGTGCTTGTGAAGAAGATTCCCAAAAAGGAAGCAAGGGAACGGGCCATGCAGGAGATCAATAAGGTTGGGCTTAGCGATAAAGTAAATTCTTACCCATCCTCATTATCCGGGGGGCAGCAGCAGAGAGTCGGCATTGCCCGTGCTCTTGCACTGGATCCTAAAGTGCTTCTGTTTGATGAGCCTACATCGGCATTGGACCCGGAAAAGGTCGGAGAAGTACTTTCGGTTATCCGAAAGGTTGCGCAGGAAGGTATTACTATGTTAATTGTAACTCATGAGGTATCCTTCGCAAGAAGTGTTGCCAACCGGATCATTTTTATGGATGAGGGAGAGATTGTTGAAGACGGTTCGCCTAAGGACATATTTTTCAATCCGAAAGAGGAGAGAACCAGGCAGTTTTTAAAAAGGTTTCAGGAGGAATTTGTTTACACGATTTGATTAAGGGGGGTCATAATAAATGGGAGTGAATTTGAATTTACCGGAAGTTGAACCAAGAGAACAGCGCCTTAACTCGATTTTATCCTTCCATGGTAAAGCAAGCGAGCTTTATGAAAAGTCACTTGGAGGCAAATTAAAAATAAAGGATAGAACCTTCAGCCAGTGCGGCAGCTGTGCATCGAGCAGTGCGTTTACCCTGAATGCAATCATCGTAGACGCAGCGGTTGTAGTACATGCGCCTATAGGATGTGCCGGAGATTTTGCAGGGCATAATCATGGACGCCATCAGGGAACTCTTCATAGAGGCTTAAAATCTGATAATCTAAAGGCTATCAGTACGAATTTAGAAGAAAGCGATACAATTTACGGGGGAACCGAAAAGCTTCGGGAGGCAGTCTACGAAGCATACAGGAGATTTGCGCCAAAGGCAATTTTTATAAATACCTCATGTGCTTCGGGTATTATCGGAGAGGATATTGAGAGCATTGCAGATGAACTGGAAGATGAACTGGATGTAAAAATTGTTCCTGTTTACTGTGAAGGCTTTAAATCAAAAATCTGGAGCACAGGATTCGACGCAACGGCCCACGGAATTGTAAGGAAGCTGGTGAAGCCTGCGACCAGGAAGGAAGATACCATCGTCAACGTATTCAACTTTCAGGGAACGCATTCGTTTACAGGAATTCTTGGCAAAATTGGCCTGAAGCCCAGGTACCTGTTTCCGTTTGCTACGGTGGAGGAACTGGAAAGGATGTCGGAAGCAGTTGCTTCTACCCACATATGCGAAACGTTGGGTACTTATATATCAGCCGCTTTAGAAAAGGAATTCGGTGTTCCTGAGGTAAAAGCTCCCGTTCCCTATGGAATTGCATGGACAGATGAGTGGCTCAGGGATTTGGGGAGGATTACCCACCGGGAGGAGCTGGCGGAGAAGGTCATCAGGGAGGAGCATGAAAGGATTCGGCCCAAGCTGGATGAATTGCGAAATGAGCTGAGGGGGAAAAGAGTATACATCCTTGCGGGAGACTCCTTCGTTCACAGTATCGTCAGCTCCTGCCGCTCTCTTGATATGGAAGTCATCGGGGGTCTGGCCTTTCATCATGATCAGGTATATGACAACGATTACGGCGAAGTAAACAGTATCGGCAATATGATCAAATATACCGGTGATGTAGACAATTACACTGTTTGCAACATTCAGCCCTATGAATTTGCCAATATCCTGAGAGAGCTGAAGCCGGATCTTCTGGTAGTAAGGCACGGACATATTTCAACCGTAGGGAGCAAGCTGGGTATTCCGTCATTCCAGGTTTCCGACGCAAATCTTGGAATCGGATATGACGGTGTGGTTGACCTGGGGTATAAGCTGTATGAGACTATTAAAACAAAGAGAATGATTGAAACAATAGCAAAGCACGCAAAGCTGCCATATACCAAATGGTGGAATGAACAGGATCCGTTCCTGTTTGAGCCAGGGGAAAGGAAATAAAATAATACCGATAGAGTACGGTGGAATGGAGAAATGCAATGAGCAGAGTGATTGAACAACCAAGATATACATGTGCATTAGGAGCTCAGCAGAGTGTGCTGGCAATCCCCAGAGCGATTCCCATACTGCATAGCGGGCCTGGCTGCAGCAACAAGGTATCTGCTATTAAAAATTCGGCCGGACAACAGGGGGAAGGCTATGCGGGAGGTGCTCATGTTCCGTGTTCCAATGCTACGGAAAGTGATGTTGTTTTCGGCGGAGAGCGCAGGCTGCATGAGACAATCAAAGGTGCGCTCAAGGTAATGGATGGGGATTTATTTGTTGTTCTGACCGGATGTACTGCTGATATCGTTGGTGATGATGTACAATCTGTTGTCAGTGAGTATAAGGAAGAGGGATATCCCATTATCAGTGTGGAGACCGGCGGCTTCAAGGGAAATAACTATTTTGGGCATAATCTCTTACTTAAGGAATTGATTGAGCAGTATCTGGAGGATACAGTGCCTCGGCTGCGAAAGGGCTTAGTCAATGTTTTCTCTGTGGTTCCATATCAGGATCCCAACTGGAGAGGCGATCTGGAGACTATCAAGAAGCTGCTTACCTCTATTGGCTTAGAAGTCAATATCCTTTTTGGACATGAGAGTAAAGGCGTCAGTGAGTGGAAGGATATACCCAACGCACAGTTTAACCTGGTGCTGTCTGCCTGGGTTGGCCTGGAGGCGGCTGAATTGCTTCAGACGAAGTATGGAACACCGTTTCTGCACTATCCTGTCGTTCCGGTAGGCGCAGATGAGACCAGCCGTTTCCTCAAGGCTGTGGCAGAGTTTGCCGGACTTGATAAAGAAAGCATAGGAGCCATTATTGAAGAGGAGGAGGATAGGTTCTATAAATATTTTGTGGACACCGCGGATTTCTTCACTGAAATTAAGAACGGACTTCCCTATGAGCTGTATACCATTGCTGATTCCACCTATGCGCTGGGAGTCAGTAAATTTCTTTTCAATGAATTGGGCTATACCCCTAAGCGGGCATTTATTATTGATAATGTTCCCGAACGGTATAAGGGCTTTATCACTGAAGAATTTGAGAAAATTGCTCCGGAATACAAGGATTGTGTCCACTATGAGGAGGATGGCGGAAGAATTGAGGCTGTGATCCGCAAAGACAGGAACCGTCCTCAGAAGACATTAATTTTGGGCAGCCAGTGGGAAAATGATCTGGCCAAGGATATAGAAGCGGCTATTACTTATTTAAGTATTCCTATTTTGGAAAATGTGATTTTAAATAAATCCTATTTTGGATATGCGGGCGGACTCCGTTTGATTGAAGATATTTATACAAATATTATTAGCAATAAATACTTCACTTCAAGATTCAGGGATCAGATTCCTATTTAAGCGTCCGGGAGGTATGATATGAGCTTTGATATTGATTTTGCGATCTCTCTGTTCTGGAAGTCGTTCGGCGCTGCAAGGATAACCATACTGATTACGGTAGTTTCATTACTGCTTGGCTTGCCTCTGGCATTTTTTACAGCAATTGTACGCTTGAAGAAAGTTATTGCCCTGGATCAGATAGCGAAGATATACATCTCATTTATCAGAGGGACACCCTTGATTATTCAGATTTATATCATTTATTATCTGGTACCCGGAGTATTAAAAGGTGTGGTAACCGCACTGAAGATACCCATTGATGTTTATAATATCAATACTTTGCTCTATGCATTTATTGTCTTCTCGCTGCATACCGGGGCATATCTGAGCGAGGTTTTCCGGGCGGCCCTGGCGAGCGTGGATAAGGGACAGCGGGAAGCGGCTCTGGCAAGCGGCCTGAGTGGTTGGCAGACGTATATAAGAATAATTCTTCCGCAGGCATTTGTAGTTGCAATACCAAATATTTGTACTGCGACCGTCGGGTTACTGAAAGGGACCTCCCTGGTATTTGCAATGGCAATCAAGGATATTACGGCAACCGCAAGGGTGGAAGCAAATGCAAATTATAAGTTTGTTGAGGCCTATATTGATATCCTTATTATTTATATCATTATATGCTATGCGACAGAGAAGCTGTTTAAATTAGTAGAGAAAAGAATCAACAGGTTTAAAACCGTATAAAAAATATATATTCCGCAGAACAGCGGGGAATGGAGAAATTATGAAAAAAATATTTAAAGGCTTTGCGGCATTAATTCTTATCTTAAGCTTATCGGCCATTTCTTTTACCGGCTGTGCAAAGAGCGGGGAGAATCCCGATTCTTCATCTGCAGACGCACAATCGGAATCAGCAAATTCTGAGAATGTCACTGTTGTAAAGGTTGTAACTAATAACAACTACTATCCGCTGACTTATCTGGATGACACCGGCGTACTGGCGGGTTATGCAATTGATGTTGCAAAATTAGTGGACGAAGCGCTGCCTCAGTATAAGTTTGATATAGAGCCGTCTTCAGGGGATGCTATTCTGCTGGGACTTGAAAGAGGTACCTATGATCAGGCAATCGGCGGATTTTATTGGAACCCGGAGCGTGAGGAGAAATTCATATATCCGGAATTTGACGGCGGCGGTATTATCGGAGTGGTTGTAAGAAATGAAGATGCGGATGTAAAGAACCTTTCCGACATAGCCGAAAAGGGCCTGAGGGTTGCTCCGACTATGGCGGGAGGGGGCATCATCGGTCCGTTAAATGATTATAATGAAGAAAATAAGGATAAGCCAATTAAATTTGATACCATTGATTCCAGAACAGCCGCAGATATCTGGCAGGGAGTTCTGGACGGGCGTTATGACGCGGATGTTGAGAACAAGCATACATGGAATCAGGTTGTTTCTGCGGATGCGGGGAAAAAATTTAAGGATGGACTTACCTTTAACAGCTTCACGGTTGTCAAATCCTATGACTTATTCAATAAAAACCAGCAGGAGCTTGCAGATGCATACAGTGAAGTAATCAGGAGCCTAAAAGCGGATGGAACCTTAAGTAAGCTGTCGGAAAAATGGTTCGGAGAAGATTTATTCAAGCTAACCTCAAACGGCGACAAATAACAAATAAAGGCAGGGAATACGGTAAATGTTTGACCTTGTATATTTTTTAAAAAGCTTAAAACAATTATTGCCGTACATCGGAAGCGCAATTAATATCATGGCTTATTCCGTACTCTTTGGAATTCTTCTGGGTGGCTTCCTGGCGTGGGCAAAGCTTGGAAGATACAAAGCATTGAGAATTTTTGCATATGCCTATACCACATTCATCCGGTGTACCCCCTCCATTGTTTTGCTTTATGTAGTTTACTACGGCTTTCCTATGCTATTAAAAGCACTGGGAATCAACGATGAAATTTTGGGAAAAAAGGAATACATAATTCTGACTTTTGCCATGTTCTGCGGGGCATCTCTTTCGGAGGTATTCCGAAGCGCTTATTCCTCCATTAATGTGGGTCAATACGAAGCCGGAATAAGTGCCGGGATGACTAATTTTACCGTGTTCCGGAGAATTGTTTTTCCCCAGATGTTTCAGGTGACACTGCCTCCGCTCGGAAATACAATCGTCGCTGTTCTGAATGAGGCTTCGCTGGGCTTTGCTATTGGATATGTGGATATAATAGGCCGGGCGACATTATTCAGCCAGCAAAATTACGGGCTTAAGAACCTAGAGATATTTATGGCGGCGGCAGTTCTTTACTGGATATGTTCTGTTGTAATTGGCCGCGGAGTAAATATTATAGAAAAATACTATGGTAAATACAGAGCCGAGTACTAATAAAAAGGAGATTATATTATGCCAAAGGTTGCAGAAAAGCTGACAGATCTAATTGGGAATACGCCATTGCTAAAGCTGTCGGACTATAATAAAGAAAAAAAGGTGGATGCTAACCTGATTGCCAAGCTGGAATACTTTAATCCTCTGGGCTCAGTCAAGGACCGGATTGCTCTGGCAATGATCGAGGATGCGGAGGAACGGGGCACCCTTAATAAGGATACGGTCATTGTAGAGCCAACCAGTGGCAATACAGGGATTGGCCTTGCTTTTGTGGCGGCTGCCAAGGGATACCGTATAATTATCACTATGCCGGAAAGCATGAGCAATGAACGCAAAAAGCTGCTGAAGGCATTGAATGCGGAATTAGTTTTGACTCCCGCAAAGGATGGCATGCGGGGAGCAATTAAAAAAGCGGAGGAAATTGCATTTCAGATTCCGAACAGCTTTTTCCCAAGCCAATTTGAAAACAGGGCGAATCCGGAGATTCATAAAAAAACTACGGCCAGGGAAATATGGAACGATCTTGACGGGGATATTGCCGCATTTGTCGGAGGTGTGGGAACCGGGGGAACAATTTCCGGCGTTGGATCTGCTTTAAAGGAAAGGAATCCTGAGATCAGGATATTTGCGGTGGAGCCTTATGCGTCTCCGGTACTGTCCGGGGGTGTTGCTGCTTCCCATAAAATTCAGGGCATAGGAGCTAATTTCCTTCCCCCTCTGTTTGAGTATGGAGTTGTGGATGAGATATTTAAGGTAAGAAATGAAGAAGCCATTGAAGCATCCCAGGATTTGGCGAGGATAGAGGGGCTTCTGGTGGGATTTTCATCCGGTGCGGCAGCCTTTGCAGCGACACAGATAGCAAAAAGGGCGGAATTTAAAGGAAAAAATGTTGTTGTGCTCCTGCCCGATACGGGAGAGAGGTATTTATCGACAGAGCTGTTTGACATTGTTGATAGAGTTATATATTAAAACATCAAGAAAAGAAGGTATAGTATGAGTAATTTTATCGAAAGGCCAAGATATTCCTGTGCGCTGGGCGGTGCGTTATCGACAATGCGGGCGATATCAAAAGCAGTTCCGATTATCCATGCGGCATCGGGCTGCGGATATAACTTATATAATGCAATTAATGCAGGCTCTGCATATCTCGGAGGCGGGTATTGCGGTGCGACTTCCCTGCCAAGCTCCAATGTGGCGGAAAAGGAAATCGTATTTGGAGGAGAGAGCAGGCTGGAGGAAGAAATAAGTACGACTCTGGAGGTAATGGATGCTGATTTGTTTGTAGTATTGAGCGGGTGCATGGTTGAGATGATCGGTGATGATATTGATTCTGTTGTTAAACGCTTTGAAAACTCAGATAAACCTGTCATTGCAATTTCAACGCCCAGCTTTAAAGGAAATTCGTACTACGGATACGATCTGTTAATTGAAGGACTGGTAAACAATTACATCGAACCGGCCGGAGAGAAGCTGGATAAAACCGTAAACATCCTTGGAATTGTTCCGGGAGGGGATGTGTTCTGGAAGGGCAATCTCAAGGAAATAAAGCGGGTACTGTCCCTGATAGGAGTCAAGGCCAACACCCTGTTCGGAGAAGGGGAAGGCCTGAATGATATCCGGAGATCATCGGCTTCCGCTCTCAATATCGTCCTTTCTGAGATATACGGGGTCAAGGCGGCTCAGTCCTATGAAGAAAAATTCTCTATTCCCTATCTTACAAGGCAGGTGCCGATTGGATATCTTCAGACTGAGAGCTTTCTCAGGGAAATCGGAAGATATTTTGGTGTTTCTGAGGAAGCTGTTGAAAAGGCTCTGGAAACGGAACGGATTATTTACTATGACTATTTTGAACGCTTTACGGATATTTATACGGATGCCGATTTACAGCGGTATGCTGTTGTTGTTGGCGATGCCAATTATGCTCCGTCAGTCACGCGGTTTATCTCTGATGAACTGGGATGGATCCCGAAATTATCGGTGATTACCGACATTCTGACAGATAAGCAGAAGTCCGGTCTGGAGAAAAATTATGAAAATCTGGACTCCGGGCTGAAGGTCCATGTGAAGTTTGAGACCAATACGGCAGCAATCGGTAAGTTCCTGAGGGAAGCATGGGAACCCAATAAAAATCAAAAGTATTACGATGCTTTTTCACCGGCGGTTGTGTTTGGAAGCATTATGGAAAAAGGCCTGGCGGGCAGCTTAAATGCTCCGTTAATCACGGTTTCGTATCCTGTTACCAACCGTATTGTATTAAACCGGACTTATGTTGGGTTTAATGGAGGCCTGAGCTTAACGGAAGATGCATTAAGCACATTAGTTGCAGGCAGATAGGAGGCAAGAATATGAGTATTGTATTAAGTGAGACGGCACCTGCCAGAGAGGAACGGTTAAAGGCGGGAATTGCCTTTGGCGGGACCTGCGCACATCTGGAAGAATGTGTGTCAAAGGGATGCCTGAACAGTGCGACCCGCAGCTTCAGTCAAACCTATGGATGCCAGCACGGTTTAAGCCTCGGTATTTTAAATACCATCCGGAATACCGTTACAATTATGCACGCGCCGCTGGGCTGCGGGGCTTCCTCAGTCAATTCATCGGGACAGCAGGGAGCAGCCTTTCAGAAGCTGAGGGACCCCAATGCGGAAGGGACAATCGTTATAAACACCAACCTTGATGAAGTCAATGTAATCGATGGGGGGGAAGTTAATTTGAGGGCGGCGATCTGCTATGCGGATCGTGAGTTCAGGCCGGAGATTATTATTGTGGTTGGCGCTTGTGTGCCTGCGTTGATAGGAGATGATATTGACGGTATTCTGGCTGATCTTCAGCCGGAAATTTCAGCAAAGCTGATACCGGTGACCTGTGAAGGCTTCAAGACCAAGGTCATGGCAACGGCCTATGACGCCGCCTATAACGGAATAATGAAGAAGCTGCTTGGAAGGGTTGAGCGAAACCTTCCCACGGTGTTTGAGGATTTTGAGGAGTATAAGAGAAAATATCTTGCAAGTAAGACGGTAAATATTTTTAATGTAGGCTCAATGAGCAAGGCAGATGAAGATGAGCTGGAGCGGATTTTAAATGCCATTGGGCTTTATGTCAGGTTCCTGCCCTGCTATTCGGCGCCCAGGGATTTCTCCTATACACTGGAGAATGCGTTGAATGTCAGCATTTGCGGGACTCATGATGATTATTATATAGAATATTTACAGCAGGAATATGGTATTCCGTTTATAATTGATACCATTCCTATTGGAAAAAAGAATACAACCCGATGGGTTATGAATATTGCAAAGCATTTTAATCTTGAGAAGGAGGCTGAAATATTCTTAAAACGGGAAGAAGAAGCTTTGGAAAAGAGCCTCATGCCATATAAAGAACAGCTTGAGGGTAAAACCGTCTATCTGGGCGGGGGTGCCATTCGAATTGTCGCCACGGCAGAAGTCCTTCAGGAATTAGGTATGGAGATCGTAGGCTTTAAAGGGCATCACATTGACAAATTTATCGCGCCGGTTTTTGATGCTTTGGAAAATATTGAGAATATCACCTTCAATGTAGCGACTCAGCAGCCTTTTGAGCAGGTGAACCTCGTGGAAAAGCTGAAACCGGATATGATTGTAATCCATGGAGGACCTAATAATATAACGACCAAATACGGTGCTCCGATTCTGCCGCTGTTTGGCCCTACCTTCCACTACATGGGCTATACCGGAGCGTTTGATATTGCAAGAAGAATGGTCAGGAAGCTGCAGAACAACCAGTATAATAAAAATATTGCAAAAAATTTGAAGATACCGTATAAGAAGGAATGGCTGCAAAAGGATCCCTTTGCTTATATAAAAAATGATTAATTCAACGGAGGATAATTATGGGTGAGAAAAAGATTAGACAAATTGCAATTTATGGGAAGGGAGGAATAGGAAAATCTACTACAACTCAGAATTTGACAGCAGGACTTGTGGAAGCCGGGAAAAAGGTTATGGTTGTCGGATGTGATCCAAAAGCCGATTCAACAAGGCTATTATTAGGGGGCCTTGCACAAAGGACGGTGCTTGATACACTTCGTATGGAAGGCGAAGACATTGACCTGAATTCAATCCTGAAAGAAGGATTTGGCGGAACAAGATGTGTCGAATCCGGCGGCCCGGAACCCGGCGTGGGATGTGCCGGACGCGGTATAATAACATCCATCGGCCTGCTTGAGAGATTAGGCGCATATACAGATGATCTGGATTATGTGTTTTATGATGTTCTCGGTGATGTCGTATGCGGCGGTTTTGCTATGCCGATTCGCGAAGGTAAAGCAAAGGAAATATATATTGTTGCAAGCGGGGAAATGATGGCGTTGTATGCTGCTAACAACATATCAAGAGGTATTAGGAAATATGCTCAGAAGGGCGGAGTAAGATTGGGGGGCATCATCTGCAACAGCCGTAATGTAGACCGCGAAATTGAGCTTTTGAAAGCTTTTTCAAAGGAGCTGGGCTCAAAACTGATCTATTTTGTTCCGCGTGATAATGTAGTACAGCGCGCGGAAATCAATAAGAAGACTGTAATTGATTATGATCCTGCTGCCGCACAGGCAAGGGAATACAGACAGCTGGCCAGGAACATAGAGGAGAATAAGGATTTTGTAATTCCGACCCCTATGGAGCAGGAGCGTCTGGAGGAAATTTTGTTTGAATTTGGTCTGATGGATGGCCTTGAGGATTACAGAATATAATTAACCAATGCATTCTTATGTATTCAAAAAAGAAAAAGCCGCTGCGAAACAAATGCGAGAAAAAGGTACTGTAGCCTTGTGTCCGCATTGTGTTTCGAAGCAGCCTCTGCTTAGGTACCGGACTGCATAATGAAAACGCCTTTTTAAGACTCCTCTAAAGCCCTTATTGATTTGAAAGAAAGCTGAGATAGAGGGATTCGTGATTCATGGCTTACAATAGCCATGATCATGGCGGCGGTTTTTTCATCTACATTAATAAGCTTAAGCTCTCCTGCCGAAACACCGCAATTGTCCTCCTTCTTGAATTCTTTAACAGCCGGAGCGGCGGATTCCGCCTCTATAAGAGCCGGCCGGCTTTTATTGTGCCTTATACTGCTTAGAACTACTGACAGCAGCTTTATTAAGAAAAACAGGCATATAAGTACAAAAAACACTAATGAAATGCAGAACAAAGACAGTCCTATACTTTGAGCTATAGACATGGACACCATCCTTTCATCAAAATTTCTTTCATGGTTTATTCTTTAAATGCATATAAAAAGGGGCGAAAAGCCTCATAAATAATGAGCTTCCCACCCCAGAAGTCCGGAATCTTGAAAACGAATATTAAATTCATCCAACCGTAAATCGACCGTATTTAATTATAATTAGAATACCATAATTTTTAATATTCAGCAAGTAAAATCGAAAGACTTTTTTAACCGTTTCAAGGCATAAAGACGAGGAATTATATCAATCTTTTATCTGAACAGCTATAAAAACAGAGCATGTGCCGGATGGGCTTTATACTCGGTGAATAAGAGAGGCTGCCATACAAATAATTGCACAATTATACATAATAAATAAAAATTGGTTTATATTGACTATATAAAAAATAAGGATTATAATGAAAAATAAGGAAATTAAATAAATAAGATGTTTATATTTAAAGGTATAAAATAAGGCACAGTCAATATAATCAACATTATAACAGTTATAAAAAATTAATTTAAATCTAAGGAGGATTTTTATGAGTAATTTTTATTCAGAAAATGTAAAAAAGCATAATCTACATTTGCAGTGGAACGACACCCGAAAAGAGGCATATCTTTACAGCAAATTGCAGAGCAGCCAGGTACAGTGCGAACTATGTCCCCGCAGGTGCATTATAGGAGAAAACAATGTCGGTTTCTGCAAGGTGAGAAAAAATATTGGGGGCAAACTGTATGCTTTATCTTATGGAAAGGCTACGCATATTACAATTGAAAGGATAGAGACTGAGGCGTTGTTCCACTACAAGCCGGGAGGGAAAATACTGTCCTTAGGGAATTTCGGGTGTAATCTTGATTGTGATTATTGCCAGAACTGGATGTATTCCCAGTTTCAATACACCAGCCCCGAGTATATTTATGAATATACTGCTGAGCAGGTTATAGATATGGCTCTTTCAAATAATATAGAGGTTCTGTCATGGACATATAATGATCCGGCGGTTTGGTTTGAATTTGTTATAGATACTGCAAGGGAAGCAAAAAAGCGTGGGCTTAAAAATCTCTTTAAGTCTGCGTTTTTTTTAACATATGAAGCAGTTGAGCAATTATGCGAGGTAATTGATATTTTTGCTATTTCTATCAAATCTATGGATGAAGGATATTATAGAAAATTCACTAAGGGATGGCTGCAGCCTGTTCTTGACAATGCGAAGCTTGTGTATAGCAAGGGAATACATTTTGAAATAAGTAATTTAGTTGTTACGGGCCTAACCAACAATAATGAAAACTATGATAAAATGATTAATTTTATTCTAAATGATCTATCCCCTGAAATACCTATTCATTTTACCAGATTTCATCCTGATTACAAGTATATGCAATATGAGAAGACACCTGTGGAGGATGTTGTCTCCGCCAGGAACAGGGCTTTGGAGCGCGGCTTGAAATATGCATACATTGGGAATGCCTTTGAAGGCGACGCGTTAAATTCGTATTGCCCGCAATGCAAGGAGTTATTAGTCGAGAGGTATGGCCTATACACCTACCTTAAGGATTCACTTTCTAAGGATGGCAAATGTAAGAAATGTGGTTGTCAGACAACAATAAAAGACATAGGCTGTGCCGATGAAGAAATTGTTTTGGAAGAGGAGGCAATTTATGAAAAGATTTGAGCATGTCTGGAGCAGTGAATATTTTCTTTTGCATATTCAACTGATTAATGATAGTAACATGCCGTTTAATATAGCTGTAACAAGAGAATATAAGGGAGGCAGATCGAGGGCAGAGGAGATTGACGTTAAGGATGTAAAAAGCTATAGGTTTATTGTTTCCAGATCGCATCCCAAAGAAAAAAGGATAGTTATAGACTACCCGGAGGGGATAACTCTTGAGGCATTTAAAATTGATGACAGGGCATATTATCCTACGGAATCATTTTTTGTCGGATAACTGGTAATTATGTAAAAAGGTGAAATTTAAGCAGTGGGAGGAATTTATGCCGGTTATTAAAATTAATACTTCAGATAGGGCAACTAAAGACCATATAAGAAAAATTTATGATGGAATATACAGTAAAATTCCGGAGTGCATTAATGCGGATATTGAAGGAATAAAAGTTCTTATAGCCGAATACCCTGCGGAATGTATATGCCCGAGTAATGCCGGACATATGCAAAAGGGCTTTACTCTGATAGAGGTAAGCATGTGGAAAGGCAGAACTTGTGAACAGAAGAGAGATATGTGCAGTGTATTGACCGGAATAATCAGTGAAGGCCTGAATATTGATAAATGCGGAGTATGGCTGACAATAAATGAATTCGATAAAAGCAATTGGGGAAAAGG
The DNA here is from genome assembly GCA_023390115.1 of Bacillota bacterium. Taxonomy (GTDB): domain Bacteria; phylum Bacillota; class Clostridia; order Acetivibrionales; family DSM-27016; genus Anaerobacterium. The sequence goes on from JAEWDM010000040.1 coordinate 262,040, forward strand.
CGGATTTCTGTGCGATAGCCCGGGATAACGCAGGGTATTGGGGAACAGATAGCTAAAGCTTTAAGGAGAGGAGTATTATGCCTGAGATATTAAGGGATAGATTTGTTAATTTTAAAAGCGGTTTAAAGAATGTTATTTTTGATATCGGCACAAGCCGGGCCGCAAGAATAAATAGCAGTAATTCGGAATATATAGAAAAAGTAGTTGATATGCTGACTAAGTATGACTGTGATGTTAATTCCGGGGTTTTGAAGGACTGCTGCTATGCGGATGGATCAAATCTGGCTATAAATGTTAATTTGACTCCTGCGTGCAATTTAAAATGCGTATACTGCTTTGCACAGGGAGGCAGTTACGGATGCCTTGAAAAGCCAATGAATGCTGATATTATAGAATATCTGGACTATTTGCTTAAAAGCTATAAGACACACTCAAACAAGGTAAGGCTTGAGTTCTTTGGAGGGGAACCCCTGATGAATTTTAAAGTAATTAAGGAAATATTGGATTATACAAAAATCTTTTCTAAAAAAGAAAATGTAGATTTTATCTATAGAATATCGACTAATATGACATTTGTGGACGAAGAAATTATTAGCATATTGGGAGAGAATAATTTTATAATTTCCATCTCTATTGATGGGGGAAAAGAGGTGCAGGATTCATATAGACCCTTTAAAAACAATGAAGGCTCCTTTGATACCATAATGGGAAATATAAAATCAATAAGGGAAAAATACAAGGATTTAATATTGGTGGCGAGAATGACTATTGCACAGAAGAGTGTCACAATATATGAAAATATAAAACATCTGGTTTCCACGGATTATTTTGATTATGTAAGTATTTATCCCGCGTCTGTTAAAGACGGAAAGGATGCAAGGAATAAATACAAATATTATTTTGATGAAGACATTAGATGTCAGCTACAGCAGGTTATTGTAAATTATGAAGACTTTTTTAAGATGTCCTCAAGATTTAAAGGTATTCTGGAATATGAAAAAATATATGATGAAATTTTAAATGGTAAGCTTTCCGTCGGCCATTGTGCTGCGGGAGGGACCTATTTTACCTTGTCCGGAGACAGGTCTGTTGTATCTTGCCATAGACTGTGCGGCAAGGATGAGTTTCTTATGAACTCGCACTCTGAAGCTCTGGATGAGAATATGATAGATGAATGGACTTACAATGTAGACAGGCATCAGACCTGCTCAGACTGCTGGGCAAGATATATCTGCGGGGGAGGCTGCAAGCAGGAGCATTTGTCGGCCAATGGCAGTATAAAGAATGTTAACCTTAGCTCATGTGAATACCATAAATTTACAATTCAAGAGCTCATTTTAAATCTTGACAGATTTACAGATGACTTTAATAAAAGACAAATTAGTATTGACGATTTGTTTGTTTATTGTGGAAGGCCTGCAGTTCTGAATGGAAGAAATAATAATATACCGGAGGAGCTAAGCCGTATGGAGCAAGTTAAATTATTTTGATGGATGAACAAGATATCATTATCCATAGTGGAGGGAAAATGGAATATACATATGCAAAATTGTTGATGAAGGAGAATATGTTTCCATCCAATAAAACATATTATAATGGAACATTGCTTGTAACGAAGGGCAAAAAGCAATTCCTCTATGATCAGGACGGCCAAAAATATCTGGATTTTTATTCAGGGGTTGCCACTGCAAGTATGGGCTATTGTGATGAATTTATAAATGAAGCGGTGATTAAGCAGCTAAAAGAGGTGCAGCATGTACCGGGCTTTTATTTGAACAGCCTGGTGCTTGAGCTTGCAAGGACACTTGCAGGAAAGGTAAAAAATGATAGATATAAAGTTTTATTCTGCAATAGCGGCTCGGAAGGAATTGAATATATTACCCTGCTTGCAAGGCTATATAAAAAGGATGGGTATATATTGTCGCTGTCTCATGGCTATCACGGAATGACATTGTTTGCAAATTATCTCACAGGCGTTGAAGGCTGGAAGCACCACGGAGAAGTAGAGTTAAAGGCATATAAGGTGTGTACTCCTTATTGCTACCGCTGCAAATTTAATAAAAGCAGGGAAACGTGCAGCTTTGAATGTGCTCTGGAAATCGAGGATGCTATTAAAAGCCTTGGTGCGGACAAGTTCGCGGGTTTCCTGTTTGAAACGGTACTGGGAGTCGGCGGAGTAATTGTGCCTCCCGAGGAGTATTTTAATATAGCTTTAAAAATAGTGAGCAAGTATGGGGGACTGTCTCTTGTAGATGAAGTACAGACAGGGATAGGAAGAACGGGCCAGTGGTACGGGTTTCAGAATTATCATATTGAGCCGGATGCCTTTTGTCTGGGAAAGGGTCTGGGAAACGGACTTCCTATTGGAGCGGTACTTGCTAAATCCTATCTTGCAGAATTAACCTCCGACCTTATGCTGTATTCTACGTTCGGAGGAAATCCCGTTGCATGCGCTTCGTCTTTTGCAGTATTAGAAAAGATCGAAAAATATAATATGCTTAGGAATATAAAGGATAGAGGAGACTATTTAATCAGAAGGCTTCAAGAATTATATGAGTTTGATTTTGTAGGGGATGTGCGCGGAATAGGATTAATGGCGGGGGTGGAATTTGTTAGAAGCAGGAAGCTGAAGGAACCTCATTGTGAGTTAGCTTTAAAGGTACTGAATAAATTAAAGGAATATAATTTACTGGTAGGGATTGGGGGTATTTACAGGAACGTCATAAGAATTGCACCTCCTTTTATAATTGAAACCAGTGATATAGATGCTCTGATAGAGGGCTTTAAAAGGACATTTTTATATTTTGGCAGAAAGGATATTGCTTAAAATAAAGGAGAATGATTATACATGGACATAAAGAAGATGATTTTGCCAAGGATTTCAAATGTCCCTTCATCCGGAATAAGGAAAATATTTGATCTCGCAGACAGCATGGAGGATGTAATAAAGCTGAACATCGGAGAGCCTCAGGCTCCGCCGGAATATGCCTTGGAGGGGGGAATGCAGGCTATTCGTGAGAAAAAGGTATACTATACCCCTAACTCAGGCATAAAGGAATTAAGAACTGAAATTTCAGGATATCTTGAGAAAAAATATAAAACGCAAATAAATCCTGATAATCAAATTATAGTTACCGCGGGTGCCAGTGAAGCCATTGATATTGCCCTAAGGATACTTGTAGACCATGGAGATGAGGTGATAATCCCGGAGCCCAATTTTGAAGCATATAAATATTGTACGGTTTTCACAGGAGCTACTCCTGTGAGCATAAACTTACAGGAGTCCAATGGCTTTAAGCTGACCCGGCAATGTCTGGAAAAGGCAGTTACCGGCAGAACAAAGGTTGTAATTCTTTCATATCCCAATAACCCTACGGGTGCTGTTATGACAAAGGATGACCTTATAGATATAGCGGATTTCCTTAAGGGAAAGGATATAATTATAATATCGGATGAAATATATTGTGATTTTACTTATAACCATCAGCATGCTTCCTTAGCGGACTTTTGTGAGATAAGGGATCATGTCCTTACGGTGAGCGGGTTTTCTAAGAATTTCTCTATGACGGGTTGGAGAATAGGATATGTATGGGGGCATAGGGATTTATTATCTGCAATGCACAAGGTACATCAATATGCTGCCATATGTGCCTGTACCGTATCGCAGCACGGCGCGCTCCAGGCTATGAGGCACTATTCGGAAAGTATAGGGAGAGTTGTCGGTGAAAATAGGGTAAAATGTAATATTATATATAACGGCTTTCGTGAAATAGGTTTAAATTGTGTAAAGCCGGAGGGCTCGCTCTATATTTTCCCCAATATAAAATTTACTGGAATGAGCTCAAATGAATTCTGCGAAAAACTTCTTATGCAGGAAAGGGTTGCAATGGTTCCCGGAACTGCCTTCGGAGATTGCGGAGAAGGCTTTGCAAGAGCCTGCTATGCTTCCTGCAGCATAGAAGACATTTATAAGGCACTGGAAGGAATAAAAAGATTTATTTGCAGAAATGTCATATAAAAATATAAATTTATTGTAAGGAGTGCTGAAAATAATGAGCGACACAAAAAATGTGCCGGAAGAAAGCAAGCAATACTGGAGTAATTATTTGTCGGGGTTTGATATAAAAACCGGGCTTCCTTTTGATAGAAAGACTCAGCAAAGAGCTGTAAACATTCAATTATACAGGTATCATTTTGATGATCCCATAAGACAAGCCATAAAAAATTATATAGACAGATACGACGCAAGTATAAATATACTGTCAGGGTATGTGTGGAGCGTATTGCTGCATATATATAATAATGCAAACGATATATTATTTGGAGCCTGTACCTGGAACAACGGCATAAATGGGAACGGAGACACATTAATACATGTTCTGCCTCTCAGGGTAATCATAGATCCCGATATGAAAAATTTTGATCTGCTTAAAAGCATTAAGAACAATTTTACCGAAAGCGGAAAGCATAAATATCTTTCTCTGGAGCAAATTAAAGTGTACAGTGAGCTGGCTAGTGAGGAATCAATGTTTGATTCCGGCATTATTATAGGGGAGGTCTGTGACGCGTTGGAAACAGGCTCCGATGCTGCAAGCATGCTCAGCCGCAAGGAGATGACGTATCAGCTTGCGGTAAATCTTTCAAAAAGCTTTGACCTGTGCTTCTTTTATAATGCTGACGCCTTCGAGCGAAGGACAGTTGAAAGGCTGGCAGGGCACTGTGTCAATATTATAATGGACAGCGTATCAAATCCCGGCAAAGCCATAAAGGAAATAAGCTTTTTGCCGGAGGAGGAAAGAAAGCGGCTTCTAAATGATTTTAATGACACATTTGTTCAATATCCCAAGGATAAATTGATACATGAATTGTTTGAACAGCAGGTAAGAAAGAGTCCGGACAATATTGCACTGGAGTTTAACGGGGAGTGCCTTACATATTCCGAACTGAATGAAAAATCAAATAGAGCGGCAAGAATGCTGAGGAAAAAAGGAGTCGGGCCGGATAGAGTTGCGGCAATAATGACAGAGAGATCCATAGGAATGATAATAGGTGTTCTTGCTATCGTTAAGGCGGGGGGCGCGTATTTGCCTATCGATCCCGAATATCCTGCCGACAGAATAAAGTATATGATGGAGGATAGTTCAGCCTGTATACTGGTTACTCAGAGGCATTTGCTCGACAGATGCGATATAGGCTTTCATACGGCAGCTATTGAAGACTGTGAGACAGATGAAGAGAGCAGCGGCGATTTGGGAATAGCGGGAGATATAAACAGGCTTCTATACATCATTTATACCTCGGGATCAACGGGCAGGCCTAAAGGAGTAATGGTAGAGCACAGGCAGATGAATAATTTAATTCATTGGATGCAGGAGGAGTTTTGCTTGCTGCCGGACGAGACTTCGATACACAGGACAACCCTTACCTTTGATCCTTCAACATGGGAGATTTTCTGGCCATTATTTGCGGGAGGGAAAATCAAGCTTTTGACCAGGGAACAGTCTATGGATGCAGGTTATTTATTATCCTTGGTGGCCGGTGATGAAAAAATTAAAATGCTGTTCCTGCCGTCTTCTCTGGTTAAGGCCATGTCCTACATCCTGACTGAAAGTGGGGCTGGGAAGCATATAAAACTTCCTCTTTTCCACATAGGGGCGGAGCCTATCGGCATGAATACATTGAAAAGCATATATTCATATCTGGACGGAAGAATAATTGATACATATGGCCCTACGGAATGCACGGTTTTTAATACCTACTATTATATAGAAAGGGATGATGAGCGGGATACTGTTCCAATAGGCAAGCCTATTGCAAACAATAAAATTTACATACTGTCAGACAATCTTCAGCTTATGCCTGTGAATATTCCCGGAGAGATTTGTATTGCCGGAGACAATGTTTCGAGAGGGTATGTAAATAATCCTGAAAAAACCGGTGAAAAATTCATACAAAATCCCTTTGGGGAAGGAAGGCTGTACAGGACGGGAGACATTGGCAGGTGGCTTGAGGATGGCAATATAGAAATTTTAGGAAGGACAGATCACCAGGTTAAAATCAGGGGGTACAGGATTGAGCTTGGGGAAGTGGAAGACTCCGTTTTGAGATATCCTAAGGTAAAGGACTGTGTGGTTGTCGTAAAGGAAAGGGGTATAGACAGATATCTTTGCGCGTATGTAGTGGCTAATTGCACTTTATCGGTAAACGATTTAAGAAGCTTTTTATATAATGAGCTTCCAAGCTATATGGTTCCTGCTCATTATGTAAAATTGGACAAGATGCCTTTAACACCTAATGGAAAGATTGACAGAAGGGCGTTGCCTGAACCCGAGCCGCTGAGCGGATATGAGAGTAGATATGAGGCACCCTGTAATTCTATTGAAGAAATTATATACGGAATATGGCACAAGATACTGGGTATTGAAAGGATAGGCGTGGAGGACGATTTTTTTGAGCTGGGAGGGGACTCGCTGCTTGCTGTCAGGGTGGTTGTTGAAATGGAGAAAAACAGTCTTCCGGTCGGACTGCATGATATTTTCAGGTATAAAACCATAAGAGAGCTATCATGCTTTGTAAACAGCAGCTTACAAAAGAGAACTGAAGAAATATCTTACGGCGGTACAGTCCCCGATATTGAAAAGATTAAGCCTGTACATGATGACAGGGGCGATTGCTATGATGACATCTATTTAACCGTATTTAAATGGCTGGGGCGTGAGCATTTGCTGATGTACAGCCAGTCATGGTATTTTGAGTTCAGAGATTATGATGTCTGCGGGGATAATACACTAGGAAGCAGAATTATTCTGAACCGGGAAAAGGAGAATGAGCTTTTAAAAAAATATTATGGAGTCAGTATTGATATCCATGAAAATAAATCCTGTGACGAGATGATGAGTATAGTAAAAGGCCAGGTCTGTATAGGGTATCCTGCAGGTATCGGAATTGATTCCTACTGGTGTCCGTCAGATCCAGGGTACAAAAAAAATCATCAGGAGCACTACTGCTTAATTATCGGAATAGATAGTGAAAAAGACGGTTTTGTTTGTATGGACCCATATTATTTAAATAAAAGATTTCATATGGATCTTGAGGATTTTTTAAATGGAGTAACCTCGTGCATAACATTTGGAATAACAGGTGGGGAGTGCGGGGATTTAGATGCGGAATATATTGTGAAGGAAGCCTTAAAAAGATTTGAAAAAAGCGGTACAGTACATAACTTAATGACATTTGGAAGCAGCATAGGCAGCTCATTCAGTTTAGCTGAAGAATTCGGAGGCTATGAAAATTTTTGGGACACAACTGTCTTTATCAAATTAAATAATATATCAAAGGACAGGGAAAGATTTTCAAATGTTCTGAAAGCGTTATCCGCCGGATTTAATACAGATGCCCTTGAATATTTTTCTAAAAGGCTTATCAGAGTAAAATGTAAATGGGATTCACTATGCGGATTATTTGGTAAAATATTTATTTCACGGTCGGAAAAATGGCTGTGTGAAATTAAAGATAAAATTATTCAAATAGCACAGGAGGAAGAGAAAATAGCTCACGGATTAAATAAGCTTTTAACTGAACACGATAATAAATTTTTTAAGCCGGACTCTTTTAAATACGGGAAGGATGAGCATAACAGCGTGATATTTCTTGAGCTGTCTGAATATTTTAATAATAAGGGCCTGGGAGCATCACTGTCTGCGGAGGAAAAGGCTGATCTGACAGGCATTGGACATTATTATATCTTAGATGGAGATCTTGAAGATAAAGTTATAAGCAAGGAGGGCAAAAAGTTTTTTCTTTCAAAAGCAGAGGGGTCTTTATATGATAACATTTCATGCAGAGGACAGGAGATAAATTTGGCAAAAGACAAATACAGGTGTATAATGATTTTAGGCTGTGCAGAATGGGGAAATGTATCTGAATTAATGAGGGTAACCTATGATGATAACAGCTTTGAGGAGATTTGTCTGGAGTTCACAGATTGGCTGAATATACCTGAATTCGGCGAAACAGTTATGTGGATTGGAAAGGCTGCCGAGCGTAAAAAAGAAGAGGCGGAATTTACTAATTTTGCTGTGCGTATGTTTGGGAGCAGCTATATGCTGAACGCTGAAAAAAAGGCAGTTAAATTAAAGCTGCCACAGGCGAATAATTTACATATTTTTGCAATATCTGTGTGCAAATGATTTAATATCGAAACCATGGCATTATTTGAAAGGGTGAATTATGAAAGCGATAATAGTGAATAATTTATCAAAATCGTTCAGCTATTATAAAAAGGAAGTGGGCTTGAGGAATTCCATAAAGAATCTTTTTTGGCGTGAAAGGCTTGAAAAAAATGCCGTTAAAAGCATTTCGTTTGAAGTAGAGGAAGGGGAAATGCTGGGGTTTCTGGGGCCTAACGGCGCAGGGAAAACTACTACATTAAAAATGCTGTGCGGTATTTTATTTCCTTCATCCGGCTTTGCCAGTGTATTGGGATATACCCCGTGGGAGAGAAAAAAAGAATTTAAAAAGCAGATATCTATTGTTATGGGACAAAAAAATCAATTGTGGTGGGACTTGCCTGCTAACGAGTCCTTATACTTAAACAAATGTATTTATGATATTGAGGATAAGGAATATAACGATACGCTTAACGAGCTTGCAGAGCTGCTGGATGTTAAGGAACTGCTAAAGGTCCAGGTCAGAAGGCTTTCTCTGGGAGAAAGGATGAAGATTGAAATAATCGCGGCTCTTATTCATAATCCCAGAATAATTTTGCTGGATGAGCCTACAATCGGTCTGGACATAATCTCACAGAAAAGCATAAGAGAATTTCTAAAAAGATATAATGAAGAAAAAAAAGCCACAATATTACTTACAAGCCATTACATGGACGACATTGAAAACCTGTGCAAAAGAGTGGTGGTTGTAAACGACGGCAAAATTATATATGATGATGAGCTTTATAAGGTAAATGAATCATTTAATCAAAAGAAAACAATGAAGCTTCGCTTATCTGAGCAGGTAGATATGGAGCTGCTTGGAGGCTATGGTGTCATCAAGGCATATGACGGTTTAAATGCCGTAATAGAGGTTGAAAATATAAATATTAAGCAGGTGTCTAAGTCTATGCTCGACGCCCTTCCTGTGAGGGATTTTACCATTGAGGATATTCCTATAGAAGACGGGATAGAGATGCTGTATAAAAAGGGTGAGGTGGATAATGAGCTGTGCGGAAAAGTATAAGAGGACATTTGTTTTAAGCGTGCAACGCTCAATGGAGTATAGAGCCAGTTTTTTTATAAGCATACTAAGTGCTGCTTTTCCTATAATTATGCAGTATTTTTTGTGGACTGCAATATTTAACAACTCAAAAGCTTCTGTGATTTATGGATTTACATATGAGCAAATGATTATGTATACGGCGCTGTCAAGTATTGTTTCCATAATTGTAAGAGCAGGCTTTGAATGGGAAATTGCTAATGATATAAAGAATGGCGGTCTAAATGCCTTCATTGTCAAGCCTATAGGCTATTTTTCATACAGGGCAAGCAGCTTTTTAGGTGGAAAATCCGTGCAACTGGTAATTATGCTGGCACTTATATCATTTCTTTTGTCTATCGTCAACATGGTATCGGGCGCAGGGATTGAGCCAATCAGGGTGCTTATATTTGCAGTGATTATATTTTTTGCGGTTATTTTAAATTTTTTAATGTTTTTCTGCCTAAGCACAGCAGCGTTCTGGGCTACTGAGGTATGGGGGATTTATGCCGGATTCGAGGTTCTGATAAATCTTTTAAGCGGGGGGCTTTTCCCTATAGACGTATTTGGAGAAAGAGCCGTATATGTACTCAATTATCTTCCCTTTGCGTACACAATATATTTTCCTGTAAGGGTTTTGAACGGGAATTTGGATATAAGCTCAACACTTGAAGGAGTCCTAATCCAGCTTATATGGATTGGCCTTCTTACTCTCGCTTCAAAGCTGCTTTGGTCGGCGGGCACTAAAAAATATGTGGCTGTAGGAGGATAAAAGTTGAAATCAGCTTTTTTGAACATAAAAAAGTACATATTATTATATCTATTATTTGTGAAAAATTGTATAATAGCTGAAATGGAATTCAGGCTCAACTTTATTATGGGGCTTTTTGTAGAGTGTGCGTGGCTTGTATCAAAAATACTATATGCCGTTGTTTTGTACAAGTCAGGTGTTGTAATAGAGGGTTATTCTCCTGACGCAATGCTGATATTTGTAGGGATGCATACCTTTATGACGGGTATATTGATAAGCTTATTCTGGCCTAATTACGGGAGACTGACCCAATATGTAAAAGAGGGTACTTTGGACATGTTTATAACTAAGCCGGTTTCCTTGCAGTTTATGGCAACCTTAAGGTATATAAGCTTTGGAACCTTAATTCCAAATGTTTTGGGCGGAATGATAATGATAATAATGGGTATGCAAAAAAGCCTTATTTCATTAAGCTTAAAGACGTTTTTAGCATTTGTGCTTTTTTCGGTATCAGGTGCAATTATTTCTTATTCCATTTTCCTGCTGCCACAGCTGCTTGCTTTCAGAATAATGGAAATGGGCCCCATAAACGCTATTTCAGGACAGGTTCAGGAGGTAAATAATGTGCCGGTAATAATATACTCAAAATGGATACAGAGGATAGGAATATATGTATTCCCCATATTTGCCGTATCTAATTTTTTCCCCCTGTTTGTTCTGGGCAGCATGAGTGTGAGCTATATAATATGGACATTTATATGCCCTGTGGTATTTTTCGTTTTGGTGAGGCTGCTATGGAATAGTGCAATACGTAATTATACAAGCGCGAGCAGTTAGGGGGGAGTTTTCCACGATGCCGCTTCAATCTTTTTGCAGTGCTTATTGTGTTAATGAAATCACATCCTTTCGGCATAAGGCATATAATATTGCTATAGGCACATGAAAGGATCAGGAAGTATGTATAATATGCATAATACGTATCCATATTACATAAACACGCCGGTGTATAATGCTTATAATCCCTTTCCTTACTCAGGGACTACACCGATGTACGGCTTAAATTTATTTACACAGTACGCTAATCAGTGTGTTCCTTTTACCGGTCAGGCAAAAGGAGGTACTTCAATCAAATTGAAGGATTATGGCCCGCAGCCTTTCGCAATCAATATTGAAGAGGCTGCCTTGCAGAACAATACCTTCCGCACGGCTTTATGGACAGGAAGTCATCTGCAGGTTACCTTAATGAGCATCAATGCCGGAGAGGACATAGGGCTTGAGATACACCCCGGAATTGAGCAGTTTGTGCGCATTGAAGAGGGCCAGGGACTTGTTGTAATGGGTGATGCAAAGGATAAGCCGGATTTTCAGGAGAAGGTCTATGACGGCTTTGCATTCATCATACCTGCCGGTAAATGGCACAACCTGATCAACACGGGCTGCAGGCCGCTTAAATTATACTCTGTTTATGCGCCGCCACAGCATCCGAAGGGCACAGTCCATGCGACCAAAGCGGTTGCAGAGGCCGCTGAAGAAAGTCACATGCACTGAAGCTAAAAGGGTACAAGAAAAATCTTAGGCGTATTTATTTTGCAAGTGTAATTGCAAATAAATGAATATTGCTGCAATCCGGCAATCGGATATAATCTAACTGCAGGCCAGGGTTTAAATTCAAAGCTCTGGCGTACAAATGCCCTTTAAGCATACTGCTTCTCAATATGCCTTCCCTGTCCTTTTCCGCGCACATTCCTTCCCAAACCACAGCCTCTCCAAAATGAGCTTCAGGGTAGCTCCAGTCTGTAAACTCCAGAGGAATATTAGAAACAGTGCCATCCAGATAACGGATTTCCAATAATTCAGAGTAGTGTCCCCACTCTGCACAGCCCATAAGCATAATGCATGAAAAGCAATCATTTTCTAAATTAATTTTTTGACCTGAACAGGAGATATTATCGTTTTTGCCGTCAACGGGCTGCGTAAACTTAAATCTCATCCCTTGAGAATCCCATATGGTGCCCGAGGGGAAGCCATGCGTCAAAAAAACCTGTCCTGTACATGTCAGGCTTGCCGCAGTATGCTTGTCTATATCACTGTAAAACCCCTCATTATTAAGAAACCCGGAAATATCTATAAACCTGTATTCCCGAAGTCTGTCCGTCTGAGCAATTATACTTGGGGAAGCAGCCGTTACCGGAGAGGACACAGCCCTGCCTTCAATAATATTTATCAAATCACCGCAAAGACTTTGTTCTATATCGGCAATATTGCAAAGCTTAGCCGAAGCTGTTCCAATTTTACGAATAAAGCTGCTTTGGGGAATAAAATCCATTGTACCATTTAGTTTCTGCCGGTAAAGTGTTGCAGTAATCAGCCCCCATAGTGACAGCCACTGGTTGGACAGAAAAATAAAACGGTCCCTGCACTCTGAAAGTACATGAGCATTATGGTAATTAATTAAATAAGTAAAAAAATGAGAGAAAAAATACCGGCTGTGATATATATATTTTATTTTTTCACAAAGATTGCCGGTACCGTTGATTTCCAAAGCATAATTGTCAGGATTGGCAACGAGCTTTGAAAATTCCCGTATGGACTCGAAAGAATTATTTTCAAGCAGAGAGCTTGTGTTGCTCTTAATTACAGTACGCCAGTCTATATCATTTTTTTCATCATCCGCTATTGAAAAGGTTACACAGTCCTTATAGGCTTTTATGAATATGTCCTTTGGTATTATAGCGGGTTTTTTGAAATCATGTATGTCTATACAATATATACCTTCATTGTCATCGCTTATTCCTGTAACGAGACAGGGATAGTAAAAGCTCTCCCCTTGTCTGTTCTCAGGAGTCCAGGGGTAATATTTGTCATTAAAGTTTACTGCAATGGGAAAGCCCTTTTTAAGCTCCCGGTATGCTATGCTGATAATATCTTCAGTGCGCTCTGTTTGGATAAAGGTTAAGCGTATACCGTGATATTGCTCTAAAAGAGAAGCATAGTCGTTGTATTCTATAAATATTCTGTCAAAAATGGCTGCTGAATTGTTGGGATTTACGGGCAACAGCTTGAAACTCCAAAACCGGGAAAAAATCATATGATACCGGCGTTTCAGCCAAATTGACACGGTAGCCAATAATGCTTCCTCACAAAACATTTCCTGAGCCTGCTCCAATTTTATATCTAAATATAACATATGCGAACCTCCAATTATTTTTAAATGGAAGACTTAATTTTTAATGAATGGTAAATTACAAGAATTATATTAGCCTAAAATTAAAATGTGCGCAATATATATTTCAAAATATAATAAAAACTACCATAATAGTGCGACGGAAATATGACTTTTTCTAAAATTATAGTTCTCCTACTATACAAATTAATGATATAATTATATAATAAAAAGTAATTCTATTAAATTTTTTACATTAAAGCCTATTATAGTCTCAAAGCAATACTTCCAATATAAACAGCACTAAATAATTCGCATTTCCAAATAAACCAATTGGCCTTGTAAAGTTCCATATTATTAAGAATACCGGCTTCAATGTCTTTTATATAAATATAATTTTATAAGGAGGAAGATTACCATGGAAAAAATAAAGGGCAAAGCATCATGCAAAAAATGGCTAAGGCCGGCTGCCATGCTGCTTGTAATTTCCTTATTACTGCCTTTGCTTGCTCCCGGGCCAAGAGTACAGGGGGCTGCTTCACCGCGTACAGGCGGGTCTTACTATAACTATGGGGAAGCCATGCAAAAAGCAATTCTTTTCTACAAGGCTAACCGTCTCGGTGACTTGCCTGACGATTACGTCCTGCCTTACCGCGGGGATGCCGCCATGACAGACGGACAGGATGTGGGCCTTGATTTGACCGGAGGCTGGGCCGACGCAGGCGACGGAATTAAGTTCACTCATCCCATGTCCTATGCCGCAGGCCAGCTGGGATGGGCTGTATATGAGTATCGCCGGGCATTTGAGAAGTCGGGGCAATTGGACGATATTCTTGATGAAATCAAATGGGCTACGGATTTTTTCATAAAAGCACATCCAAGCCCTGATGTATTGTACTATATGTGCGGCTACGAGGAATCGGATCACTCGGTATGGGTACCCCATGAAATGCTTGACTATGTGACCGACAGGAAATCCTTCAAGGTAGACCCGTCAACGCCGGGGTCGGATGTAGCGGGCCAGACTGCGGCCGCACTGGCTATTGCATCCATTATATTTGAGACTACGGATCCCGAATATGCCGAAACCTGTTTAACTCATGCAAAGCAGCTTTTCAGTTTTGCCGATACATATAGGGGTAAAAATCCGCTCAAAAGCTTATATCCTTCGGGGGGATATACGGATGATCTGGCGTGGGGAGCTATCTGGCTTTATATAAAAACAGAGGATACCTATTACCTTGACAAGGCTAAGTCGGCCTTGCCTGTGACTTCTCTGGGGGGAGGCCACACGCATTGCTGGGATGATGTGAGCTACGGTGCGGCACTTAAGATAGCTCAGGTTACCCACGACAGCAGTTATGCCGCTATGGTTGAAAAAAACCTGGACATATGGATGCCGGGCGGAGGCATACAGTATACTCCCGGAGGCCTGGCGTGGCTTTCACAATGGGGATCTCTGCGCTATGCGTCTACGGCAGCATTTTTGGCGTTCGTATGGTCTGACGACAAAACGGTGGGGACTGCTTCTAAAAAAGAGGCCTATCACAATTTCGCCGAGAGGCAGATAAATTATGCCCTTGGAGACAATCCGCGGGAAGGAAGCTATGTAGTAGGCTTCGGTGAAAATTCGCCTGTTCATCCGCATCACAGGACTGCCCACGGTTCATGGGCAAGTATGCTGTCGGTGCCGTTGTTCCACCGCAATATACTTTACGGGGCATTGGTGGGAGGGCCCGGATCGAATGACAGCTGGAAGGATGATATCTCCGACTATACCTTAAATGAGGTGGCTACTGACTACAATGCGGGATTTGTAGGCGCTTTAGCCAAAATGTACGATATGTACGGGGGGGAGCCCCTTGAAAATTGGCCTCAGCCTGAGGATTTCAGAGCGAAGGAGGACAACCTGAATGAATATTTTGTGCGCGGCTGGATAATGTATGAGGGCTATGGGGCTTTGAATCTGATGCTTCAGATTAACAACCGTTCGGCCCACCCCGCGGCAATGAAGGACAAGCTTTCCGCCCGTTATTATATGGACCTGTCCGAGCTGTTTGAGGCAGGGTATGGTGTGGAGGATGTGGAAATAACACTTGGCCAGAACGAGGGAGCAAAGCTTTACGGCCTGAAGCAGTACAAGGACAACATTTACTATTTTACTGTGGATTTTTCAGGCACCCGGATTATGCCCGCAGAATGGCAAATGTGTGAAAAGGATGCCAACGTATCGATAAGATATAAGCACAGCGATGTGGGTTCAAGCCTGAATGACTGGTCTTATCAGGGCTTAACGGGGCCGCCTGATTATGATGCCGTATCCTTTGCGGGAATGACTCCATACATACCCATATATGATGACGGTGTTCTTCTATGGGGTGAGGAACCTCCTTTGGGAGAGCCTGAGTTTATTTACGGAGATTTGAATGAGGACGGAAATGTTAATTCCATAGACTTTGCATTACTAAAAAGGGCGTTAATAGGAGAGCCTGCCGAAAATACAAATATGCTGGCGGCTGACGTCAATGCTGACGGACAGGTAAACTCCATAGACTACGCTATTTTAAAAAGCTACCTAATGAATATAATTGATTCGCTTCCTTATCAGACATAAAATAATCACATATATTATTTAAAAGTATTTTTACCATGATATCATAAAAATAATATGGAAATAACGGCAGGAAGCCCGGGGCTTAGCAATAAGGCTAAGTCCTATGGGCCTGCTTAGGAGGTGTGCCGGTATTCATCCCAAGAGAAAGGTGAGCATATATTTTTGTGAGGGCTGCCAGAGTCTATAGTCCAATATTAAATTATTATATTGACATAAGGGAATATCTGTATTAAAATTATAACAAATTAGATAGGAATACTTTTAAATGATTCGACCGGGGAAACCGGAGGTCATATTTCATTGAAAAATGGAATATGGCCTTTTTAAGTTTATGCGACTTGAAAGCTGTGCTGATCTGTTTAGAATATAAATTTACAAACAGAAAACAGCCTTATAGATTTCTTAGATTGACCAGAATACTGGAGATAATGAATTATTATCAATTTGATTAATAAACCATGTCTCTTTTGTCTTCTATAAAAATTTTATATTGGGGTTGTATTGAATTAATAGCTGCCTTTTCATAAGGCTGGTTTCCCGTTTGGCAGCATGCTTATGCAAAGGAGGTGATAATTTGGACAATAAATTGATCGAGTATGTAAAAAAAGCAATAACAAAAGTTCTGGCAATCTCGCTGTTTTTATTTTTATGGGAGATAATACCGAGGCTAAGCCTGGTAGACAGGATGTATCTTCCCCCTTTTAGTGAAGTTATTGCCGCATTTATAAAGCTTGTATTTTCAGGCGATCTATTTATACATATAGGCTCAAGCCTTAAAAGATCTGTTACAGGGCTTTTTATTGCGGTAATAATAGCGATTCCTCTGGGGATTTTTATCGGCTGGTTTAAGAAATTTGAAAAAATCATAGATCCTCTCCTGCAGGTATTCAGAAATACTTCGACCCTGGCACTTTTTCCGGTGTTTATACTGGTATTCGGCCTGGGGGAACTGTCAAAGGTGGCTATAATTTTATGGGGAACGCTTTGGCCCACCCTTCTTAATACCATAAGCGGAGTCAAGAGTGTAGACCCCCTGCTTATTAAATCTGCAAAATCAATGGGAGCATCGAATTTTGTGCTTTTCCGCAAGGTAGTGCTTCCTGCCGCGGTACCGTCAATAATTACGGGATTCCGTCTTAGTGCGGCCACATCAATACTTGTACTTGTAGCCGCGGAAATGCTTGGAGCAAACTCCGGGCTTGGATTTCTCATATTTTATTCGGAACAGAAATATGATATTGCGGAAATGTACTCAGGGATCTTGATGATATCGGTTTTGGGGGTGATGATAAATTATTTGATTGTAGCGTTGGAAAGACGCCTTCTGGTATGGAAGGAGCAGGGTTAATTCCAAAGAAGATTGTAAAATTTAAAGGGGAGATTTTAGTTATGTATAAAAAAACACTAATTCAAAAGGCTGTGCTGCTTACGTTGATTTGTTGCCTGGCCTTGGGGGCTTCAGGATGCGGCAGTAGAGATAAGGAAGCGGATGCCGGCGCGGAAAATACCGGCCAGCCGGAGTTTGATGTGGTAAGGCTGCCAAGCTCATCAAACCCTTTGACTGTAGATACTGTTGGCGTTGCTGAAAAACTGGGGTATTTCGAGGAGCAGAGGATTAAGGTGGAGCGCATCGGCATAGTGCCGTGGGCGCAGCTTATTCCCTCGCTTACATCCGATAAGCTTGATTTTGGCAGCGGGCATATAAACCGTGTGATTGTGGCGGTTGCAGCAGGGGCAAGGATAAAGGCTGTGGCAGCCAATACGCTTACGACAAAGCAGAAGCCGCATATGACATTTATCTCCATGGAAAACAGCGGTATAAAATCTCCTCAGGATATTTTCGGCAAGAAAGTAGCCATTATGGCTTATGGAGGATGTAATGAATATACTCCGTATGAATACCTTAAGAAAAACAATGTAAGCGAGCCGAAGGACAAATTTGAAATTGTTGTTGTACCTGCCGGAAAAGAAGAAGAGACTATGAGAAATGGAAGAGTTGATATCGCGGGAGTCCATGATGACCCGGCAAATGTTCTGGCCCGCGGAGGTGCTGAGATTATCTTTACCGATTATGATATATGGGGGGACGTAGGAGGGCAGGCCCCATTTTTTGCTTCGGAGGATTTTATAAACAGAAATCCCGATCTTGTGAGGCGCTTTGTTACCGTAATAGGCAAGGTAAATAAATGGATTAATGAAAACCAGCAGGAGGCAGTAAAAATAAATTCTGAAATTTATAAGCTGGATGCTGAAAAAGTAAGAGCAAATTATTTTGTGGAGGATGCGGTCATAAAGGAGGAGACTGTGCAGCTGTGGATTGACATATTAAATGGATACAACGATTTAAAAAGAGGTGTGGAAGCGAGCGAGGTATATACAAACGAGTTTAATCCAAACTTTAAAAAATAGGCTTGCGGATAACGAACTGTAAAGTGTGTTTACTATAATTTATGAAAGGTTTAAACCGGAATAGGAGGAATTTTTATGGGTTTGCTGGAGGATAAGGTTGTCCCGGGAAGGGAAGAGCGAATCAAGGCTACTATGGCATTTGGAGGCTCTGCCTGCAGCCTGGGAAAGGCAGACAAGGTTTGTCTGAGAAACCAGGAAAGAGCCTTTGCACAGGCGGGGCTGTGCCAGCTGCTTCCCACCTTGGGAATGCTTTCAACGCTGCCTGATGTCACAATTATTGTTCATGGGGCTATAGGCTGTGCGTCTACAGGCTTTGGAGCCAATATAGGAAGCCGCTTGAGGCATGTGCAAATGGGAAGGACTGAGATCAAGGATACTATATGGATATCCACCAACCTGACTGAAAGTGAGGTAGTGCACGGCGGCGAGTCGAGGCTGGAGGAAACTATTTACGAGGTGAATGAAAAGCTGAAGCCAAAATCAATAGTTGTGCTGCAAACATGTGCTCCCTCTATAATAGGAGACGACCTTGCAAGCGTAATCGACAGGGTAAGGCAAAAGCTTGATGTACCTGTGCTTGCAGCGACCTGTGAGGGATTTAAGACAAAAATCTGGGCTACGGGATATGATGTTGCCTTTCACTCTATCGTACATGGATATATTGAGAATGACAAGGAGGGCCGCCCTGAGAGGAAAAAGGAAAGAAAGCAGGGGGAACGCCCTGTTGTAAATGTTATAAACCTTGCATCTGTGGGACTGACGGATGAGAAGGAAATTGAAAGAATGCTGGGCGCAATAGGAATTGATGTGAATATCGGCCCTAATTTTGCTTCGAGGGAAAGCATAAGAAAAATGACACAGGCTGATTTGACCATCAGCGTCTGCCCCACCCATGACGATTATTTTATTGATTACCTGTATAATGAGTTCGGTATTCCGTATATTCTAAGGGATATGCCGATAGGTCTTGAAAATACCAGGACATGGCTTATGGAGATCGCAGGCAAGCTCGGGCTGGAAAAGCAGGCTGAAAAGTTTATTCGCGAAGAAGCTTCAAAGGCTTTAAAGGCTGTTGAAAAGTTCAGTCCGTATTTAAACGGCAAAAAGGTATTTTTAAGTGCGGGCGAATTCCGTGCTCTTGTAACAGGTATGCTTATACAGGAGCTGGGTATGGAGGTAGTGGGCCTGAGAGCGTATCACCATGACCACTTTGGAGACGAATTTTATGGCAAATTAGTAAATGCTCAGAACGGTAAGGATTTTGTAGTGGATATAGCAAATTTTCAGCCCTTTGAGCTTACAAATCTTTTAAAAAGGATTAAACCTGATCTTTTTATAGGCCATATATCCGATAACCTGTCTGCGGCAAAGCTGGGATATCCTGCAGCTACTATATTCAGAGTGTTTGATTATTATATAGGCTATAGAGGATTTTACGAGGTTGCAAAAAAATTAACCAGAGTGCTGAAAAATTCAGCCTTTAACCGGAAATTGTCTGAGAATGTTTCTCTTCCCTACAAGCAGCAGTGGTACGAGGATGACCCGTTTAAATATATCAAAGCGCCGCCGGAAGAGGGCACGGTGGACGAAAGCGGCAAGATTTATAATTCTTTTGAGGTTGCATCGTTGAAAGGAGAGGCTTTAATATGAGTGGTTATATTGAAAGGCCCCGTTACCAATGCGCGCTTGGAGGGGCTCTGGCAACGATAAATTCAGTATACAGGGCAATACCCATTGTCCATTCGGCACCCGGGTGCAGCTCAAGTGCCGACGGCGCGGCCAATACCGGAAGCGGCTACTGGGGAGCTACATACTGCGGCGGCAGGTCTACTCCCAGCACAAATATCCTTGAGAAGGAAATTATTTTCGGCGGAGAGAACAGGCTGAGAGAGCAAATAGAATCAACGCTTTCAATAATAGACGGAGATTTATATGCGGTTATTACCGGCTGCATGACTGATATCATAGGTGATGATGTAAAATCGGTTGCCGAAACCTTTAAGCAGCAGGGGAAAAATTTTGTTTTAGCTGAGACAGGAGGGTTTAAAGGCAACTCGGCTACGGGATACGAGCTTATTCTGGAAGCATTTTTTACGCAGTACACAGAAAAGAGCGTGGAAAAAACCCCCAATATGGTAAATTTGCTTGGTCTTGTCCCGGCACAGGACATTTTTTGGAGGGGAGACCTCATTGAATTGAAAAGATTACTGAATGGACTGGGTGTTGAGGCAAATACCTTTTTTGCTCCCTTTGACAACACAGAACCTATTAAAGCAGCATCCCGCGCGGCTCTGAATATTGTATTTTCAGATGTGCATGGAATAAAAGCCGCAAAAGTATTTGAAGAGGTACACGGGACTCCCTTTATTTCACTTCCTGTCCCCATAGGGCCTACAGCTACAGAAAAGTTTCTTATTAAAATAGGAGAAGCTCTGAATATAAGCAGTGAAAAGGTTCAGGCAGTAATAAGCAGTGAAAAGGAATGGTACTATTCCTTTATACATAATCTTACAGATATTTATAACGATCTGGACCTTCAGAGGAATTCCATTGTTGTAGGCGATATAAATTACGTATATTCCCTTACCAGATTTGTATCCGATGACTTAGGCTGGATACCTGCTTATGCTGTTATCACCGATATTCTTGACGAGGACCAGAAGAACAGTATCATAAAGCGTTTTGATGAAATACCCCGGGCTTTAAGGCCCAGGCTTATTTTTGAAACCGATACCAGCCGTATTGCAGATCTGATTGTAGAGGATCAGGAAAATAAGGAGAGTGAGTATGATCTTGCAATAAGTCCGGCATTTGTACTTGGGAGTACCCTGGATAGGCCTCTGGCAGCCCGGATTAAGGCGGGCTTTTTAGGTGTTACATATCCTGTTGTAAACAGGGTTATAACAGATCAGAGCTATGTGGGCCATAGAGGAGGATTAAGACTGGCTACTGAGATATTCAGCGTTATTTTAAGCAACAGGTAGAAGCTTTACAGAATGCTGAAGGATAGTCCTGTAATAAAAGCCCGGAGCCGCTGCCTGCACAGCTCCGGGCTTTATTTTAATCACTGTTATGCCTTGACCGTCAACATGCCTCTATTCTTTCCAGCAGCTTTTTTAAAAATAATTCTCCCGCCTTATATATATCCCCTGCGCCCATTGTAATCACCAGGTCTCCCGGAGATGCATTTTCTTCAAGATATCCTGCTATGGCGTCAAAGCTGTCAAGGTATAATGCATGCTTTCCGGAGGATTTTATCCTGTCGGCGAGCGCCGAGGCATGGATTTCTCCCGTGTCGGCCTCCCTCGCGGCATAAATATCGGACACAATTACAGTATCGGCATCCGAGAAGGCGGCTGCAAAGTCATCCAGAAGGAACTTGGTTCTCGTATAGGTATGGGGCTGGAAAACACACCATACCTTCCGGCGGCCTGAGTTTCGTGCGGCATTTAAGGTGGCCTTTACCTCCGATGGGTGATGAGCATAGTCGTCTATCACCCTTATATCGTTATAGCTGCCCTTCAGCTCAAAGCGCCTGTGTGTGCCCGTAAACTTAAACAGACCCTCCCGTATGGCTTCCATGCTGCAGCCAAGGGTAAAGCACGCACATATTGCCGCCAGAGAGTTGCTTACATTGTGTATTCCCGGTACATTGAGATCTATGGTTCCCATACGTTCCCTGTTTTTAAACACTATAAAGGAAGCGCATCCCCTCTGGTCGAATATAATTTCCTTTGCTGTCCAATCGGCATTCTCATCCTCTATGCCGTAAGTAATTTTATTGCAGTTAACATTATCCAGCAGCCAGCGGGTATTTGAGTCATCCGCGCAGCCTATTACATAGCCTTCGGAGGGAACAAGAGAAGCAAAGCTCAGAAAGGTCTCCCTGATGTGCTCTATATTCCTGAAATAATCCACATGATCCAGCTCTATATTCAGTACAACTGCTATAAACGGATTAAGCTTCAAAAAGCTTCCGTAGTATTCGCAGGCCTCTGCTAAAAAGTATTTGCCGTCCCCTATGCGTGTGTTTCCGCCTATGCTTGCAAGCTCTCCCCCTATATGCACGGTAGGGTTTAAGGCCGCTTCCAGCATAATCATGGCAGTCATTGAGGTTGTTGTGGTCTTGCCGTGCGTGCCGGATATGGAGACGCTGAACGGATATTTTTTCATCAGCTGCCCCAGCAGAGCAGCCCTGTCTATTACGGGAACGCCAAGCGTCCTTGCCTTGCACAGCTCAGGGTTGTTTTCCTTCACCGCAACGGTATACACAACCAGATCGGGGTCTTCAATATTATCCTCGCTGTGGTATATATGTATTCTTGCACCAAGCTTTTCAAGCCTCTGAGTTGCATCCGACGCTTTTATATCGGAACCCGATACTTTATAGCCCAGATTTATGACGATCTCTGCCAGGCCGCTCATGCTGCTTCCGCCTATTCCTATAAAATGTATTTTTTTTACGTTCGACTCAAACAAGCTAAAATCTGTCAAAGTATAAACACTCCTTCATCAGTGCATCAAACTGTACGGGAAACAAAAGCACAGCAAATAAGTCCCCGCATCCCTATGCACTACATATGATATGATACACCATTTTATATAAAAGAAAAAGTTCTTAAAATATAAAATATACAATTATTATATTATTAGTAGTATCCAAATATTAGTATTTATATAACTATTTAAAGCATGAACATTTTTTATTATATTTTACACTTTGTACTGTATATATAGTATAATATATATATTTAAAATTGAATTAATTTGAGGTATGAGGATGGATAAACTCCAAAGAAATGAACGCATTTCGGCATTAATTAAAATATTGTGCGATTTACCCGGAAAAATATTCACGCTTGGATATTTTGCTGAAATGTTCGGATCTGCAAAGTCTACGATAAGTGAAGACATAGATATTGCCGGAAATACTCTTAAACGATTTGAGCTGGGAAATATAGAAACCCTTCCCGGTGCGGCAGGAGGAGTCAGGCTTATGCCCTTTCTGGGCAGAGGCAGAGTTCATGAGGTGCTGCATTCTCTTTGCGGGGAGTTGTCAAAAAGTGAAAGAATATTGCCGGGGGACTATATTTACATGCTCGACATTATTTGTGATCCCGAAAGAATAAGTAAAATAGCGCGCATATTTGCAGGACATTTTTTTCCGCAAGGTGTGGATTATGTGGTTACCGTAGAGACAAAGGGAATACCTCTGGCCTTTGAGACTGCAAAGCATTTAAATGTCCCTTTGGTAATTGTAAGACATTATAATGAAGCCACCGACGGCTCGTCTGTAAATATCAATTATGTATCGGGATCTTCAAAAAAGATTCAGACAATGGTATTATCCTTAAAGGCATTAAGAAGAAAATCCAGGCTGTTGTTTATAGATGACTTTATGAAGGGCGGAGGAACTGCAAAAGGAATTTTGGAGCTTGCAAAGGAGTTTGATTGCGAAGTGGCAGGAATAGGCGTATTGATTGAGACTGCCAGGCCTCAAAAAAAATTGGTGGATAATTATTTTTCGCTTCTTACGCTCAACGAGGTAAATGAAGCCAAAGATTTGATTGATATAAGGCCGAGCATATCATGGGTATAAAAAATTGCAATTAAGATATGATATGAAAAGATGAATATTATATAAATTTTTTAGTAGATTTTATAAAAAGTATACAAATTTTATTGCCCGTAAAGAAGGAAAATTTTATTTTATAGCGAATATTTATATTTAATATATACAAATATAACGGAAGGTGGTAACAGCTTATGGAGATTACAGACGTTCGCATAAGGAAAATTGATGTAGAGGGAAAGATGAAGGCCGTTGTTTCTGTAACATTTGACAATGAATTTGTAATCCATGACATAAAGGTTATAGAAAGTCAAAACGGGCTGTTCGTTGCGATGCCAAGCAGAAAGACCCCAGATGGTGAGTTTAAAGACATAGCACATCCTATAAACGCTGCCGCCAGAGAAAAGATTCAAAAAGCAATTTTTGAAAAATATGAGTCTACCGCAAATGAATAATAGATATAAAGGGACACTTGATGAGGGTGTCCTTTTTCTTGATGAAATCTGTATGGAAATAAGAGGAAAAACAATAATTGCTAAATAAAAAGTTGAAACTTTTTATAAAAAGTGAGAAAATATATCAGTAAAACAAGTTGCTATGAATATAGTGTAACAGCTGGGATTATTTTCCATATATATTTTATATAGGCGTATTGGGGGGACTGGCAGTATGAAACACCTAATGGCAGTAATACTTGCTGCGGGTGAAGGGAAAAGAATGAAGTCAAAAAACTCCAAGGTTTCACATCGGATTTTGGATAAGCCCATTATTGAATGGGTAAGTCAGGCCGCCGCAAAAGCGGGCGTCGACAAGCAAATAGTAGTTGTGGGGCACCGCGCGGATCAGGTGAGGGAATGTCTGGGGGACAGGGCCGAATACGTGATGCAGGCTGAGAGGCTGGGCACGGGGCACGCTGTAATGCAGGCGGAAGAGCAGCTTAAAGACAGGGAAGGCTTTGTTGTTATATTAAATGGGGACACTCCTCTTATAACTGCGGAGACTATTTTACGTACGGTAAGGTACCATGAGGAGAATTCAAATTCGGCTACCGTTATAACCGCTCTGCTGGATTGCCCGGACGGCTACGGAAGAATTATAAGGGACAGTCAGGGAAATGTCCGGAAAATTGTCGAGCATAAGGATGCTTCTGAAGAGGAAAAAAATATAAAGGAAATAAATTCAGGAATTTATTGCTTTACTATATCCTGTCTTATGGAGGCGCTTAAAAAAATAAACAACACAAACAGCCAGGGTGAGTATTACCTTACCGATACGCTGGAAATTCTTATAAAAAAGGGTCTTAAGGTAGGGGCGTTAAAGGTGGGGAATTCCGATGAAATTCTCGGAATAAATGACAGGCTTCAGCTGTCGCGTGCTTCTGAGATATGCAGGAGAAAAATTTTAGAGAGGCACATGACGGAGGGGGTCACTATAATTGACCCGGCGTCTACATTTATAGGAGACGATGTGCAGATAGGCATGGATACGGTGATATACCCCGGTACAATAGTAGAGGGAAGAACGGTTATAGGAGAGGACTGCATTATAGGGCCCGACAGCAGGCTGGTTTCGGCGCAGATTGCAGATGGTGCGGAAATCAATAAGTCTGTCGTCATTGAAAGCTTTATAGGAGAAAAAGCTCACTTAGGGCCTTTTGCGTATGTCAGGCCGGGAAGTCATGTTGGAAGAAATGTAAAAATAGGAGATTTTGTCGAGGTCAAAAAATCTTCTATAGGAGACGGTACTAAAATATCACATCTTACATATGTCGGAGACGCGGAAGTCGGGGAAAATGTAAATTTGGGATGCGGAGTTGTTTTTGTAAATTATGACGGAAGGAAGAAGTACCGGGTTGTCGTAGGGGACAACAGCTTTATAGGCTGCAATGTAAATCTTATAGCGCCGGTCACGGTTAAGGAAAATGCTTATATAGCCGCAGGCTCTACAATTACTGACGAAGTGCCGGAAAACTCCCTTGCCATAGCGAGATCAAGACAGGTAGTAAAGGAAAACTGGGTGAAGGAAAAGGACATAAAAAGAGATGACAGATAATACCTGGGGCTGAAAACTATAGTTTAAGAAATAAACTATAGTTATTATTAAAGAAGGGGAAGAGAAATGAATTTACACGGAAAAGATATTAAGATTTTTGCCGGAAATTCCAATAGGGGTCTGGCAGAGGAAATTGCTGAAAAAATAGGCCTGCCGGTAGGAATGGCAACTGTGGGAAAATTCAGCGACGGGGAGGTGCAGGTTAATATAGGAGAAGTGGTGAGAGGATCGGATGTGTTCATTATCCAGTCCACCTGCTGCCCGGTAAATGATAATCTTATAGAGCTTCTGGTTATGATAGATGCATTGAAAAGGGCTTCCGCAGGAAGAATCACTGCTGTTATACCGTATTTTGGGTATGCAAGGCAGGATAGAAAGGCAAAGGCCAGGGACCCTATCTCCGCCAAGCTTATTGCAAACCTCATTACGGTGGCGGGGGCAGACAGGGTGCTGACAATGGATTTGCATGCGCCTCAGCTTCAGGGCTTCTTTGATATACCGGTTGATCATCTTGTAGGAATGCCCATATTGGCGGAATACTTCAAGCAAAAGTTTGAAACCTTTGATGATGTAGTGATTGTCTCTCCTGACGTAGGAAGTGTTACGCGGTCCAGAAAGGTGGCGGAGCGTCTGGAAACTCCTCTTGCCATTATTGATAAAAGAAGGCCGAAAGCAAATGTGTGTGAGATTATGAATATTATAGGTGAGGTTAAAGATAAAAGGGTTATACTTGTAGATGATCTTATTGATACGGGAGGCACAATAGTAAATGCTGTTAATGCCCTTTCTGAAATAGGGGCTAAGGAAATATACGCATGCTGTACTCATGGCGTACTGTCCGGTCCTGCATTGGACAGGATAGAGGAATCTCCCATGAAAGAGCTTATTACCCTGAACACTATTCCTCTGCCCCAAGGCAGACAGCTTTCAAAAATAAAGTCTCTGTCTGTCGCAGGTATATTTGCGGAGGCAATAGAGAGAATATACGGGGATATGTCAATAAGCACATTATTTACACAGAAATAGCGGCACCATGGCATATATTCTGACGGGTAAATGTTCCCCGGCTGAATAAGGTAATTTAAATGCTTGATTTCAAAGGTAAGGCCTCTTTAGCAAGGGGCCTTAATGTCGCGTAAGAGCAATTGGAGGAGTGGATTTTTTGGATAAGCTTTTTATAGTTGTGGGACTGGGTAACCCCGGGAAAAAATATGACAATACAAGGCATAATGTGGGCTTTGACACCCTTGACCTGCTGGGGGCAAGGCATGGTATAAAAATATCGAGGCTGAAATTTAAGGCTCTTATAGGAGAAGGAAGCATAGGCGGAGAAAGGGTTATTCTGGTAAAGCCCCAGACCTTTATGAACTTAAGCGGCGAAAGCGTGAGAGAGATAGCAGAGTGGTACAAGGTTCCCTTAAGTGATATTATAATAATATATGATGATATTGATTTAGACACCGGAAAGCTGAGAATACGGTCAAAGGGAAGTGCAGGCACTCACAATGGAATGAGATCGGTATTGTACCACATACAGTCGGAAAGCTTCCCGCGCATAAGGATCGGAATAGGCAGGCCCCCGGAAGGATGGGATTTGGCGGGCTATGTCCTTTCCCGGTTTGGGGAGGATGAGAGAAAGATAGTAAATACAAGCATTGATTTGGCCGCAGAGGCTGTTTCCTCAATTATCAGCGGAGGAATTGAAACGGCTATGAGTAAATATAATAAATAATGTCATATGAAATACGGCATATGTCAGCTACAGCTTATGAAAGGATTGCTATGAATAGTCTTATAAATCCGCTTCTTGAAATGCAGGAGTACAGAGACATCCTTAAATCAATTAAAAACCGTTCATTTCCAATTAATGTTATAGGACCGGCTGATTCACAGAAGGCCCATATTTGTCATGCCCTGTGCAGGCATAGCGGAGTTAAGGGCGTTTTTATTACCTATAATGAAATGCAGGCCAGAAAAATGTACGAGGATTTTTCTTTTTTTATGGGCAGTGAGGCAGTGCTTTTCCCCAATAAGGAAGTAATATTGCATGATGTTGAAGCCAAAAGCTATGATGAAATCTTTCAAAGACTTACAATGCTTGACAGGATATTATCCGGAGATTACAGTATCATAATTGCTTCCGCAGAGGCTGTTGCCCATAAGCTTTCACCCGTTAAAGCCTTTCTGGCAAATATAATTAAAATAGGCTTAGGAGACAAAGTGAATTTATCGGCATTGCCGTCAAGGCTTGTGGCTATGGGGTATGAAAGAGTTGTGTCCGTTGAGGGAAGGGGACAATTTTCCGTAAGGGGAGGCATAATAGATATCTTTGCGGTTAACAATGAATATGCTTCCCGGATAGAGCTTTTTGATGATGAGGTTGACTCGATCAGAAGCTTTGATGTGGCTTCCCAGAGGTCTGTCGATAACCTGGAAATTGTCAGGATTATTCCTGCAAAAGAAGCAATATACAGGCATGAGGACAGGGAAGAGATTATAAAGCAAATAGAGACGGATTTGTGCCGGCATATCAAAAAGTCCGGGATAATGGGCAGTCCTGACTATATAAAGCAGATAAAAGGAAAAATCAATGCCGGAATTGAGGCATTCAGGAATAATTATTATTTTCCGGGCATGGATAAATATATACCTTATATTATAAGTGAGCCCGCAAATTTGCTGGACTATGCCAGCAGCGGCGGCGGCATGATTTTTGCAGACCAGCCTGAAAGACTCGGCCAGAGGCTTAACAATATTGCTCTGGAGCATTATGAGGGCTGTAAGGGCTTAATGGAAAAAGGCTATATACTGCCAAAGAGCTGTGAGGTGTTTTTTGAGCCCGAGTATATTATAGATCGTATAGAAAAGGGAAATGCGGTAACCTTGAATACCCTTCCGTCTCAGGGCAGCAGGCTTAAAGCGGCAGTAAGCTTCAGTATTCCTTCAAAGTCCGTAAGCATGTATTCGGGACATACGGACTTACTTATGGACGATATAAAGAACTGGATAAAGGGCAAAAGCAGAATTATAATACTGTCGGGGATAAGGCCCCGGGGAGAAAGGCTGTCTTTGGCGCTCTCCGAAAAGGGAATCCAAGCGCCGTACATAGACGATAGCGATTATGAGCCGGCTCAGGGACAGGCTATTGTTATAAGAGGGAATTTGAACAAGGGCTTTGAATATCCTTCAATAGGACTCGCGGTGGTAAGTGATAAAGAGGTGTTTTCGCATGACAAAAAGCTCCGGAAAACATCTGCGAAAAAACAGGGAAGTAAAATAAAAATGTTTACAGACCTGTCGGTGGGGGATTTTGTAGTCCATCAGACTCACGGAATAGGACAATATGTAGGAATAGAAAAGCTTACCGTAGAGAATATTAAAAAGGACTACCTTAAAATAAGATATCAGGAGGGCGGATACCTCTATATTCCAACCAACCAGCTTGACCTGATACAAAAATACATAGGCTCGGATGGCAAAGCTCCTAAAATGAACAAGCTGGGAGGTCTTGAATGGAGCAAGGCCAAAAGCAGGGTTAAGGAATCCTTAAGAGAGCTTGCGGAGGAGCTGGTTAAGCTGTATGCTCAGAGGCAGTCCCTTAAGGGCTTTGCATTTTCGAAGGACACAATATGGCAGAAGCAGCTTGAAGAGCTGTTTCCATATGAGGAAACAGACGATCAATTAAAATGCATTGAGGAAATAAAGGAGGACATGGAGTCTGAAAGGCCCATGGATAGATTGCTTTGCGGAGATGTGGGCTACGGTAAGACCGAGGTAGCCATAAGGGCTGTATTTAAAGCTGTTATGGACGGAAAGCAGGTGGCATACCTTGTGCCTACCACAGTGCTTGCTCAGCAGCAATATAACAATTTTAAGGAAAGGATAAAGGACTTTCCGGTATCCGTGGATGTAGTATCGCGGTTCCGTACCCGGCCTGAGCAAAAACAGATATTAAAGGGTGTAAAATCGGGAAATATAGACATATTGGTAGGCACTCACAGGCTGCTTCAAAAGGATATACAGTTTAAGGATCTAGGGCTTCTTGTAGTAGATGAGGAGCAGCGATTCGGAGTATCCCATAAGGAGAGGCTTAAAAATATAAGACCCAATGTTGATGTTTTGACGCTTACTGCCACACCTATACCAAGGACTCTTCATATGTCCCTTGTAGGGATAAGAGACATAAGCGTTATAGAGGATCCCCCTGAGGAGCGTTATCCGGTACAGACATATGTAATGGAATACAATCCCGAGGTTATAAGGGATGCCGTTGTAAGAGAGCTCGGCAGAAACGGCCAGGTATTTTATTTATATAACCGGGTGAGATCGATACAGATGAAAGCGGCAGAGATCCAGCGGCTTATTCCCGACGCGAGGGTAGGAGTGGCACACGGGCAAATGGATGAGGGGCAGCTCGAGGATATTATGTTCAGCTTTATAAAGGGTGAATATGACATTCTTGTATGTACAACTATAATTGAGTCGGGGCTTGATATGCCTAATGTAAATACCATTATTGTTGAGGACGCGGACAGAATGGGACTTTCACAGCTATACCAGCTCAGGGGAAGAGTCGGGCGTTCCAACAGGCTGGCTTATGCGTATATTACATACAGGCGTGACAAGGTGCTCAGCGAAATAGCGGAAAAGAGGCTTCAGGCAATTAAGGAATTTACAGAGTTCGGCTCGGGCTTTAAAATTGCGATGAGAGATCTGGAAATAAGGGGTGCGGGCAACCTTCTGGGGCCGGAGCAGCACGGGCATATGGAATCGGTGGGCTATGACATGTACTGCAAACTTCTGGATGAAGCTGTGAGAGAGCTTAAAGGAGAGGTTTTCGAGCCCGAGGAGGATGAAATATCTATTGATATAAATGTAAATGCATATATTGATGATATGTATATAAAAACCGAGAGCCAAAAAATAGAAATGTATAAAAAAATAGCATCAATCGCAAACGAGCAGGATGTTATGGACATAGAGGATGAGCTGATGGACAGATATGGCGGGATACCGCAGCCTGTAAAGAACCTCCTCAAAATTGCGGCACTGAAAGCTCTTGCGAAAGCATGCGGCTTTATATCCATACAGGAGAGAGGAGCTTTGGTACTGCTTCAATATAAAAACAGCGGCTGTGTAAATCTTGACATGCTGGGAAAGCTGATGGACAGGTACAAAAGAAGACTGATATTTACAGCCAGCAATACTCCTTATATCACCTTTAAAACATCCGACATAAACAGACAAAATCTGTTAGATAATATTAAGATTTTGTTACAGGGCATTATTGAATTGAAGTAAAAGGCAGAATGAATTATAATTAAAATTGGTTTGTATGTTAAAGTTTACGGGCTGCTATAAAAATATCCGGTCGTCAGACCGGCAGGCCGCATGTGTATGTGAATTTTGGGAAATAAGGGTGTTTTCCTTTTTCTTAAAATTCAGAAGACCTAAATAATAGGATGAGGAGAGATAAAAATTGAACAGAAAACGGCTTTATATCATAATTGCTGTGGTTTTGATTGTTGCCCTTGCGATATCAGGCAGTATTTATTATGTCAATTCTAATAATTATGTCGCAAAGGTTGGGGACAAAAAAATCTCAAAGGATGAATATCAGTTTTTCTTAAGCCTGGCGGAAACTCAGGTTAAGACTACCCTGGGAATTACCACCTTAGGAGAGGAGGAACTGAAAACAAAGGTAGGGAATCAGACGATAGAGGAATTAATACGTGATACTGCCCTTGATAAGGCGGTGGAATACAAAATAGAGCTGGTTAAGGCTGAAGAGCAGAAAATAACCTTGAGCAGTGAAGAGTCAAAAAATCTTAATGCAAATCTCGATCAATATATAGAAAGCTTCGGAAGTGCCCTGGAGGCTGACAAGCAGCTTAAAGAGCAGTATGGTGTTGACGAAAAAAGCTTTAAATCCATATATAAGAAATTTTCTTTAACACAAAAGTTCAGGAGCGAGGAATCAAAAAAAATCACATTTTCTGATGAAGAGATAAAAGCCGAATATGACAAGGACCCGGCAAAATATGGAGAAGTAACGGTTAAGCATGTTTTAATAAAGACTATAGATGATGCCGGCGCAGCTCTTCCCGAGGATAAGCTTAAAGAAGCGGAGGCAAGGGCAAACGATATTCTTGCCAAGGTAAATTCAGGGCAGGATATAGGGCTGCTTGCAAAGGAATATTCCGAGGATTCGGGTTCAAAGGATACCGGAGGGGAATATACCTTTAAAAAGAACGGACAGATGGTTGCAGAGTTTGAAAATTGGGCTTTTGAGCATAAGGAGGGTGATACCGGGATTGTAAAAACAAGCTACGGTTATCACGTAATGAAGCTTGAGAAACTAACCATACCGGGCTTTGATGAAGTGAAGGACAGCGTTAAGAGTGAAATGGTAAACAGTAAATTCACTGAAGACTACGCAAAACAGATGGAGACATGGAAGAAGGAAGCTCAGTTTATAGTTGCTAAAAATGAAAAGAAGCTCAGTGCCATAAAAATATAAATTGACTAAGCCCTATGAGTTGTGGTATATTAAATTCCGGAAATTAAAGCCATGAAGGCTTTTAAAATTATAGCGTATTATTTTATATTTGACTGATCTGCTTTGGGATGAACCCAAAAGGATACCGGATAAAGGAATCTTTTTGGGTTTAAATTTTTGCTTTTGGAGGTGTGTATTTATGCATATGGCTGACGCTTTGATCTCGCCGGCCGTCGGCGGGATTATGTGGGCGGCTTCCGTAGGAGCTGCTGCTTACTCTATTAAAAAAACCGGCAATGATATTGAACAGAAAAAAATTCCTGTTATGGGTGTTATGGGTGCCTTTGTATTTGCGGCACAGATGATTAATTTTTCCATACCCATGACGGGGTCAAGCGGCCATATAGGAGGAGGAATGCTGCTTTCCATCCTGCTTGGGCCTTATGCCGGATTTCTCACCATGGCCTCGATACTGGCTATACAGGCGTTGTTTTTTGCTGATGGGGGCTTGCTTGCTTTTGGATGCAATGTTTTCAATATGGGGTTCTATACATGCTTTATTGCCTATCCGCTTATTTACAGGAGAATTATACGCAGGGGCTTTTCAGCGGGGCGTATTTTTACCGCTTCCATACTCTCGGCCGTTATCGGGCTTCAGCTGGGAGCCTTCAGCGTGGTGCTGCAAACCCTGTTTTCGGGAAAAACGGAATTGCCGTTTGCAGCATTTACTCTTATGATGCAGCCTATTCATCTTGCCATAGGGATAGTGGAGGGGCTTATTACCTCCGCCGTAGTGGTGTTTATATGGAAGGCGCGCCCTGAAATTGTTGAAAGGACCGCACAGGGCGGGCCTATAGGGAATATATCGGTAAAAAGAGTGGTTGCAGCGCTTGCTGTTGCTGCTGTCATAACAGGGGGAATGCTGTCGTGGTTTGCGTCATCATACCCCGACGGACTGGAATGGTCTGTGTTTAATATTAACGGAAACGGTGAGATTGAGTCCTCGGGAGAGGTTCACAGCACTATGTCGGATATTCAAAGCAAGACGGCATTTTTGCCGGACTACGGATTTAAGGCCCCGGAGGAAGGTGCACAGCAGGATGCTGAAGGCGGTGGGGAGGCATGGCCTTCGGTTAATGCAGGAACAAGCGTTTCAGGGCTGGTTGGAGGAGTGATGACGCTGGTTCTCGCAGCTTTGGCCGGTTTGGCAATAGCATTGATAAAAAGGGGTAAAAAAGCGGGCGCGGCATAACAACCCAAACATTTTTATTATGGATAATATTACTAATTCGCTCTACACTATAAGATTTTTTGACATGACAGCCTGCAAGGGGACCTTTATTCATAGAATACACCCTGTTGCAAAGCTGTTGGCTACAATGGCATATATACTTATTGCTTCATCCTTCGGGAAATATGATATTATTCCGCTGCTTCCGCTTGTTTTTTATCCTGTAGTTCTGCTGGCTGCGGGAGATATTCCTGTGGTGCCTGTGGCCAGAAGGATGCTTTTGGCGGGACCGTTTATAGCAGGCTTGGGAATACTAAACCCTTTATTTGATCACGGAGTATTTTCCATAGCCGGCGTTAGTATAGGGGCAGGATGGATCGCGTGTATATCTTTAATTATAAAAGGCGCATTAACGGTGATATCGGCGCTGCTGCTCATTGCAACTACCGGCATGGATAAAACGGCGCAGGCTTTGAGGACGCTCAAGGTTCCCCGCGCATTTGTTTTGCAGCTTCTTTTAACCTATCGCTATATATCGGTATTGATGGAGGAGGCTGCAAGGATATTGAGGGCGTATCATTTAAGAGCTCCTGCCCAGAAGGGTGTCCGGAAAAATGCATGGGGGCCTCTTGCGGGACAACTGCTTTTAAGAACCCTCGACAGAGCCGAACGCGTACATGGGGCTATGCTCATGAGGGGCTTCAACGGTGAGTATAATACGGGGGGGATTGTTCGGATGAATATAAAGGATATTGCGTATTTAGCCATATGGGCCTTGTTTTTTGCCGCAGTGAGGATTTATAATATTCCTGCATTGATAGGCTTATTAATAACAGGAGTGCTTTAGATGAGCGATTATATCACCAGTGTAAGCAATTTAGTATATACTTATCCCGACGGACATACTGCTGTAAGAGATATATCCTTTGAAATCCGAAGGGGAGAGTCGATAGGAATTATAGGAGCAAACGGTGCGGGAAAGTCCACTTTGCTTATGCTTATTATGGGGCTGCTAATGCCGCAAAGCGGCGAAATATGGGTGGAGGGGATTAAGGTTACCCCCAAAAGCTTAGCGGCTGTCCGTGAAAGGATAGGTATGGTTTTACAGGATCCTGACGACCAGCTCTTTATGGCAACCGTATATGACGATGTAGCTTTTGGTCCCAGAAACTATAAGCTGGATGAGCCAGAGGTATACGAAAGAGTGATAAAAGCACTTCAAACAGTGGGAATATTGTATTTGAAGGACCGCCCTCCATTCAGGCTGTCAGGAGGAGAAAAGCGGGCCGCCGCTATTGCTTCGGTGCTTTCCATGCGGCCGGGCATACTGGTTATGGATGAGCCGACCTCTTCTCTTGATCCTAAAGCCAGGCGCAGGTTAATATCCATGCTTAAGGGGCTTACCCAGACGAAGATTATTACCTCCCACGATATGGATATGGTTATGGAGGTCTGCAGCAGAGCCATAGTGCTTAGGGAAGGCAGGATAGCGGCTGACGGACTTGCGCGGGACATACTTGCGGATTACAGCCTGCTGGAGGAATGCGGGCTGGAGAGACCCTTAAGCTTGCAGAATTGCCCGCTGTGCGGAAGTAAAAAGCAGGAGTCCGGACGTTAAAGGCACAGGGCTCCTGCTTTTTTAAATTTATTATCCTCCCAATTGGGATTTTACCTGCATGATTTCGGCTTGATCCGCCTGTGCGGCAGCCTTGTAAAAACCCTTTTGCTCCGCCAGCTTATAAAGATCATACTGGAAGGTTTCACAATTATTCCTTATCTGCTGGATTGTCTGCCTGAACTGCGGGTTTGACGATTGGGAAATAACACTTGCGTATCCGGTAAGACTGCTGTTAATCTGGGTTAAAAGATCATTAACCATATCCTTTTCTTTCATTTCTCTTCCTCCTAATTTAAAAATGACATAAGCTTTTGCTTTGTGTTCATTGCATCCTGTGCGGATTTTTCAAACAATTGCTTAACCTGGGAGTCCGAGCACTGCTGTGCATATGCTTGAAGCTTTTGATACGATGTTTCATGCGAGCCTATAAGATGTCTTAAATTTTGAAGCTCAAGATGGTTTAATTGTGACATTTTATTATCTCCTTTCAACATTTTAATTTACAAGCTATAGTATTAAAAAAAAGGAAGATTAATATTCATAATTATATGGGCAATACAAACAAGCATTATATATAAAGAAAAAGTATTTATGCCGTAAGCGAGATTTAATTGCTTTTATTAAAAAATATAGGTATTTTGGACTGTTGACACTATATATTGTATGTGGTATTATTCTAATGTCTAAATATTGAGTAGCGTCGCAGTAGCGTCGCAGTAGCTTAGCGAGCTTGCTAAGCAACTTATTAGACGATTGTAGATATAATATTATAACAGGTATTTTGCTTATGCAGGCTTTTATGCATTGCATAGGGAGGTTGCGCGCTTTTCAGCCTGCCGGCGGGTTTTGCCGGTAGGCTCTAATTGTGTCTTTGCAGCAATTAATTTCAATAAACTTGAGGGGAAGGGATATAGTGATTACAAAAATTAGAAAGCGTGATGGAAGGGAGTCGCCCTTTAACATTGAAAAAATAGCAAACGCTATATTTAAGGCCGCCAGTGCAACGGGGGGAAAGGACTATAAGACTGCTATGGCGCTGGCGGAAAAGGTTACGGACTACATAGACAAAAATCTTCATAAAAAGGTTCCCGGAGTGGAAGAGA
Source organism: Bacillota bacterium (assembly GCA_023390115.1). Lineage (GTDB taxonomy): Bacteria > Bacillota > Clostridia > Acetivibrionales > DSM-27016 > Anaerobacterium. The sequence goes on from JAEWDM010000040.1 coordinate 298,301, forward strand.
TTCAGGATGCCGTTGAGAAGATTCTTATAGAGACCGGTCATGCCCGGACGGCAAAGGAATTTATATTATACAGAGCTGAAAGGACGCGCATAAGGGATATGAATACCCGCCTGATGAAGGTTTTTGAGGACCTGACCTTCAAGGAGGCTAAGGATAATGACTTAAAGCGTGAAAATGCCAACATAGACGGGGACACAGCAATGGGCACCATGCTAAAGTACGGGTCTGAGGGAGCAAAGGAGTTTTATGAGATGTTTGTACTCAAGCCTGAGCATGCCAATGCACATAGGGTGGGGGATATTCATATACATGATATGGACTTTCTGACGCTCACAACCACCTGCTGCCAGATTGACATGGTTAAGCTTTTTAAGGGGGGCTTCAGCACAGGCCACGGCTATTTGAGAGAGCCCAACGATATTCACAGCTACTCGGCGCTGACCTGTATTGCCATCCAATCCAACCAGAATGACCAGCATGGAGGCCAGAGTATACCTAATTTTGACTATGGAATGGCTCCGGGAGTGACTAAGACCTATATAAAGCTTTACAGGCAGAATCTTTTAAAGGCTGTGGAGCTTTTGACCGGTACCCGGGAGCATAATGAAAAAATTAACGGAATGTTTGGGGAGATTGCTTCAAAGCATGGAAGGCTGCCCTCGCTTGAGGGTGACGAGGATTATAGGAAGCTTGAGACAGAGTTCATGAGTGCCTTCGTTGAGGCGCATGTTATTACAAAGTCTCAGCAGTTTGCCAGGGAAAAGACGAGTGCAGAAACCGACAGGAACACATATCAGGCTATGGAGGCTTTTATACATAATCTGAATACGATGCACAGCAGAGCGGGAGCTCAGATACCCTTCAGCTCAATTAATTACGGAACGGATACGTCGCCTGAGGGAAGAATGGTAGTGAAAAATCTTTTGCTGGCTACTGAAGCAGGGCTTGGAAACGGGGAGACACCCATATTTCCCATACACATTTTCAAGGTTAAGGAGGGTGTCAGCTATAACCCTGAGGACCCGAACTATGATTTGTTTAAGCTGGCGTGCAGGGTCAGTGCAAAGAGGCTTTTCCCCAACTTTTCGTTTTTGGACGCACCGTACAACTTAAAGTATTACAGGCCCGGAAAGCCGGAGACGGAAATTGCATATATGGGCTGCAGAACCAGAGTTGTAGGCAATATACATGACCCGTCCAGAGAAATTATATACGGAAGAGGAAACTTGAGCTTTACTACTATTAATCTTCCAAGGATAGCCTTAAGAAGCAATAAAAACATAAATATTTTCTTTGAGGAGCTGGACAAGAAAATAGATCTCGTTATAGATCAGCTTATTGAAAGATTTGAAATACAGGCAAGAAAAAAGGTAAAAAACTTTCCTTTTCTCATGGGACAGGGAATATGGATTGACTCGGATAAGCTTGGATGGGATGATGAAATAAAAGATATTTTGAAGCATGGTACTCTAAGCATGGGCTTCATAGGGCTGGCAGAGTGCCTGAAGGCCTTGACGGGCAGTCACCATGGCGAGTCGGAGCAGTCGCAGAATCTGGGGCTGGAAATTATAGGCTATATGAGAAAGCGTATGGATGAGGCGAGCAGCAAATATAAGCTGAATTTTACACTCCTTGCCACGCCTGCCGAAGGCACGTCGGGAAGGTTTGTAAAATTTGACAGGGACATTTTCGGTTCGATTGAAGGCATAACCGACAGAGAGTATTATACAAACAGCTTCCACATACCTGTTTATTATGAAATAAATGCATTTGATAAGATAAAGACTGAGGCGCCCTATCATGAGATGACTAACGCGGGGCACATTACCTATGTTGAGGTGGACGGAGATCCCACCAACAACCTTCAGGCCTTTGAAAAAATAATAAGGACAATGAAGGAGGCGGGTATAGGCTACGGCTCTGTGAACCATCCTGTAGACAGAGATCCTGTTTGCGGGTACACGGGCATTATAGGAGAGGTATGCCCTAAATGCGGAAGAAGTGAAGGGGATATAAGATTCGAGCGAATAAGGAGGATTACAGGCTATCTCGTAGGAACGCTTGAGCGCTTCAATGATGCAAAAAAAGCCGAGGAAAGGGACAGAGTAAAGCATATGTAGTTTTTTAAGGCTGCCGCAAAATTATGCCTTGCGGCAGCCTTTTTAGGCATGAAAGGAGACAGCCGTCTGATGAGAGCCATCTTAAAGGTTGCAGGAATAGTAAAGGAGTCTATTGTAGACGGGCCAGGCATAAGGCTTGTAGTATTTGCGCAGGGATGCCCTCATAGATGTCCGGGCTGCCACAATCCCCATACTCATTCCTTTGAGGGAGGTACTCTGATGGGGGTTGACGATATTGTTGAGCTCGCGGCCAAAAATCCGATGCTTAAAGGCATTACCTTCAGCGGAGGAGAGCCGTTTGAGCAGGCGCAGGGTTTTGCGGAGCTTGCATATAAGGCGGGTGAGCTGGGTATGGATGTAATGGCATACACTGGGTACACCTACGAGGAAATTACACAGGGCTCTGAAGGAAGACCCGAATGGGGAATACTTCTGGACAGAACGGATATACTTGTGGACGGGCGCTTTGAGCTTGACAGAAAGAATCCTTTGCTGGCGTTTAAAGGCTCTGAAAATCAGAGAATAATAGATGTGAAAAAATCCAGGGCGCTGGGCAGAATTGTGCAGGCAGAGCTGTAAATGCCGGCTGAAAGGTTAAGAATATAAAGTGGATTTTTAGCTTGCCAAAAGGCGGCGGAGGCTCAACGACTTTTTATTGCATTTGAAGCATATATATGGTAAAATTTTAGGCATAAGCAAAAGGGCGATGCCCTTAAAAGGCGCAGACACTGCTGTTATAATCGTGCTATTATAGGATTGAAACTTTAGCACCCATAAACTCAACGTATCGCATCGAATAGTTATAATCGTGCTATTGTAGAATTAGGGTCATGTGCGTATAAAAAATTTTGCTGATCGGGGAGGATTTTGGGGAATTATATGGAAGTATATACATTAAAGATATAAACGGCAGTTTAGATGAAAGGACTTTTATGAGGATTAAGCTTACCCTTGAGGCAAATAGGCCGGTAGTCATACCCATAAACTATCAGTACCCTCTTTCATCCGCCATATATAACATGCTTCAAAGGGCCGATGCCCGATATGCCGGGCAGCTTCACGAAAAGGGCTACGAGCTGGGGAGCAAGAAATTCAAGCTTTTTACCTTCAGCTCATTGTACCCGGATTTTTACAAGCTGCAAGGCAGGCAAATGCTTATTGCCCCCGGCAATGTCGATTTGTATATAGGCTCTCTTAAAAATGAGTTTCTGATAAATTTTGCGGAAGGGGTCTTTTGCAATAACGTGCTAAGAATCAGCACCGGAGAGCTTATGATACGGCAGGCTGAAGCCATCAGGGCACCTGAGTTTAAGCGGAGCATGAGATTCAGATGCCTGTCGCCGGTGGTGGCAACGACGAAAGAGGAGGTTGACGGACAGCTCAGGCAAAGAGACTGCAGGCTTGAAGAGGATAAATACAGAGAGAATATAATAAAAAATTTATACAGCAAATATGAGCTTATATACGGCAAAAGTGTGGAGGAAAAAGATTTCCGGATATTTTATAATTCTAAGGATATGGAGAGATACGGAAGAGGAAAGCTGATAGGCTTCAAAAACTCCTTTATAAAAGGGTTTCTCTGCCCTTTTGAGGCCAGTGGCAGTCCTGAGCTGATGCGGGTCATGTGGGAGGTAGGGGCCGGAGAAAAAAACAGCGGCGGCTTCGGAATGGTGGATATAGCTTAAGTAAATAATGACAGGCCAGGGGGATTGGACCAATTTGATATTAGGCGAAAACAGTGGTATACTTGGGATATAAAAAAATAGTTTGAATTCGGTTGGACAGGCCCAAGGCCTGTTTTCAAGAGATTTTGCTTCTGGGGTGGGAAGCTCTTTATATGAGCTTTCCGCCTTTATTTTTGTCTAAAAACGAAAAAGGGGGAAAGACGATGAATAGAGTGGGAAAGGGACTTCTTTTTGCGCTTATATATCTTGCTGCCGCTGTAGCGGTTGCTGTTGTAGTTGCCAGCATCATGAAATAGGACAAGGCCTTAGATAAAACGTAAGGAGGGATAGCGTAACCGGTTTTAGCTATCCCCTGCACTTCTTTATTCTAATTTATTCTAAGAAGTCTGTCTTATCCTAAGCTCATAGCCTTCCGCGTTAATTTCAAAGTCCTGTGAGCGTCCTGCAATATAAGCTGTCATATATTTTATGCTGTCTTTAATTTCCGAGTAAACGGCTCCTTCCAGAGAATCGCTGAATTCCAGTGTCTCTCCCTCTTCAATTACAGTGGTTGTAAGAGCCATAGTAAAGTCCTTATCTTCAGACCACCTGTAAATTACATTTCTGCCGGAGTCCATAAGAGCGAAATCATATTTTTGTCCTGAGCTGTGATTTATAGTAACGGGCCTGCCTGAATGATTGGTAACTGACAGCTTCATTGTAAGCCCTGAATCTGATATTTGAGCTGAGGGCACTACATCTACAGTCGTTTTAAGGCTTGCAGCGGTATTCGTCAGTCTCTGCACTATAATTGCCGCCTCAGCACGAGTTGCGGGGGCGTCCGGGCGGAACATATTCCTGCCCCGTCCGTATATCAGCTTTAGAATCATTGCCTCTGTTATATCATTTTTATATTCCGGGGATATTTTGCTGTCATCGTCAAAGGGCTCCGGCATTATCTGGATTAGGGCATAATTCCCTCCGGCCATATCCTTGAGCGCATTAATAATATAGTGCACCATTTCATCTCTCGGAAGCACCTCGTTGGGGCCGAAGCTGTTCTTCCGGTCTACAATGCCTGCCGCGGCAAGATCGTACAACTGGGAGGAGCCAATATCCTCATTGCTTACATCATCGAAAAACTCCTTTATATCCGGCTCTTTGAAATATTTAATTTTAATATCGAGAGCGGTATGGAGAATTACGGCAAATTCAAGCCTTGTTATTGCCTTGCCGGGCAGAAATTCTCCGTCGTCCCCCGCAAAAATACCGGGATCCGCATACCTTTCAATTGCCGATTGGGCCCAGTGTCCTGATATATCGCTGAATGCGGGAGAATTTTTGCAGACAACCAATTCACCGGCTGCGAATGCGGATAAGCTGCTTAACATAACAGTTAATGCCATAATAAATACTGCAATCCTTTTTTTCATAATCAATACCTCCAAAAAAACGCTGGTAAAAGTGATACCCATAGGCCGGATTTACCAGTCCCTGAGCGTATCCTCCAAGCATGCGTGATACGTTTTATTAGACTTATAAATTATGAATAAGTTCCAGTTTTAGTCGATTAGGTGATGCTGGTACCATTTTTTACCCCGGGTGCGCAAAAAGAAGATAATTCCTCTTATTCCCCACTCGCAATTCATAGCAAGCCAGAAGCCGATAATTCCGAAGCTTAGTACAATACCCAGCAGGTAGCCCAAAACAATACGAAACAGCCACATAGACAGCAATGACACAATAGAAGTGAATTTTGAATCCCCTGCGGCTCTGAGCGCGGAGGGATAAATAAAACTGGTCGCCCATAGCGGAATCTGGGCAATGGATGTAATCAGCATGATTTTAAAAATATCCGGCACTATTTCAGAGGGGGGATGAAATAGAGATACAAGTACATTGAACATTGACATAATAAGAAGGCCTGTAATTAAGAAGGAAAAAGAAGACAGCCACGCAAAGGAGCGTATAAATTTCTTGGAATCCTTAATGTTGCGTTGACCCATGCATTGTCCCACAACCGTGACAAGGGCAAGTGAAAGAGCGGTGGCAGGAATTTGGGATATGCCTGTAATTGAGACACAAATTGCATTGGTGGCTATGGCATAAGTCCCCAGGCTAACGATGAAAATCTGGGTTAAAATTTTTCCTCCGTTGAAAAACATCTGCTCGGCTGCAAACGGAATACCTATAAAAAATATCCTTTTAAGCATTGCCGGATCAAAGTGAAGGGTATCCTTTATTTTAAAATACAGGGGGGCGTTCATTTTTACTATAAGCACAAGTGCAAAGGCTCCTCCCAGATACCTTGATATGTTCATGGATATTACCATCCCTACGATGCCCATATGTAAAACATTTATCAATATAATATTCAAAACGACATAGGAAACATTCATAATTAGTGAAAGAACTAACGACAGTTTAGTTTCGCCTACACCCCTTAAAGCTCCGCATACAGCCTCCCTTATGGCAAAACCGCAGTAAGAGGTGCAGCTTCCTATTAAATAAATCCGGGCATTGCTGAGAACATCGGCCTCCGCTCCCTGAAACAGAATATAAAGAACAGGCCGGTGAAAAGCGATAACAATTAAAGATATGCTCAGAGCAAGAAGAAAAACCGAGGACACGGAGCTGGCAGCAGCCTTTGACACCATGGCGCCGTTGCCGGTTCCTTTATATTGAGCTACGACTATTGTACCCCCGACCGATACGGCTATAAATACATTCATAAGGAAAATATTCAACGAGTCGACTATGTTGACGGCACTGACTGCCGCTACACCCGAGGAACTTATCATTGCAACATTTACCATATTGAGACAGAGCACAAAGGATTGGTCCAAAAGTATAGGCAAAAAAATTGCAATAATTTGGCGATAGTCAATGGATTCTCCGGAGAAGTTTCTATCTAAAAATGCTTGTGCGTTGTATATTAGTTTTGTTGATGAAAATTTTTTTCCCACATAATCGCATCCTTTTTATATAAGGACTATTTTAGCATAAACAAAAAACAATAACAATCTTCCATAGCTTAAAATGAGAGGTTTCAAGTGCCTGCTCTCATGGTTCGGGTTATTATCTTTTGTTTTCTAAGTATTTTATGACAAGTGCTTAGACAGCGCGGAAAACAGCTATGGCATACCCTGCCTGCAGTGTATGCTGTAAAATGAAAAGGACGGATCCGTGTATTTAAATAAGAATTGGGAGATCCATGCGGGAATGTATTTTGCTATACCCTTCCGGTCAAAGAATAGTGCAATTAAGGATGCTGCTATTGTTCCGTACTGTATCAATATCTCCATATTTATAAAGCTTGCCTCTCATCGACTATTGCACTTTCAGCAGTATACCTCAATATTTTTAGCAGGATTAAAATTAATATTCAGTAAAATTATGAAGAGGGTTACTTTATTTCCAGCAGAGCCATTGTAATGTCGTCAGGTATTTGCAGGGTATCCCCAATATCTGCGAACTCACACGCGCTTTCCACTATCCTGTTAAGAGAATTGCTGATCCCCGTATTGTCCTCCAGAAGAATGTCAAGGAGCCTTTTCTCTCCATATTGTTCGCCGCTTGAATTTCGCAGCTCAACAATACCATCTGTATAAAAAAAGATCCTGTCCCCTTGAATGAGATCCATGGCACTGTCGCAATACCCCGGCTTTTTAAGCCAATTGCTTATAGGAATGCCGGAAGACCTTAAGATTTCAAACCTGCCGGTATTAAACAGCACAGGACAAACATTATGCCCGGCATTTGAAAAAATTAATTTCTGCTGTTTTAAGTCAATGACGGCATAGAATACGGTAATATATAAATCATGGTCGAACTGGCTGTTGTTAAATTCCGTATACAACTGCTCGAGTGCCTGAGCCGGAGAGACCAGCTTTTTATTCATTGCAGATCTTAAGAATACAGTAAGCATTGATGCGGGTACTCCGTGGCCCGATACATCGGCAATATATATTCCTATTCTGTCCTCGTCTATGCTGAAAATATCCAGGAAATCCCCGCCCAGATCCTCACACGGCTTATATACAAATGAAAAATCAATTTTGTTTTCAGGCAGGCCCTTAGGAAGAAGGCTGCACTGAAGCCTTTTGGCCATGCTGAGATTGGACTGCAGCTTATGATTCTGCTCTATTATTTCGCTCTGAAGCTGCTTCATTTGAGTTATATCTCTGAGTACCTCTACAACATAAACAATCTGCCCTTTCCGGTTTTTAACAGGAGAGGACATAACAGAAAAGACTCTGCCATTGATTATTTCCTCTTTCTCATGAGGATTCCCTTCAAAGACGGTCTGACGCGATATGCAGTTATCGCAAGGCTCGGTGCGGCCCAACGCCGCATAGCATTTTTTGCCTTTTATTGAGGGATGAAAGGCCTGAGCCATGGAGTTATTTATGTATACTATGTTGTCCTGCCTGTCTATAACTCTTACCCAATCAAACATTCCGTTGATTATATCCTCTATAAATGTGCTGTTCTCATTGTTTTCTTCCACGTCAGCATCTTTTTCCCAATATATCATAGTAAGCTACCTTTCGCTTTATATATCAATAATATCAAAATAAAAATTTTATATCAATATAAGTATGAGGTAATCTCCTGGCAAAAGTAATAAATTTATCTTTCCAAGGGAATAATAAGCTTAAGAAAAACAAAGGCGCGGGAAAAGGAGAGCTGGTATGTTCCTGAAAACAGTTGAAGCACAGAATTATATCAACGTTGACAGCAGCACGGCATTTAAAAATTTTACAGATGTATTGTATTCCCTTATTCACGATAACATAAAAAAGGATTACAGCTCCATAGTATTTGTATGCATAGGTACCGATAGATCCACAGGAGACAGTCTGGGGCCTCTTATAGGATATAAAATAAGCAGCCTGTGCCATAAAAATGTATATATATGCGGTACTCTTGAAAATCCTGTTCATGCAAAAAACATAGACCAGGTTATGAGAGGGATAGAGCAAAAGCATGAAAGGCCTTTTATAGTAGCTATCGACGCGTGCCTCGGACGAATGGATCATGTGGGATATGTGACAGTGGGCCAGGGACCTATTAAGCCGGGATCGGGTGTTAATAAGGATCTTGCTCCCGTAGGACATATTCATATCACGGGAATTGTAAATTTCGGAGGCTTTATGGACTTTTTAGTGCTGCAGAACACGCGGCTCAGCATAGTAATGAAGATGGCCGACTTAATTTCAACAGGAATAAGGTATGTGCTCTGGAAAATGAAAAACGACCCGGCTGTTACAGCAATATTATGCCGGGCAGATGCGTAAAGCGGCAAAACAATAAAAAATTTCTCCTGAATTTATTATTAATCAGACTTTTTATTATCAAACGCTTATAATATTTATAGAAAATAAATTTGGGAGGATTTCTTATGAGAAGAAATAATATAGTTATAGGTGTTATCTTTATAATTCTGGGTGCTCTCTTTCTATTTAATAATACAGGATTTATTAAAATTGAGTTCAGTATATTTGATTTGGGATTTTTGATTTCAAGGTTCTGGCCCGCAATGTTTCTGATGCTCCCCGGATTTGCATTTCATTCCATATACTTTTCGGGAAAGAACACCGATGCAGGGATACTCGTCCCGGGAGGGATATTGTTCTTTACGGGAATTACCTGCCAGATTTCGGTGCTGTTTAATATTTGGAGTATAATGTGGCCAGGTTTTATACTGGCTGTCGCGATAGGACTTTTTGAGCTCTACCTGTTCGGAACAAGAAATAAGGGGCTTCTTATACCTGTAGGAATTCTTACTGTTCTTTCAGTCATATTTTTTGACCGTTATACTTTTGGATGGCTTAAGGGGTTTCATATAAGAGACATAGTTATAGGAGCGGTTCTGGTAATACTGGGGCTGTCCATAATAATGAAGAATGGCAGAAAAAAAGACGAATTTTAATAGTGGAAAAAATCTTGGAATATTATATATAATTGTTATATACTTATAGCAAGTGGGTAATATACTTTAGAGCAAGCTGAAAAATAGTGGGAAAAGGGGTTGGATTTTAATGGACAAATATGTTTGTACGGCATGTGGATATGTTTATGATCCCGAGGTGGGAGATCCGGACAGCGGTATTAATCCCGGCACTGCTTTCGAGGATATACCGGAGGATTGGGTATGTCCTGTTTGCGGAGTTGGCAAGGAAATGTTTGAAAAAGCTTAAAAGGGCCGGCTGTGTACTTTTAAACCAGGTATGCAGCCGCCTTTTGCTGCTATACCTTTACGGAGCCGTTTAAAATGGGCTCTAGGAGAACTATGTCGACCCACTTTATGTTATGCTGATCTATAAATATTAAGGCATCTTCCTCCCTGCAAAGGAGAACTGTTGCCTTCCTGTTGGAAAACATTACTGCGGTTCCTATGCTTAACATCAGGATACCTCCAAATTTTCAATAAATAAAAGGTTTTATGTAAAAAAGTTCATAATAAAGTCGGATTTTGTATCTATAATATATATCGGAACTTTAGAATAAAATATGATAGGTGTTTTAAATAAATGTTTGCTACATATAATTTATATTAAGCCTGCAAAATTTATTGTGTTATAATATTGACGTATATTTACAAGTTAATATATACTTTATGATATATAGGGCAAGGATGTCTTTAAAACAAGAATTATTCGTGCTGACTTAGAGAATTCTTTTTAATACAATTTGTGCGGGCCAAGATGACAATAAATTGCAAATTTTAATAAGGGAGTGTTTAATATGCCAAGATACTCAAAGGAAGATATTTTAAGGATAGTAAAGGAGCAGGATGTAAAGTTTATCAGACTTCAGTTTACGGATATATTCGGAATTCTTAAAAATGTTGCCATTACCGTAGAGCAACTGGAAAAAGCTCTTGATAACAAATGCATGTTTGACGGTTCATCCATAGAAGGGTTTGTAAGAATTGAAGAATCAGATATGTATTTAAGGCCTGATACCAATACCTTTGCAATATTTCCCTGGAGGCCTCAGACAGGGAAGGTCGCAAGACTGATCTGCGATGTATACAATCCTGACGGAACACCTTTTTTGGGGGATCCCAGATACACTCTTAAGAGGGCATTGCAGAGGGCTACTGAAATGGGTTACGATACATTTAACGTAGGTCCGGAATGTGAGTTTTTTCTGTTCCTTACAGATAATGAGGGCAACCCTACCACGGTCACGCATGATAACGGAGGTTATTTTGATCTCGGCCCCGTAGATCTCGGAGAAAATGCCAGAAGAGATATGTGCATGGCTCTTGAGGAGATGGGCTTTGAGATAGAGGCGTCTCATCACGAGGTTGCGCCGGGCCAGCATGAAATTGATTTCAAATATGGGGATGCGCTGAGTACAGCGGATGCTATACTGACCTTTAAGCTGGTTGTAAAGACCATAGCTCAAAGGCACGGGCTGCATGCAACCTTTATGCCAAAGCCCATTTTCGGCATAAACGGTTCGGGCATGCATATAAATACCTCATTGTTTAAAGACGGTAATAATATATTTTATAATGAGAAGGATCCGCTCCAGCTCAGTCAGGATGCTTATTGGTTTATAGGCGGGATAATGAAGAATATGAGATCCATAGCGGCTATAACCAACCCCATAGTCAACTCATATAAGAGATTGGTGCCCGGCTATGAGGCTCCTGTATATATAGCCTGGTCGGCAAGAAACAGAAGTCCTCTTATAAGGGTTCCGGCAGCCAGAGGGGCTTCGACAAGGCTTGAGCTGAGATGTCCCGATCCTGCATGTAATCCTTACTTAGCGATTTCCGCTATTTTAATGGCAGGCCTGGACGGAATACGGGACAAAATACAGCCCCCCGCTTCTACCGACAAAAACATATTCAATATGACTCCTGAGCAGAGAAGAGAGGAGGGCATAAGCGCGCTTCCGAAAAATCTTGATGAAGCTATAGAAGAGCTTGAGAAGAGCAGCTTTGTAAAGGATGTGCTCGGAGCTCATATTTTTGAGAAGTATATTGAAGCTAAGAGGGAAGAATGGGATGAGTATAAGGCCAAAGTGAGTAAGTGGGAGATTGAACAGTATCTTACCAAATACTGATATATGAGTATCGCATTTTAAAGAATTTTTAAACTATTAAAAAATTGACTTTTGGCACGAGTGCAGCAATGAGGCGGCCGGACCCTGTGGTTCGGCTGTCTTTTTGGATATAAAGCTTAAGTGCCCTGCTTGCTTGAGAATTCTGTTACAGGGCACTGGTTAACCTGGAGTGTGGGGAAAGAAATATGACAGGTATTATAAATATAATGGCATTGGGGTGTTGACATGGAGCCGTCGAGAATTTTGTTAGCCATGAGCAACGACACATCAATTAATAAGTTGAAGAACACTTTGGTTGAGAACGGGTACTCCGTTATTGAGCAAGCGAAGGACGGGCATGACTGTTTGAGAAAAATAAGGGCCTTAAAGCCGGATATGGTCATATTGGACTATAATCTTGCTTCCATGAACGGATACGATGTGTCGAAGGTTGCAATAGACGATAAAATATGTGAGGTTATTCTTTTGATTACGGCCGCACAGGAGAGTCTGGTAAGTGAGGCCAGACCTGAAACCAACTTCATATATATGACAAAGCCGATAAACAAGCCGAGCTTAATTAATACGATAGAATTAATGCTTAAAAATAAGAGAAAAATAAGAGAATTGGAAAAGGAAATAGAGGAGCTGAAGGCCAGTCTTGATACAAGGAAAGAGGTGGAAAAGGCCAAGGGGCTTTTGATGAGAAATTTAGGCCTGTCCGAGGAGGAAGCCTTCAAGAGAATTCAGAGGCAGAGCATGGATAAGGGAATTGCCATGAAGGAGATAGCAAAAGCTATTATACTTGCGTATGACTTGTAGTTACAGCATTACAGGCATATACACGGCGGATAAAAGACATGTTATAGCATTAGATGGATAAGCAACATATTGTAAAGTGACGTTATAATAATATTATTATTGTAGTGTTACTTTTTGTTTTATTGGGGGTAAAATAATACATGACAAATTTCAAGCCTTTAATAGGAATAACCGCAGGGTATGACTGCGGCAAAAATATGCTTTACTTGAAAGATGGATATTCTGAGGGAATAAATAAGGCAGGAGGTGTGCCTCTGATAATTCCTCCGGTTCAGGAGCATGGCCTGTTGGATGAAATCGTGGAGAAATGCGACGGGCTTCTTTTCTCAGGAGGCCCGGATATAGACGCATTTTACTATAAGGAAGGCAATTATCCGTTTAACGGCGAGATATCTCCCTACAGGGACTTTTCTGAGGTATATATGGCAAAAAGGGCTGTACTGCTGGGTAAGCCTGTGCTTGGGATATGCAGGGGCATTCAGCTTATAAATGCGGCTATGGGAGGGACCCTGTATCAGGACATATACTGTCAGATAAAAGATAAGCCTTTGCTTAAGCATTCTCAGGAGGCCCCTAAATGGTATGCAACGCATGAAATTTTTATTGAGAAGGGTTCAATTGTATGCAAGTGCCTGGAAGGAACAACTGCCAGGGTCAACAGCTTTCATCACCAGGCAGTCAAGGATGTTGCTCCCGGCCTTGAGGTAACCTCGGCTGCGGCAGACGGCATAATAGAATCTATTGAAAGCGCGGGTAAAGGCTTTATATTAGGAGTACAGTGGCATCCTGAACTGATGTGGCAGACGCAAGGGGTGTTTATCAACCTTTTCAGGGAATTTGTCGGGGCGTGCGCAAGGATGCGGGTAAAATAAAGAGCCGGCATGCTTATATGCTTAAAAATTTATATTGGCGGAGGGCGGAAATGCTATTAAAGGATATATTGGATAAGCTTAACAAGGCTATGTCAAACCTGCCTGTACCTATGCAGGCTGTTATGAAAATAGCGGGAATAGTTCTGATTTCTTTTATAATTATTAAATTGGGGAGTATTATTATCAGAAAGATATTCCATAAGCAGAGCTTTTTTAAATACGGAATATACAGCAAAAAAATAAACACCATTTCATCTTTGTCTGTGAGTGTATTTAAGTATACTATATATTTAGTAGCAGGTATCATTATTTTATCAGATGTGCTGGGGCTTAAGTCTATTCTGGCAGCGGCAGGCGTGGGCGGTATAGCGGTGGGGCTGGGAGCGCAGAGCCTCATAAAGGATGTTATTTCGGGATTTTTTATTGTTCTGGAGGATCAGTATTCTGTGGATGACCTTGTAACCATTGGGGAAATGACGGGCACTGTGGAGGATTTGGGGCTTAGGGTAACACGGCTGAGAAATTTCAACGGAGATCTGCACATAATTCCCAACGGAGAAATAAGCAGGGTTACAAACCATACACGGGGGAATAAAGCGGTTATTGTCGATATACCTGTTTCGTATAATGCGGATATGCAAAAAACAGTGGAGGCGGCGAATAAAGTATGCAAGGCCGTGAATGAAGAGTTTGGTGAGGTAATTACAGATTTGGCTAAGGTTATAGGAATAACAACCCTCGACAGAGAGGGAATGACCTTAAGGATAATGGCTAAAACATTGGCTAATGAACAATGGGGAGTTGAAAGAAGGATACGGATACTGGTAAAGGAGGAGTTTGACAGGGCTGATATTAAGTTTTTTGATAGGAATAGAATAGTAGTAAGTGAAAGTGAAATGAAAAAGTTTACGGATGGGGGTAGTTTTGATGGCTGAAAAATTCTTTATAGGAGATGTCGTAGAATTAAAAAAAGAGCATCCATGTGGAAGCAAGCAATGGGAAATAATGAGGACAGGCGCAGATTTCAGGATAAAATGCATAGGCTGCCAGCATCAACTGATGCTTCCAAGGCCAAAGCTCGAAAAGTGTGTTAAAAAGATAATAAAGTCAAACGATCCCTTGAAGTAAGCAATTGCTTTAGGCTGTTTAAAAGCAATTCGCAGGTCTGAAACAAAACAGAAAGGCTGTTAAATTTGTACCATTTAGATGTAAAATATTACATATGTTATATTTGATGCTTTCCTATTGCTCAAAATTTATCTAAAATATATAATCTATTTGAAAATACATGACAAGATTCGGGCAAATTAGACGAAATTTTTAAATCTGGCCTTTTTATTCTAAAAATAAAGCTTATGGAGGAATATTCTAATGAAATTAAAACTACGTGCAAAGCTGCTTTTACTTTTTCTTTCGGTGATGCTTGCATTCGGAAGCATAATTTTTTTTACGGTACATATGCAGGTTTCGAGAATGGCGAATCTGGATATTATGGAAAGGCTTGATGGGAATTTACTGCTGGGAATGTCCCTTATGGATCAGACTTATAAAGGGAATTGGCAAATTAAGGACGGCAAGCTTTATAAGGGTGAAAATCTTGTCGTCGGGGATACATTTATTGTAGATGAAATGAAAAATAAGACTGATTCGGCTTCTTCCATATTCATGGGAGATATAAGGGTTGCGACCAATGTGCTTGAAGAGGATGGAAGCCGGGCATTAGACTCGAAGCTGTCACCGGAGGTGGCTCAGGCCGTTCTGGAAGAGGGCCGGGATTTTGTGGGAGAGGCCGATGTTATAGGAGAGCTTCACGAGTGCAAATATGTTCCTTTAAAGAATAGCGGCGGAGAAGTAATAGGGGTTTGGAGCGTAGCCGTAAAAAAGAGCGATATAAATAAAAGAATAAGCGATATAGATTTTACTATCGGGGTATTTACTTTAATAGCTGAGGTAATAGGAGCAATAATTCTTATAATTTTTGCAAATAGGATAGTTAAAAATGTAAATTATATACTTTCCGCCCTTAAAGAGATCTCAAAGGGGAATTTCAAGAGGAGAGTCAGCTTAAAGGCCCGGGATGAGATAGGAGCTATAGGGGATAACCTCAATTCGATGGCTGACGACATCAGCGGGCTGATAGACAAAATTAAGCAAATGAGCATGGAGGTTGCGTCATCCTCTCAGCAAATGCTTGCCTCGTCTGAGGAAGTGAGCAAGGTGTCGGAGCAGGTGGCAACGGCTGTGGGGGAAATTGCAAAGGGTGCTTCCGAGCAGGCGCTGTCAATTGAAAAGGGGAGCTCCGGTATACAGGAAATTGTTTATGGATTGGACAAAATTGTACAGGACATGGAGGATGCGGAACAGGTGGCCGACAAAGCACTGTATGCCGTTAACGAGGGTGAAAAATCAGTGAGGCTTCAGGAAACAAAAATGCATGAGAATACAGAGGTATCCGCAAATGTTGCTTCTGCTATGAAGGAGCTTTCCCGGAGATCGCGTGAAATAGGTGAAATATTGGAGGTTATAAGGGGTATTGCAGGTCAGACTAATTTGCTGGCTTTAAATGCTGCGATAGAGGCCGCAAGAGCGGGTGAGGCGGGCAAGGGCTTTGCCGTAGTTGCCGATGAGATAAGGCAGCTTGCAGAGCAATCTGCTATATCCGTAAAAAAGATAGATGATATTATAAAGCAGGTGCAGTCAGGTGTAGAGCTGGCCGTCTCCCAAATAGGGAAGTCGGAGGAAATGTCCGGGGAACAGGGCAGGGCCCTGCTGGACACGGTTAAATCCTTTAAGGATATATTAAAGTCAGTTAATTTAATAGCAGAGAAGGTTAAATTTGTTGCCGGTGCCTCAGAAAGCTTAAGCCAAAATGCAAAAGAGGCCGGGGATAACATTACCAGCATTGCAAGCGTGGCGGAGGAGACTGCGGCAGGCACGGAGGAAGTGGCCGCATCCACTGAGGAGCAAGCCTCCATAGCTAACCAGATAGCACTTTCGGCAGAAGACCTGGCAAGATTGGCATCCTCTTTGCAGAGCAGTGCCGAGAGGTTTGTGATATAAGCGGGATTGTCAATAAAATATAGTGCCACTCTTGGGATTATATCTGACGGGGATAAAATTAACTGTCAGATAAAGATTAATTGCGGGAGTGGCATTTATATGCCTATTAAGCACAGATATCCCCTTTTTTGTTTTAGCGGCCGTATTGTTTTTATTATTAATTGAAATAATATACAACATATATTGCAGGCTAAACTAAATTGAAAAGGATGATAAAATGTTCGAAGAAAAAGGGAAGCACGGCTTTTTTAAAACATTTCTTACGGCTCTTGCCACTTCTGTGGGAGTAGGGGCTCTTCTGCTTTTTATGGTTTCGGGATATATTTCGGGCGAACAGCCTAATACACAGCTACCGTCTGCAGAGAGCCGGACGGATGAACCCCAGCCTCAGCAGATAGTGGCGGAAACAAATATATCTCCGGCAGCCTCGGCAGCGGATGTGGCGAGAACTGCCACTCCGGGTGTAGTTGGAATTTCGGTGCTTAAGGTGGACAGCCAGTCTCTTTTTGACAGCGAGACATCTGAAAGCTGGGGCGTGGGCTCGGGGGTGATTGTAAGCCCGGACGGCTATATTCTTACAAATCATCATGTTGCGGGAGGAAAAAACAAGAGAATAGTGGTTTCTCTGTTTGACGGAAGCAACGTAGAGGGAATGACTGTATGGTCCGATCCTGTTCTGGATCTCGCTGTTGTAAAAGTGAGTGCAAGCAACCTTGATACTATTCCTCTTGGGGATGCCAATTCTCTTCAGGTAGGGGAGCCGGCGATAGCAATAGGAAATCCTCTGGGGCTTCAATTTCAAAGAACAGTTACATCGGGAATAATAAGTGCCTTAAACAGGACGATAAAGATTGATACCGAGCAGGGCAGCAATTATATGGAGGATCTTATACAGACAGACGCCAGCATTAATCCGGGAAACAGCGGGGGACCTCTTTTGAACGCAAAGGGAAATGTTATAGGCATTAACACCGTTAAAGTGACAAGCGCCGAAGGAATAGGCTTTGCAGTGCCGATAAATGTGGCGGTGCCGATAATAAAGCGTCTTACTGAGGAAGGTAAATTTGATGAACCCTATCTGGGCATATTTGCATATGACAAGGAGGTAATACCGTACTTAAATGATGCAATCAGTCTGGACAACGGCATTTATGTAGCTAATGTGGATAAGGCGGGGCCTGCATATTCAGGCGGAATAAGGGTAGGGTGTATAATATCCGAGGTGGACGGAAATGAAATAAATACAATGATTCAGCTTAGGACGTACCTGTATTCCAAAAGGCCGGGAGATTCTATAAATGTAACTCATATGATAGAGGGAACTCAGGAATTTGTAACGACCCCTATAAAGCTGGCCCAAAAGGATGGAGAGCAGAGAGTAACCAGATAAGCTCCGGACCTTCATTACCCGCAATAAGAGGCACCTTCTGATTTTAAGCCGGATTTATTGCGGGTAATGTTATATATTAAGAAATTATGGAAAAGCTTTTGACATCAGTAATTATGCTTATGGAGGGGCGTATGGAGGAAATGCGGAAAAATGAAAAACAAAGTGCTTTCGAAAAAACGATAAGGGAATACCTGAAGCAGGGGCAGCAAAAGCTGGAGAGTGATCTCGCAGGGACAAGGGAGGCCATTAAGCTGATAGCAATCGAAAAGACTAAAAATTTTATGAGGACTATGGATCACGGATTGGACAGAGAAGAAAGGGATTATCTCATGGCCCTGATAGTTACAGGTATGCACCAGTCCTTCTGCTACGGGTACGGAATAGGCAAAATAGAGGGCAAGACCGATAATAAGGTTTTTTTATAATTACATAACGTGATCATCAGAAAGCGTAAAAAACGTGTGGTTAAGAATAAAAAACGTGTTGACATGAGTTCACGGCACTGGTAAAATATTATACAATTATACTTTGGTTAATCTATCATGGATAACGATCTGTAGGTTTGTTGACTATAGTCAAAGGCTATGAAGGAATAAAGATGCACATAATTGTATAAGAGAGCCGGTGGGTGGTGTAAACCGGTACAATAGGTGTATGAATAACTCGATCCTGAGCTTCATTGTCGAAGCGTTAAAGGGCTTAGTGCCTCTGTTTAAGTAGACAATGACGTTGAACTGCGTTACAGTTTCAAGTAATTAATAAAGATGCTTGTCTTAAGCACATGGGGTCTTTATTATACTTATTGAGGGTGTACTGGTGACGGTATGCTTAAATAGGGTGGTACCACGTGGAATGTAAAGCTCCTCGTCCCTGCGTCAGTTTGCTGCAGGAATGAGGTTTTTTTTATTATAAAGGATGGTAGGTATGATATTAACTGGTTCGAAAGTTATGGTAAAGTCACTGGAAATGGAAGGTGTCGAGGTGGTGTTCGGGTATCCCGGTGCCGCTATATGCCCTTTTTACGATGCTCTTCTTGATTCAGGCATAAGGCATATTCTTACAAGGCATGAACAGGGAGCGGCTCATGCCTCAAGCGGTTATGCCAGGGTTACGGGAAAGACGGGTGTGTGTGTTGCCACGTCCGGACCGGGAGCTACAAACCTTATAACGGGAATAGCAACTGCATATATGGATTCCATACCTATGGTTGCGATAACAGGACAGGTGTCTTCAGAGCTGATAGGAAGAGATGTGTTTCAGGAGGTAGATATTACGGGAGCGGCGGCCCCTTTTTGCAAGCACAGCTATCTTGTTAAGGACACGAATGAGCTGCCAAGAGTTATAAAAGAGGCTTTCCATATAGCTTCAACGGGAAGGCCCGGGCCTGTGCTGGTTGATGTTCCTATTGACGTGCAGGTAAGAGAAATTGATTTTAAGTATCCCGATACAGTGGACATAAAGGGATACAAGCCAACGTATAAAGGCCATATGATGCAGATTAAAAAAATAGCCGATGCCGTAAAAAAAGCAAAAGCTCCCGTAATATGTGCAGGCGGAGGAGTTATATATGCAGATGCCTCCGGGGAGCTTAAGAAGCTTGTTGAAAGCTGTCAAATACCTGTCACTACCACCTTGATGGGAATAGGCGTAATTCCATCAGGGCATGAGCTGAATATTGGTATGCTTGGATCTCATGGGGTTTTTGCCGCGAACTATGCCATACATAATGCCGACCTTGTTATAATTATGGGCGCAAGGGTAGGGGACAGGGCTATGGCGACAGCGGATAAGGTGGCGGAAAAGGCTCAGATTGTGCATATTGACATAGATCCTGCGGAA
Organism: Bacillota bacterium; assembly: GCA_023390115.1. Lineage (GTDB taxonomy): Bacteria > Bacillota > Clostridia > Acetivibrionales > DSM-27016 > Anaerobacterium. The sequence continues at coordinate 318,132 of JAEWDM010000040.1, forward strand.
ATAGGCAAAAATATAGACGTTACAATTCCTGTTGTGGGTGATGTAAAGCTTATACTGGAGGAGCTGCTGCAAATTGCAGAGCCCGGAGACACAAGCAAATGGGTGCGGGACATAAACGAAGTAAAAAATGCACATCCTTTGAGGAACAGGAGCTGTGGCGATTACAGCCATGTAAAACCGCAATATGTGCTGTCGCTTCTGTCGGAGCTTGTTGGGGAGGATGATATTGTTACCACGGAGGTTGGTCAAAATCAGATTTGGGCCGCAAATTATTTTCAGGTGAAGAAGCCCAGAGGGTTTATAACCTCGGGGGGGCTTGGCACTATGGGCTATGGGCTTCCCGCGGGAGTAGGGGCAAAAGTAGGAAGGCCTGATGCAAGGGTTATAGTAATAGCAGGAGACGGGAGCTTCCAGATGTCTGTTCAGGAGCTTGGAACCATAAAGCAAAACAAGCTTGGGGTTAAAATAATCATATTTAACAACTCAAGGCTTGGGATGGTTAGAGAGCTTCAGAAGCTCAGGTATTGCGGGCGGTATTCACAGGTGTTTCTTGAAGAAAACCCGGACTTTGTCAAGCTGGTTGAGGCATACGGGTTTAAGGGTGAGCGCATTGCATCCAACTATGAGGCGGAAGATGCTTTAAATAGGCTTCTTGAGAGTGACGACGCGTATTTGCTTGAATGTATCGTTGACCCGGAGGAGTCTACTTTATAAAGGAGCTTAAAGGCTATCAAAAATATTTAATGCTAATTATAATTACGGAATTGGAGGGGGACTAATGCCCAAGCATACTTTATCGGTTTTGGTTGAAAATCATGCGGGAGTGCTATCCAGAGTGGCAGGCTTGTTTAGCAGAAGAGGGTTTAACATTGACAGCCTTGCGGTGGGGGTAACTGAAAATCCCGATATATCCAGAATAACCATTGTTGTTGACGGGGATGAATATGTAGTTGAGCAGGTCAGCAAGCAGCTTAACAAGCTGATAGACGTAATCAAAATAAAGCAGCTTGACAAGCTTGACTCGGTCAGCAGAGAGCTGGCACTGATTAAGGTAAGCGCCAGTGCGGCTACGAGAGCGGAAATTATACAGATAGTAGGGATATTCAGGGCGAATATAGTTGACGTATCGAAAAATACCCTGACTATTGAGATTTCCGGAGGGAGCAACAAGGTAGCGGCATTGGAAGATATGCTCAAGCAGTTCGGTATTAAGGAGATTGTCAGGACGGGTACAATTGCCATCGAAAGAGGCAATAAGTATATAAATGTAAATGAAAAATGATGAGGAGTGATATGCAGTGGCAAAAATGTATTATGACAGTGACTGTAGCTTGGGACTGTTAAAGGGAAAAACCGTGGCGGTTATAGGATATGGAAGTCAGGGGCATGCTCATGCACAGAACCTGAACGACAGCGGGATAAATGTCGTTGTGGGCTTGAAGGAAACCTCTAAGAGAAGGCAGCAGGCTGAGGCAGACGGGCTCAAGGTTCTTAGTACGGCTGAGGCGGCTAAAGCGGCGGATATAATTATGATTCTTGTTCCGGATGAGGTACAGGCGGATATATACAGGCAGAGCATAGAGCCCAACCTCAAAGAGGGTGATGTACTTATGTTTGCACATGGCTTTAACATAAACTTCAATCAGATAGTACCTCCGGGTTATGCTGATGTTATAATGGTTGCACCCAAAGGACCGGGGCATACGGTAAGAACGCAGTATAACCAAGGAAAGGGAGTTCCTGCATTGATTGCGGTACATCAGGATGCTTCAGGAAAGGCAAAGGAGTATGCTCTTGCCTATGCGGCCGGAATTGGAGCCGGAAGGGCGGGAATACTTGAGACAACCTTCAGGGAGGAGACTGAAACGGATTTGTTCGGTGAGCAGGCTGTGCTTTGCGGAGGAGTTACCGAGCTGATGAAGGCAGGCTTTGAGATACTTGTAAACGCAGGATATCAGCCTGAAATAGCATACTTTGAGTGTGTGCATGAGATGAAGCTCATAGTTGACCTTATAAACCAGGGCGGATATGCGTACATGAGGTATTCAATCAGCGATACGGCGGAATACGGTGACTATGTTACAGGCAAAAGGATTATAACCGATGAGACAAGAAAAGAGATGAAGAAGGTGCTTGAGGAAATCCAGAGGGGTAAATTTGCAACTAACTGGATTACTGAAAACAGGTCGGGAGGAAGAGCCAACTTCCTTGCAATGAGAAGGGTTGAAGCCGAGCATCAGGTTGAAAAGGTTGGAGCGGAGCTCAGAAAAATGATGAGCTGGCTGAAAAAATAATATAGATAAATTCGGTACGGGATTAGGCCCGGCCTTGACGGCTTAGTCCCTGTGCCGATAGTAATTTTAAGATATTTATGAATATGAGATTGAATGCATAAAAGGGATATAGATATAGAGACGGCCCTTTTGACTGGGAGGACTTAAAATGCCGAAAATGTTAAAAATTTTTGATACTACTTTAAGAGACGGGGAGCAGACCCCGGGAGTGAATCTGAATATTCAGGAAAAGCTTGAGATTGCGAGACAGTTGGTCAGGATGGGCGTTGATGTGATTGAGGCAGGCTTTGCCATTGCTTCACCGGGAGATTTTGAAGCTGTAAGGGCTGTTTCGGAAAATATCAGGGGTGCTGCCATAGCAAGCCTTTGCAGGGCGGTTGAAAAGGATATAGACAGAGCCTGGGAGGCCGTGTGCAAGGCTGAAAGACCAAGAATTCACACCTTTATTGCTACCTCGGATATACATTTAAAATATAAGCTTAAAATGTCGGAGCAGGAGGTGCTGGAAAGGGCGGCAGCAATGGTGGCATACTCCGGAAAATATTGTGAGGACGTTGAGTTTTCGGCGGAGGATGCCAGCAGAACAAAGCCCGAATTCTTATATAAAATTATTGAAGAGGTAATAAAAGCCGGCGCTACTGTTGTTAACATACCCGATACTGTAGGATATTCTACGCCTGCCGAGTTTGGAGCATTAATCAGGGGCATAAGGGATAACGTAAGCAATATTGATAAGGTTGATATAAGTGTTCACTGCCATAACGATTTGGGCCTGGCGGTGGCGAATACCCTTGCGGCAATGGAGAACGGAGCCGTACAGCTGGAGTGCACGGTTAACGGTCTTGGAGAAAGGGCTGGAAATGCTTCCATGGAGGAAATTATAATGGGGGTAAATACCAGAAAGGACTTTTATGATATAACACATAAAATAGATACCACCCAGATTTACAGAACCAGCAAGCTGGTAAGCAGCCTTACGGGCGTTGCGGTGCAGCCCAATAAGGCCATTGTGGGAGTAAATGCATTTGCTCATGAGTCCGGAATACACCAGCATGGAGTATTGGCTGAAAAAACTACCTATGAAATTATGACTCCCGAGTCCATAGGACTTGCACAGAACAGAATGGTTTTAGGGAAGCTCTCAGGAAGGCATGCTTTTGAGGAAAGGCTTAAGGAAATGGGATATTGCAGCATGTCTTCCGAGGAAATACAAAAGGCCTTTGAAAAGTTTAAGAGTCTTGCCGATAAGAAAAAGGTGGTATTGGACAGAGACATTGAAGCTCTGATTGAGGAGAAGGCTTCTAAAATACCCGAGGTTTTTGAGCTTGACAGCTTTCAGATAAACAGCGGAAATAAGGTTGTTTCCACTGCAATGGTAAGTCTCATAAGAGATGGGAATAAAGTGACTGAGGCGGCAACAGGTGACGGGCCTGTTGACGCTGCGTTTAATGCTGTTGAGAGATGCGCGGGTATAAGCCTTGAGTTGGAGGATTACGGACTCAAAGCAGTTACGGAGGGCAAGGACGCTCTTGGAGAGGTAACAGTCAGGGTATCCAGGGAGGCACAAATTTTTGTCGGTAAGGGTGTAAGCACTGATGTTATAGAGGCCAGTGTAAAGGCGTATATAAATGCAATAAACAGGGCTGTAAGCGAGCTTGGGGAAGAGGAGCTGAAAAGGCCGGCATCAGGCATATTTAAAGCCCTTTAGCCTAAAGGTCTGCAAAAAAGGGGTGATGTTATTGAAAAAGATATATATATATGATTCAACTCTCAGAGACGGGGCGCAGGCTCAGGGCATATCCTTTACGGTGGAGGATAAGCTGAAAATCGTGGAGAAGCTTGACGCTCTTGGCGTGAATTATATAGAGGCGGGGAATCCCGGATCTAACCCTAAGGATCTGGAGTTCTTTGAAAGAATAAAGAAAATAAGGTTTAAAAATTCCAAAGTAATTGCTTTCGGAAGCACAAGAAGAGTAGGAATAGCCGTGGAAGAGGATACGAATGTAAATTCTCTTCTTAAGGCGGAAACTGAGGCTATAGCCATATTCGGAAAAAGCTGGGATTTTCATGTTAAGGATGTACTTAAAACAACTCTCGATGAAAATCTTAAAATGATTTATGAGACTATCCGCTTTTTTAAGGGAAAAAATAAAGAGGTGGTTTATGACGCGGAGCTTTTTTTTGAGGGCTACAGGGCTGATCCCGTATACGCCATGAAAACTGTTGAGGCCGCGTATAATGCCGGAGCAGACAGCATATGCCTGTGTGAAACTACGGGAGGAACGCTTCCGGCTGAGATTTTTGAAATAACGTCAAAGGTTGTGGAAAAATTCAATATACCTGTAGGGATTCATTCCCACAACGACAGCGGAATGGCTGTGGCCAACTCAATTATGGCTGTTCAGGCAGGAGCCTGTCAGGTTCAGGGCACAATAAACGGATGGGGTGAGAGATGCGGAAATGCAAACCTGTGTACGCTGATACCCAACCTTCAGATAAAAATGGGGTATGGCTGCATACCTGAGGGAAATGTTGGGACGATCACATCCGTTGCAAGATATATAAGTGAGATTGCCAATGTTATGGTTGACGAGAGGGCTCCCTATATAGGGAAAAATGCATTTGCCCACAAGGCGGGGATGCATTCCGATGCCATAAGTAAAAATCCCAGGACATATGAGCATATTGACCCTGAGCTTGTGGGAAATAAAAGAATTTTCCTCATGTCGGAGGTGGCTGGAAGAAGTGCGGTGTTAAGCACCATTCGGCAGGTAGACCCCGATATTACAAAGGATTCTCCGGAAACCGGACTGATACTTGAAAGGCTTAAGGAATTGGAGCATGAGGGTTACCAGTATGAAGGCGCAGAGAGCTCGTTTGAGCTTGTGATAAGAAAGGTTCTCGGGAAATACGCTCCGTTTTTTGAGCTGAGGGAGTTTAAGGTTATCGTAAACGAGCCTTCGATTGGAGGCATTAATTCCTCTGCAATGATAAAAATAAACGTTGACGGACAGGATGAAATAACCGCCGCAGAGGGAGACGGGCCGGTGAATGCTCTTGATAGAGCGGTACGAAAGGCTTTGGAAAGGTTTTACCCTCAAATTGGAGAAATGAAGCTGACAGATTACAAGGTAAGGGTTTTGGACTCCAATTCCGCTACGGCTGCAAAAGTAAGGGTACTGGTAGAGTCCACCGACGGCAGGGAAGTATGGACGACAATAGGTGTTTCTACCGACATTATAGACGCGAGCTGGAAGGCGCTTGTGGACTCTATAGAGCACAAGCTCCTTAAGATTGGAAGCATGTAGTTACAGGCAGCAGAGCACTGGGGGCGTTCCTCCACAAAGGATAGGAGTGTCCCCGCACCTTAGAAGGGAGAAATGGCCTTGAGATTATATGGAAGGATTATAAAGGGTAAAAAGATACTTAAGGAAGCCGTTGTAGAAAACAATGAGGCAATTCCGTATAACGATGCTCTTGAGCACTGCCTTATAGCGGTATGCAAGGAGCTGGACGTTCAGGTGCCGATGTGGCTTAAAAACAATACCTCTGAGTTTGTAAGCTATAGGAGGACATTTTTCAGGGAGGAGCACTTTGTTGAGGCCATAAAATTTGATAAGCTGGAAATAAGAGTTGAGTAATGCAAAACAGCAGCTAGCGCCCTTCTTTTAAGGTTGTTAACTGCTGTCCGTTGATAAATCAGGGTTTCGGATGGATTGCTTCTAAGGCCGCAATAATTAAAACAAATACAGGTATTGCCTATCTGTTAAGCCAGTTATCCGGTTCTCTTCCGTTCATGACATCTATTACCGCCCTGGCTGTTGCCAATCCCACCGCTCTGTAAGTTTCGTAGGTTTCGGCTGCGCTGTGGGGCAGGCATACTATATTTTTAAGCTCAAACAGGGGATTGTTCTCTGCAGCAGGCTCTACCTCATAGACATCAACTCCGGCTCCCGCAATTTTTTTCTCCTTCAATGCGGTATAAAGGGCGCTTTCATCAATTACCGGACCTCTTGCGACATTTATAATGATTGCGCTGTCCTTCATCATTCCGAATTCTCTGCTGCCAAACAGCTTTGTTGTTTCCGGAGTACAGGGAACATGCAGTGTAATAATATCACTTTGCTTTATGATAGTATCAAGATCCGTAATGGTGACACCCAGCTTTTTTGCCGCTTCATGATTGGGATAAATGTCATATGCATATATCTCGGTGTCAAAGGCAGAAAGAAGCCGGGCGGTATACCGGGCAATGGCTCCGAACCCGACGAGGCCTATTTTCTTTCCTCTGATGGTATTTCCCACGTATCTTTCCCATTTTCCCAGGCGGGTTGAGCCGTCCAGATTAACGATGTTCCTTAAAACAGACAGAATAAGGCCGACTGTGCATTCAGCAACCGAATCACTGTTTATGCCCCTTGCATTGGTTACCTTTATTCCATATCTCTTTGCAGCCTCAAGATCGATGTTGTCCACGCCTATTCCGAAGCGGCCTATTGCCTTAAGTCCGGGGGCCAGCTTAAAGACATTCTCATTCCAGGTGTCTACCCCCGCAACAACTCCGCAGATATCGGACACTCTCTCCTTAAGCTCTTCAAAGGTAAAAGGCCTGCTAAATGTATTTTCAATTACTTCAAAGCCCTCCTGCTCCAGAAGTGCTTTTGCCTCGGAGCAGAGCAGGGAATAGTTTGTCGCTGTAACCAGTACTTTTTTCTTCATAAAAATCCTCATTTCTTCCATATCCGGCTGGAAAACGCTCAAAAACGTTCATGCATATGGAAAGCAGCTTCCTTCATAATGTTGGAGTAATATTCCATATTTTCCTCGCTGAAGGAAAAGGTTGAGGAGGATGCACTGAAAGCTCCCTTTAAGGCGCCGTTGGCCGAGAACACAGGAACACCGATGCATTTGATGCCGTACTCATGCTCCTCGTTGTCAAGGCTGTAGCCGCGGCTTCTTGTCAGTACGATTTCATTGCGAAGCTCTGCCTCATCTGTCAGCGTATTTTCTGTATATTTAATTTTTTCAAAAGTGCATATATATCTTTCTATGTCCTCCTGAGGCAAAAATGCAAGCATGGCTTTTCCAAGCGAAGTACAGTATAACGGAGCCTTTTCTCCTATAATAGTACGGAATGGATAACTATACAGCTCCGCCGGGGGATATGAATTGCAAAGATAAAACACCATATCATTCTTTAAAATGGCAAAGTAGGTGATGGCATTCAGCTTTTTGGATACATCCTTCATAATATCATAGAGCAGTCTCTGATATCCTATATGCTCGTTTATAACAAATGAAAATTCCAGCAGCTTCAGCCCCAGATGATATTTACCGGTATTCTCGTCCTTTTCAAGATAGCCGTCCTGCTCAAATGTTGTTATAATGTTGAAAACATTACTTTTATTTAAGTTAAGCATCTTGCTAATCTGAGTTATTCCCAGTTCGGGAGTATTTGAATTAAAGCACTCCAATACCTTCAATGCCTTTGATAAAGATTTTACTTTTGAGGTTTCTGTATTCATTATTTACCACCTATACTAAAGTTTTTGGCTGCCTTAAAGCCGCACTCCATAAAATCGCCGCTATAATATAAATAGTATACTATATCCCGATTTATTATTGAAGATACTGTTTGAAAAGTTTTATAAAAATTCCTATAACAGTCGTTTTATGCATGCTTATGCAGTATTCTTATGCTTTGCATGGTCTGCCATACACTCTCGCCTTCCCATACGGGAGAGGAATCAGAGCCGGTCGTATTTTTCCACAATATCGGCTATTACCTTAACCTGCTGATCCGAGAGAGATTGACTCTTCTGGCGCATCCATCTTGAGCCTGTGCCTCTGATTTCTGTTACGGCCTTGATAGCCGCATTACCGTTTCCGCAGGAATGTACTATTTTATACAGCTCGTTGATTTTTGCCTGGCATGCCTTGATTGTCTCAAAATCTCCATTTTCATATGCACTGTACATTTCCACATATGGCTCTACTCCCGCGTTGCTTAAGCCAGATACCATACCGTCACCGCCTGTGAGAAGCGTAGGCGCGCAAAGATAATCTTCTCCCTGTATCCAGGCGAATTTCTCGGAGCGGGGGCCTAAAAGACCACGGCTGAAACTGATAAAATTACCCGAGGAATCCTTTACGCCGGCAAAATTATCCAGGCTGCTCAAGGCCTCTATTGTTTCAAGAGAAACAGGATTATGCGTCGTTGAGGGAATGTTGTAGATTATAACCGGCGCATATGCCTGTTCTGCAATGCTTTTATAATGCTGGTACAGATCGTTCTGTGTCATTGCATGATAGAACGGAGCTGTTGCCACCAGGTAGTCCGGGGCCATTGCTTCAAACAGCTTCATTTCATTTAAGGTAGCTCTGGTGTTGGAGTTAATCAGTGCGGCACAGAGAAAAGCTTTTTTACCGGCAACCTCCTTTATTTTTTTAAATATTTCAATTTTTTCTTCTATAGTCAGGTACGCGCCTTCTCCGGTACCACCGCAGACAAATATTCCATGGACGCCTGCGTTGCATAAATATGCAGTCTGTTTTTCCAGCAGCGCATAGTCAATATCTCCTTCCTGATTCATTGGTGTTACTATTGCCGGAATAACTCCGTGCAGCTTACATTTTGATCCTTTGCTCATTTTTCTGCCTCCTGTTTCGCTATTTTATTTCTCACGAGTCTTACCACCGGTTGAAACCTCTTATAGTCAATATCTGGCTGCTCATGCCCTTAGACAGGTCTGAAGCAAGATATAATACGCCATTCGCAACTGTTTCAGGTTCGAAAACATCCCCTCCGGCCTGAAGTATGAATTCTCTTTTGGCCGACTTCTGAAAGAGCTCGGTGTCAACCGGGCCGGGGCATATCGCGTTAACGCGTATGCCGCAGGGCCTGAGCTCATCTCCCAATGCCTGTGACAGGCAGACGACTCCCGCCTTCGATGCCGCATAGGCGGAGCTTCCCGGAAGGCCGCGAAGGGCTGCGGCAGAGGAAATATTTACAATATTTCCTCTTTTGTTGGCTGTCATAACCGGGAGAACTGCTTTAGTGAACAGCATAACCGATCTCAGATTGATATTTATTATTTCATCCCATACCTCTACCGGCATGTCAATCAATGGCATTTCCTTGGAAATGCCCGCGTTATTTACCAGGATGTCAATAGTTTTGTGCTTTTGCAAAATGCTTTCTACGGCGCTTTGTATATTGTCAAAATCAGTGATATCTATAACCGCAATATCAGCCTTGCCGCCGTTGCTTTCGATTTCAGCCTTTACCGTCCGAAGGGCCGGCTCGTTTCTCCCTGCTAGAATAACACAGGCTCCTTCAGAAGCGAGCTTTATTGAAATTGACTTTCCCAATCCCCGGTTTGCTCCGGTAACTATGGCCACCTTGTTTTTTAAAATCATTTTTAATATTCATCTCCTTAACAGGTTTTACCTCTATTGCTTTTCAACGACGGTGAAGCTGTATACTCCTGCATGTGCGGTAAAGGTTATATATTTGTCATCCTCAGTTCCGCCCGTCAATCCCTCAACAGCTTGTGCTGCCTGCCCATCCCACAGTGTGCTTCCGCTTTCGCTTATCACGACAGAGGTCCAGCCGTTTTTGGGAATACTTACAGTCGCGCTTGTATTTCCCGGAACTTCTATTTTATAGGTCAGCTCCTTTTCTGTCCTTTTCCAGTTGGAGGAAACAACTCCCCTGACAGTGCCAACCGATGCCGATGCATATTCCAGATCACCGGATATCACAGGCTTCAGCACTATATTTTTGAAACCGGGAGCGGCTTCATCAAGGCCTATTCCGGCAAGAATTTTATAGAAGTAAACATCGACGCTGCCCGCAAAGGGATGGCTGTGGGAGTTAAAGCACCTGTCGTTGCTTAAAAATTCCCAGCGTTCCCAAAGCGTAGTGGCGTCTTCCTTCAAAATCTGATATCCGAAGGAGGGGAAGGTTGTCTGGTTAATAAGCTTATATGCCAGGTTCTCATACCCATATTTAACAAGCACGTCAAATATAAATTTCAGTCCCACAACGCCGGTATTTATATGCCATGCACGAGTTACCTCCAGATCCTGTATCAGTGTGGCGAGAACTTCCTTTTCGCTGGCTTCGGGAACCATTTGCAGGTACAGAGGCAGCAGGTTGGCAGTCTGGCTGCTGGAGGAATAAAGTGTGGCATATCTCTTCATAACGGCGGGGCGCTGTTCCTGGGGCAGAACATTCAGCCACAATTTTATTTTCTCAGCCAGCTCCTCATCGGAGAATTTGGAAGCGGAATAGCGGTCGCCTTTTAAAAACCGCTTGTTAAAAGCATCTTTTGCCTTTTGGTGTATTCTGAAATATTTTTCCGCGATTTCGGTTTCCCCTAAACGGCGGGCCATTTCGGATACTACCAGCGCATCGTGGCTGTAATACCATGTGGAGGTAATTTCAAAGGGGGTGTCCACTGGATTTGCATGCATTGGAGGGCACCAGTCCCCGAACAATCCGAATGATACAATGCCATCCTCATCCTCCTGGCTGCCCAGGTAATCCACCCATTTTGCCATGGATTCAAGGCTTTCCTGGAGTATCCTCTGATCGTCGTAATACCTGCTTACCAGCCAGGGAAATTCAACACAGGCTGTTGCATAAGTGGGGTCGGCGGGATAGCAGCTCCAGTAGGCGGGCGACACCCCGGCAACGCTTCCGCTCTCCAGTTGGGACTCGCGGATATCGGCATGAAATTTGCTATAGAAGCTCGCCATATCAAAATTATATATGGCTGCCTCAGCGGACAACTGGGCGTCGCCCACCCATCCCATTCTTTCATCCCTCTGGCAGCAGTCGGTCGGTACGCTGTGCAGGTTGCTTACCTGAGTCCATATATAATTTGAGTGTATCTTATTAATAAGCTCATTACTGCAGAAAAAGCTTCCTGTTCTCTCTACGGACGAATGCACAACCCGGCCCTCAATGCTGTCTATGGAGGGGGTGCCGGGATAGCCGGTCAGCTCTACGTACCGGAATCCGTGATAGGTAAAGCGGGGTTCAAATTCCTCAACTCCTCCGCCCCTGCAGATATAGACATCGGTAGCCACAGCTCCGCGGTTTGTATTGGGACACAGCATTCCTGTCTTTTCGTCTTTAAGCTCTGCGAAATGAAGCTTTACTTTGCTTCCCGAAGCCCCTGTTACCTTCAAACGCACCCATCCGCTGAAGTTCTGGCCGAAATCATACAAATATGTGTCCGGGGCGGGCTGAGTCATGCTTATGGGCGTACGCGGCTTAATTACCTTTATAACAGGCATTGTACCCTGTGAAACCAGTTCTCCCATTTTTTCTTCAACCGGTACGGAGAGAGCCCACAGCGAATCATCATAATTTCCCGCATCCCAGCCGGGAAGCTCAAGCCTTGCGTCATACCGCTCTCCGTCATAGATGTCGTCAAAAAAGACAGGTCCCTTTGCGGTTTTCCAGGAGGCATCGGATATAATGATATCCTCTGTCCCGTCTGCATATGTTATATGCTGCTGGAAAATCAGAACCGGCGAGGGTCCGTATTTTTTCAGGGGATGCCAGTTTTTGGCACAGGTTTCTTCATAAGGGCTGTAGCGGCCATTTCCCAGCATTACTCCAACGGCGTTTTGCCCCTGCTTTACCTGCGAGGTAACGTCATGTGTTGCATAGAGTACCTTTTGGTCAAAATCCGTCCATGAGGGATCCAATACCTGATCTCCCACCTTTTTGCCGTTAAGGCGCAGCTCATAATAGCCAAGGCCGCAAATATAAATTCTGGAGCTTTTAACCTCCTTTGAGATGCTGAATTCTTTTCTGAAAAGGTTTTCTCCCCTGATCCATTCCGCCTTCCATTCGGATTCAGACATCATAGCGGTTTCAAACATGCCGGCTTCGAAGGACTCATACGGCAATCCCTCTTTATCCCACACCTTAAGCTTCCACTGGTAGCGGGAGCGTGACGCCAGTTCCTTGCCCGCATAGGGAACGTTTACGCTGTTGTCGCAAAATACCTTTCCGGAGTCCCAGAAAATCTCGCCGTCAGCCGCGGAGGAGGTTACGGTAATCTGATATGCGCTTTGTGCCGCTCCGCGCGCAAGAGCACTGACAACCCACGAAAACCTCGGGGCCCTTGCATCAATTCCAATGGGGTTATCGGCGTACTCGCAGCGCAGGTTGAGAGCTTTAATATTTGCCGCTTTAGTTTTTCCATCCATTTCTTTTAATCTCCTAACTATTTTAATATTTATCCCTTTACTGCTCCCGCCGTAAGACCCTTAACCAGCCAGCGCTGGAGGAAAATCATAACAAGGCAGACGGGTATAACGATGCTTACAACGCCTGCTGCCGACAGAGACCAGTAGGAAAGGTCCTCCGCTCCGTACTGTCCGATTGCAACCGGGAGAGTCATTGCTTCCTTTCCGGTGAGAATCAGAGCAAAGAGATATTCATTGTATGAGAGCAAAAACGTAAAGATAGAAGCAGTTGCGATGCCGGGCATTGAAACAGGAAGAATAACCCTTGCAACGGTTTCTATCATATTGCAGCCGTCAATCCTGGCAGCTTCGTCCAGCTCTCTGGGAACGTCAATCAGAAAGCCGCGCATAAGCCAGATTGCAAACGGCTGGTTTGCGGCCACTACTATCATGATCAAAATAATTTGAGTGTCAATCAGGTGCAAATTAGTGGCAAAAATAAAATATGGGACCGCAAGCAGCAGCTGCGGAAACATACGCAGGCATAGAAGCGACTTCAGTACACCGTTTGCCAGCCTGCTTTCATGCCTTATTAATCCGTAAGCCGCAAGGGTTGCCATAGGAACGGATATGAGCACACAGGACACGGTAACGATAGCTGTGTTTGCAAGATACTTCGTAAAGCCTTTTTCTATCCATAGCGTTTTATAAAAATCAAAATGCGGCTTAAAAATCCATCTAAATTCGGCTGTAAAAGCATCAACCGGGTTTTTAAGAGAAATCATCAGTGCATAAATCAATGGAAATATTGAAATCAGAGCTATTACAGCCAGAAGAGTATAGCTTGCCAAAACGCCTCTTTTCTTTTTTTCAAACATTAGTCCACCTCCGAAGAACGCATAGCCCTCATTAGCAAGAATATCGGTATACACAGTGAAATAAGAGTTAATACGCCTATTGCACTTCCTTCACCGATACGCAGCATTTTGAATGATATTCTGTAGTTAAAAAGGAGCAGTGTTTCAGTAGCACTTCCGGGGCCTCCCGCTGTCATAACCGAAATTCTGTCGAACAATCTCCAGGCATCCATGGTTCTCATCATGAATATTAACAGAATCAGATGGCGAAGGTTTGGCAGCTTAACGTTTCTAAATACATTAAACGAGGATGCCCCGTCAATTCTCGATGCTTCAATCTGCTCCTGGGGAATGGACTGAAGACCGGCATACAGGACTATAACGGCGAAAGGAGTATTTTGCCACACCTCAGCCAGAATAACTATAAACCTTGACCAGAACGGGCTGTCAAACCAGTTGGGGGGTATGATATTGAACTGTGTAAACAACTGGCTCACGATTCCCCATTCCGACATAAACATCCAGCGGAAAATTACACCGGCTGCTGCTGCCGTAATGAAATACGGGAGATAAATCATAACACTCAATATTTTTTTACCCCGTATAATATTATCCAGCAGCAGGGCTATGCACAATCCCAACAGAAACTGGAGAGAGACTGCGATTACGGTAAAGACCGCACTGAATCTCATGGAATACCAAAAATCCGGAGACTGAAGAAGATTTATATAGTTATCCAGGCCGACAAAATATTTTTCCCTTCCCATCCGGTACGAGAAAAAACTGTAGTAAAAGGCATATGCGACAGGGAACAGCATAATGCAGGCCATTGTGATAAAGCTCGGTAAGGCAAATAGTATATACTTATTCTTTTTTTTCATTGCATAAATCCCTTCCTGTGATAATTTTCCCGGATTGCCCCAAGCAATCCGGGAAACAATCAAGCTTCTATTCTGGTTACAAGATGTTATTTGTAATATCCTGCGCTTGCCAATATCTTTTCGCATTCCCCGGCAGCCTTATCCATTTCCTTCTGTGCGTCTGCCTGGCCTGTAATAACCTTTGATAAAGCCTGCATGGATATTTCCATTATCTCGTTAAATTCAGGAATAGCAGGCCTCATACGTGCACCGGACTGTATAACATCATAGGATGCCTTGTAATCGGGATGATTTGCGAACAGCTCATCCGTCAGGCATGCATTGCGCACAGGCATGCCTGCTTGTGCCCCGCCGTTCATGGTTTCTTCATCGGTAGCGTTTGCAATGGTTTTAAAGATTACTTCGGGGTCGTTCTTTGTGGAAGCGGGAATTGAGTATCCGGCGGTGTTGAATAAAGCTGCCGGTGCTCCGCCTTCCTTCAGTGCAGGTGAGGGATAGAAATCGACCTTGCCTACTACTATGGATTGCTCGGGGTCATTCATAGTGGCAGATCTTGTGGACTGCTGGAAGGAAAATACCGCTTTGTCCTGAGCCATTGCTATCATTGCCTCGTCAGAGCCGTAGGTTGTGCTGCCCTCGGGGCAATATGGTATTAATTTCTTCATATAATCTATAGCCAGCATTGATTCCTTGCTGTTAAACGCCGGCTTCATGTTATCGTCAAACCACCATCCGCCGCATGCCGTCAAAAAGGCCTGGTACGTAATAGCCAGATGGTCAGACGCCTTTAGGGTAAGAACACTGCCTGAGCGCCCATTCTTTGTCAGAGTCTTTGCCGCCTCTATAGTTTGATCAAGTGTTTTTGGTATATCGATACCTGCTTCCTTGAACAAATCTGTTCTTGCAAACATAAACAATGCCCACTGGTGGCTGGGAATACCGTAAATGTGTCCGTCATAAGTATATGCGTCCCACAGGTACTGGGGAATATCGCCGAAATTATATTCGTCCCAGTATTTTTCAATATAATCGTCAAGAGGTAACAGCCAGCCGTTTGAAGCAAATTCCGCCAGGTCGGGCGGGAAAATGTAAGTTATGTCATAGGCTGATGATTTGGAGGATAGATTCATTCTCATTTTTTCTTGCCAGGAGCTGTAAGTGGTTAATTCTGGTACAACCGTAACATTTTCCGGGGCTTCATCGACAAGCGCCTGAGCATAGTACTCAAGTGCCGCATAGCGATGACTTAAAAGATTGAGCGTCACCGGCTCTGCTGTGCTGTTCCCTGTGGCTGCTGCCGTAGAGGAGCTTGATGAACCCTCTGCAGGATTTTCCTGACCGCCGCAGGCAGCCATAGAAATAGCCATTGTGCAGATTAACAAAATAGCTGCAATCCTTTTCATGATCTTGTTACTCATTCTGTAAATACCTCCCTTAATATTTTTGTAAAAAATACTGGATAACACAGCTAAAGTATTCGGCTTATATTTGTTCTCTTAAAATATACTCTGTTCTATATTAGAGAACGATGTATTTTTTACAATATAATTATATTACTTATACATAACCGTGTCAATATTTTAATGCCGCTTTAAGGCCATATTTAACATAAGCCATTAATAGTACGAAGCTACATTTACTAGTCTTGCACAATTCTATAAAAATATCTTTATTATGGTTTATAAATTTCAAAAGTCTCCGAGATTCTTTTTGTCTATAGCGGGGTACCCCGGCATATATTTATATGTGGGGGTGCTGTTTGATTTGACGAGACAGACAATTGCCTATATTTCGGGAGCAGCTATAATAATATTAGCTATTGTACACGGGTGGCTTGGCTTTAAAGAAACTGCGGACAATGCAAGCGGAGCATCAGACGGGCTTGATTATCTGATTTTTATAGAGATTGAGGATAAGACCTTGTACCTGCTGCAGGATGGAAAATGCATAAAGAGCTATCCAATATCATCCGGAATGTCGGGGCTTCCGTCTCCGCTGGGCTGCTGGAGCATTGTAGAAAAGGGGGATTGGGGAGAGGGCTTCGGAGGAAGATGGATGGGACTCGATGTGCCTTGGGGCAAATACGGAATACACGGGACAAAGCAGGAGGGGTCTGTCGGCTCGGCTGCAAGCCATGGATGTATACGCATGTATAAAAGAGACATAAGGGAGCTGTATGATACGGTGGGCCTGGGCACGCCGGTAATTATCGTAAATGGAGCCTTTGGGCCCTTTGGCAGGGGCTTTGACGATCTTAATCCCGGAGACCGGGGCGCGGATGTAATGGCGGTACAGCTCAGGCTGAAGGATCTTGGATATTTTAAGGCGAATGTGTCAGGGATTTATAACGACGACTTAAAGCATGCCGTGCATAGGTTTCAAAAGGATAAGGGACTTGAGGTTAAAAATACAATAACAAGGGAGGACTGGCTCAAGATGGGGTTTAGGGAGTTTGAGTAGGGATTTAAACAGAACTGCACAATTAAAGGCCGGACAAATAGCTTTTTATGGGCTATCTGCCGGCCATTTTTATTTTATTGCCGCATCCCCTTTTAAGCGGCAGCCTATATTGATGCTTTAGTATCTTTCATTACAGCCTGAGGCCGAGAAGCTGCCTTCAGATTTCCAGTCGTCCTTGAATCGGCCTTCACCGTCAATGCTGACAAGACCTCCGGGATTTCCGTTATCGGCAAGTGTGCGGACATTAGTGAAGGTAAATGCAACATCCTTTGAGTTATTTTGAGCTATAAAAATAAATAGTACTTGTGCGTACAAGTTGAGAGTAGTATAATAAAAATGCATATATAAATATTATTAATATTTTTAAGGAGGCCTTTTGTATGTTCAATATTCCAAAGGTAAAATTAGGCATTGTAGCGGTCAGTAGAGATTGCTTTCCCGTGGAGCTGAGTGAAAAAAGAAGGACGGCGGTTGTTAAAGTCTGTACGGACAAGCAGCTTGAAATCAGTGAAATTAAAGTTACAGTAGAAAATGAAAAGGATGTACTAAAAGCACTTGAGGCTCTTAAAAATGAAGAGGTAAATGCCCTGGTGGTATATCTCGGGAATTTCGGTCCTGAAGGCCCTGAAACTCTGCTGGCTCAAGAGTTTAAAGGCCCTGTAATGTTTGCCGCGGCAGCGGAGGAAACAGGCAGCGACCTGATTGGCGGGCGAGGAGACGCTTACTGCGGTATGCTGAATGCGTCCTATAATCTGGCATTGAGAAAGCTAAGTCCGTATATACCGGAGTACCCTGTAGGCACTGCTGATGAGATTGCCGATATGATAGGCGACTTCAAAAATATAGCAAGGATATTGATAGGGCTTTCGGGGCTCAAAATTTTCAGCTTTGGGCCAAGACCCTATGATTTTCTGGCTTGCAATGCGCCTATAAAGCCTTTGTATGATCTGGGAGTCGGGATTATGGAAAATTCTGAGCTGGATTTATTTGAGTCATATAATGCCCATGCAAATGATCCGCGGATTCCGGCAATTATTAAGGAAATGGAGCAGGAACTCGGGGGAGGCAATGTATATCCCGGCATTCTGCCTAAGCTGGCACAATATGAGATTACTCTTACGGATTGGATAGAGAATAATATAGGGGCATACAAATACGCCGTTTTCGCAAATAAATGCTGGCCCGCGTTCCAGACACAATTTGGTTTTGTGCCCTGCTATGTCAATTCAAGACTCGCTGCAAGGGGAATACCGGTAGCCTGCGAGACTGATATATACGGAGCCCTGAGCGAATATATAATCACGTGTGCCACAGAAATGCCGGCTACACTTCTCGATATAAATAACACAGTTCCCAGAGACATGTATGATGAAAATAAGGATAAATTTGAAGGCTATAAGCAAAATGACCTGTTTATGGGCTTCCACTGCGGAAATACTCCTTCATGCTGCATGAAGAATTCCGCTATGAGCTATCAGAGAATAATGCACAGCCTTCTTGAGCCGGGTAAGGAGCCCGATATTACAAGGGGTACATTGGAGGGAGCAATAAGGCCGGGAGACATTACCTTCTTCAGGCTCCAAAGCACGGCTGACTGCATTTTAAGAAGCTATGTGGCCGAAGGGGAGATAATTGATGTAAACCCTAATTCCTTTGGAGGTATCGGGATTTTCGCCATTAAAGAAATGGGAAGGTTCTACAGGCATGTTTTGATAGGGAAAAGGTATCCGCATCACGGCGGAGTAGCCTTCAGGCATTCGGGCAAGGTTCTGTTTGCGGCACTCAAAATGCTGGGTGTTGCGGATGTAGCATTTAACCGCCCTGCTTCCATGCTTTATGAGGATGAGAATCCGTTCAAATAGTATTATAATTTTATTGGAAAACAGGTGGAAATATTAGATGAAGGATATTGAAAAGCCCAAGTATCAGAAGCTTAAGGAGTATATTACGGAAGTAATCAAGTCCAGAGAATTAAAGACCGGCGAAAAAATGTATTCCGAGAACCAGTTGGCTGAGAAGTTCGAAATCAGCAGGCATACCGTCAGGCAGGCCATAGGCGAGCTGGTGAGCGAAGGCTGGCTTTACAGGGTGCAGGGAAAGGGAACCTTTGTAGACCGCAGGCCTGATGAGAGCACTGTGAGGACAAACACCGTAGGTGTAATTACAACTTATTTGAATGATTACATCTTTCCGGCCATTATAAGGGGTATTGACAGTGTTCTGTCACAAAACGGCTATAATATAATGCTGGGTTGTACGTATAACCGGCATGAGAAGGAATACACCTGTCTTGAGAACCTGAAAAGCCAGAATATATCGGGACTGATTGTGGAGCCAACAAAAAGCGTGCTGCCCAACCCCAACCTTGATTTATACAAGGAGCTGAGTGACAGCGGGATTCCTGTACTTTTCATACATGGAGCCTATAGCGGCCTTGACTATTCATATGTAGTAGAGGATGACGTTCAGGCGGGATACCTTGCTACAAAGCATCTTACAGGCTTAGGACACAGCAGGATAGGCGGAGTGTTTAAGATTGATGATATACAGGGGCATCACAGGTTCTCGGGCTTTCAGAAGGCTCATGCCGAGGCAGGGCTTAAGCTGAAGGATTCAAGGGTTTTGTGGTTTGATACGTTTGAGGCGGACTCAAAATTAAGAGCGGGAAGAGAAAAGCAATTGGAGGCTGTTTTATCCGAGAGCACTTCCATTGTCTGTTATAATGAGCAAATTGCTGCGGAGGTTCTTGACATAATAAGAGAGCTTGGTGTGAATGTTCCGGATGATATTTCTATTGTCAGCTTCGATGATTCGCAGCTTGCGGTTGCGTCGGAGGTTAAGCTGACTACCGTTGCACATCCTAAGGAAAGGCTTGGAGAGCAAGCCGCTGAAGCTATTATAAATATGATTGACAGAAAGCGGAACTATTATGATGTAAAAATGCAGCCTGAGCTTATTATAAGAGGGAGTACAAAAAGGATTAATTATTGAAAGGATGAGTGATTAATGAGTCAGAAGTATACGATAGGCTTAGATTTCGGCTCCCTGTCGGGGCGTGCGGTGCTTGTTGAGGCAGGCACGGGAAATGAAGTGGCAGCCTCGGTAAAGGAGTATACTCACGCCGTTATGGATGAATATATTCCCGGCAGCGCCAAAAAGCTTGAGCCTGATTGGGCCCTGCAGCATCCTGATGACTGGCTGGAGGTTTTAAGCGAAACTATTCCCGCGGTGCTTAACAAGAGCGGAATAAGCCCGGATGATGTGATAGGGGTGGGAGTGGATTTTACCTCCTGTACTGTAATGCCAACCGACAAGGACGGTGTTCCGATATGCTTTAAAGAGCAGTATAAGTCCAATCCCCACAGCTATCCCAAGCTTTGGAAGCATCATGCCGCTCAGGACGAGGCAAACAGGCTGAATGACATTGCGGTGCAAAGGGGAGAAAGGTTTGTTGACAGGTATGGAGGCAAGCAATCATCGGAATGGCAGGTTGCCAAGGTATGGCAGGTACTGAATGAGGCTCCCGAAATATATGATGAAATGGATCGGTGGATAGAGGCTGCCGACTGGATCACATGGCAGCTTACGGGTGTGGAAAAAAGACAGATTTGTACTGCGGGATATAAGGGAATATGGCATAAGAATGACGGTTACCCCTCAAAGGATTTTTTCAGGGCTCTGGACCCAAGACTTGAAAATTACGTGGAAGAGAAGCTTTCCAGCGAGCTGTACCCTCTTGGAGCAAAGGCGGGGGAGATTACCGAAAAGGCCGCGGCCCTTACGGGATTAAAGCCCGGAACTGCGGTATGCGTCGGCAATGTGGATGCCCATGTTTCCCTGCCGGCGGTGGGTATAACTGAGCCGGGGAAGATGCTTATGATTATAGGTACGTCAAGCTGTGACATATTGCTTGGCACCGAGGAGAAAATAGTTCCGGGAATGTGCGGAGTTGTCGAGGACGGAGCCATGCCGGGATATTTTGCGTATGAGGCGGGACAGTCCTGCGTTGGCGATCACTTTGACTGGTTCGTGAAAAACTGTGTTCCCGCATCCTATACAAAAGAGGCGGAGGAAAGAGGAATAGGCATACACAAGCTTTTAAGGGAGAAGGCTTCGGCCCTTAAGGCGGGAGAGAGCGGCCTTGTTGCTCTGGACTGGTGGAACGGAAACAGGTCGGTGCTGGTGGATGTTGACCTGACTGGAATGCTTTTGGGGTGCACACTGCAGACAAAGCCGGAGGAGATATACAGGGCGCTTATTGAGGCCACTGCATACGGAAAGAGGATGATAATAGAAACCTTTATAGAAAGCGGAGTGCCTGTAACCGAGCTGTATGCATGCGGAGGGATAGCTTCAAAGGACGAATTTATGATGCAGATATATGCGGATGTTACAAACATGGAGCTGAGGATAGGAGCTTCCGCGCAGACCCCCGCGCTTGGTGCCGCCATGTTTGCGGCTGTTGCGGCAGGCAGCGAAAGAGGAGGATACGACAGTATAGAGGATGCGGCGAAGGAGATGGGAAAGGTAAAGGAACACTTCTTCCGGCCTATACCGGAAAATGTTGCGGCATATGACAAGCTGTATGCCGAGTACAAGCTGCTCCATGATTATTTCGGACGCGGCGGAAACGATGCAATGAAGAGGCTCAAAAAGATAAAAGCCGAGGCTAAGAGGTAAGAATAATATTTGCACTTAGGAGTATTTTGATATGTTAAAGGACTTAAAGGATGCCGTGCTGGAGGCTAATCTGGAATTGCCGCGCAGGGGGCTTGTAACGTATACGTGGGGAAATGTAAGCGGTATTGACCGCAAGGAGGGCTTTATCGTAATAAAGCCAAGCGGGATCCCATATGACGAGCTTAAGCCGGAGCATATGGTGGTGCTCGACTTAGAGGGCAACAAGGTGGAGGGCAAGCTTAATCCGTCCTCCGATACCCCTACTCACGTGGTTATATACAGTAATTTCGAGAACATAGGGGGAGTGGTCCATACACATTCAAGATGGGCGACAATATGGTCGCAGGCAGGAAAAGGGATCCCTGCGCTCGGCACTACCCATGCCGACTATTTCTATGGGGAGATACCCTGCACCAGAAGGCTTACCGAGCAGGAGATAAATTCCGAATATGAAAAGCAGACGGGAAATGTAATAGTACAAACCTTTAAGCGCATAGACCCGGTTTTTGTGCCCGGGGTGCTTGTAAATAATCATGGTCCCTTCTGCTGGGGAAAGGATGCAAATGAATCGGTTCATAATGCCGTTGTGCTGGAGGAGGTGGCCATGATGGCCTACTATACCCGCTCGCTCACACCCGGAATAAATCCCGTTGACCAAACCCTTCTCGACAGGCACTTTCTGCGAAAGCATGGAAAGAATGCATACTACGGACAGAAGGCAACATAGGGCGGAGTGTTTAAAAAGGCAGGGCGCATAATCTGCACCCTGCCTTTTGCCATCACTATTTTATATACAGGAGCTTTACTCTGCTATAGCCCTTCTGCCGCCTTTTATTACGGTGATTTCAACATCCTGCTTTTCTACTTTAGAGGAGAGATCGTCAACCTTCTTTTCAAGCTGCACAAGCTTTTCAAAGGTTTGTGTGTAGCCGTCGAATAAAGCCTTGGAGTCATCATACAGCTTATTTTCCAGCCTGATTATATCATTTTTGTCCGCTTTGCTGTCCAGCTTTTTATCCATGCTGTCCAGACGCTTGTCTATTGAATCAAACTTCTTATCCATGGATTCAAACTTTTTATCCATGGATTCAAACCTCTTATCTATGGAATCAAACTTTTTATCCATAGACTCAAACCTCTTATCTACCGAATCAAACTTTGAGGTCATATCACTATACATTTTTGTCAGCAGCTCAAACATTTTATCCTCCACAACAACCACTCTCCTTCGCTGCTTTTATTTTACCAAATTTTAATATAAAATACCATAAATTTTTGCAAGCTAATGTATTTAGCAATAAAGATTTTGCACGGAGAATATAATTTGATGGAAGAAATTTTTTTGGCCCGTAAGGAATACATCTAAGAAAAGCACCTGATGACAAGCCCTAGAGACATTTCCCCACAAGGTGTCTTTTCGGTGCTATTAAAAATTTCTGTAAGCAATTATATTCTCCATGTTTGTAAAATCCTTATTGCATCCTATATAATGTAATATATTTATAGAAAGTATATTACATTCTCCTGTAGTCGCCGGGAGTCTTCCCGGTAATTTTCTTAAATACCTCATAAAAGAATTTCATGTCATTGAAGCCCGCCTCGCGCGCAATATCTATGACCTTCATATCCGTCTGCCTGAGCATACGGCAGGCCTCGTCTATTCTGAGCTTCTGCATGTAGTCGCTGAAATTAGTGCCTGTAACCTCTTTAAACAGCCTGCTTAAATAGTTCTTGCTTATAAACGATTTCATTGCCAGATCCTCAAGCTTAATGTCGGAGCTGTAGTTCAGCCTGAGGTGCTCTATAGCCCTTTGAATAAGAGCTGTGCTTTGGGAGGATGAATTTTTTTTTGCAGCCGGCTCCATGTACCTGAATATTTTTACAATCAGCTCAATAAGGTATGCCCTTATAATGTCCGTATAGCCCTTCTTCATAAGCTTATACTCAGTATACATTTTACCGAACAGGTCTCCTATTTCCTTGAATTCAGTGCCGGACAGCCTCAAATCGGGTGTGGGAAGCTGCTCCTCGGGGAACAGCGATCTGAACAGGAAGGAGGAGGTTATATCCTGAAAGTGTATGCTGCTGAAAAGGGATGCATCCAGAAACTCCGGCATAAAAACGCAGTTAAAAACCATAGGCTGACTGGAGCCGGATTTTGGAAAGAAGCTGTGAGGAACGTCATAATTTATTATGAAAAGATCTCCTCTTGATATTTCATATTCCGACTGTCCCACTATATGCGTGCCTTGTCCCGAAATGACATATGTAATTTCTATAAAATCATGCCGGTGCATAACATTGCAGTATTCCTGAAGCTCCTCGGACTTGTTTATATATACTTTTTCATTAGGCCTGAAAAGGCTGTCTCCTTTAAGTACCGGATATCTGCTTTTGTTCAATTTTTAGGACACTCCCAGCTTTATAAAGATTATAACAAACCCTAAAAACAGAATAACATACTCCAATGATTTTATAAAGGTATGGTTATACTATTATTTTAAGTATATTTATAAAAATATTGCGGGCGGGCACTTAAGGCACCGCCCCTACTAAGAAGAACAGGGAGGGACGTTAATGCTGAAACTGTTGGCCTTTGACTACGGTGCAAGCAGCGGGAGAGGAATTCTCGGGAAGTTTGACGGTTCAAGGCTTGAAATTGAAGAGGTGCACAGGTTCCCTAATGAGCCGGTAACGGTAAACGGACATTTATACTGGGACATACTGAGGCTTTATCATGAGCTTAAGCAGGGAATGCACAAATGTACAATTAACGGGCACAGGGACATCAGCTCCATAGGTATAGATACGTGGGGAGTGGATTTCGGGCTTCTGGACTCTAAAGGGAATCTTCTTGGAAACCCTTTTCATTACAGGGACATCAGGACAGAGGGAATGATTGAGGAAGCGGCAAAGCTGGTTTCCAAAAGGAGTATTTATGAAGAGACGGGCATAGCCTTTCAAAAATTTAATACGCTGTACCAGCTTCTTTCCATGAGCCTCAGCGGCTCGCCATTGCTTGAAAAGGCTTCAACCATGCTTTTTATACCTGATTTATTGAACTATTTTCTTACAGGTGAAAAGGCAAGTGAATATACCATAGCCAGCACGGCACAAATGCTTGATTCAAGGAGAGGCGAATGGGCTGATGACATGCTTGAAAAGCTTGGAATACCTCAGAGGCTGCTTACAAATATTATAAAGCCCGGAACACAGCTTGGAAAGCTCAGCTCCATAATTTCCTCCGAGATGGGCATGGGACGTGTGCCTGTAATGGCAGTAGCGGAGCATGATACCGGAAGCGCTGTGGTTTCAGTGCCTGCGTCTCAGGACAGGTATGCATATATAAGCAGCGGGACATGGTCCCTTCTGGGAGTTGAGTCGTACGCTCCCGTAATAAATGATGACACCTACAGGCTTAATTATACCAATGAGGGGGGCTTTAATAACAGCATAAGGCTTCTTAAAAATATTATGGGCCTTTGGATTTATCAGGAGTGCAAGCGCACATGGGATAAGGAAGGCCAAAGCACAAGCTTTGACCAGCTTGAGGAGGAAGCGTCAAAATCTCCTGCCTTTCTTGCCTTTATTGACCCTGACGATGATATGTTTTACAGCCCCGGAGGTATGCCGGACAAGGTCAGGGAGTATTGCGGAAAAACGGGGCAGAGGGTTCCCGAAACAAAGGCGGAGGTTGTGAGGTGCATAATGGAAAGCCTTGCACTTAAATATAAAATGACTCTTCATGGGCTTGAAGAAATACTGGGATATTCTCTGCCTGTACTGCACATAGTAGGAGGGGGCTGCAAGAATATAATGCTTTCCCAGTTTACAGCCAATGCGATAGACAGGCCTGTCATTACCGGGCCCACAGAGGCGACGGCCGTAGGGAATCTTGTTGCGCAGCTTGTGGCTCTTGGAGAGGTGGGAAGCCTTGCCGAGGGAAGAGAGGTCGTGAGGAATTCCTTCCCGTGCAGGGATTATGCTCCTGTTGATGCCCGGAAGTGGGATGAGGCGTACGGAAGATTTCTTTCAGTAATAGACAAGCAGCACTAAAAATACGGGAGGTTAGGTATGAAGGGTATTTACAGCGAAGATATTGTAAACGCAGGCTATGAGCGCGCAAAGGAAGTATATGCGGAGTTTGGAGTTGATACTGAGGAAGTTTTTAAAAGCATGAAAGATATTCCCGTTTCGCTGCACTGCTGGCAGGGAGATGATGTAAGCGGCTTTGAAGCCGGAGCAGACGGGATCAGCGGGGGAGGAATTATGGCTACGGGAAATTATCCCGGAAGAGCCAGAAACGGGGAAGAGCTGCGGCAGGATTTGGATAAGGCACTCAGTCTTATACCGGGGAAGCACCGTATAAACCTCCATTCCATTTACGCGGAAACAGACGGTAAGGCGGTTGAGAGGGATCAGCTGTCGGTTGAGCATTTCAAAGGATGGATTGATTGGGCAAAGAAAAACGGACTGGGACTTGACTTTAATCCATCCTTTTTCTCTCACAAAATGGCTGATGCGGGCTATACCTTATCAAGCAAGGACAAGGAAATCCGCGAATTCTGGATACGCCACGGAAAGAAAAGCCGTGAAATTGCCGCGGCAATAGGGAAGGAGCTTGGAACACCGTGTGTTAATAATATATGGATACCGGACGGCTCTAAGGATCTTACCGCGGACCGGGCAGGCTACAGGAGGATTTTAAAGGATTCTCTGGATGAGGTGCTTAAAGAGAAATACGACAAAAAATATCTTGTCGACACAGTAGAATGCAAGCTGTTTGGGATTGGCTCGGAGAGCTATGTAGTCGGCTCGCATGAGTTTTATATGTCCTATGCCATGAAAAATAACGTAACCCTTTGCCTGGACGCGGGGCATTTTCATCCCACGGAGTTTATTTCGGATAAAATTTCATCTGTGCTCACGTTCTCGGAAGAGGTTTTGCTGCATGTAAGCAGGGGCGTGCGCTGGGACAGCGACCATGTGGTTATTTTAAATGATGAGCTTATGGCTATTGCACAGGAGGTTAAAAGATGCAATGCCTATGGGCGCATACATTTCGGCCTGGATTTCTTTGATGCAAGCATAAACAGGATAACCGCGTGGGTTACGGGCACAAGAGCCGCGCTTAAGGCTATAATGCTGTCATTGCTGGAGCCTACGGAAATGCTTGTTGAGGCGGAGGAAAAGGGAGACTTAGGAGGCAGGCTTGCTTTAATGGAGGAATTGAAATCCCTGCCCTTTGGTGCTGTTTGGGATAAGTATTGCCAGAATGAAGGAGTGCCGGTGGGCGCAGGCTGGCTGGACAGCGTAAGCCGGTATGAGAAATCCGTATTGATTAACAGAAAGTAATTTGTGGAGGTGGAGAATATATGTTTGAAAAAGAGCTGGATGAATTAGAGTATATCTCAAAGGCCGCGGGCATACCTGTGGATTACACCCAGGGAGGAGGAGGAAACACCTCGGCCAAGCTTGACGGGCAGCTTATGGCTGTTAAGGCCTCCGGATTTAAGCTGAAGCAGATAACTCCCAAAGAGGGGTATGTTGTCGTTAACTATAAGAATATAAAGGATTATTATGAAAATGTTGACCTTAAATCGGACGCGGATTTTGAAAAGGAAAGCGTCGAATTTGTAAAAAGCAACATTGTAGAGACCGAAGGGATAAAAACGCTGAGGCCTTCAGTTGAAGCGGGCTTTCATTCAATACTTAAGAAATTTGTTATACACACCCATTCGGTGTACGCGAACATACTGTGCTGTACAGGGACGGGAAAAGAGACTGTTGAGAAGATATTTAAGGGAAAAGACTACGGCGTTATATGGATTCCCTATATAAATCCCGGCTTCTGCCTTACCTTGAGGATTAATGAGGAAATAAAAAAGGCTGTTTCGGAAAGCGGCAGGTTTCCACAGGTTATATTCATGGAGAATCACGGGCTTGTGGTGAGCGGTGACGATGCGAAGGGGACTGTGGAGCTGCACCGGGAGGTAAACGACACTATAAAGGAATACCTGGGAATAAAGGCCGGCTATCCTGAGGTAAGGATCGAGGCAAGGGAAGGCGGCGGCTTTATGAGCAGGACGGCTTACCTGTCGGATTACTTCAAGAGCAATAAGATAGATGCGGATTTCTTTGATAGAACAGTGCTTTATCCTGATCAGCTTGTTTACCTTAACGGAAGCATTTCGGTGGACGGAAGCGGCAAAAAGCTTAATATAAATACGTCTTCGGGAGAGATAATATACAATACCGATTCCCCGGAGGAGGCTCAGACTATAGAGGAAACCCTTCTGGCCTACCTGTATGTTTTAGAGGGAATAAAGAAGAGCGTACTTCCTCTTAAGACAATGTCGCCTAAGGAGATTGATTTTATAAAAAACTGGGAGAGCGAAGCGTACAGGAAGAGCCTTGTAAAAAGCCTGTCAAAATGACGTGGCGGTAAAACTGTTTTAATTTATTTCAACATTCCTCGTAGGGGCGGTGCCTGCGTGCCCGCCCGCTGTTTTTTGCTATACATTCCGAAAATAATTTTTGGAGGACATTTTCATGTCGGATAAAATAAAGCAGGACATTTCTATCGGCAAAAATTTGAGAGCGCTTCGTAAGAGTGCAAAGCTATCACAGGAGGAGGCTGCCGCCAAATTGGAGCTGATGGGAATTTCTATAAGCCGGGAGATTATTTCGCAGATGGAATTAGGCCGCTATAGCGTCAGAGTTAGCGTTCTGTTAGCACTGAAACAGATTTACAAGGTTGATACCTTCGACGAGTTCTTTAAAGGCTTGAATTGACTCACCCCTGGCCCCTCTCTTTTC
This sequence comes from Bacillota bacterium, assembly GCA_023390115.1. Lineage (GTDB taxonomy): Bacteria > Bacillota > Clostridia > Acetivibrionales > DSM-27016 > Anaerobacterium. The sequence continues at coordinate 346,332 of JAEWDM010000040.1, forward strand.
AAAAGAGGGGAATTTATGCCCCTCACTCTGGTTTTTAGACCCGATCTAGGTTAACCTGCATCACATGTTAAGGTTCAACCAACTGTAAAAAAGCTGTCAATCGACAGCAAAAAGCCTGTTGTTCTGCTTTTTAATCCAGGTGGACCAGCTTTCTACAGATACGCTTGCGGCATAGCCGGCAAGAAAAATATCTCTTTTTTCAATCGCTTCGATAATAAGAGAGTGGCTTTCCTTTGTGGGGTTAACACCCTGGCCTATTTTGTAATTCTGCAATATAAGAGGCGAAAAGATTTCAAGCACCAGCTTGTATACGTCCTGCATCATCCGGTTTCCGGTAGATTTCGCCAGAGTCTCATGAAACAATATGTCATAATGGTGCATGTCGTAGAAGTTATCGGGATGAAGCCTGCAGGTATCGCAAATTATATCATTGATTCTTTTTAATTCCTGTATATCTTCGCTGCTTGCATACTTGATGGCAAATTTTACTATCATAAACTCTATGGATTCGCGGAACTCAAAAACCTCACTCCACTTGGCGTCGCCTAAAACCAGCTTGAATAATAAAGGGCTGTACAGCATTATGTCGTCCGGCTGAGAAATATATGTCCCGTCCCCTCTTTTCACATCCACAAGCATTAACGCCTTGAGATATTTGATTGCTTCACGCACAGAGGTCCTGCTGACGTTAAGCATGCTGCACAACTCATTCTCAGGCGGCAAACGATCTCCAGCCTTTAAATCACGCGAATATATTTTGCCGGTTATAAAGCGAACCACCTTATCAACTGTTGACTCCTGTGTTTCAGCTTCGTTGTGATCCGCTACGCTATTTTTATGATCTCCTCCGGAAATGTCATTCATAAACGAATTTAAAAAGTTCATGGTGCAGCACCTGCCTTACCGACTATGTTGAGTTTACTTTATCATATAATAATATTTTACACAATAGATGTATGATGAATATATAAAAAACTTCCTTGAAATTTTTGAATTATATAGCACAAACCCTAAAATATGTATTAAATTTAGAGATTTTCGATTAAAAATTTTATTTTTCGATTTATATTGACATTAAATTCAGTTTGTACTATAGTTAGTTATGTAACAAACATAATACGTCTGACGAAATCATCAATAGGTTCTTATTAATTGCAAAATAAAATTTACAATAGAATAATTTATCAATTGGGAGGAAAATCATAATGGTTTATAAGTCGGAAGCACCGGAGCAATTGCAAATTATTGCGGACAGCCTGCGCCTGGATGTTGTCAGGATGGTTCATCATGCAGGCGACGGGCATCCCGGGCCTGCGCTGTCATGTGCCGATATAATCGCTTATTTGTATTTCAATGAAATGAACATAAGACCGGAAGAGCCCCGGTGGGAGGAACGCGACCGCTTTATACTGTCAAAAGGACATGCTTGTACAGTTCTCTATGCGGCGCTTGCGGAGAGGGGATATTTTCCTAAGGAAGAGCTGTCGGGATTAAGAAGCCTTAACTCTATCCTTCAAGGGCATCCCACCATGCAAAAAACTCCCGGCATAGACATGACATCCGGATCGCTTGGAAACGGGTTGCCCATAGCCGTAGGAATGGCTATTGCTGCCAGAAGCAAGCATAAATCCTATCACACATACGTGCTGATTGGAGACGGAGAGCTGGAAGAGGGCGTGGTATGGGAAGCCGTAATGTGCGCAAAAAGATACGGGCTGTCAAACCTCACGGCTATTGTTGATAACAACGGCTGGCAAAGCGGAGGCAGGCTGGAGGAGTGCTCCGGCATTCTCCCGATAAAGGAGAAGTGGGAAGCCTTCGGATGGCATGTGCAGGAAATAGACGGGCATAATTTTGATGATATTGCGGAAGCTTTCAAGGCAGCTAAAGCGGAAGAACAGGCTCCCAGCGTAATCATAGCCAGGACCGTAAAAGGGAAGGGCCTTGATTTTATGGAAAACGACAACTCATGGCACAAGCGCGTGCCCAGTGATGAGCAGCTGGCAATTGCATTGGAAGTGTTGGGAGGGAAGAAATTATGAGTTCATTTTCAGGATCAAGAGAAGCATTTACACAGGCATTGATAGATATGTCCGAAAAGGATGAGAGAACGGTATTTATAAGCTCGGATTCGCTGAAAGCAATGCGCGCGGTTCCGTTTGAGCAGAGGTTTCCGGACAGGTATATAGAGGTGGGAATTGCGGAGCAGAGTGCCGTTGATGTAGCTGCAGGATTGGCAAGCTGCGGCATGATTCCTTTTGTAGGTACATATGCCGGATTTATTACCATGAGAGCATGTGAGCAATTGCGGACCTTTGTTGCCTATACAGGTATGAACGTGAAATTTGCGGCTATAAACGGCGGACTTTTAGGGGGAGAAAGGGAGGGAGTAACGCACCAGTTTTTTGAGGATCTCGGCATAGTCCGCTCTATACCGGGAATTACAGTGCTGACGCCGGCCGACCAGTATCAGGTCTACGGAGCGGTCAGGAAGTCGGTTGAGATAGAGGGCCCTGTTTATATCCGCTGTGCAAGCGGAAGGGAGCCGGTGGTATATACTCCCGACATACCGTTTACCTTCGGTAAAAACAGGCTGGTGCGTGAGTATGGGCATGATGTTGCAGTGTTTTCTTCAGGGTTCATACTGGACAAGGCTATTGAGGCTGTTGACCTGCTCCACAGCCAGGGCATAGAGGCTACCCTTGTGGATGTGTCCACGCTGAAGCCTCTGGATGTCGAAGGCACGGTAAAAGTCCTTTCAGATTGCGGGGCGGCAGTGACAATAGAAGACCACAATATAATCGGAGGTCTGGCGAGTGCCATAGCTGAGACGTCCGCAAGGAGCTGTCCGGTGCCTGTTGAGTATGTGGGGCTTATGGACAAATTCCCGGAGTCGGGAGAAGCAAGCTCGCTGCTTGATAAGTATGAAATATCCCCCGGAGCAGTGATTAAGGCTGTAGCCAGAGTATTGGGCAGAAAAAAATAATAGGAGATGCAAAATTATGAATAACAAGCTTAAAATAACTGTAATAGGTGCAGGCGGAAAGATGGGAACGAGGGTAACCAATAACCTGGCTAAGCATCCGGATGAAATTGAATTGTATTTCGTAGAAAACAGTCCTTCGGGGATTGAGGGCGTAAAGAGCAGGGGCTTTAGCACTACCGATATGGAGCTGGCTCTTCCCTCAGCGGACATAACCGTTCTGGCTGTTCCCGATACACTGATTAAGGTTGTTTCCAAAGAGGTGACTCCAAAGCTTAAAAAAGGCTCCGCACTTATTATATTAGACCCCGCGGCCGCAGTAGCACGGGAGCTTACAATGCGTAACGACTGTACCTTTGCCGTGGCTCATCCCTGCCACCCCAGCTATTTTCTTGATCAGGACACCTATGAAGCAAGGCATGACTATTTCGGAGGCCTTGGGGGGAAGCAGGATATAGTTGTCGCAAAAATACAGGGGCAAGAGGATGTATTCCAAAGCGCGCGTAAAGTTGCCGAGATTATGTTTGAGCCCGTAGTAAACAGTTATGTACTTGATGTAAGAGATATAGCATTTTTAGAGCCCACACTGGTTGAGCTTCTCGGCGCAACCTGTTTAAATGCAATGGCTGAAACAGTCAGAGAGGCAAAAAGACGTGGAATACCTGAACAGGCCGCGATATCATTTCTTGCGGGACATATATATAATCTTACGGCAAATTTTCTTGGATTTCTCGGGAATACAAAGGTGTCCGATGCATGCCAGGTAGCAATGGATATAGGCGGCAGGCTGGTGCTGAGAGAGGATTGGAAAAAAATATGGAAGGATGAGGTGCTGGACAAGGTTATCGGCACCATGCTCCATCCTGAAAATCCTCAAATATAAAAAGCTGTTAATTGATCTGACGGGATATACAAAGCTATATGCTTTGATAGATTAAAAATCCAAACCCCTAAAAACGAAAGGAGAAAGAAAATGAAAAAAAAGTTTTTAGTCTTATGCTTGGCCCTGGTAATGTTAACGTCAATATTTGCCGGCTGTGGCGGCAGTGAAAGCGGGACAGATCAGGGATCTTCAACGACATCCTCAGATGCGGCAGGAGCGGAAAAGTTCAAGTCCAGAAGCATTAAATTTTTGTCAGTATGGCCCGCAGACGATAAGGCAGCTTCCGGCTATATTATCAATGAATTGTCCAGGCAGTATGGCGAAACGGTAGAGGGTTTCGAGCTTGACTATGAATATGTGGGTGTCGACCAGCTTGAGCAGAAGGTGAAAATTCTTACCTCCAGCGATGACCTCCCGGAGATAACAACCTATGAGTCAGGCGTAAGGCTTATACCTCTCATTGAGGCAGGCAAAATACTGGATGTGGAAAAAACCTTTACTGAGCTTGGAATCATGGATGTTTTTGAAGACAGCGCAGTAAGCCTTCTTAAGGGTCTTATAGACAACAGGGGACTTTATGGGGCTCCGCTGGGAATGAACGTAGAAGGCTTCTGGTACAATAAGGCCCTTTTTGAAAAGGCAGGTATCGCCGAGGCTCCGGAGACATGGGACGAGCTGCTTGCAGCGTGTGAGAAGCTTAAATCGGCGGGAATTGTGCCTATTGTTCAGGGAGGCAGCAACCAATGGCCCATGACAAGAGTGCTCAATGCCTACATGGTCCGCAGCATAGGGCTTAATGCAGTTGGGGATGCAGTAAACGGCAAGACTCATTTTACCGATCCTGAATACGTGGCGGCAGCAAAGATGTTTCAGGATATGGCAAAAAATAAATATTTTGTAGAAGGAATGAATACCATTGATACAGGTACGGCAACATCTATGCTGATGAATGGACAGGCAGCCATGAACTACAATGGATCGTGGCAGATTGCATACCTGAATTCAGAGGACAACAAGGCGGGCCCGGAGGGAATAGGCTTCTTCAACATTCCCGTTGTAAATGACACAAGCACTCTTAATGATTATTCACAAAACTGCGGTAACATACTCATGTTCTCATCAAAGAAGTATGACGAGGCAGTGGGTGACTGGATGAAGTTTGTGTTCAGCAGGGCAGGAGATTACGCAATACAGGAGCAGGGATCATTTAAGGGCTATAAAATCAGCAAAATGCCCGAGGATGCCAGCTACTACACTAAGATTGTAGGAGATGCAATGTCATCGGCACAGAATGCTTTCCTTTGGTTTGAGGCGAAAATGGATGGCGAAACCTCAACGCTTGCCCAGAATACCATTGCAAGGCTGTATACAGGAGAAATTACGCCCGAGCAATATATGCAGATACTTGAGGAATCTGCTGCAAAGTCCAGGAAATAGAATTTCCGGTATGGGATGGAAAGGCGCCGGAAGGCTCCTTTCCTCCTGATTTTAAACAATTATTGTTGTATACCCGGACAGCATCCCGCAGAGATTTGACTCTTTTTGGGACTGACAAAGAAGGAGGAAGTATTTTGGAGCGTGTACTAAGCAATAAAGTGGCAATAGCGCTAATGGTACTCCCGGCATTTTTAATTTTTGTAGGAGTTATTTTTGTACCCATTGTATGGACTTTTGTTTACTCACTCTATTCAGGAATGCCCGGATTTAATTTTGAGTTTGTGGGCCTTTCGAATTACATTAAGATATGGTTTAACGACTTTACCATGGATTCCATTAAAATGAACTGGAAGTATATAATGGTGGTAACACCGGGCCAGATATGCTTCGGTCTGCTGGTCTCACTCATGATGCATTTTACAATCAAGAGGTTTAAGACACTGTCCAGGACTATTGTATTTATACCTACTATTCTGCCTGCGGTTGCGGTTGCACAGATGTTTTCAAAAATGTATGAAATGATCCCCAATTACGGACTTATAAATTCTCTTCTGGCTCTGGTGGGACTGGATTCCTGGATACAGCCGTTCCTGGGGCAGTCGGACACGGCTTTTGCGGCACTCTGCATTATGGATATATGGACTGCCATAGGATTTTATACGGTAATTATATACGGAGCGCTTGTGGATATTCCCGAGGAAATCCTTGAGGCTGCGAGAATAGATGGGGCCAGCGGCTTCAGGCTTTTTACCGATATTATATTCCCTTCAATTAAGACAATAATGATAACCTGTATGGTATTCAGCTTTACGGGAACAATAAAGCTGTTTGAGTCGGCAACCGCTCTTACAAAAGGCGGACCTGGAAATTCCACCACATCCATGACCATGAACATGTATAATAATGCATTCTCGTATGACCAGTATGGCTACGCCAGCTGTGTCGCCATTATTATACTGCTGCAATGCCTGCTGGTTACTTTCGTAATAAATCGTCTGGGACGGGAAAAATTGGGAGGGAGATAGAGCTATGGAAAAGGGTAAAAAGATATATTCATTATTGGGCAAGGTTATGGTTGTTCTATTTCTTTTCATAGAAATATATCCTATATTCTGGATATTAATGAGCTCCTTCAAGCCCACGCAGGAGTTCAATCTGACGCCGTCCTACGCACTTCCCACACAGCTTGAAATCAGCAATTATATAGAGGCATGGACACGCGGAAACATGAGTATTTACTTAAAGAACAGTGCGTTTGTAACAATAGTATCGCTGCTTTTCATTGTGCTTTTAAGCACCACAAGCGCCTTCGCCCTGACGAAAATGCGCTGGAAGCTGCGTGACAAGGTACTTAAGCTGTTTTTGAGCGGAATTATGATCCCGACAGCGGTTGTATTGATTCCACTCTATAATATATACAATAAAATAGGCTTGCTTAATACCAGCATGAGCCTCATTCTGACATATATCGCATTCGGACTTTCACTGTCTATTTTCCTGCTGAGGGGATATCTGACGGCACTGCCGGATGATATGATAGAGGCTGCGATTATTGACGGGGCTTCAATATACCAGATTTTCACCAGTATAATGTTCCCGCTTATGAAAACGGGAATAGTTACGGTAGGAGTAATACAGTTCTATTTCAGATGGAACGACCTGATATTTTCAATGACATTTATTTCGGATACCAAGCTGAAAACTGTTCAGACAGGCTTGCTGTACTTTTCCGATATGTATGGCAACAGAAATTGGGGCGCTATTTTTGCATGCATATCAATGGCCGTCCTGCCCACACTGGTTATATATGTTATGATGAATAAAATGGTAATTGAGGGCATGACAAGCGGTGCGGTAAAGGGATAAACGAGGAGCTGACAATTATGATAATTAACAAATTAAAGACAAACAGGCTGTGTAACCCATTAGGCTTTCAGCTTGGAAAAAAGCCGAGGCTGTCATGGGTTGTTGAGGATAATAATGGGAAATATCAGCATTCGGCCCAGGTGCAGGTGTCACTGGACGCTTCCTTCGGGGAAATTATCTTCGACAGCGGAAAAAGGACGGATATTGACAGCGTATGTTATCCTCTGGATATCGAGCTGTCGCCATGCACAAGATATTACTGGCGCGTGTCGGTCCGGGATGACAAGGGAAATGAGGCTGTAAGTGATGCCGCATGGTTTGAAACCTCTAAAATGCATGAGCCGTGGCAGGCAAAATGGATAACCCCAAATCTGGCTCCTGAGCTTCACCCTGTTCTTTTTATGGACTTTGAGCTGGAAAAGAAGGTGAAAAGCGCCAGGGCCTATATGTGCGGCCTGGGACTTTACGAATTCAGCCTTAATGGGCAAAAGGCTAGCGACGAATGCCTTGCGCCGGGGTTTTTTGTCTATGATAAATGGCTTTCCTGCCAGACATATGATATTACCCGATATTTAAAAGAAAATGAAAATAAAATTGAGGTAATACTGGGAAACGGATGGTATAAGGGAAGATACGGGCTTACCCGTGAAAAGCCCTTCAGGTATGGAGATAAATTTGCTTTAATATGCGAGCTTAGAGTGATCTTTGAAGACGGAAGCACGGCAATCTATGCCACAGATGAGGTAAGCTGGAAATGCAGAAGATCCGGTATTGTTGACAGCGGTATATTTGACGGGGAAATACGCAATGACATGATAATGGATGGGACTGTCTTAAGTGTTTCTCCTATAGATATTGACATGGATAAGCTGGAGCCCAGGAGAAGCCCTCCGATAAGGATAATGGAGAGTCTCAAGCCTGTGGAAATAATTCATACACCCGCCGGAGAAACGGTGCTGGATATGGGACAGAATATGGTGGGCTGGCTTGAATTTACAAACAGGGCGCCCGCAGGCGAGGAAATATACCTGCAATTCGGAGAGGTGCTGCAGGAGGGCAATTTTTACAGGGACAATCTTCGTACGGCAAGGGCAGAATATAAGTATGTTTCAGATGGGACAGAAAAGAAAATCAGGCAGCATTTTACCTTTTACGGGTTCCGGTATGTAAAGCTTACAAGATGGCATGGAAGGGTAGATGCGAAGGATTTTACAGGATATGTGCTGTATTCCGATATGGAGGAGACAGGAAGCATTGTCACCGATAACCCTCTTGTAAACAGGCTTTTTTTAAACGCCCTCTGGGGGCAGAAGGGAAATTACCTTGATGTTCCAACCGATTGTCCTCAACGCGATGAGAGAATGGGCTGGACGGGAGATGCGCAGATGTTTTCGGGCACTGCTGCGTTTAATATGGATGTGTTTGCATTTTTCAGCAAGTACCTGTACGATGTAATGCAGGAGCAGAGCAAGAGAGGCGGGAATGTTCCTGTTGTGGTGCCTGCCCATAACGTTACGCAGAACGGCTCGTGTGCGTGGGGGGATGCGACGGCAATAATACCCTGGAATATGTACCTTTATTATGGTGACAAGGAAATACTCTCACAGCAGCTTGACAGCATGAAGGGCTGGGTGGATTATATAAAGAGCCGTGATGAAGCCGCAGGGGGCAAAAGGCTGTGGGTGAATGACTTCCATTACGGCGACTGGCTGTCCCTTGATATAGAGGATCCAATAAATCGTTTCGGAGGGACGGACGCTCCGTTCCTTGCCAGTGCGTACTATGCATTTTCATCAGAGATAGTTGCAAAGGCTGCTAAGGTTCTGGGTAAAAAGGAGGAAGCCGGATATTACGAACGGCTGTCCGGTGAGGTAAAGGCCGCCATACAAAAAGAATATTTTACACCCTCAGGCCGTCTTGCGGTGAACTCCCAAACGGCATATGTTGTTGCTCTTTATATGGATCTCGTTCCCGAAGGCCACAGGGAGGAAGTAGCATATATGCTGAGGTGCAAGCTCAAGGAGAGCAGATACCACCTGCGTACAGGCTTTGTTGGTACACCGTACCTGTGCAGGGTTTTGTCGGACAACGGAAGCAATGATATGGCATACAGGCTGCTGACAAATATGGATTATCCGAGCTGGCTGTACCCAATTACAATGGGAGCTACTACGATATGGGAAAGGTGGAATTCCATACTGCCCGACGGGCGTATAAGCGATACAGGCATGAATTCCCTCAACCATTATGCCTATGGCTCCATAGTGGAGTGGATGTACAGGAATGCCGCAGGCATCAATCCGGATGAAAACGCTCCCGGCTTCAGACGCTTCAGGCTGGAACCAAAGCCGCATTATTTGCTGAAATCAATGAAGGCTGAGTTTTCATCTCCTGCCGGAAAAATAATAAGCGAATGGAAGATACTTGAGGACGGCTCTCTTAAATTCTATTTCATGGTACCCTTTAATACCGTTGCCCGGCTTGTTCTTCCCGACTCGGAGGGAACTGCTGCCGGAGGCATACATGAGCTTGAGGCAGGTGAGCATGAGTTTGCATATATGCCCTTAAGGCCATATAAAATGGAATACGGCATTGATACCTCCATGCAGGACATTTTAAAGAATGATGAGGCACGAGGCATCATAGAATCAACGCTTCCTCATATAACCCGCTTTATGCTGTTTCCCATGTTTGCCGGTGAGCGCAGCGTGCTTGATTTCATAAAGCAGGGACTGGCTGACATGGATGAAAAGGCTATGAAGGAGCTGGATGAAAGGCTCAGGGCGTGTAAAATTACAGGAGAGGTTTTGCCATGAAGGATATGAAAACATACGGAGAGTACATGAAAGCCTATATGGCAAAAAGCGTGGATAGGGTATTTAAGTCGCCCGGCAAGCTTTTTCCCTACCACTTTATAGATCCCGGCTCCATATATGACGGGAACCTGTGGGACTGGGATTCCTTCTGGACTGTTTATGCCCTTGCGGCATATGAGAAAACACTGGACGACGGAGGGCTTTTCAAGCAGAGGCTCGTCCAGGGCGCAAAGGGAAATGTCCTGAACTTTCTTCATTTTCAATTGGAGGACGGATACATTCCCATGATGGTAAGCGCCAGGACACAGCCTGAAAATGAAGAGCCTTACCTTATCAGGAAGCATAAGGAGGGCGTGGTGCTGAATATGCATAAGCCGTTTTTGTGCCAGCAGGCTTGCCTTGCAAGCCATCTGGAGGGCTCCTTCCTGTGGCTCCGGCAGCATATCCGGAGGCTGGAGCTCTATTTTGAGTGCTATGACAGGTATTATCTGAACCAAAAATGCGGGCTTTATGTGTGGGCTGACGACGTTATGATAGGAATGGATAATGATCCTGCCACCTTCGGACGTCCTCGCTTTTCAACCGCAAATGTGTTCCTTAATGCCTTTCTTATATTAGAGTTTAAGGCTATGAAAAGAATTCTGACTGCTCTTGGTCATGCGGAAAAAGCGGAGGCATATGAGAATAAGACGGAAAAACTGGCTGCTGCCATACAGGCGGAATGCTACGACCGTAGAGACAGATTTTTTTATTCAGTAGATGTAGACATTAAGACCCGCAGCTATGATTGGTTTCATAAGGGCCTGGGCGTATTCTGGAACACCCTTCCCATAAAAATACAGACATGGACAGGGTTTCTTCCCCTGTACTCGGCAATTGCATCGCCGGATCAGGCAAGAGATGTTATAAGGCTGCACATGGAGAACAGAAATACCTTTAATTCTGATTTTGGTGTCAGAGCACTGGCACGGGATGAAAAGATGTACAGCCTGGATGCGACAAACAATCCATCCAACTGGCTTGGCCCCATCTGGCTGGTTGTTAATTATGTGTCGTTCCGCAGCCTCATGAATTACGGGTATAAGGCGGAAGCGGAGGAGCTTTGCAGAAAAACGCTGCTCTTGCTTGGGGAGGATTACGAAAAAACGGGCACGTCCCATGAATACTACTCTCCTGAAACAGGTGAGCCGGTTATGAATCCCGGCTTCCTGAACTGGAATATGCTTGCGGTGAACATGCTGCTGGAGCTGGACGGAGAGGCTCCCATGCTGGACTATATCATATAGCGGGGAGGGGTCGGCTTGCTTGATAATCTTTCATATGACCTGTTCCCCAAAATGGTAAAGGTAAGACAGAGGTTTCATTGCCCGGAGACAGGCGATTTAAGAGGCAAAATCCGGGAGGAGCTTATGAAGCCCGGTATAGACCGACTGATCCGCCAAAACATGAGGATAGCGGTTCTGGTGGGAAGCAGAGGGGTTGCAAGGATAGATGAAATTGTTTTTGAGGTTATACAGTTCTGCAAGATGAAAGGGGCGGTTCCTTTTATTGTTCCGGCGATGGCAAGCCATGGGGGGGCTACTGCCGGGGGGCAGAGGGATTTGCTCAAAGCTCTTGGTGTGGATGAGGAACGCATGGGTGTTCCAATAGTTTCCGATATGGAGCCTGAAAGGCTGGGAGAAACAGCTTCAGGAGTCCGGGTTTACTTTGACAAAAATGCATTGAATTCAGACGGTATAATTGTTATCAACCGGATAAAGGTTCATACGGCCTTTCGGGGAGAGCATGAAAGCGGGCTTGTAAAAATGCTTGCAATAGGGGCAGGAAAGCAAAAGGGAGCGGAGTCTCTCCACTCCAATGGTGCAGACACATTTGGAACACTGCTGCCTGAAGCCTTCAGAATGATTAAGGCCAAAGCGCCTGTTTTGTTTGGGGTGGCCGTGGTGGAAAATGCCCATGAGCAGGTGGCGCATATTGAGGCTGTCCATGCGGAGAACATTCTGGAGAGGGAGGCTGAGCTTCTTAAGCTCTCCCGGGAGCTTATGCCCAAGATACTTTTTAACAGCTTTGACGTGCTGATTGTAGAAGAGCTGGGTAAAAACATAAGCGGAGACGGTATGGACCCCAATATCACCGGAAGGTATGCCGTACCTGGAATTAGGGGAGGGCCCGATTACCAGAGGCTGGTGCTGCTGGATGTTACGGATCAGTCTCACGGAAATGCCATCGGGGTCGGTATGGCTGATGTGACTACCAGGAGGCTGGTATCCAAAATCAACTACGAATATATGTACATGAATGCTTTTACTTCAAAGATGGTTATGAGTCTGGTGAAGATTCCCATGGTATGTGAGACTGAGCGGGAGGCCATAGCTGTCGGGCTGAGAACATGTGTCAGAGTCAGAGAGGGAGAGCATAGGATTGTCAGAATAAAGAATACTCTTGAGCTTTCTGAAATACAGATTTCCTTGCCCATGCTTAAGGAGGCGGCTGGCAGGGATGATATAGATATTCTCACCGAGCCCTTTGAAATGGCATTTAGGGATTAATACAGGGCGGTAATAATATAAAATTCAGTATAAGGGGTAGAAAAGGAATGAAGATTGTTGTTTTAGACGGATATACGCTGAATCCGGGGGATTTAAGCTGGAGCAGCCTGGAAAAGCTGGGCGACGTGAGGGTTTATGATTACACCCCCTTTGATAAAACAGTCGAAAGGGCTAAGGGAGCGGAAATAGTGCTCACAAACAAAACTCCGTTGGGCGCCAGGGAGCTGGATGAGCTGGAAGGGCTTAAATATATAGGGGTTCTGGCCACAGGCTATAATGTTGTGGATATTGAGACAGCACGTAAAAAAAATATTACGGTAGCCAATATACCCACCTATGGAACAAAATCAGTTGCCCAGATGACATTCGCGCTTCTTCTGGAAATGACTCAGCACGTGCAGCATCATAGTGATGCGGTGTACAATGGTGAGTGGTCTTCGTGCAGGGACTTCTGCTTCTGGAAATACCCATTGGTGGAGCTGGAGGGGAAAGCTATGGGAATTATAGGCTTCGGACGCATAGGGCAATCTGCTGCAAATGTTGCCGAGGCTTTCGGAATGAAGGTTATAGGTTATGATGCATATAAGAGCGATCAGAGCCACAGGAAAAACTTCAAATGGGCGGAGCTGGATGAGCTTCTGGCTGAGTCCGACGTTGTAAGCCTTCATTGCCCGCTCTTCCCCGAGACAAAGGGGATTATCAACAGCCGGAGCCTGAGCAAAATGAAGAAAACCGCTTTGCTGATAAATACCTCCAGGGGACCTTTGATTGCAGAGCAGGATTTGGCGGAGGCTTTGAACAACGGTGTCATTGCGGGTGCCGGTCTTGATGTAATGGAGGTTGAGCCGCCGAAGGCGGATAATCCGCTTTTGTCAGCGAAAAACTGCCTGATTACGCCGCATATTTCATGGGCCACCTCTGAGGCACGATCCAGGCTTATGGGTATAGCCGCAGACAATGTGGAGAAGTTTATTGCAGGAACACCTGTTAATGTGGTGAAATAATAAGTATTTAAGGCAATTTAGTGATGCTTAAGGATATTCCTTAGGCATCACTTTTTTTGCTTTAATCGAATTTTGATAAAAAATGTCGAATTTTCGAACGGAAATATAGTATAATGAATAATGTAATTGGCATATAAGATAAGTTTCATTTAAGATAAGTTTCATTAGAAGATATCACTTCAGAAGATACAAACAACACGTAATTACCATAAAATTACATCATGGATAAATATTTCAAGCATGGTGCATCAAAGCTGAACAGAAGCCTAAATATAGAGATTTATCAAGGAGGCATTTATGAAATTATTAAAGGTAATGCTGGTGGATGATGAGCTTCTTGCCCTAAATCATTTAAAAAATCTAATTTCCTGGAAGGATCAGGGATTTGAGGTGGCGGCTGAGTACACAAATCCTGTGAAGGCCCTGAGAGATTTCGAAAGTATTGCCCCCGACATTATAATTGCAGACATATGTATGCCTGTAATGGATGGGCTTGAATTCAGCAGAAAGGCCATGGAGCTTAGGGAGCAGGTCAAAATTATTCTTCTTACCTCCTATAAGGAATTTGAGTATGCTAAAAAGGCGGTGGAAATAGGGGTGTCAAACTACCTTTTAAAGCATGAGTTTCATGCGGACAAGCTGCTTGAGGAGCTTAACAAAATAAAAGCGGAGCTTGAGCGGCAGAGGAATTTAGGAAGCATAGCATTAGGGCAGTTTATAAAGGATCTGGTGGAGGGAAGGCGGACAATAGCTGAGGAGGCTTGCAAAGCCTATATGAAGCGGCTTGAAGTGGGAAGTCATTTTATATTTATGCTGCTTCAGGAGGATTTGCCGTATCCGGTAATAAGCTATAAGCTTAAAACGGATGTAACGGTTCTGGATGAAAATCTTGTGAATCATATAAATTTGCCTGACAAGCTGGTGCTTATTCACAGTGTTATGCTGGAGAACCATACATGGGGAGTTCTTCTTAAAACAAGCGAGCATATCAGCCAGCGGCAGACCTGGGAGAAGGTAAGAATTGCAGCATCAATGCTTCAGAGGCTTTTTAAGAAAGAACACGGTCAAACTATAACCATAGTCAGCTCAAACATGTTTAAGGATTTGAAGGAGCTTCCCGCTGTTTATCTTGAGGCCGGGAATGCCGGAGAGCACAGTATATATCTGGGAAGGGAAAAAATTCTGCGCTTATACGATGTCGATACCCAAGCTGTGTATGATAATGCACTGATTAAATCCGGTATGGAGGATGTAATAAAATCCCTTGAAATGATGGATGAGGATGATACCGTACGGCATGTTGACTTGCTTTTTAAAGCAGTGGTTTCAGACGGATTCAATAAAAAGGGCTTTAGCCTTTTGTGCGAAGGACTGGTGAAAATTCTTGACCAATTCAGGCAAAAAAAGGGGCTTAGTCCGGTTTTTGATTTGTGGGGGCCTGACAGCGGCTGCATGGACAGGTGGTATACCGTAAAGGATATAGGGGAATGGTTTGCAGAGGAATTTATAAGCACTGTGAGGGATATAAAAAGTAAAAATATTAAGGGCTTTTCAAAAAAAGTACAACAGGTAGTCCAGTACCTGTATGAGCATTTTTCAGAGGATATTTGTCTGGGAGATCTTGCAGAGCGGTTTTGCATGAGCGGTGATTACTTAAGGCATATTTTTAAGGAGGAAACAGGCAGTACGGTGCTCGACTTTATTACCATGCTCAGAATCGATAAATCTAAAAAGCTTCTGGAGGGGGGAGGCTATAAGATATATGAGATTGCTGAAATGGTGGGCTACAGGACGGCGCAGTATTTCAGCCAGGTTTTCCGTAAGGTGACGGGGATTAACCCTGTCGATTATCAGGAGAAAAGTGAGGCAGAAAAACAATATGAGATTAAATATTAAAACTAAAATTATATTGAGCACCTTTGCAGTTGTAGCCGTATCACTCGTTGCATGCGGCTTTTTCACTTATAACTACTTTACGGGTATATTAAAGGAGCAGTCCATTCGCGACAATACCACCAATATATTGCAGATAAGCCAGCAGCTTAAGATGATGCAGGAGCAGATAAAAAAGACAGCCACCTATGTTATTACAGATGAGGATGTAGGAGAGCTGATAGGCACTGATTTTAAGGATGAGATAAACGAATACTATGTCAAGGTGGATGTGGCGCAGAGATTAACCAGATTCGGAGCAATAAGCGATTATGTAAGCGATATTATAATTATAAGAGAGGACGGAAATATTTTTTCAAATACCGTGAGCTTTGAGAACTATTACAGAGAAATTATAAAGGAGCCGTGGTATGAAGATTTTATAAAGCAGGGAAAAAAGACGGGTTTTACAAGCATCCATAATGTTTTTATAGGAAATGTTTATGAGGATGCCTTCAGCTATATAACGAGGTATGAGAGCAAAAACGGCAATTCCACATCAAAATACACACTTGTTTTTGATATTAAATGCAAGGCTGTTAATAAAATATTTGAGAAAAGTGCAAGTGATTTTGAAAAGCTTATGCTTATAAATGGAGATAGCGGTATGCTGTACAACAGTCACCCCGGAGAAAGCGAGCCGCAAAAGCAAATTATAGAGGAGGTAATATCCAGCAAAAAGGATTATGTAGAGGACAGGCAAAACCTTGCCATAGCGGATGTGACATTGTATGACGGGTGGAAGCAGGTGGCTATCATATCTAAGGCACGGCTTTTTGACAAGGTAAAGAATATCTTTCCATATTTCTTTGTTATCACCATGCTGAGCCTGATATTTATAATAATACTTATCATACCTATTGTTATGAATATAACAAAGCCCCTTTCAAGGCTGGTGGAAGCAATGAAAAAGGTGTCGCGGGGGGATTTTGATACAAAGATTTCAGTTAAAACCAAAGATGAGTTTGAAATTATAGGAGAGGGCTTCAACAAAATGGTAGGCGAGTTGAACGACTATATAAAGGTCTCCCTTCACAATGAGAAAATGAAGAGGAAAATGCAGATTGACTTGTTGATCTCACAGATTAACCCTCATTTCATATATAATACCTTGAATTCTGTTATTTACCTCACTCACGCAGGAAGAAACGGAGATGCAATTAAAATAACGGAATCCATTATAAGCATACTGCAGGATACCGTAAAGACAGGAGAAGATGCAATATTTGCTCTTGTGAGGGAGGAGCTTAAAATTGTAGACAATTATATAAATATACAAAAATACCGCTATCCTCATAAATTTGACGTGGAGATTAAGCTGGAAGGAGATATGGAGGAGGTAAAAATGCCGAGGATGGCGCTTCAGCCCATTGTTGAAAATGCTCTCTTTCATGGCATTTATCCCTCTGATAGCCAGGGGATACTCAAAATTCACATATGGGAGGATGGAGGCAAAATGTATGTGTGTATTGAGGATAACGGAGTAGGAATGGATGAGGAAACTTTGAAAAACATTTATAAAGCTCAAGGGATATCCAGAGCAAGCAACCACACCCGCAGCATAGGCCTAAGAAACGTAAGGGAAAGGCTTGCCCATTTGTATGAGAGCGAAGCCGGAATAGAAATACTAAGCAGGACAGGAGAAGGAACCCGGGTTGTAATTCATTTTCCTGTGAATGGGGCTAAAAGCCTCTAGTGCCCTGTAACGGAATTCGTATCCGGCGGTAAGGGTACTATAGCTTTGGTAACCGGAATTTATACAAAATAGCCGAATTGTATTATTTTTTCGTACAAGCTTTGCTGGTATCATGAGATTGCACACTTCATTAGAGAATATATTTCAAGGGAGGATTCAACATGAAAAAAAGGGTAACAAAAAGAATTCTTTGCATGCTTGTTGCGGCAGTCCTGGCGGCAGGCCTTTTTACCGGCTGCGGCGGAGGAAATGAGGGAGCGCGGAATTCTCAGGAGACAACCCAGGGAGAGGGACAGCAAAAGCCTGAAGAAAATGCCCCGGGTACGGGTGAGGTTAAGGGAAAGATTGTCGAATGGAACTGGAACCAACTAATGCTGGACAACCTGAAGAAAATCGTAAATGAAAAGTATCCGGAAATAGAATATGAAGGTGTTATTGTTGCACATGCCGACTACATGCAGAAGCTGCAAAGCAGCCTTGCGGCCGGAACTGATGTCCCCGACATACTTCTGGGCGAAAGTGCCTTCCGGGGTAAGCTGTTTGCTCTAGACATAAACGACAGCCTGGAGGATGCACCGTATAACCTTGACAGAAGCGGGCTGATTGAAACAGTAATTCCTGCATTTACGGGAATAAGCGGCAAGATAGTAGGCTTAGACCAGCAGTTCTGCCCCGCAGGGTTTGCCTATAGAAGAGACCTTATGAAGGAATACTTTGGCATTGAGGAGCCCGAAGAGGTAGCGGAGCTTATAAAGGACTGGGATTCCTTCACTGCCGCGGGTAAAACCCTGCAGCAAAAAAGCGGAGGAAAGGTCTTCATGATGGCCAGCATTCAGGATTTGCTGGATACTATAAAGGGACAGATGGCTCAGGAGTATATAAACGGGAAAGAAATAGATGCCACTAAAAGATTTTCCGAGGTATTCAATCTCGCCACACAGATAAGAGATGCGGGAGTACCTCTCGGGAAATTTGAAAAAGGAACTCCGGCATGGAATGCAACCTATTCACAAGGAAATGTTCTTTTCTATAACCTTGCTTCATGGGCCGCAAAGACATATATTGCGGGGAATGACAAGGATAACGGAAAGGGACGGTGGGGGCTTGTAAAGTCGCCCGGAGAAAACGGATTTACTCTTGGAGGCACTGCGGTAGGTATTTATAAAAACAGTAAAAACAAGGATGCTGCATGGGCCTATCTGAATTATATTTACAATACCAAGGAAGGCGCGGGAGAAATGTATAAGAATATGGGCTACATTTACAGCTTTAAGGCCTTTTATGAAGGAGATGACGCTCCCATTAAGCAGCCGGGCTTTTATGACGAATATTTCAAGGGCCAGAATATAGGACAGTATTATTATGAAGTGATTTCTCCGACAATAAAGACTGAAACTCAGACAACCTATCAATCTGCTGTAGAGCAGTCATACAGCACCATTATTCCTCTGTTCCTTAAAGACGAAAAGCTGGGGGCGCAGCAGGCAATGGAAAAATTCAAGGAAGAGCTTAAGCTCAAGGCGCCCGACGCAACTATAAAATAGCTCCTCTGGAAATGCAAAGCTCTGAAGGGCGGCTGCATAAGACTTGTGCCGTGCAGCCGCCCTTTATAAAAAATACTGTTTTTTAAGGAAGGAGTAAGGCCTTTGACTTCAGAAAAGAACCTAGTGTTGAATAGAAGAATATCGGGAATTAAGGTATGGCCTTATGTTTTCTGCGCCCCCTTTGTACTTTCATATCTGGCCTTTAATCTGTTCCCCACCGTATATTCCTTTTATATCAGCCTTTTCGACTGGAACGGCATATCTCCGAAGGTTTTTACGGGGTTTGACAACTATATAAGGCTCTGGACAAAAGACCCGCTTTTTTTCAAATCCATTTTAAATACCTTTACCATTATGCTGATGTCCATACCCTTTCAGATAACCTTCGGATTGCTGCTTGCCCATTTTGTGTTCAACCTGAGAAAAGGAAAGCAGTTTTATCAAACGGTAACATTTATGCCTTATATAACGGCGCCTGTTGCCATAGGATTTATTTTTTCCTATATTTATGACTGGCAGCACGGGTATATCAACACAATATTAATTAACCTCGGTATTATTAATGAAGGAATTTACTGGCTTCAGACTCCCGGGCTTGCAAAATTTGTTGTAGCAAATATGATTGTCTGGAGAATGACAGGCTACTGTATGATAATATATATGGCTGGAATGACATCAATACCTATAGAAATTTATGAAGCGGCTACAGTGGATGGAGCGTCAAAGATACAGACATTTTTCAGGATAACCCTGCCCCAACTGAAAAATATAACTACCTTTTTAGTAGTAACAGCCATCATTAACGGACTGCAAATGTTTGATGAAGCAGTTATGCTGTATGCCGGCTCGGGACTGTCGAATCAATATGTAGGAGGACCGGAAAACTCGGTTCTTACGATAATATGGAAGTTTTATGATGATACCTTCAAGAGCAATATGATGCTGGGCTACGGTGCGTCCATATCGTATTCACTCTTTATCATAATTGTTATACTGTCAATAATCAGCTACAGGGTTACTAATGGAAAGGGGAATGACTGATGAGAAAAGCAGGGAATGTTATTTTC
Source organism: Bacillota bacterium (assembly GCA_023390115.1). GTDB lineage: Bacteria > Bacillota > Clostridia > Acetivibrionales > DSM-27016 > Anaerobacterium. The sequence continues at coordinate 366,109 of JAEWDM010000040.1, forward strand.
AGAATTGCGCTTACAATAGCCATTTTGATTGCGGTTTTCCCCTTTTACATGGTTTTGGTAATGGGAACGTGGGACAACGACCGGCTGATGCAGACACTGCCCTTTTTTGTAAGCGATTACTTTATGAATAACATAAAAATGGTACTAAAGTCCAATTTTTTAATGTATTATTCCAACAGCCTGATTGTATCGGTCTGTGCAATAGTTTTATCGTGCCTGTCCAGCTCTCTTATAGGCTTTGCAATATCAAAATACAGATTTAAGCTTAGGAAGTTCTTTAACTATTTCATAATTTTAATTATGATGGTACCTCCCCAAATATCTATAGTAGGGTATATTCTTGAAATGAGAACCTTAAGGATGACAAATTCCCTTTTCCCTATTATTGTGTGCTGGATTGCGTCTCCGTTTGCGGCGTTTTTCATGACACAGTTTATGAAGGAGTCAGTACCAAACGAGATAATCGAAAGCGCGAGGATTGACGGATGTTCCGAGCCCAGAATATACAGCTCTATTGTGCTCCCGTTTATTAAGCCGGGTATTGCTACGATAGCTACACTGGTATTTCTGTGGTCATGGAACAGCTACATGCTTCCGCTGGTTGCAATCAGCAAGTCAAGGTGGTACACAATTCCCCTGTTTATCACCACTATAGGAGCGGAGTACAGAGATGATTACGGTGCAAGAATGGCAGCGCTCTCTCTGGCTATTTTCCCGGTGCTGATAGTGTTCTCGATATGCTCAAAGGCATTTATAAAAGGAATTTCGGCAGGTGCGGTAAAGGGTTAAAAAATACAAGGTTTGGAAATACAGGTGTGAATGAGCTTTTACAATGTGATATGAGGGCAACCGGAGGTAGCTGCTATGGAAAAGAAATATGATATTTTATGTATAGGGCTCGTAAATGTCAATTTACTTGTGAAGCCTGCCGATAAGGGCATATTCGACAGGGATGTGACTCTTGTGGAGGAGATAAGCTCAATTCCGGGAGGGGACGCGACCAACGAGGCAGTAGTTATGGCAAGGCTTGGTAATAAGGTCGGTTTAATGGGCAAGGTAGGAGATGATGACTTCGGGAGAATAATACTGCAGTCACTGCACAAGGATGGAGTGAATGCAGAAAATATAAAGATTGATAAAAATGCCCGCACCAGTGCCTGTGCGGTGCTTATAAAAAATGACGGGTCAAGGAATTTTGCCACCTTCAGAGGGGCGAACAGTGTTTTTTCTATAAACGATATTGACCTCTCGGAGATTTCAAAGGCCAGGACGGTAAACATAGGAAGCATGTTTGCACTGAAGCAGCTTGACGGGCATGGGGCCCGGACCATATTTAAGAGAGCCCGGGAAAGCGGGGTTATTACTGCTGCCGATATGAAGGCTGATACTTACAATATAGGGTTTGAGGGCATAAAAAATGTTATATGCCATACAGACTACTTCCTGCCCAGCTATGATGAGGCTGCCTACCTGACCGGTGAAAAAAATCCTGAAAGGATGGCCCGGGCTTTGCTGAATGCCGGTGCGGGGACGGTTGTCATAAAGCTTGGAAAGGACGGATGCTATATAAAATCCGCGAGTGAAAGCCACAGCCTGCGGCCGTATGACGTAGAGGTGGAGGATACCACGGGAGCGGGAGACAATTTTGTCGCAGGCTTCTTAACGGGTGTAATAAAGGGCTGGGGCTTAGAGAAGTGCGGAAGGTTTGCAAATGCCGTGGCGTCAATAAGCGTGCAAAAAACGGGCGCCACAACTGCAGTTAAAAGCATGGAGCAGGTAGAGGAATTTCTTAAAAGCCGCAATGAGGTTATATAAGCTTATGAAAGAGGTGACTTGTATGCTGGAGGAATATAAAAGAAGAAATAAAATAAAGCTGGGCTTTGCTCCCACGCGAAGGGCGCTGTCAACAGAGAAGGCCTTCAACAAGGAAGAGGCTAAAAGACAGAAGGATTTGATAGAGGCAAAGATAAGGACATATGGAATAGAATATGTAAACCTTGATTTCCTTAATGATGAGGGGCTGATTTTTAACGGTCTGGATTCCGATAAGGTGGCAAGAAAATTTATTGAAGAAAAGGTTGATGCAGTTTTTGCGCCGCATTGTAATTTTGGAACCGAGGATGCGGTTGCCAAAATTGCAAAGAGAGTGGGAAAGCCTCTTTTAATATGGGGCCCCAGGGACGATGCTCCGCTGGAGGACGGATGCCGCTTAACGGACAGCCAGTGCGGGCTGTTTGCCACCAGTAAGGTGCTTGCAAGGTTTGGAGTTAACTTCACGTATATTACCAACTGCCGGCTGGAGGATGAGGTATTCGACAGGGGCTTTAAAAATTTTATTGCCGCCGCTTCTGTGGTAAAAAGCTTTACAAACATGAGGCTGGGGCAGATAAGCACCCGCCCCAATGCCTTCTGGTCGGTGAAATGCAATGAGGCCGAGCTTCTGGAGCGATTTGGAATTGAGATTGTTCCCATAACCATGCCCGATTTGAAAAAGCTCTTTGATTCAAGCTATACCGACCATAAAGCAGAATTAAACGCGGTGGTTGAAGGAATTAAGCAAAGCTTTCCCAAAGCAGGCTTCAGCGAGGATTATCTTAAAAAGCTCTCTGCGCTGAAGCTCGGAATAAAAAGATGGATGGATGACGAGCAGCTCTCGGTGGCAGCTACACAATGCTGGGGGCCCATGGTTGAAACTATGGGGATTTCCCCCTGCTTTGTGCTGTCTGATTTAACCGACGACGGCATACCTGTTATTTGCGAAGCGGATGTGCATGGCGCCGTAACCGCAGCGATGGCACAGGCTTCACGGCTTGGAGAGGCTCCTGTTTTTCTGGCGGATGTTACAGTGCGCCACCCTGATAACGAAAATGCCGAGCTGTTCTGGCATTGCGGGGTATTCCCCAAATCGCTGGCAAAGGAGAGCTGCGGGCCTTCTCTTGCAACCCACTTTAACAGAAAGCTTCCCGCGGTTGGGGCATGGGAAATAAAGGGGGGGGATATTACAATTTCAAGGTTTGACGGCTTAAACGGAGAATATTCGCTTCTGATGGGGCACGGAAAAGGAACGGCAGGGCCGTATACCTTCGGTACTTACGGCTGGATTGAGTTTGAGGACTGGGCAAAATGGGAGCACAGATTTATTTACGGGCCTTATATTCACCACTGTGTGGGAGTGCACGGAAAGACAGCCCCTGTATTATACGAGGCATGCAGGTATATTCCGGGGCTTAAGGCCGACCCTGTAGAGCCGGCCCGTGAGGAAATAGAAAAAATTTTAAGAGGTTAAAGGAGAAAAATAGAATGCAAACTAAAACTTTGAGAGAATTACTAAAAAGAGCAGACATGGAGGGCTTCGCAGTACCGGCGTTTAACTATTCCGACATATGGGATCTTTCTGCGGTTATTGAAGCGGCGGAAGAGGAGGAGGCTCCCATTATGGTTGCGTCAATACCAAAGGTTATAAATGCCATAAGTCCTGAAATATGTGGTGCCATAGGGCTTGCGGCAATGAAAAAGGCAAGCATACCGCTAATTCATCATCTGGATCATTCCACTGAGGAGGAGCTGTGCAAAAGGGCGGTGGACAATGGGTACCCTTCGGTCATGATTGATGCGTCGAAGCTTTCGCTGGAAGAAAACATAAGGGCGGTAAGCAATGTTGTGGAATATGCCCATGCCAGAGGGGTGCATGTTGAGGGTGAGCTTGGAAAGATTAAAGGCAGGGATTATGAAGGAACGTATGAGGGTGATGATTTTCTGATAAATGTTCAGGATGCGGTTGATCTGGTAAAGGCGACAAATGTGGATTCCCTTGCAGTAGGAATAGGAACTGCACACGGCTTCTATGAGGGAAAGCCGGAAATAAACTTTAAAAGGCTGTCGGAGGTAAATAAGGCTGTTGACATACCTCTTGTTCTTCACGGGGGCACGGGAATACCCGAGGAGGACGTAAGAAGGGCTATAAAGGAAGGAATAAACAAGGTTAACGTGGGAACTGCCATTCGCTATACCTATATCAGCAATGTCAGGGAGGAGCTTATAAAGCACGGCCCAAATATCCATACCATTGAGCTGATGCAGATAGTTAAAGAGAAAATCAAGGCGGAGGCCAAAATATGGATAAGAGTGTGTATGGCAAATGGAAAGGCATAGGAGGGTATAACATGAGCGACATTAAAAAATTAAAATATTTTATAAACGGACAATGGAAGGATTCTGAGACTGATAAATATAATGACATTTTCAATCCCAGCACAGGTGAGGTAATCGCCAAGGCGCCATGCTGTACGGAGCAGGAGGTCAGGCTTGCGATAAAGGCGGCAGGCGACGCCTTTCAGGGCTGGTCAAATACACCTCCCTCTAAAAGGGTTCAGGTTTTATATAAATTCAGGCAGCTTCTGATGGAAAATATGGATGAGCTGACCCGGATGCTTGCGACGGAGAACGGCAAGGTATGGGAGGAGGCTCAGGGGGATATTTTAAAGGCAAAGGAAATTACCGAGCATGCCTGCGGCATTCCTTCCCTTATGATGGGAGAGTCCTTGATGAACGCGTCCGCAGGGTATGACACTGTGCTGTACAGGGAGCCTGTAGGGGTGTTTGCTGCCATTGCGCCGTTCAATTTTCCGGCTATGATCCCGATGGGCTGGATGATGCCGATATGTGTAGCTACAGGCAATACTATGATACTGAAGGCTTCAAGCATGACTCCCATGACATCTATGAGATGCGCGGAACTGCTCCGGCAGGCGGGGCTTCCCGATGGAGTATTAAATATAGTTACATGCAGCAGGAATGAAGCGGAGCTGTTTTTAAAGCATCCCGATGTAAAGGGAGTATGCTTTGTCGGCTCCACCTCTGTAGGAGCACATATTTACGCAACCGCAGCGGCGCACGGAAAGAGGGTGCAGGCATTGACGGAGGCAAAAAACCACGCGCTGGTACTGGAGGACGCACCGCTTGAGAGGACGGCGAGGGGTATTATAAATGCGGCCTTCGGCTGCGCGGGAGAGAGGTGTATGGCTCTTCCCGTCGTTGTTGCGCAGGAGAGCATAGCAGACAGGCTTGCGGAGCTGCTTGCGGAATATGCAAGCGAGCTGAAGATAGGCCCCGCCTATGAGAAGGCATCAGCACTTGGCCCTGTTGTGACAGAATCGCATAAAAGGTTTGTACTGGACTGGATTGAAAAGGGAATAAATGAGGGAGCAAAATTAGTGCTTGACGGAAGGCGTGCTGTTGTCCCGGGGTATGAGGGAGGATTTTACGTAGGGCCCACAATACTTGATCATGTCAAGCCGGGGATGACTGTGGGAGATGAAGAGATCTTCGGGCCTGTGCTCTGTATAAAAAGGGTAAAGGACTTTGAAGAGGGGCTCAAACTGATGAATGCAAACAGGTTTGCCAACGGCTCGGTGATATTTACCCAGAACGGCTTTTACAGCAGGGAGTTTGCAAAAAGAACCGACGGGGGAATGGTGGGCGTAAATGTGGGGATACCTGTGCCTATAGGAATATTTCCCTTTACAGGGCACAAGCAGTCCTTCTTCGGAGATCTGCATACGCTTGGAAAGGACGGGGTACGGTTCTTCACTGAAACTAAGGCGGTCACGACACGCTGGTTTGATGAGGAAGAAATGAAAAATAGGAAGGTCAGCACATGGGATGGATCCCTTTAAAGGCTCATAAGTCCGGAGATGGAGGTAAACTATGGCATATAGCGTAAAGCGGCTTGAGGAAATAGCTAAAAAGCTGAGGTATGATATTGTAAGAATGATAGGCTGCGGAAATACAGGGCATTATGGAGGAGCCTGCTCTCTCGCCGATATTGTTGCGGTTCTGTATTTTTATAAAATGAAGCATGATCCTGGAAATCCCAAATGGGAGGATAGAGACAGGTTTATTTTAAGCAAGGGGCATTCCGCACCCGTGCAGTATGCTGCCCTTGCGGAATCGGGGTACTTTCCCGTGGAGGAGCTTTTAACTTTAAAGAAACTGGGTTCAAGGCTTCAGGGGCACCCTGACTTAAAAAAGCTTAAGGGAATTGAAGCAAATACGGGATCGCTGGGGCAGGGATTGTCCATAGCCGCGGGGATTGCGGCAGGAGCTAAAATAGACGGAAGAGCCTATAAGACATACTGTGTTTTAGGTGACGGAGAAATTGCAGAGGGACAGATATGGGAGGCTGCGATGTCCGCGGCATTTTACAAGCTGGATAACCTGGTTGCCATATTGGACAGAAACGGCTTGCAGGCTACAGGCCGCGTAGCGGAGCGCTTAAACCCCGAGCCTCTGGATGAGAAATTCAGAGCGTTCGGCTGGCATGTCGAAAGGTGCGCGGGACATGATATCGAGGCCCTGATAGGGGTGCTTGACAGGATTGACAGCGTAAGGGGAAAGCCTGCTATTATTCTTGCGGATACGGTAAAGGGAAAGGGGATATCCTTTGCTGAAAATAATGTGGCCTTTCATAACGGAGCTATGACTAAGGAGCAATATGAACAGGCATTAGAGGAATTGAAATGTGAGGGGGGAATGGAGGCGTGAAAATGCAGAGTCCCAGAAGGGCATACGGGGATACACTTGTGGAGCTGGGGAAGGAGGATAAGAGAATTGTTGTACTGGAGGCCGATCTTGGAAAATCCACCATGAGTACCCTGTTCCAGCAGGCGTACCCTGAAAGGTATTTTGAGATGGGAATCGCAGAGGCAAATATGACCTCCTTCGCAGCGGGGCTTTCTCTTACCGGCAAGGTTGCATTTACAAACTCCTTTGCGGTATTTTCAGGGGGGCGTTCATATGACCAGATAAGGCAAAGTATTTGCACGGCAAACCTGAATGTTAAGATAAACGGTTCAAGCTCGGGCATATCGGATTTCGGGGATGGGGCCACACATCAGGCGGTGGAGGATATAGCCATAATGAGGGCAATTCCAAACATGACGGTTTTAGTGCCTGCGGATGCCGGAGAAACAAAAAAAGCAGTCCGGGCGGCTGTGCGGCATGAGGGGCCTGTTTATATAAGAATAAGCCGCAGCGAGCTGCCGGATATAATTCCTGAGGATAGAGAATTCGTAATAGGTAAGCCCTGCCAATTAAAGGAGGGCAGTGACATTGCGGTATTTGCCTGCGGAATAATGACAACGAAGGCTATGGATGCCGCAAGAATACTGGAAAAAGAGGGTATATCCGTAAGAGTGGTAAATGTAAGCTCCTTAAAGCCGCTGGATGAAGAAGCGGTTAAAGAGCTGTCCCGCGGCGTAAAGGGAATAATTACAGCAGAGGAGCATTCTGTAATAGGAGGGCTGACGGCTGCGGTATCGTATATTTTGCGCAGCGAAGGGCTGCCGTTTGAGCCTGTGGCTGTTATGGATGTGTTCGGGCAGTCGGGGAAGAGCCATGAGGAGCTTTTGGAAAAGTACGGGCTTACCGAAAAAGAAATTGTGCGGGCGGCAAAGAAAATATTAAGGAATGTGTAAGGCTGATACAGTACACATATGCGGAGGCGGGTCGGTTGAAAATAGGATGCTGTACCAACATGATAGCGGCCGGGCCGGACGGCACCGGCGCTGAGAGCATAGAAATACTGGCGGAAGCAGGCTATGAATATATTGAAATGCCTCTGGCTCAGGTGGCCCGGCTTACGGAGAAGGAATTCAGCAGCCTCAAGGGTGTTTTAAGCTCAAGCGGTATAAGCTGTGAGGCCTGTAACATCTTTTTTCCTCCGGAAATACGACTTACGGGATATGAGGTTAATTCCAGCCGCATATGCTCTTATATGGACAGGGCTTTTGATCGTGCGGCACAGATGGGTGCGGAAATTATTGTATTCGGAAGCTCAGGGGCCAGAAATGTGCCGGAGGGCTTTTCAAAGGAAAAGGCGTGGAGGCAGTTGGTATCACTTCTCCATGAGGTGGACAGGAAAGCGGGGGCCTGCGGGATAACGGTAGCAATAGAGCCCATTAACCGCCTGGAAAGCAATATAGTCAACCTGACTATGGATGGGTTTAAGCTTATGCAGGAGGTGGACCTTCCAAACATAAAGCTTCTTATTGACTATTACCATATGGCTGTGGAGAGGGAGAAGCCCGGTATAATATCACAGGTAGGAAATTGTGTAAGGCATGTCCATTTTTCAGAGTACGAAGGGCGGATATTTCCAAGAGAAGAAAATAAGCCGGAATACCTGGAGTTTTTTAAGCAGCTCAATAATATAAATTATACCTCCAGAATAAGCGTTGAGGCATACTCATCAAGCCTGAAGCAGGATGCCATCCGATCTCTGGCTGTTATAAGGAAATATTGCCCGGGAGATAAATCAAAATACGAGGGGTGTGTGTAGAATGAAAATAGGCGTAGTTACCGAAGGAAGCACGGCTGACAAAAATAAGGATGTAATTGAAGCGCTTCAGGGACTTGGGCATGAGATAATAAACGCGGGAATGAAAAAGGCGGAGGGCGGGCCTGAGCTTAATTATATAGAAACGGCGCTTATAGGAGCAATCTTGCTGGAATTGAAGGCCGTTGATTTTATTGTGGGAGGATGCGGCACGGGACAGGGCTTTGTAAATGCAATTGTACAATTTCCCGGAGTATCCTGCGGCCTGATTCAGGAGCCCGCGGATGCATGGCTTTTTGCCCGGATTAACGGAGGAAACAGTATATCTCTTTCGCTTAACAAGGGATACGGATGGGCAGGAAATATAAATCTTAAATTTATTTTTGAAAAGCTTTTCAGCGTAGAATCCGGTTCGGGCTATCCCGAGCACAGAAAGCTGCCGCAGGAAAAGGCACGAAAGGTTTTTGCCTCTCTTTCCGCAGCGGCGCACAAGCCTTTTCACAGTATTATTGAGGATATGGACGGAGATCTCCTTAAAAAGGCATTGTCATTTCCGGGGGTGTGGGAGCTTGTAAAGGCAAGCGGGGACAGCGGCTCTAAGACGAGGAAGGCGTTGGAGAAGAGGTATGCTGGCTTTTAGGCTTGGAATTCAACAAAAGAGTTAAAGTACCCGGAAAAATTTTTATATGATATTAAAGAGAGTACCCGTTGGAGATACTCTCTTTTTATTTGCCGGTATAGCGGTATTGCTTTTACCGGAAGCCTGCATTAGGTTTGCTTTATCAGTCGCAGATGACTGCCCTTACCGCACCGACATCGGGATATACCCAGATACCGCTGTCGCTTTCGTCTCCTGTACGGGCACGGGTGCAAACCCATTCGTCGTTGCTGTCAAAATAGCCCTCCTCAACCGTCAGATAGTTATTGCAGCGTTCCAGCTTGCTTTCGGCATAGTCGGTACAGGTATATTTTTTGCGGAATGACAGCGTAAAGCCTGTGCCCGTCACATAAAATTCATTCTCTCCCGTCTGTACGACAAGCCCGCAGCCCCTGTCCTGTACAATGTCCGGATACCTGTGGCGAAAATCCGTCCTGTCATAGCCGAACAGTGCAAGGCCCTTATAGCTCCCCAAATCCAGACGCTGGTCTATAAGCTGTTCCTCCTGTACGATACAATGGATTTTTCCTGTGCCGCGGTATTTAATAAGAAGGGGAAGAACGGAAGAAACGGCGTTAAAGCTCCCGGCAAGATTTTGGTAAGCAGGGTTTACAGATCCGTCCCTGAGAAGCAGGTGCTCGATTCCAAAGGAAAAGTATCCTATTGCATCGTATCTGCCTATTGCGTAAAACATATTGAGCCAGTTGTTATAACCGCGCCTGAAGTCGGATTCGGGGACAAAAAGTGCGTTGTCGCTGCGGGAATAGGCTTGGCATAAATTGCAGTATATGCCGGAATTTCCTGCATAAAGATCCGGAGCAACAACATCAAGCCCTTCGGCGAAGCATTTCCATATATCCAGTGCCTTTGGTGTACCGCCCCCGCAGGGATAGTCAAGCCCGGCCATATCCCAGCCCTGGTTGTCAACCCATATGTTGGTGAACATGGGGATATTGTATATTGCCTTTCCTGCCGCCGCAATTCCTCCTATATATTTTGAAATACTCCAGGCAGTGAACAGCTCCGCAGCTTCTGAGCCGAATATTTCTTTCCAGCTCCCGTGTCTTTTGGAGCCGTTTTTCTTCCATATCGGATATAACCGGCCTTCAGGCCTGTTTATTATTACCTCCATTAATTTTGAAGGTACCGGGCTGATGAATTCCTTTTGTGCCTGCGGGCCGTGATCCCTGTAGCTTCTTCCGATTATTCCGGGCTCATTTTCAACCTGCATGCCGATTACAGTGCCTTCCTCCGAATCGGTTTCCCTGATATGCTCCATAACGGCGCAAAAAGCCTTGCAGTCCGCATCGAAATTTTCCCTGCAGTGGCTGGACAGTACCGAAAGCTGAAATCCGTCATGGCTTATTACACGCTTAAATCTGGACATATCCTTTTTAACCCATGCAGGCGCGTATTTCATTGTGCCGTTTTTCCACGTGGCAAACCATAAAAATATAAGCCGTATATTTCTTTTTCTGGCTGATTGTATAAGAAAATCTATCATGCTGAAATCATATTTGCCTTCCTCCGGCTCGATTTGTTCCCAGTAAAGGGGCAGCTCGGCGGTGTTTCCCCTGAGAATCTCAAGTGCTTTCCAGAATACGTCCAAGTCCTCGGCACTGGCGGGGGTTGAGTTCATTGATTCGCCTCCGATGGGGAAAAAAGGCTTTCCGTCGACTTTAAATATGGTATCCATTTTTTTACTCCTCCCGAATATACGGTTTTATTTAGGATAACAGTAATATCAGGAGTGTACGGGAAATGTCCCTTTAAAAAATTATTTATAATCTTAAGCACAGACTGTAAATTATACATGTGAACATAATATATTATAACATAAAGGACGTAATAATTCCACAAATAAATAATAAAAGCCATAGCTTTCCGACAACAAAATACACACCGGAATTTGTACAAAATAGCCGGATATTATATCTAATTATCCGGCGCTTTACTGGTATTATGGGGCTATAGGATAACAGTAATTTCAAGAGGGATGAAAAGCGCTAAAGCTTTCAGCAATTGCAAAGAAAAGGATTGGAGCTTATACATTGAACGTCATATTCCGGCGCAGAGCGGTTGAGGGCCAGAAGACGGGCTTTAAGCTGCCGGCAAACAGGTAAGTATAAGGAGAGTGGAGACTATGACTGAGGTTAACCGGTGTGTTTATCTGGACTCAAGCCATAAATTATCTCTTGTAGAAAAGGAGATAAAACGGCCGTTGCCCGATGAAGTGATTGTCAGAATAATGGCAAACGGAATTTGTGGCTCCGATATCCATTTTTATCATGAAGGAAGGCTTGGAAATTTTGTTGTAACAGCCCCATATATCCCGGGGCATGAAGCAAGTGGGATAATAGAGGAGGTTGGAGAGAGAGTAAAGGATTTTTCCCGTGGCGACCATGTTGTTATTGAGCCGGGAATTCCGTGCGGTGTTTGCGGCTTCTGCAGGATGGGCAGGTATAACCTGTGCAGAGAAGTGATTTTTTTATCTGAGCCGTCCGTGAACGGGACTTTCTGTGACTATGTATCCATACGCCGGGATTCGGTGCACAGAATTCCCAAGGACATGCCGTTTGAGCATGCGGCACTGGCAGAGCCCGCGGCAGTGGCCATACACGCTGTTAACAGGGCTATGTTTAAAAATGGAGATTCGGCGGTTATCATAGGAGCAGGCCCCATAGGGCTGCTGACGCTGCAGGCCTTTAAGGCGGCAGGAGGCGGAAGGGCCATATGCATTGACGGGATAGGAAAGAGGCTTGAAACGGCAAAGCGGCTCGGTGCGGATGAGATTATAGATATACGGTACTGCAAGACAGACATGAGGGATATAGCCGATGTGGTTTTTGAAACAGCGGGTTCATCAAAGGCGAGTGAAAATATGTTCCGGCTTGCAAGGCATGGAGGCTGCGCCGTACAGGTAGGATGGCCGGATAAAAATAGTGTGCCGATGGATATAGCGTGCTTTCTTGATAAGGAGCTGGTATATGTAGCGGTAAACAGGTATGCAAATGTCTTTCCGACGGCAATTTCATGGATATATGACGGGAGAATAAATGTACGGGAGCTGATTACGCATGAATATTCTCTGGAGCAAACGGCGGAGGCCTTTAAATTCAGCCTGGAAAATAAAGAGCATGTAATAAAAACTGTGGTGACTAATATAATATAAGGAAAGAAGCAGGGATAAGATGCAGCACACACTTCCGGGTACATAGGCAGGAATACAGGGTACTACCTTGATGGCCCGGAAGTGTGCTGCTTAATAAAAGAACTTGTATTATACCGTAATAAGGATTACTTTACTCTACTGATTAGTATAATTGTGCAAAACCAAGCTGATTGTTTCACCCGGTACAGGGGTGCCCAGCTTTGTTATAGTAAGGGCGGGACCGTCGGCCTCGGCCTCGAATAATGTATTTATGCCTGAGGAAGAGGAATTGATTGCGTCTGCTATTGCCTGGGCAACATCCTCCTCATCCATGCTGTACCATGTATGTGCATGAAATACAAAGCTGTCATCCGCAACATCCGGTATTGTAGGCATCATCATACTGGTATCGGCGGTTGCCGGAGCGGGCGTAACAGAAATCCCGTCATCAATCAGAATCTGGAACCAGTTGGCTGAACGTACCTGTGGCGGCGCTGTAATATCTGCTTCCCATACAGCCCCGTCCAAAGCGGTTGCTGGAGTAATAGACGGTGTGCCCCATCTTACTCCGGTGTCAATAAGCTGATCGACAAAGGTTACATCATTATCCCATGCAAGAACCTCATTTGGTGAAGCTGATGCGGTTATGCCGGGTATACTGCCGTCTACGGCTGCCTCTATGGTAAGATTTCCTGCCCTTATGGCAAAAAAGGGAGAACTGCCGGATGATATGGACCAGATGTTAAATTCAATTGCACTGGTGCCTGAAGCACTGACATCCCAATTCATTCCTCCCATAATTCCGCTCCCGATTTCATATCCGTAAATAAGGAGCTTAAAATCATCTTCTACATTCAGAGCATCTACCGTAACAGCCTCATCAAAATTGACTGTGACTGTAACGAGCTGCGAAAGCTCAATGGCTCCCGGGGCAGGGGTTGCGTTCGGGTCATAAGAGGACGTTATTGTCCATCCCGTAATTTCGGCAATGCCATTTGGAGCTGCATGTGCCTGCTGAGGAACGGCCGCCAGCATCAGCATCAGAATAAGAATCATGGCAGCCGGCGCCGAAGCGTATATTTTTCTTTTCAAAATAGACATGGTACTTTCCCTCCTTAAAAAATGTTTTTTATTTCCCTGTATATATACCTGCTTATGTTTTTAGTAAAGGATATAAACATTAACAATTGTTTGATTGAAGATATAGTAACATGATCCAAAAAATAAGTCAATACGTGATGATGAGTTTTATAATGTTTTGTAATAATAGATATAAATGTATAAGCGATTATTATAAAATATAGTCACTTTATAATAAGTTTTATAGTGTTATGCAATAGGAAGCACAGGGACGGTTATTTTGCTTCACCGACGGTGAGGCAAAAGAACCGTCCCTGTGCTTCTTGGCCGCGGCTTGACTTTTATAAAAGGGTTAAGTAAAATTAAGGGGAGATTTAAGGCTCTGTGAGTTTTTAACATTTAATTTAAAAGGTGAAGGTATGCATATAAACAAAAAAAGTCCAATTCCTGTTTACTACCAGTTGAAAAACATACTGCTTAAAAAAATACGGGATGAGGAATATAGAGCCGGAGAGCTTATACCCTCCGAAAGGGATCTTGGAGAAAGCCTTGGAATAAGCAGAATGACAGTAAGGCAGGCGTTAAGCCAGCTTGTGGCTGAGGGCGTGCTGTATAGAGAAAAGGGGAAGGGGACGTTTGTTTCCAAGGGCAAAATTCAACAGAGAAATATTATGAGCTTTTCGGAGACAGTGAGAAAAAAGGGGCTTATACCTTCCGCCAGAATATTGAGCTTCGCGAAACATGCAGAGCTCTATGATATAAAGGACATCCTCGGGCTTAAGAGAGATGACGGGATATACGCAATAAAGAGGCTCAGGCTTGCAAATGAGCGCCCTGTAGCAATAGAGGAGGTCTTTATGCCTGAGAGGTATTTCCCTAATCTGGATGAATTTGACTTAAACACCTCCCTGTATAAGCTTATAAAGGAAGAGTATTCATATGGGATAAGCTTCATAGATAATAATATAGAAGCGTCAAAGCCCTCCAAGGAGGAAAAGGAGCTCCTCTCCATAGCTCTAACCTCACCTGTGCTGAGGGTTACAGGAATAAACTACACAGAGGAGGGCAGCAGGCTGTTTTATGAAAGGGCTGTCTATTGTGGAGACCAGTATAATTATAACGTAAGAATATATATGTCTAAGGAAATTTAGGACTTGATTTTGAGCGTAAAATACACTATCATTAAATTAAGTGGTATATACAACTATACCTATATACCAAATTTTATATGAGGTGAGCGTATGACTCAAATGTGGAATGAAATAATGGAGCAGCCTGAAGTGCTTGCGAAATGTATGGGCAAAAATAAAAATACCATTGACGGTATAACCCAAGAGATAAAAAAGGATGGCATAAGCTCTGTTGTTATTGCGGCGAGAGGGACATCGGATCATGCCGCGGTATATGCAAAATACATCATTGAAATTCTTGCCGGAGTGCCTGTCTCTTTAGCCGCACCCTCTGTTTTTACAATGTATATGAAGGAGGTATGCTTTAAAAACAGCCTTGTAATCGGAATTTCCCAATCCGGAAGAGCTGCGGATGCTATTGAGGTCATAAAATCAGCCAACAGGCAGGGAGCCTTAACGGTAAGCGTAACCAATTTCCCCGACTCTCCGATGGCTGTTGAAGCAAAGTACCATTTATTCTGCGATTGCGGTGTTGAAAGGAGTGTAGCGGCTACTAAGACCTTTACCGCCCAGATGTACCTTATTGCACAGCTTGTGGCAAAATGGTCGGGAAATGAGCAATTTGCGGAAGAGCTGTCTCTGGTTCCCGAAAAAATGACGGAGACCTTTAAAGAGGAAAGAAGTATCAGGGAGAGGGCGGAAAGGTACTGCTTTATGAAGGAGTGCTTTGTGCTTGCGCGAGGGGTCAATTATTCTATTGCTATGGAATCGGCCTTGAAAATTCAGGAAACCACGTATGTGAGGGCAAAGGCGTATGCCACCTCGGATTTTTATCATGGGCCCTTTGCAATGATAGAAAAGGACATGCCGGTGCTTGTATTTGCACCTGACGGGCCTTCCTCAAAGGACGTTGCGGAAATGATAGAAAAGCTTGCGGAGAGGGAAGCCGAGCTTATTGTTATATCAAATAAAAGCGAGCTTGGACGTAAGGGCAGCAGCTTTTTCCGTATACCGCAGTCAGACAATGATTTTATAACACCCTTTTATAATGTAGCGGTAGCGCAGATGTTTGCCTGTCAGCTCGCTTTAACCAAGGGCTTAAACCCCGACAGCCCAAGAGGGCTCAACAAGGTCACAATCACAAGATAAAGGGTGTTAGCACGAAGCACAGGGACGGTTCTAGGGCCTCACCACGGTGAGGCACTAGAACCGTCCCTGTGCTTCATACTGCTCTATAAATTTTTTCATTGACTAAAATTTACATATTTGCCTATAAAAATAAGGCTTTTAAAGCTTAAGCTAGATAATAGGATGTTTTGTTCTAAGCACTCAAATGTAAACCACAGGAAGGTTTTGGTGATAAGTGTCATAATAAAAATTAACATAATTACCCCAAAATGACAAATAATTCCGTCCATATTATTTATAATCAGTCGTGCAGTAACACTTAATTATAGGAGGGTACGAATGATGAGGACGGAGATATTGCCATACCAAAAACTTGCCAGCTTAGGATTTAATCTTGGAAAAACAAAAGTAAAAAAATTTTTGCAGCTCAATCTTACCAAAAATAATATCATATTAATTTCTGCGGCCTTTTTGCTGGGCAGAGCTTCAATGCTAAACGGACTGATGCCGTTTGGAATTGCTGCATATGCATCTACCATAGGGCTTAATGTCAACCGCCTTATGGCTGCCATTTTTGTTATATTGGGAATGCTTTCAGGCGGCGCAAGGGGACAGATATATGTGTGCTTATCGGCCATGCTTATATTTAATGCTATCAATATGGTAGTAAAGGGAAGCAAGGCAAACATGAATTTTAAGTATTCTGTTATAGCCTTTATCAGCGTTATGATTCCCGAAATGGTTCTCGTATATTTACAGGGCTTTCTCCTGTTTGACTTATTAAAGGCTCTCATGCATGGCTTTATTGTATTTTCCCTAATGTTTATATTCAGAAATGCTGTGCCCGCAATTGCAGAGGGACAGACAAAGGCCTCTTATTCAAACGAAGAGCTGATAAGCATGGCTATAATAACCGCCCTGGCTGTTTCAGGGCTTTCTAATATCAGCATCGCGGGGTTTGAAATTAAAAATATTATTTCAATATTTCTTATACTTGTGTTCAGCTACAGGTGCGGTCACGGTGTAGGGGCGGCTGTGGGGGTTGTAATAGGGCTTATTGCAAGCATGTCTGCCAATGCCCCTCCCATTGTAATAGGATCATATGCATTTTGCGGATTGCTGGCAGGGGTATTCAGATCCATAGGCAAGATAGGCTCCGGGCTTGGCTTTGTGCTGGGAAACAGTGTATTGACGCTCTATCTGAACGGTTCTATAGATGTACTTATATATCTTAAGGAAATTTTGGTTGCGCTTTTGCTGTTTATTGCCGTGCCTAAAAAAATAATGGATCTGGCATCCAGAATAGTAGGTGCCGATGCCGAAAAAGAAGTAGATAAGCAAAGCTACGGAAGCCGCATAAAGGAGCTCACGGTGGAAAAGCTAAATAAGTTTTCCAGGACCTTTAAGGAGCTTTCGAAAACCTTTGGAGAAATAGCCGATACAAAGGTTACGGCAGAAAAGCAGGATATATCCTCCATGCTTGACAGAGTGGCGGATAAAATATGCAAGGATTGCAGCTTGTGCCTGCACTGCTGGGACAGGAATTTTTATGATACGTATCAGGTTATGTTTAAAATAGTTGAAAAGCTGGATATAAAAGGCCGGATTGATGAAAGTGATATTCCGGACTATTTTCTTGGCAGGTGTGAGAGAGTTGTGGACTTCGTGAAGGCTATAAATAACGCTTATGAGGTGTTTAAGGTCCATATGGTGTGGAAGGGGAGGGTGGGAGAAAGCCGGGCGCTTGTGTCCCAGCAATTTGAGGGGCTGTCGAATGTGATATCCAATCTTGCGTCTGAAATAGATATGGAAGTACACTTTAAGGCTGAGCTGGAGGATATTATTCTGAATGAATTAAAAAAGGAAGGGGTTAAAGCAAGTGACGTAATCGTTTTTGAAAATAAATGGGGAAAATATGAAATAAGCGTTTTTCATAAGGGCTGCGGAGGCAAAAGACAATGCATAAAGACTATCGAAAGGGCTGTTTCACATTCCGTGGGAAGAAAAATGATAAAGGAGGATAAGGACTGCTGCCAGAAGCTGAAGAACAACCTTTGTACTTTGAAGCTGGCGGAGGAGGAGGTGTTTAAGGTTACAACAGGTGTTGCAAAGCTTGCAAAATATGGCGGAATGATTTCAGGAGACAGCTATACCTTTATGAATACGGGGAAGGGGAAATATATTGCCGCTATAAGCGACGGCATGGGATCTGGGCAAAGGGCCGCTACCCAGAGCCGGGCGACTATAAGCCTTCTTGAGCAGTTTATGGAATCCGGCTTTGACAAGGAGACTACCGTAAAGTTCATTAATTCCATACTTGTGCTTAAGTCCGGAGAGGATTCCTTTACTACGATTGATATGTCGGTGATAGACTTATATGAGGGAGAGGCGGAGTTTATAAAGATCGGCGCGGCACCCACGTATATAAAAAAGCAGGAGAGGGTGGACACTGTTAAATCGGTATCGCTTCCTGCGGGAATATTGGAGGACGTAGAGATTGAGCTTGTACATAAGCGTATAGATAACGGTGACTTCATAATAATGCTCAGTGACGGAATCTTTGATTCATTCAATATAAATGAGGGAGGTGATAAAGAGCTGGAGGATCTGATTTGTGAAATAAAAAGCATGAATCCGCAGGAAATTGCCGACGCAATACTTGACAGAGCCTATATAAATTGTGAGGAAAAGCCTGTAGATGATATGATGGTGGTGGTTGCAAAGCTGTGGAAGGCGGGCAATGTATAAATTCTCATATTTTATCACAAACTACCTATGAAAGCATTAGTCTGCCTGTATAAGGCATATTTGTCCTGAAAGCATATATGTCCCGTACAGGGTAAAGGGCTGCTAATTATAGGTTCGGAGGAGCTTATGCTAAGTGATGATTCAAAAAGGATTGTGGTAATAAAGGATATTCACTCAAATATTATCGAAGAGGCTATATTGATATTGAAGGA
This sequence comes from Bacillota bacterium, assembly GCA_023390115.1. Taxonomy (GTDB): domain Bacteria; phylum Bacillota; class Clostridia; order Acetivibrionales; family DSM-27016; genus Anaerobacterium. Next base: position 384,551 of record JAEWDM010000040.1, read on the forward strand.
CAGGCCTGCGGCCAGAAGAAACAGAAATAAGGACTTTATTCTAAGTGAGGCCAACATGATTATCAGCAGGTATGTGGAGGAAAATAAGGGCAGAGAGGCAGCATCGAACAAGGATTCAAAAATAACAAAAAAGCTTTTGCAGCAAAAGAAAACTCTTGTAAGCCTTATGATTAATGTGGCTCTGGCTGCCAGTGCAGTGCTGCTGCTGTTTTTGATCTCAAAGGCAATCTGGCTTTTTTAAGGGATGCTCCTCTGACAGACGGAGGAGTATTTCCCTTACGCCCTTTCACTTTTTACTAATACTGAGGATATGAAGGAAGTAATAGGAACTGTAAGTATTATGGCTATGCTTCCCGACATACCCTGTATAAGCTCGGCGCTTATCAGATCCAGGCTCATTACCTGCCTGTAAGGCATTGCATAGGCCATGATAAGAAGAATAGTGCTGAAGGCCCCTCCTGCAAATGCCAGAATAAGAGTGTTGGACATCGTTCCCATAACATCCTTTCCTATGTTCATGCCTGATTTAAAAAGCTGGTTTCTATTCATACCCGGATTGGAGTCATAGATTTCAAATACAGCCGATGCGATTGACATTCCCACATCCATTATTGCCCCGAGTGAGGCAATAAGGATTGACGAAAACATCAGGCCGTTAATTTGCATACCGGTCTTTTCGGCTATGGAAATTAACGATTCGGCCTCTTCCATTGTAAGCCCTGAGATATGCGCAAGGCTTCCGGCAATTATTGAGATAACTCCCGAGCATATAACACCTAAAACTGTTCCTATGGAGGCGGACAGGGTTTTTTTGTTAAAGCCTCCCACTAAAAACAGCGTAGCCATAATTACTGCAGATACAGTAGCAATTGATACCGGTATGGGATCGGCTCCGCGGAAGATGAGCGGTATCATAAGAAATATAACCATCACCCCTGTAAATATAAGAGATATTACCGATTTGAATCCCTTAAGCCCCCCAAAAATAATAAGCACCGCGAAAAACAGGGCTGCCAGCGCGTACAGAACAGGCTCGCGAAAATAATTATAAACGCTGACATGCTCTGCCTGATCGTCCTTAATAAATATTTGCACTACAATTTGCGAGTCTTTTTTTGCATATACATTGTAAAGCCTGCTCATAGGGTTTTTTAAAATAAAGGTTTCATCCTTAAATTTGCCTGTCAGCACCTCTATTTCAAGCTCCTGCGTTCCAATCAGGACTCCGGGGACAAGACTGTCCTCTGTGAGCTCTTCATTTTTAACCTCAAGGACCCTTGCCCTTTCAAACAGCACATTATCCTTAGGTTTCTCCAAAAGTCCTCTTGAAAGCAATATAATTGCCGGAATTAAGATTATTACCGCGGCAATCAGTATGGTTGAGCTGTGTTTTTTAAGCATATGGATATACCCCGTTCCGAAATGATAACTATATTATATACCTTCCGGAAACGCATCAAATATTTGCATACAAAAATTAACAAAAAATTAAAGCTCATGTTACGTTATTAACCAAATTTTTTCAAGGGGTTTACTTCTAGTTAAGAAAGCTTGTCCCTGCTTTTGGTAAAATATACTCAGCAAAAATTTACTTGAATCTGTTGCAAATTAAGTAAAATAACAGAAACGGAGGTTGAAGGTGTTGAGAAATAAGCTTACTGCAAGTAAAGTATTAAAAAAGTATCTGTCAATACTGCTGGCGGTTGTGATGGCATCCGGCCTGGTTCCGGGATATCTGCAAAGCCCGTGGCAAGTAAATGCGGCGGATACAATACTGGTTGGATGGGACTTTAATGATGAGAATCAAATAGCAAATGCAGGCGTATCCTCCAATACATCACAGGTTATTTCAAGGGAAGGCTCATACTCGGGCTCTTACTCGTATACGGCGGGGGCTTCTTCGACGGATAAGGCTCTGTCCTCAAATGGCTGGAATGCGGGAGCCGGAACAAAGTATCTTGAAATAAGCTTTTCGACAAGCGGATATTTCGATCTGACACTTGAATCGAAGCTGAGGTCGTCAGGCACGGGGCCGAGGGATTTTAAGCTCCAGTACAGCACTGACGGCGCGGAATGGAATGATATAAGCGGTGGTGCCGTAGTCTCAGGTAACAACTCTTTTGAGAGCAACAGCGCTGTACTGCCGGAGGCTGTTGAAGATCAGAGCATAGTATATATAAGGTGGCTTTTGGATTCAAATACTTCCGCCGCGGGAACGGGGGATATAGGCGGCAGCGGGACATGCAGAATAGACGATGTTGTTATATCCTCAAGTACGGCTTCACCGGGAGAGCCCGGAGATATAACCCCGCCGGTGGTGCTGTCCAAATCTCCTGACGACGGGGCAGCAGGTGTTGCATGGAATGCGGCAATATCGGTGACTTTTGACGAAAATATTGCTGCGGCAGGCGAAATATCTTCAATTTCAATAATAAAGGACGAAGACAGTACACCTGTGGCTAATGTTTTACCGGATATATCGGGTGCAGCTCTGACCATAGGCCACGCTCAGCTCGAAAGAGGTAAAACCTATACCGTCACGGTACCGGCGGGAGCGGTTCGGGACTCCTCGGGCAATGCAACGGATTACGATATCGTCTGGAGCTTTACAACGGCTTTGGAGGAGGTAATTACGCCTATTGACCAGATTGATACGGTGGACTCAAGCGGTTTACCTACAAAGACACAGGAGCTCTATACCATAGAGGGGGTTGTAACCTCCGCCCCCGGAGGACTTGGAAGCGGGAAAAAAATGTTTGTTCAGGATGACAGCGGGGGGATATGCGTTTTCCACAGCACGCAAAATATTTCAGGCGTGGCTGAGGGAGATATCGTAAGGGTAACGGGAAAGGTAATACAATACAACGGATTAACGGAGCTTGATCCCAGTGTCTCAGGGGGAGCCGTACAGGTTGTTTCAAGCAATAATGCCCTGCCTGCGCCGGTTACGCTTTCCTCTCTGTCTGAGCTGAGAAGCTTTGCTGCAGCAGAGCCATATGAGGGCAAGCTTGCAAGAGCAAGGGTAAAGATATCTGCAGCTGTTGCGTCCACTGGCAATGGCGAGATAACAGATGCCGATGGCAGCAACGCGATAACTCTCAGAATAGAAACTGCAACAGGCATCACCGCCTCAAGCCTTATACCGGGGCAGGAGCTTGTAATTACGGGAATTGTGGTGCAATTCGACACAAGCAGCCCGTACACATCGGGATACCAGCTTACCCCGAGATACCCTTCCGATATATCGGCGGCTCCTGATGAGGCCGCGCCTGTTGCCCGGCAAACAGAGCCCACGGATGGAAAAGTAAATGTATTAATTAATGCTCCCTTAAGCGTTGAATTTAATGAGGAAATTGTTGCCGGAGAAGCAATAGGTTCCATAACCGTTATTGATGATGAAGGCCATAGCGTTAGGGGAATAAGCAGCTCAATCAGCGGAAATGTGCTTAACATAGAGCATGACGGTTTTGCTTACGGCAGAACATATACGGTAACCATTCCGGCAGGCGCGGTAAAGGATTTATATGAAAATGCAACTGCCGCTCCCGTAGTATGGAGCTTCAGCACGAGGGCTTCAGCAGACCTTGACGGACCTGTCGCTTTAAGCACGACACCCGCGGAAAACGAGACGGGAGTTTCCAAAAACTCTTTCGTTTCAGTGGTGTTTGACGAGGATATACAGCAAGGCAGTGCCTCAAGCGGTATAAGCATAAAGGATTCGCTTGGCAATCCCGTTTCAGGAGTGGGCTGTGAAATCGACGGATCTGTTCTGACACTGGCACATGCCATATTCGGCTATGGCATGGAATATACAGTAAGCATTCCTGCGGGAGCGGTGGAGGACCTTTCGGGAAACGGAACAGTCTCTGAAATTGTATGGAGCTTTACTACGGGGCAGGAGGAGGTATACGGCTTATATTACGGACAGCTTCACAGCCATACCAATTTCTCCGACGGTCAGGGAAGCCCCCAGGATGCTTACTCATGGGCAAGAGACCAGGGGCGGGCTGACTTCTTTGCCGTAACGGATCACTCAAACTGGTTTGATGACGAGAAAAATACAGCCAATGAGAGTATTACAAGTGTAAGTGAGTCCACCAGCCAGGAATGGAAGGATTTAAACGCTATTGCGGACTCATACAATGACGACGGAAGCTTTACCGCCATTGCGGGCTTTGAGATGACATGGAACGACGGCACGGGGCATATAAACACCTTCAACACTCCATGGTTTGTCTCCAGAAGCAATTCGGCAATGGGTCTTAACGCGTACTATAACAAAATTAAAGAATCCCCGGACTCTATAAATCAGTTGAATCACCCCGGAAAGCAGTTTGGAGATTTCTTTGACTTCGGGTACTACAGTAAGGAAGCGGATGCTGCGGTACAGCTTATTGAGGTGGGAAATGGGGAAGGCCCCATAAGGGGAAGCGGGTATTTTCCAAGCTATGAATATTACACCAGAGCACTTGACAAGGGGTGGCATGTTGCGCCGTCCAACAACCAGGACAATCATAAGCAAAAATGGGTTACTGCAAATGAGGCCAGAACGGTTGCTCTTGCAACGGAGCTTACAAGAGACGGAATATATGAGGCAATAAGGGAGAGAAGGGTTTATGCGACCGAGGACAGAAACCTTCAGATAGAATATGAGCTTAACGGAAATGTAATGGGCTCCATACTCGGAGATACCGATGATCCCTTAAGCTTTGAAATTAAAGTGACAGACCCTGACGCGGGGGACTCCATAGGAAAGATATCCATAATCTCTAACGGGGGTATCGTCGCAGCGTCAAAGACCTTTAGCGGGAATACCGCCGAGTGGAGCTTTGAGCTTGAGCCCCGGTATTCATACTACTACGTAAGGGTTGATCAGACGGATAAGGATATTGCCGTAACTGCTCCCGTATGGGTTGGTGAAACGGACAAGGCGGGCATATCCACCGCCGCAGGCACCGGACTGCCTGTAAAGGGAGAAGAGATTACAATAACCTCAACCATATATAATAATGAAGCTTCTCTTATGCAGATAGCTTCACTTGAATATTCCATAGACGGCAGCCCTATAAATACCGCGTCTGCCGTAGGCCCGGTGGCACCGTCGTCCACGGTATCATATTCCTTTGGGCATACTCCGGGACAGGTGGGAAATGTGAATATTGATGTAAAGCTCACTGCTTCCATTAACGGGACGGAAAGAGTATATACCGATGTGCTGAAGCTCAATGTTTCAGATCCTTCCGTAATATCTAAAATTATTATCGACGGCTCTCATTATAATGACTATGTCACGGGATACTATGCCAACAATATGGGGAATATAACAGAGCTTTCAAATGACAAAGGCGTACAGGTGATAGTACAAAAGCAACCTCTTACCGACGAGGTGCTTTCAGATGTACAATTGCTTCTGCTTACTCCTCCCGCAAAGAAATCAGGTACAGCAAACGGCGTAAGCTATACAGCCAAGCCGTATACACAGAACGAAATTAATGCTATAAAAAGATTTGCGGACAGGGGAGGAAATATAGCGGTAACAGGCCTGGCGGATTACCAGGATAAGGGTGCCGCTGCCGAAAATCATACGGCGTACCAGCAAAACCTTATTCTTCAGGCAATTGGCACGAGCTCAAGGATTAATGATGACGAGGTGGTGGATTATGAAAGCAATCCTAACGTAAATCCTCCCGGAGCTGCGGGAGGAACTCCTTACCGTGTTCCCATGAATATTTATAATATGAGCTCCCCATATATGGACGGTGTGGTGCCGGAGCAGGATTACAGCTTTTACAGCGGCTGCTCCGTTACTATGGGCGGCGACGCGCGGTGGCTTGTAAAGGGCCATTCCACTACATATGGATTTGACTCCGACAATGACGGGCTGGGGGGTAGCTATGCCGCTGCGGCAAATACCACCATTCCAAGCCCGAATGGGGGAATAGGAAAGGGGAATGTAGTAGCGCTTGCAGAGGAAACTCTTCCGGGGGGAGGAAAGCTCTTTGTGGGAGGAACGGTATTCTTCTCCGACTTTGAAATTAAAACAGCTCTTGACAACTACGGGCAGCTCCAGAACAGCAACTACAACATTATGATGAACATTGTAGATTCGATAAAGAAGGTAGTTCCTGTAACTCCCATAAAGCAAATACGTACCGCCAAGATGGGTGAGGCCTTCTGTGCAGAGGGTATTGTAACGGCAGGGACGCAGCAGGGAAATGCATTCTTTGATACAATATATATTCAGGATGCCACAGGAGGTATAAATATCTTTCCTGTATCCGATATGAACATAAGAGTTGGGCAAAAGGTAAAGGTACTGGGATATGTGGGACAATATCAGGGAGACATAGAGCTCGTCATGCAGCAAATAGAGGTGACGGATACCGCCCTAAAGCCTGTCTCTCCTAAGGAATTTACTACCAGGGACAGTATGCTTCCCCAAAATGGCGGCTGGCTGGCCAAGGTTCGCGGAACGGTAACAGGGATAACGGAGAACACTATTTTTATAGATGACGGAACGGGAGAAGCCAGAATTTTTGTAGACGGATATATAGGAGACAGTACAGGAGGCATTAATACGCCCGGGAAATGGGAGCCTTCAATAAAGGTGGGCGATACTGTTTCGGCAATAGGCCTTGCATCTGTGGATACCGAAGGAAACAGGCTGAGGGTGAGAGATACCTCGGAAATCATAAAGGGAAAATACAGAGTGCTTTATGATGCTAACGGCGGCACGAGCGGAAGCATTCCGCAAGATAATACCGGGTATTTGCCCCGTGATACAGTCAAGGTGTCATCCAACAGCGGAGGTCTTGCAAGAACAGGTTACAGCTTTAAGGGCTGGAATACCAGATCAGATGGTACAGGAATAGATTATGCGGCGGGTACGGGAATGCTTGTAATTACATCGGATATCACATTGTACGCAAAATGGGAGAAGACATCCAATCCCTCGCCTTCATCCACGGGAAATTCATCTAAGACAAGCACAACGCCCTCCTCCGATCCGGTTGAGCCCAAGCTTGGAGAAAATGGGGAAGTAAGTATAGAGCTGAAGCCACGGCTTGACAAGGCCACAGGCGAGGCTATATCAGTTCTTGATTCAGATACTTTTGCGAGGGCGCTTGAGCTTGCGGCATGGGATGAAGATGGCATAAAAACAGTAAATATTCAAGTAGGCGGAGCGGAGGGAAGCACATCATACGTACAGGAGCTGCCTTCAAATGCTTTAATTGAGGCAGCCCCAACCCAAAGACTTTCTGTTTCAACAGGTGTTGCGAGGGTATCGCTTCCGGGAAACATGCTTTCTTCAGCAAACGTTGGAGAGAGCGACAAGGTGGCTTTAAAGGTGGGATTGGTTAATAAGGATGAGCTCAGCAGCGAATTGAGGGAAAAAGTAGGGAATGCGCCTGTGATTGAGCTGGGCATATCCGTAAACGGAAAGCCGGTGAAATGGGAGAATGAAGATGCTCCGGTTTTGGTAACAATTCCTTATACACCTACTGAGGAGGAATTGAAAAATCCAGACCATATTGTAATAATATATATTGACGGGGAAGGTACGCCGCATTCCATACCGAACGGAAGATATGATGCCGAAACAAAGACTATAAGCTTCACCACTACGCATTTCAGCAGATATGCTGCGGCATATGTCTTTAAGACCTTTGATGATATACAGAAATATCCGCACGCTAAAGCTTCTATTGAGGTTATGGCATCCAAAGGAGTAATTGACGGAAAATCAGAGCTGGAGTTTGACCCGGATAAGGAAATTACAAGGGCTGAGCTGGTGCAAATGCTGGTGAAATCCTTAGGCCTTACTGCAAGCTTTACCGAAAGCTTTAGCGACATAGACCCGTCGCATCCGTATTACAAAGAGCTTGGAATAGCCAGAAAGATAGGACTGGCCAAGGGCGGAGGAGAAAACCGCTTCAGCCCGGATAAAAAGATTACAAGGCAGGACATGATGGTCTTCTGCCACAGGGCACTGATGCTTTCAAAAAAGATTAGGCCTGAGCTTTCAGAAGCACAGCTTGACAGGTTCGGTGACAGGTCAAGGATTGCAAGCTATGCCATACAGGCTGCTTCGGCTATGGTAAAAGAGGGGATAATCGGGGGCAGCGGGAAAAACATAAATCCTTTGGGAAATGCTACAAAGGCAGAAGCGGCTATGGTTATGTACAGAATATTCAAAAAATAACTTAAAAATCGCTTAAAAATTGCAAGCAAGGGATGGCGGTGAGCGCAGATGTTCTCACACGCCATCCCTTTTTATATTGAAGCGCAATTATTTGCCTTCACAAATTGTCACTTGTATAGCGGACAGACATTGCCATAGACTTCTTATCGAAGTTGGATATAATAAAAGCATAGTGGAAAGTGTTTCGCATTTTTGTTTCGGTTAAATGGAGGTGTAGCCATGGATAGTAAGGTCAGGCAGCTGCTGCAATATTTGGCCGGTAATTCACTGGACTACAGAACCTCCCGGAGCATGGCTGCATATCTTGGGGTCAGTTCCCGTACGGTGATTCGTTATATGCGTCAATTGGAGCAGCTTGCCGCACAGAATGGCTTTGTGCTTGAAACAAAAAAGGGCAAAGGCTATCGCTTGCGTATCACTAACCCGTCCCGGTTTGATGCCTGCTGCCATGAGGCGGCACCGGAACAATCTGAAGAAATGGTTGCCGCCCTTACTGCTGCTATTTTAACAGGAAACGGCATACGCATTGACGACTTGGCGGAGCACTTCAACTACAGCCGTTCCAGTGTTTCGCGGTTTGTGTCCCGGATAGAATCGCTTCTTGTTCCCTTTTATGTCCGTATTTACAGCAGAGGGCTGAGCGGGCTGCGCGCAGAGGGACGCGAGATGTGTATTCGTGCCGCTCTTTTTGACAAGATGAAAAATGTAGGATTGGAAAAAGCGGCATATTTTCTCGGTATTGAAGGGTTTACGGAGGATATTGCCCGCAATGCGGTGGAGGAACTGGCCCTGCGGGAGGGCTTGCGGCCGGAGCCCGAGAACGTTATACAATTCTTATGCTTTATGCTCATTTGCGCTGCCCGCGCGGCGGGAGGGCATACGGCCGATCGGGAATTGGCGGAGCTTTCTTTTGGATTGTTATCTTCCAAGACGGCAATGTGCGCGCGGGCGGAGAAGCTTGCCGCTCTTGCCTGGATGCGCCTTCCACACAATGGAGCGGAAGAAAAAGTGTACCTCGCTCTTGCATGGGAACAACTGCTGGCAGCTTCCATGCCGAAGAAACAAAAGCCGGGGAATGTCCCGGATATATTCCGGCAAATTGTACAAAAGGCTTTTGAACACATTCAATCGAGATACAATGCTAATTTTTTTGAGAACGCTTCCCTTCGTGAAAACCTTGAGATGCACATTTCCCAAAATTACGGGCGCTACCTGCTGGGATTGGATTTGCCCAATCCATATTCGGAAGCGGTGCGCAGCCGGTATCCCCTGGCGTATTATTATACACTGGAGCTTGCGGAGGAAATTACGCGTGTTACAGGTATGCCGTTATTTTCAGGAGAGCTGGGCTATATAGCCCTGTATATGGCCGCGGCAATGGAGCAGGGCCCACGGAACGGAAAGGTACGTGTTGCCATTGTTTGCTCCACTGCATTTGGAACAGCGGAGCTGTTGAAGATTAAGCTGGAGCAGCACTATGCCGATGTGCTGGATATTGTGGGCGTATACAGCATGAAGGAAGCACAAGCCTCCGAGCTGCCGGTGGAGCTTTATATTTCTACTTTAATCACGGGACAGGCGCGCTTGCATGGAAAACCGCTTTTGGAGCTCTCTCCGTTTTTGGATGAAGGGAATCGGACAAAGCTTAATACCGTTATTTCCGGTCTGGCGGACAAGGTGCCGATACGTGAATTTTTCGGACGGCAACAGTTCTTTTTTATGGAACGCCCTGCAAAAAAGCGGGCGGTTTTGGAGGCTCTGTTCAAAGAGCTTATTCAGCAGAGGCGCATTACACCACAGGATGCGGAGGCTGTTTTGGCGCGTGAGTCACTGGTGTCAACGGAAATTTACCCGCATGTGGCTATGCCGCACTGCATTATACAGGGATCGAGCTTTTTGTCCTTTGTGGTTTTGCGTCACCCGGTTTTTTGGGGACAGAGCAAGGTGCGCCTTGTTTTACTGGGATGCTTTCAAAGAAAGGATATCCGGATAAAGCGGCTGCTCACACAGCTTTATTGTGCTTTATCCGACGAAAAGCGGGTAAATGCACTGATTGCGTGCAGGGATTATGCCGCGTTTTTTGCATTGCTCGATACATTTATACAAGGAGAGGAAACACTATGCTGAAACAATTGCTGCCTCCCGGACAGGTTGCTTTGGATGCAGAGGGGATGGATACCCCGGAGGAGGTGCTCCGCTATGCGGCGCAAATGATGGTAAACGCGGGTAAGGCCGCGCAGGAGTACGTGGAGCAGGTGGTGGCTGCCTACACCGAAATGGGTCCCTATTTTGTGGTGGCACCGGGCATCGCTTTGCCGCATATCCGGCCTTCGGGTACGGTTTTTGAGTCGGGAGTCTGCTTTGTCCGTCTGAAAGCTCCGGTAAGGTTCGGGCACTCCTCTAACGATCCCGTCCGGCTGGTGTTTTTGCTGGCCGGGACACAAAGCGGGTCGCATCTGCAAATGATTGGCGCACTGGGAAGTGTGCTTAGCGATGAAAGCCATATGAAAAGACTGTATGAGGCAAAAACGTACAGGGAACTGGTGGACTAAAAATGAAATGCTTTAATGTGAAAGGTGGTGAATGGTATGCGAGTATTAACTGTTTGCGGCATGGGCTTTGGTACCAGCCTGATGCTGCTTATGACCGTACAGGAAATTGGCCGGAAGCATGGCGTGGAGGTACAGGGAGAGGCAGTGGATTTAGGCTCTTACAAGGGAAAGCCCTGCGATGTTATTGTGGCCGCCTCGGAAATAGCCAGGCAAATCTCGTCGGATGTGCCGGTGCTGGCTGTGGAAAATATGCTGGACAAGGCTGCTATTGAGCAGGCAATTCTTCCTTACTTGCACAAATAGGCTGCAAGGATGTATTCACACAAAACAAATTTGGAGGGGATTTTGTGGCATTTTTAAATGTATTTGTTGAATTTATGAGCACGCCGACATTTGTTATGGGAATTGTGGCTCTGTTGGGCCTTCTGCTGATGCGGAACAGTGCGTCTACCGTTATTACCGGTACGCTTAAGACCATTCTGGGATTTATGATTCTCAGCGCAGGCTCCAGTGTTATTGTAGGATCGCTGGTTACGTTCAACAGCATGTTCGACAGTGCGTTTGGCATGACCGGTATTGTGCCGGAGGACAACGCTCTTGTGGCGGCGGTACAGACTGTACTGGGCTTTGAAACACCTATGATTATGCTGTTTTCGTTTATCGTAAACCTGATTCTTGCGCGGGTTACGCCTTTGAAGTACATTTTCCTTACCGGACACATGATGTTCAGCTTTGCCGGGACTATGGCAATTGTGCTTGACCAGATCGGTGTCAATGGCTGGGGAGCGGTTGCAATCGGTTCGCTTCTTCAGGGTGTGTCCATGGTTGTGTTCCCCGCCATTGCCCAGCCGTTTGTGAGAAAAATTCTCAAAAATGACAGTGTAGCCTTCGGCTTTTGGGGTTCGTCCCTTGTATGCTTAAGCGGACAGGTGGGAAAATGGGCCGGCAAAAGAAGCCGGGACGAGCTGGATACATGGGAAGAGGTCAAGGTTCCCGATAGCTTGGGTTTCCTGAAGGACATGTCGGTGCTTATGAGCATTATTATGGTAATTGTCTATTTGGTAACCGGTGTAGTGGCGGGTGCCGATGCAATAGGAGAGCTTTCCGGCGGTACCAACTGGATTTTATTCATTGTGCTTCAGGCCCTTACTTTTGTAGCCGGTATTCAAATTCTGCTGCAAGGTGTCCGCATGTTCCTTGGTGAGATAGTGCCCGCCTTTAAAGGTATTTCGGAAAAGCTGGTTCCGGGTGCCCGTCCGGCGCTGGATATTCCTATATTTTATGCGGCAGGCCCCGTTGCGACGACAATCGGCTTTTTGTTCGCGGTTCTGGGCGGCCTTGTCGCTACGCTGATTACTACAAAGCTGGGCGTAGTGGTATTGCCGGGTGTCATCGGTTTGTTCTTTATGGGAGGAGCCGCGGGCGTGTTTGGCGACAAATTGGGGGGCAAACGAGGCGCTGTGGTCAGCGGTGCGTTTCTTGGGTTTGTGTTTACCCTGATGCCGGCTTTATTCTATAATTTAATTGATGTGACGCGCTATGGTGTGGAGGGACTGTGGTTTGCCTCCACAGACGCAATTATTGTCGGCGTGCTTGTCAAGCTGGCAGGGATGATTTTCGGCATTGCGGCATAAACCGGCATTGCTTGTGGCGGAGCTGCTTTGTGTGGCTCCGCCACAGAACCGGTCTGGCTTATTGGAAAGGAGTGAACAAATGATGAAAATGGCAAGAACAGTCCGGGGCGATATCCCGGCAGCAGAAATGGGCTTTACGTATCCTCACGAGCATTTGCATGCCGTGCCGCCTCCGCAGCAAAAAGACCGTGATTTGGAGTTGAGCTGCTACACAGCCAGCGTTCATGAGCTGGGCTTATTCCGTTCTGTTGGAGGACAAACACTGGTTGAGGCTTCCACACTTGATTATGGGCGCGATCTCAATACCTTGCGCCGTATGAGCGAAGAAACCGGCGTGCATGTTATTGGCACCACCGGCTTTAATAAGCATATCTACTATCCCGCCTGGGTAGAGATAAAATCTGCGCAGGAAATTGCCGCCATGCTGGTGAGGGATGTTGCAGAGGGCGGTGACGGAGGTACGGCCCGTGCGGGCTTTATTAAAATCGGATCGTATTACAATATGATTCATCCATTGGAGGAAAAGACCGCAATCGCTGCTGCCATAGCCCAAAAGCAATGCGGCGCTCCAATATGGGGACATACGGAGGCAGGTACTATGGGAGCGGAGCTGCTGGATATTCTGCAAGCGGAGGGAGTAGACCTTACTACGGTCGCCCTTGGGCACCTTGACCGCAACCCTGATGAATACTATCTTCTCAAGCTGGCTGAACGGGGTATTTATATCCAGTTCGATGGTCCGGGAAAGGTTAAATATCATCCCGACAGCGTGCGTGTGGCACTCATTAAATCTCTGATTGCTCACGGCCATGCCGGCCAGCTGCTGCTGAGCGGCGACATGGGGCGTGCTTCCTATCTGGAGGGCTACGGCGGCGGGCCGGGATTCAGGTTTATCAAAACAAAATTTATTCCCCGCCTGATCGACGAGGGTGTTTCCGGGCAGGATATTGAAAAAATCTTTTATCATAATCCGCAGCGCTGGCTTGGCGTGTTTTGATTTACAATACTGTTAAGGAGGTTATCATGAAGGAACAATACCGCCTGCTTTCCATTATCCGTAATATAGATCCTGCCAACATTTGTGCCATTGTGGAGGTGCTGCTGGAGGAGGGAATCCGCTGTCTGGAGGTATCGCTCAGCGAACCGGAAAGGGGTTTTGGCTGTTTAAAAGTGCTCCGGCAGAGTTTTAAGGAAAAGGATTTCTTGCTGGGAGCGGGAACAGTGTCCACACTCTCCGAGGTGGACAAACTGAAGGAAATCGGCGTTTCGTTTTTTGTTACGCCGGGCTTTGACGGTGCTCTGGTGGATTACGCCGTGCAGCAGGGCATGAAGGTGATTCCCGGAGTGCTTACACCAAGTGATGTACAGCAGGCAAAAAACAGGGGTCTTGAATTGGTTAAGCTTTTTCCGGCCAATGCGTACCCTATGAGATATGTAAAGGATTTGAGCGGGCCATTCCCACATATGCGCTTTATGGCGGTGGGAGGCGTAGGGCCCGATAATTTGGCCGGCTATCTGGCGGCAGGCTTCTGCGGTGTGGGAATCGGCAGCAGCCTCGTGCCTCAGGGTGCAGGGCCGGAGCAGCTTGGAGGCATTCGTGAAGCGGCGGCCCGGTGTGTGCGGGCTGCATACTAAAGGAGCGTATAGATGTATTTACTGGAGCAAATGACAAGATTGCAAGTGGAAAAACGTGTACGGGAGTACCCGGTGGCCATTCTGCCTGTGGGAAGCTGCGAGCAGCACGGCCATCATCTCCCGTTGGGAACGGACAGCATTCTGGCGGAAACGCTTGCCCGCCATATTTCTGAAAAGACCGGAGCTATGGTATATCCGGTACTGCATTTTGGTTATTCGTGGGTCTGGAGGGATATAGCGGGCACACTGGCCGTGAGCACCGAGCATTTAAAAGGAATGCTTATGGACGCGGTAAGCAGTGCCGAGCGGTCCGGCATACGCGTATTGGTTTTTCTCAATGGCCATGAGGCCAATAATGCAACCATTAAGTATGCTGTGCGCGAGGCCCAGGATACAACTCCCGTTAAGTTGCTGGGAATGTTTTACCCGGGTATCGGTGACATTTATGCACGGGAAATTGAAAGCCCTACCTGGGGAGGGATGTTCCATGCATGCGAGTTTGAGACCTCGCTCATGCTTGCGGCAAGGCCGGAGCTGGTTAATATGGAGCTTGCGGTTGCCGAATACCCTGAAAAACCGCTATTTTACGGTATGGACAATTCATCGCTGGGAGCTATCAGCCACAGCGGGGTTTATGGCGATCCGACGCTTGCAACAAGGGAAAAGGGAGAGCGCATGTTTAAGGCGTTTGCACAGGAGGCAGCGAGGCTGATTGAGCAGGCATACCGCGAAATATGCTGAAAATAAATTTACACGCCGCAGGGCGGCGGGAAGGTCGAGATAATATGCAGCAGTTTATATATACTATTACCGATGAAGCGGGCATCCATGTGCGCCCGGCAGGTGAACTGGTGAAGCTTGCGCAAACATTTGCGAGCGACATACACATTACAGCCGGAGAAAGGTCCTCCAGTTTGAAAAAGCTGTTTGAACTTATGGGGCTTGCTGTCCGGCAGGGAGAAGAGATTACGGTTACCGCAAGTGGTATGGACGAACAATCGGCTATTGCAGCCTTGCGGCAATTTTTCATAAATAATTTATAATGGGGGATACCAATGCAGCTACAAGGAACAGGTGTGAGTCAAGGATTTGCCATTGGGCGCATTGCCTTTTATTCTAAGAAACGCCGGCACGTGGAGGCGATATCCGTCCGGGATGTTTCGGAGGAGCTTAAGCGCTTTGAGGCCGCGCGAATACAAGCGATGGATCAACTGGGCGAGCTGGCGGAAGCAGTTGTGCAGAGCATAGGAGAAGAGAATGCCCGCTTATTTGAAATCCATCGGATGATGCTTGCAGATGAGGATTATGTCGAAGCCATCACACAGGTTATACGGAAGAAAGGGTTGTGTGCCGAGTACGCTGTGGCGGAGGCATCGCGGAGATTTTCTGCAATGTTTGGCGAGATGAAGGATGCATACATGCGTGCCCGGGCCGCCGATGTACAGGACATTTCCGGCAGGCTTCTGGATATTCTTGCCGGACGGGAGGAGGCTATGCTCTGGCCGGAGGAGCCGGTAATTCTTGCCGGGGAGGATTTTACGCCCAGCGAGACGGCTGGTTTTCCGCGTGATAAGGTGCTGGCGCTGGCTACCCGGTATGGCTCCGAAAACTCACATACCTCCATTTTTGCACGCACGCTTGGAATACCGGCCATTGTGAGGCTGGGAGACGAAGTGAATGCAGCGCTCAACGGCCGGATGGCAGTGCTGGACGGAGGCAGAGGGGTGCTGTATATCGATCCGGATTCTGACACGCTGAAGGCGTTACAAGAAGAACAGTGCAAGCAGTCTGCGATTGCGGCGGGGCTAAAGAGCTTTCGCGGAAAGCCCACACGCACCAAGGGCGGGCGCGGGATAAAGCTTTTTGCCAATATCGGTATGCCGGAGGATGCCGACGCCGTACTGGAAGGGGACGCGGAGGGTATTGGTTTGCTGCGCAGCGAGTTTTTGTATTTAGGGCGCAATGGCTATCCCGATGAAGAAACGCAATACAGAGCATACCGCCGGATATTGGAGCGCATGGGGGAGCGTCAGGTCATTATCCGTACGCTGGATATAGGTGCGGACAAACAGGCTGAATATTTCTTACTCCCTCCCGAGCAAAATCCGGCAATGGGGATGCGGGCGATCCGCATCTGCCTGACCCGGCCGGAGGTATTTAAAACCCAGCTCCGGGCAATTTACCGTGCCGCGGCCCATGGGAATGCCGCTATAATGTTTCCTATGATTACCAGCATAAATGAGGTGCGGCGAGCCAAGGCTATTGCTTGTGAGGTAAGGGAGGAATTGGGGAGTGAGCGCTGTGAATTTAATGGGAATGTACCAATCGGCATTATGATTGAAACACCGGCCAGTGCTATTATCAGTGATTTACTGGCCGCTGAGGCGGATTTTTTCAGTGTGGGCACCAATGATCTTACACAATACACCTTAGCGGCGGACAGGCAAAATGCAACCATTAAGGAATTTTGCAATCCCCGCCATGAAGCCGTTCTGCGCCTGATACAAACAGCGGCGGAAAATGCGCATAAAAATGGAATATGGATTGGTATCTGCGGAGAACTGGCAGGCGATACGTCGTTAACCGGGACATTTCTGGACATGGGAATTGACGAGCTCTCGGTACCTGCGTCCCAAATACTGAACCTGCGAAGCATAATTGCAAAGCTGGATTAGGAAGCGGGGAGATACAGGCTAATTATTGAAAAGAATTGCCTGTAAAATGATTTTAAGGCCATATCCTTGATTTTATTCCGGCAAAATTATATTATATATTGTAAAAGAATTTTGCATTATAAAATCAAAGGAGAAGATTAATGGATTTAAGAGATATAATTCTGCTTCCTCGGGCTTTATACAAAAAACTTACGGCGAAAAGAGCCTCGCTTTTTATAGGAATAATTCTTGTGGGGCTTATTGATATGGGCTTTAGCATATTTATAGGCTACAATAACTTATTTGCGGGCAAATCTTCGATGGTAATATACTTTAACATTACGCTTGCGCTTGTGCTTGTAATACTTACGGGCTTTATTGACGTAGTGTTTTTTTCAGTCCCGCTGTTTGATCTTTTCAAGCATTTCAAGATGGAAAAGGGGATAGGGGATTACAGCCAGCAACTGGTAAAGCTTATGAAGGTATATATATGCGCAAATTTTTTAGTGCTGCCTTTGAATATATTGTTTTATATTATATTCAGAAGCTACGAATTCGGAAGCAGCTTTGCAACAGTGGTGCTTGCGTATTTTGTTATATTTCTTCCATCTATATGGGCCAGTGCTGCAATAGCGAGGGGAGTAAATGAGATATACAGCTTTATACAGCCGCTTAAAAAAGTTGTATTTCTGATAGTATTTTTATGGAGCATGATACTGGGGCTTATTTTAAACTATATTATAGAGCAGTGGTTTATGCTGCTTTTTAGGTAAAAGCAGAGCTGCCGCCCAAAAATTTGTCTCACAAATTACGGTTGTAAAATAAGAGTATTCTGTTATAATATAAATTGAGCATGTTCCGGTGGCCTAATGGATAAGGTAGTGGATTCCGGTTCCACTGATGCGGGTTCGATTCCTGTCCGGAACGCCAGAAAGTCAGGCGGATATAGATGCCATGCGGTTAAAACCGCATGGCATCAGCCTTTTCCGGGATTTTAAAGCATGATTTTTGTCATCGAAAAAATACAGAGCAGGAAGCTCCATAGCAAGCAAACCATATCAGAGTGTGCATTTTCTTATTGGAGATACACCCTCTTTTTTTGTGCCCTTTTAAATAGAACCTTTATTTTGAGGTATTTCAAATTTTACTAAAGTACCCAATCCGGGTTCACTTTCGATAATGAGACCGTATTCATTACCGAAATACAGCTTTATCCTCTCATTAATATTTTTCAGGCCATAGCCTGCGGTATCTTTTTGATGTATTTCATTTATCATATCTTTGTCAATACCAATGCCATTATCTTCTATAACAAACTCAATATCAGCACCCTTTATATGACCGCTGATTTTCAGTATGCCTTTTCTGTCAGGTTTTTCATCGATACCATGGACAATTGCATTCTCGACTATAGGTTGAAGTATGAAGTTTATCATTTCCAAATTAAGTATCTCTTTATCAAATTCATAAAACACTTCAAAATCATAGTCATGCATCATTAGCTGCAAATCAATATAGGCTTTTATATTTTCAATTTCATCCCTGACTAATATTACGCTTTTCCCTCTGTTTAAAGCAGTCCGGTAGAATTTGGACAGTAATTTTGTTATATTGCTGATTTCTTTTTCACCGGCAGATATCGCTTTCCAATTTATCATTGAAAGAGAGTTATATAAAAAGTGAGGTTTTATTTGTTCTTGAAGAGCTATTAACTTGGCTTCCTTTTTTGCAAGGTTAACCTGATAAATTTCATTTATCAGGACGTTAATTTTTTTAAGCATTTTGCCAAATTTATTTGTTAAGTCCCCAATCTCATCTTTTGAATTACTTAGGATTTCAATATCTAAATTCCCATCCTCAACCAACTCAATTTTCCTGTTCAAATTGCTTATCCTATTAACAAAAGTTCTGGAAAACAGCCATATTATAAGCAAAAGTAATATTAGGCAGGACAAAATTACTGTTACGGTTGCTTTTAAAATTTCACTTGAATCCACTGTTGCGTTTTCTTCCGGAATATAGTAGCAAAGTGTCCAGTTGGGAGTGGAGATTGGACTTTTAAAAATCATATATGTTTCATTAGCTATTGGGATTTTATTATTTGAATTTATAATTGTTTTTCTGTCTAAGTCGCTAAAGCTGGTTGAACCATCTTTATAAGTTAATATTGTACCGTCACTATTTTTAATTATATAGCCGTACTTTTGGAATTTTTCCGACATAATGTCTGAAAGTATTGCATCGGAATCCAGCCTCAGTTTAAGAATACCCATACATTTATTATCATCTCTGTTGATTATTATACGGGTTGCAAAGAGTTCATCATTATCGTACCACCAATAAATTGAATTGCTTTTCAGGGATTCTTTATACCAAAATTCATTTTTTATCTCTGTGGAAGGTTCTATAAAGCTGCCGATATCTGTAGTCCTATAATCAGAATATATTTTCAACTCTTTTATTTCCATATTTATGGTCATATAGTACCAAATAATGGGTTCTATATTGTCGTTAAGCTTTTGTGCAAGTGTATATGAATCAATTATGTTATTGTTAAGAACCTCTTTAAGAACTGGATTAAATGAAAGGAAATTAATAAAATCATCCTGCCTTTTAAGCTTGCTTTCTACATTTGAGGATATCTGGGAGACAGTTTCATTCATGCTCATTCTGAGCTGTTCATGAAGATAGCTTCTTGCTTTGAAATAGGAAAACAGACCTAAAGCGATTATAGGAATTATGATAACAACAATATATGAAATAAAAAGCTTTTTCCTGAATGAAAGGTTATTGAAGTATGTAAAGCATTTTTCTATCAGGCTCATATTCTCTCCCTATACTGAGCGGGTGTTATTCCAAAATAATTTCTGAACAAATGAATAAAATACGAATTACTTGAAAAACCTGTTTCTTTGCATATGCCGTTAACCTTAAGGTTTGTTGTTTCAAGAAGCTCCTTCGCATGTGACAATCTGAATTCCATGATATATCTTGTAATATTTATTCCCATTTGCTTTTTGAAAAGGTGGCCGAGGTAATTGGGGGACATATAGACCTTGTCGGCAATGTATTCAACACTTAAGTCATATGGATATTCATTGTTTATTAAGCTCAGTACCTGCTCGATAACTTTTCTGTTATCCTCTTCTACATTTAAGCTGCTGTCAGTATAAATATCGTTTATTATAGAAGTCATAATATCTTTTAATTCACCAATATTATTGGTAGTATATATAGTTTCAAGGTGAGAACTGAATTTAGCAATGTCTTTTATTTGGTTTGTATCTAATATCTTTTTTATTATTAAAATAAAGATATGCTTAACATAAATTGAACTTAAGCCTCCGGTATTCTTAATATATTCATAAAGTAACCCGATGCTCTCCCTGATGCTATTACGATCTGACATTTCAATAAATTTATAAGTTTTATTTACAATTTCATCAACATAATGCGAGGAGTGTATATTTTGTGTCATATAATCCTCAACAAATAAGATGGCGGAACCTTCAATGAAGAACCTGTATTCCAGCACCTGCTCCAATGCATTGTATTCTTCATGGATGCTTCCGGTATTATCGGCAAGCCGGCCTATAACAGTAAAACAGCTTAACTCAAAGCCTTTTTCAATAAAGTCCTTGATCGCTTTTCCGATTTCTGAAAGCTCCGACTTTTTTAGATACTCGTACTGAGGGATATACATAAAAATGATGAATTGTTGTTCGTTTAAACTGAAACAATCATAATTGTATTTAAGTATATTTTTGAGCTTGCCCTTGAATATCTCTTCATTTACATCGAAAAAACGCTTGCTGCAATCAATAAATATCATTTGGATATGGTTTTTTAGAAAATCAAGGCCGGCATTAATTGCCTTTTCTTCAATGCCGGCATTAAGCTCTTTGTCGTTTAAAAGCCTGAAAAGTACCTTTTCTCTTTCGTAAACAATACTCTTTTCATATCCAAGTAAAAGCTTTTCCTGATTTTTTTTAGTATTCTCCTCATCATTGCATTGCTGGATTACTTTTAGCATTACTGTTTGAAATTCATCCACATCAATGGGCTTTAAAATATAGTGGGAAACATTCAGCCCGATTGCCTGCTTAGCATAATCAAATTCACCGTATGCACTGAATATTATTATTTTCAAGCCGGGTCTTAAAGCTCTTGCATGCTTTGAAAGCTCGATCCCATCCATAGAAGGCATTTTTATATCTGTAAACAGTATGTCTACGGCATTATTTTGTAAAAAATGAAGCGCATCCCTGCCATTATTTGCTTCCATTACTTCAAAAGGCAACTCATATTTTGAAATTAGGGATTTAATCCCGTTACGCTCCAATTTTTCATCATCTACAATCAGGATACTATACATTTTTTTGTCCTCGTAAAATTAATCGATAACAGTATTTTAATATAGTAATTAATTTTAAACAAGAATGACTTCATATAAATAATACGATAAAAGAGAAATGCCGTTGATTTTTTATATTTTTCATGGATTTCTTTTATTGAAGGGTATTATATGACGAATTATAATTTAACTGAGCCATGCAAGAAGTAGTAAGATGTTATGTAAATATCTACCTTGTCATAAGTTTCATCAACATCTTAAGCATCTTCAAAAGGAATCGCCAATAAAATAGTGCATTTGGAACAGGAAAGCAGTGACGCTTTTCAGTCAGGTAAAGCGAGTTTTTCATGTGAGGGGAGGTTTGTGGTTTTCCTTTGTTCCTGTTAGTATAAAATGATCCAAGTCAATTACTATCGGCTTAAAAGCCGGTTTAAAAGCATGATTCGCCTGAAGGCAGAGGATTTGAACCGTAATTGGCTTTGGTGAAGGGCATTTGCAAAAAGAATGATAGAGAGGGTGTAGATTATGGGTATGAATTTGAAAAAAGCTTTTGCAATTTGTATGTCGATGGTTTTTTTGGCAGCAGGCATAGTAAATATACCTGTTACCACGGTTTTGGCTGATTCTGGCACTTTTTATGTTGACAATGTAGATGGAAACGATGAAAATGACGGAACAAGCCCTTCTAATGCGTGGAAAAGTCTTGATAAAGCAAATTCTATTACTTTGCAGCCGGGCGAAAGCTTGCTGTTTAAAGCAGGAGGAACATGGACCGGACAGTTGTCACCCAAGGGTTCGGGTACAGAAGGAAATCCTGTTAAGATTGGAATGTATGGAGAAGGAGAAAGGCCTCTCCTTGCAGGTGAAGGAGTATCTGAAACCGTATATTTTTACAATCAGGAGTATATAGAAATCAGTGATCTTGAGATTACAAACTGGACGTCTGAAGATGGTGTGCGATCCGGTGTAAAGTTTGAAGCAAAAGACGCGGGAACTCTGAATAATATTGTAGTACGTAATCTTTCAGTACATGATATTAAAACTCACTATATCAGCGCTGACGGAAGCATTGCTAAAAACATGATAGGCAATGGAGGTATTATATTCAAAATTCGCGGAAACACTGTAAAGACCAAGTGGAATAATGTTCTTGTTGAGGGATGCACACTCTATAATATCGAGCACTATGGAATCAATCTTAACAGCTCATATACCAAAAGGGATGGCGTTACAGGGGCATTTGCACTGGAAACAGGTATCCCGGATTCAGAGTGCAGCGATTTTTATCCATCAACAAACATAATAATACGGGGGAATACGCTTTATCATATCGGTAACGGAATGATAACTCCAAACGTTTGCGACGGAGTACTTATTGAAGGCAACAAATGTGATGACGGAAACGCTTATTATGCAAGTAATGTGCCCATTTGGTGGACGGTAACAGACAATGTTATAGCTCAATACAATGAAGTATCAAATACTAAAAATCCGGCCAATGGCGATGCCTGCGCTTTTGACGCCGATCTAAGCACATATAATGCGCTGATTCAATACAATTACACACATGATAATGCCAATGGCTTCTTCCTCTGGTGTTCATGGGATGGTCTGAGTCCTGCAAAAAATGTAACCATCCGCTACAATATCAGCCAGAACGATGGCGGACAGCTCTTCTGGTTTTCAAATGCGAAAAATGCCGGCAGCAGCGGGCATAAAATATATAATAATACTTTCTACATGTCCGGGGACACAGAGGTCATTAGTAGCTGGAGCGCCCCTATCAGTGATCCAACTTGGGTAGAATTTAAAAATAATATATTTTATAGCACAGGAAGCGGCGGATGGCCCACTGACGGTACAGCCTATACGGTGGATAACAACGCATATTACGGAGCAAGCGTAATAAACACAGCCGATGCCAACAGGGTGACGTTAAACCCAATGCTGTCATCGCCCGGCAGCGGAGGTTCAGGAATAGATACTCTTGATGGATATAAGCTGGAATCAAGTTCACCTTGTATTGGTGCCGGTGCGGTTATTTCTGATAATGGCGGAGAGGATTTTTGGGGCGACCCTGTCAGTGAATCTGGATTGCCAAATATTGGCGCGTATAATGGTTCAGGGGTAGAGTCAGGCGATATTGCCAAAGGCAAGACAGCTACAGCTTCAAGCTATGAGGATTCAACCAGAATGCCTGATAATGGAATTGACGGCGACCTGAGTACAATGTGGATCGCGGATAGCGGAGAAGCCGGACAGTGGTGGATGGTTGATTTGGGCACAACATACAATGTAACCGAAAGTGAGCTGACCTTTGAAACCTCTGGAGAGGTTTGGAAATATAAAATTGAGGGCTCAATTGACGGGACAAACTTTAATGAATTGTATGACCTGACAGCGGATGGATCTTCCGATACAATCCAAAATCACAGCTATAATTCCGTAGCCAGATATTTGAGGATAACATTTAGTGCCGCACCCGGAACTAAATGGACTGCATTTAAGGAATTCAAGGTTTATGGAACACCGAAAACAGTGACTTACCTGATTAAAAATCGCTGGACCGGATGGAATATCAAGGCGAGCGATACATCAGACGCCGCAATATGTAGTGATGAAGACACGGGGCTGTATGCACAGTGGGAAAGAGAAACAGTCGATGGGTATGTTTTATACAAGAATATTATGACCGGAGAGTATCTGAATATTCAGAATCTTACTGGAAATGTTGAAGCATCGGTAGTACCCAATGCTTATTGGAGCGCGCAATGGGAGGAAGCAGCGACAGATGAATATGTACGTCTGGTTAACCGCTGGAACTCATTACCCGCTCATATCGAAAATGGATCGGGGTATGTACAGTATGGGACAATTGAATCTACAGCCTGGAGCTCTCATTGGAGTATAATTGCTGTGGATTAAAAAAGCTTTGCGATAAAGCACCGGGCTTCCTGTACTTAACCTTTTAAACATGAGGAGGATTTCTATGAAAAGATTACTATCAATAGGACTGGCGGCAGTTTTTACTTTATCAATGGTTTTATCCGGATGCGGAAGTAATGGTTCAAGCAGTAAGGACTCGCCGGCCTCATCGGGGTCAACGGCTCAAGCGGCTCCGGAAGCAACTGCCGAACAACCTGTAAGCAAGACCAAAATAAGGATGACATACTGGAATAAGGAAGATACTGTAAAAACCCTGTTGAGCCTGATTGAGGAAAAGCTTGCTGATGTAGAGCTTGAATATCAATTTATTGACAACAGCCAGTACGGAAATATAATTGAAACTCAATTGGCTGCAGGACAAGGACCTGATATTATTGGAAATGGTCCGGTGGCGGTTCAAAAGCATGTGAAGCTCGGATATGCGGAAGACTTAAGCCGTTATGCTGATAAGTACAGTGAATCCGGAAAACTGGTTTACTCTGTTGACGGAAAGCTTTATGCATTGCCTGGGATTAGCTGGTTTGAAGGAATATTCTATAACAAAGATATTTTTGAAAAATATGGCTTAACACCTCCAAAGACTTTTGAAGAGGAACTGGCAATACATGAGACCTTGAAAAATGCCGGAATCAAGCCACAGGCAATGGGAGCAAAATCATGGGAGCCTATGATGAAGTCATCCATGGGCTTTGTAATGAATGATTTCCTCTTCACCGATGCAGGGGAGGGATTTGATGAGGAATTCGGAAAAGGTACAAAAACTCTGGACGGAAACTGGAATAAGTCAATTGCCAGATGGGCGGAGCTCATTAAGAGGGGATATATAACAAAGGATATGTTAGGTATAGATTACGATCAAGCTCTTGCTGAATTTGCAACCGGTGAAGCTGCAATGTGGGAATCAGGCCCATGGGCTGTTGATACCATTAAACAGAAGAATCCTGATTTAAACTTTGATATGTTTCCATTCTATGGCGACGAGCCTGGAACAGGTTATTTGATAGGCGGCCCTGGAGTGGGCTTTGAAATAAATAAAGCATCAGAGGGAAAAGAGGCAGCGTTCAAGGTTATGGATTTAATTTCAACACCTGAAGGGCAAAAAGCATTCTGGAATGACAACAAGGGCGGAAGCAGTTATCTTGTGGGCGTGGAATTGGAAATGCCGGCTGAGTTTGCAAGCTGCGCCGAGGTACTCAAAGCCGGAAATGTATACTGCCCATGGAATGTGTGGTCAAATCAGGGGTATGTAAATTTCGGAAACATTATCAATGATTACGGCAAGTACTTCCAGGAATTGCTGTCAGGCGGAAAAGACGTTGATGAGGTATTGAAAGCAATTGATAAAAGAGCGGCTGAACTTAGAAAGTAATACACAAGAGCCACATAAAATGAAATGGTGCTGTGGTGGTACAAAAGCCACCGCAGTATTATTTCTATGAAAGGAATAAAATATATTATGCAATATAGAAGAGACAATTTGAAAAAAAATATAGCCTATGAGTTCATGCTTCTGCCTGCGCTGGCATTGTATGCGGCCTTCTGCTTATATCCTTTTATTACTACATTTTATTACAGTATTACAGATTATACAAACATTAATCTGACCAACCTTAAGTTTGTGGGAGTCTCAAACTTTGTTGAAGCTCTCAATAATGACCTTCTCCGTTCATCAATAAAAAACTCATTGATTTATGCGGTTCTGATGACTGTTTTTCAAACAGTATTAGCAATACCGTTGGCAGTAATATTGGATAAGAATCTCAAAACTAAAAACTTTCTGAGGATGATTTTCTTTATGCCGGCAGTTTTCAGCAGCTTGGTAATTGGCTACTTGTGGAATTTTATAATGTCTACCTCAGACTCAGGACTCATCAATAATTTATTAGGATCAATCGGAATAGGGCCGGTAAATTTTCTGGGCGACGGAAAAATTGCCCTGTACTCTGTTGTACTAACTCAACTATGGCAGTGGACAGGATGGGCAATGGTTATTGTCCTTGCAAATTTACAGAGCATTTCAAAGGAATTTTACGAGGCTGCGGAAATTGATGGGGCCAATTCATGGCAGAGTTTTTTGAAGATTACCCTGCCCATGCTGAACCCTTCTGTAACAGTTGTTACTGTAACTGCTATGATAGGCGGTCTTAAGGTTTTTGACATTATTTTCGCATTAACCCAGGGAGGACCCGGCTATGCAACAGAAACCATTATGACAGCCATGATGAAAAAGGCATTTACGGATGGTTATTATGCGGTGGGCAGTGCATTTGGTGTTATATTTTTTGCAATAGTTATGGTTATTACAATAATTATGATGAAATTATTAGGTAAATGGGAGGAAAAGCTGAAATGAGACATAGTACAGGAAGAGCTTCAAAAAGAAAAAGCAGTATGCTGATATTAGAAATATTTATGCTGATTCTGGCTGCAATTACATTCATCCCTATTTACTATCTGCTTGTAAGTACATTCAAAACACCTGAGCAAGCGACTCTGAATCCGCTGGGACTTCCTTTGCAGCCTACATTTCAAAATTATATAAAAGCATGGGGCACAATGAATTATCCAAGAGTATTTATGAATAATTTAATCATTACAGGCTGTTCTGTTGCAGGAATTGTAATTTTTGCTTCAATGGCCGCATATACACTTTCAAGAAAACAAAACAGACTGAACAATGCAATTTTTTATATGTTTCTATCAGGCATTATGATTCCATTTCAGATGGGGCTTGTAAGCTTATATAAGCTCATAATAGCACTTCACCTCATGGATCGTCTGCCAAGCGTAATTTTAGTTAATATCTCCGGAGGAGTAGTGGTAGCAATGTTCCTTTTTAAAACTTTTATTTCAACGACTATACCTTGTGAACTGGAGGAGTCGGCATTTATTGATGGCTGCGGCGTTTACAGAACCTTCTGGCAAATTGTATTTCCTTTACTTAAGCCTGTAATAGCAACTGTAGCTATTCTCAATACCTTGAACGTATGGAATGATTTTATGAATCCGCTTTTATTCCTTCAAAGCAGGGAAAAAGGTGTAATATTGCTGGAGATATTCAGAAATATAGGACAATTCTCTGTGGATTGGACCAGTCTGTTTCCAATGCTTGTACTGGGAGTACTGCCATTAATGATATTTTATGTCTTTATGCAGAAATACATAATTAAAGGGGTCGCGGCCGGTGCGCTTAAAGGCTGATAAATAGATTTAGCTATATTCTAGCTGTAATTAGGAGGGTACATGAGTGCATTCATTAATCATATTGAAAAATATGATAGTCAGAATAAATTATCTCAGATTTATGATTTGGTTAAAAGAACAATAGGAAATGAATTATCTGAAGCATTCCGGTTTGAATTTATTGACTATGAAAATGATAAAGATGTATTTGAACTGGAAAGTAAGTTTAATTACATTAACATAAAAGGCTCCAGCAATACAGCCCTTGCATCAGGTTTCAACTATTATCTGAAAGAATTTTGCAAGGTACATTTTTCATGGTGCGGCAATCAGATGAGATTTCCTGAACCCTTGCCTCGGGTGGAAAAAATAGTAAGAAAAACTACTCTATACAGCTACAGATATTATCTCAATTACTGCACATATTCTTATTCCATGGCTTTTTGGGATTGGGAAAGATGGGAGAAGGAAATAGACTGGATGGCAATGAATGGGATTAATCTGGTCCTGAGCACCATAGGACAGGAGGAGGTATGGAGACAATTTCTGTTAAAGCTTGGATACGGCAAACAGGAAATAAGTGAGTTCATATGCGGTCCTGCATATTTTCCATGGCAGTGGATGCAGAATATGACATCATGGGGAGGGACGCTTCCTGAGTGGTGGTTTGCGGAAAGAGTTTCACTGGCAAACAAGATACATGAACGGATGCTGTCTTTGGGCATAGCTCCGGTTTTACAAGGATACAGCGGTATGGTTCCATCTGACTTTAAGCTCAAATATCCTGACGCAAAAGTAATTGACCAGAAACTGTGGTGCGGGTTTAAAAGACCGTCTGTATTGTCTCCTGACGACCCCTTATATAGCAATGCGGCATCCATATTTTATGAAGAACAGAGCAATTTGTTTGGCGGCAATATTCATTTCTACTGTGTAGATCCATTCCATGAAGGCGGCAATACAGAAGGTATAAATCTGACCAGGTGTGCAGAAATTATCCGGAAAAAAATGCTTGAACATGATAAAAATGCAGTTTGGGTTATGCAATCCTGGCAGGATAACCCTAAAAAGGAGCTGCTTGATGGTTTGGAAAAGAGTAATATTCTTGTTCTTGATCTCTGGTGTGAATCAAAACCGGTCTGGAAAGAGAATAACGGGTTTCATGGAGCGCCCTGGTTATGGTGCATGATTCAGAATTTTGGAGGCAAAAACGGCTTATTTGGGAATATGGACATTATTTCCAGGGAGCCTGTTGCAGCCATGAAAAACCCGAATTCGGGGAAAATGGCAGGAATTGGGCTGGCTATGGAAGGAATAGGCACAAATCCTGTTATGTATGAGCTGTTGACAGATATGACCTGGCGCAATGAAGCACCCGATGTAAGTCAATGGCTTTTCAAGTACATTGAAAGAAGGTATGGAAAAGCTCATTCAAAGGCGGTTGAAGGATGGAAATACTTGAAAGAGAGTGTTTATAACTGCTGTACAGAACAGCAGGGGGCTATGGAATCAATTATTTGCGCCCGACCTGAAATGAAAATAGAAAATGTCTCCGAATGGGGGCCGAAGGAATATTATTACGATAAAAGCTTTGTTAAAAAGGCAAGTATTTTGCTATTCCAAGGTTATGAGGAATTATCATATTCTGATGCGTTCATGTATGACATAGTAGACATAACCCGTCAAGCTCTGGCTGATACTGCAAGAGATTACTATAGTAATTTAATAGACACATATAACTGCAGAAATTTAAGCGAGTTTAATATATGGGCGGATAGATTTCTTGAGCTTATACTGGATCAGGATAAGCTTCTTGGCACCCGTAAGGAGTTCCTTCTGGGAGCGTGGTTAAAAGATGCAAGAAATTTGGGCAGAACAGAATCAGAAAAAGAACTGTTTGAGTTTAATGCACGCACTTTAATAACCTTATGGGGAAACGAAGAGGCATCGGAATCACTTCACGAATACTCTCACAGAGAGTGGGCAGGTCTTATAAGAGATTTTTACTACCCAAGATGGGAAATGTATATCAGCTCTCTTAGAAAGGCCTTGAAAAATAACGAAAATCCACAAGAAATCAATTGGTATACATGGGAATATGCATGGACGAAAAAAGGAAATGATTTTTCTGAAAATCCAAAGGGCGATACTTTTAAAATAATTGAAAACATCATAAGTAAGTACTACAAACTAACGGAATGCGGGTTGTAAGAAGCTTTTAGAAATTTTAATGCACAAATTTATACGAGGAGCAGATATATGAATACATTTAATGAGTGTACAGGGAGAGTAACACTGCCGGCACAATCGGGAATGGAAAAAGAGGTGCTTGAGCTGGCAGAAAAGTGGGGGATTGATGCCGTGCGTGACAGCGATGGAACCAAACTGTCACCCGAAATCTCAAAAATGGATTTCGACGTTTATTCCACACTCTGCATAATCAGGGAAGATAATGAGTGGGCCAAGCAGAACAGAGATAAGCTGCAGCAATTGTACCTTATGACAGAGCACGAAACCGCAAAGTCGGAATTGCTTGAAATAGACTTGCTGAAAAACTATTTCAGGGAGCAATTGCAGATTGATTTATTTCATGATCCAAAGCAATGGTGGGAAGTAATTGACAGAACAACAGGGGAATGCGTTGATGCTTCATTTTGGGAGGTCATCCCCGGAACATCTATTGTGAGGCTTACAAAAGCAATTCCATGGCATTCTTATACCGTAACATTTCTTGTATATCAGATTTGGGAGCCTGTCTCAATGTATAATCATATAACAAATTCATGGACAGAAGAACACAAATTGCCGGTTGACCCAAGGCACCCTGAGACCAGAGAACACATTCTGGAAGTTTTGGATAAATGGCTTGCAGAGCATCCTGATACTGATGTCGTGAGATTTACCACATTTTTTTACAACTTCGATCTTATTTATAATAAATATGGAAAGAATAAGCAATTTGACTGGTGCGGGTATTTAGGCAGTGTCAGTCCGCTGGCTATGGAGGAATTTGAAAAAGTAAAGGGATACAGGCTTAAGCCGGAAGATTTTGTGGATTTCGGATATTATAACACTCCATTTCGGGTTCCATCATCACAGTACCTGGATTGGATGGACTTCCAGCAGAAATTCATTTCGGAGTTTGCCGGAGAGTGTGTTGAACACGTACATAAAGCAGGTAAAAAGGCAATTATGTTTTTTGGCGATCATTGGATCGGAGTAGAGCCTTATGGAAAATATTTTGAAAGCATAGGCCTGGACGGTGTTGTGGGCTCAGTTGGTGACGGAATATGGCTGAGAATGACGGCTGATATACCTATGGAGAACAGAGAGGTGAGGTTCCTTCCATACTTCTTCCCGGATATTTTTTGTGAAAATGGCGATCCGGTTAAAGAAGCTCAGGAAGTGTGGAGAAAAGCAAGAAGGGCACTGTTAAGAAAGCCTGTTGAAAGAATGGGCTATGGGGGGTACCTGAGCTTGGCTGTTAAATTTCCTGAATTTGTTGAGTTTATAGCAAATGTTTGTAATGAGTTTAGAGAAATTCATAATAATATTAAAGGTGATAAGCCATACAGTGCACCGTTTAAGGTCGGAATATTAAACGCTTGGGGAAGGCTGCGTTCATGGCAGGCATATCAGGTTGCGCACTTTTTTGCCGACATGAGAATGAGTGTCTATTCAGGAGTTCTGGAAGCGTTGAGCGGAATGAATGTAAATGTGGAATTCATTAGCTTCGATGATATAAAAAATTGTGGAATTCCTGAGGATATGGGGGTTATCATAAACGCAGGAGATGCCGGTACCGCCTGGAGCGGAGATAAGTACTGGATAGATGAAAGTATTGTAACTTCTCTGCGAAAATGGGTTGGTAACGGCGGAGGCTTTATAGGCGTAGGTGATCCTGCAGCTTATGAATATCAGGGCAGGTATTTTCAATTAAGTGATGTTCTTGGTGTTCAAAAGGAGATTGGCTTCAGCCTTAGGACAAGTAAACCGGATATAACTGTTGCGTCTACACATTTTATAACGGAAGATACCGGGTGCAAATTTGATTTCAGTGAGGAATCAAATTATGTTTTTCCTGTAGATTCTAATGTCATTCTTTTGAACAAAACTGCCGGAAGCACAAATTTGTCGGCAAATGAATATGGGAATGGGCGTTCTGTATATATTTGCGGATTGCCCTTCGGCTCAGAAAACACCCGCTTGTTAATGAGAGCAATTTATTGGGCTGCCGGAAAAGAGCAGGAAATGCTAAACTGGTTCAGTTCCAATCTTAATGTGGAATGTGCGGCCTACCTTGATGCGGGTAAAATTGCAGTTATTAATAATTCCTACGAGGAACAGGAAACAGTTATATACAAGAGTAAGTCTGACTGTTTTAATGTAAATTTGAAACCTTTAGAAATTAAGTGGATAGATCTATAAAATATAGATTCTTACCTCTGTGCGTTTCAACGGTGTAAATAATATATATTCTGAATAACCGGATGTAGGATTTTAGGCATCTGGTTATTTATATTTTATTGCATATAAATATGGTGTCCCCGGCAAAGATTAACAATGAATTACATACAAATGCCGTAGCCGATGCTCATTATGTTGAAGATTATGCGGAAAACAGGACCTCATAAATTCGAATGCTGGCGGCCCTGCCTTTATCAGTCAGTCTTGCCAGGCCGTTCACCAATTCTATACAGCCATCACGCTTAAGTAGTTTCACGATTCTTGCAGTAAATACCGTATCCCAGTGGAGCTGTGCCTGGATAGTATCAATTCCTGCTTCCGCTGCTTCGTTCGCATTGCCTTCATGGCTGGATAAATAAAATAGCAGTGTCGATTTTGAAAACTCAATTTTTTGTATTCTGCGTCTGCGTAATGTGCTGACAAGACCTCTGCGGGGCGCAAAGATGAATACTAAAAGAAAAACAACTCCTGTCATTACTGCCATACTGCCTGCAATGGAAACATTCAGCAAGGCTGCTGCCTGATAACCTGAAATCCCGTTTGCAGCGCCGATCACGCCGCCTAGTATCAGCATTTGTTTTAAATCGTCAGTCAGTAAATATGCCGTGACAGGAGGGCCGATCATGAAAGCTACAACTAATACAGAACCAACTGCCTGAAAAGCTCCAACAGTTGTAAGTGAAACCAGTGTCATCAGTCCATAGTGTATTAGAGCAGGCGAGAATCCAAGTACAGCGGCCAGCATGGGATCAAAAGTTGCTACCTTCAATTCCTTGAAAAAGATGAGGATTATCACCAAATTGATTAGCAGCAGCGCTCCTGATGTATATATAGCCTTTGCACCGATATCGGCGCCGGCAATTATCATCCGGTCAAAAGGTGCAAAAGCCAGCTCTCCAAGAAGCACTGAATCGGTGTCCAGGTGCGCCGAGCCGGCATGGCGGGTTATGAGAATAATGGCGATAGAAAATAGCAGCGGAAACACCGCGCCGATGGCGGCATCCTCGGACAGCAGCCTTGTTCTGCTGAGCAGCTCCGTCAGCCAGACAGTCACAACCCCTATTAGGGTTGCACCCGCCAGCAGCAAAGGTGATGAAAGGTTGTGGGTAATGAAGAATGCCAGCACTATGCCAAGCAGAATGGTATGAGTTATGGAGTCGGACATCATGGACATTTTCCGCAGGACCAGAAATACACCCGGAAGTGTACAGGTAACAGCTACAATCACAGCAATAATTTGAATTTCAATTTGCGGAGCCATCCGGTGCGCCTCCTTCCATTTTGTATAAAACCCGGTTCTTTCCGTGCTGGTACATGCGGTGCAAAATCCCCCTGCCCGGTGCAAATAGCACGCTGATCAATACTATGATGCTGACGCATACGACGATTACCGGACCCGTAGGCAGTTTAGGGATAAGAGAGCTGACGGCGGTTCCCGCAACGCCGGATGCCGAGCCGAACATGGCGGAGAGCATTACCATCATCCATAGCTTATTCGTCCATTGGCGGGCGGCTACTGCGGGCGTAATCAGCATAGCACTCATAAGGATAACTCCTACTGTCTGCAATCCTATGATAATGGCAAGCACAATCATAAATGACAGCAGCAGGTTTAAGCTTTTCGGAGAAAAACCGAGGCTTTGTGCAAAGTCGCTATCAAAAGTAAAAAGCTTGAATTCCTTCCAAAACAGAAGCACCAGTGCCAGCAACACAGCCCCGCATACCGCCATCAGGATAATATCTCTTTGCAGAAGCGTAGACGCTTGCCCGAAAATGAAACGCTTGAGGCCCGCCTGATTGGAGTTGGGGATTTT
The DNA here is from genome assembly GCA_023390115.1 of Bacillota bacterium. GTDB lineage: Bacteria > Bacillota > Clostridia > Acetivibrionales > DSM-27016 > Anaerobacterium. The sequence goes on from JAEWDM010000040.1 coordinate 417,993, forward strand.
CTGTACATACGTGAGCAATACCAGGCCTAACCCAAAAAACACAGACATTACCAGCGCCAATGCACTATCAAATTTAATTCGGGTGTTGCGGACAATGCTGACTATGAAAAGTGTTGCCAGCAGGCCGGAAATAAGTGCCCCCATCAGCAGAATTTCAGTGTTTTTACTGCCCAGCAGAGCAAAAGCAGTGACTACGCCGGGCAGGGCGGAGTGAGATACGCCGTCGCCCAGCAAGCTTTGTTTGCGCAATACGGCAAAGCTTCCCAATACTCCGCTGATTAATCCTAAAAGAGCGGAACCCAGTGCCACGGTTTGAAAGGTATAGTCATGCAATAAAGTGAAAAGAGTGCTCATGTCAAACCACGCTCCTTAGCAGCATGCCGGAGCTATGATAAGTCTTTTCCAGATTTTTTTCATGAAATACCTCATCCACCGGTCCGGCGGCAATTACACGCATATTAACCAGCGTTACCCAGTCAAAATAATCCGGTATGGTTTGAAGATCGTGATGGACTACTACTACTGTCTTTCCCTGTTCTTTTAGATCCTTGAGCAGTGTTATGATGGCGCGTTCCGTTTGCGCGTCCACACCCTTGAAGGGCTCATCCATGAAGTATACCTCTGCTTCCTGTGCCAGTGCGCGGGCGAGGAATACCCGCTGCTGCTGTCCCCCGGAAAGCTGGCTTATCTGACGGGAGGAGTATTGCTCCATTCCGACCTTTGCAAGCATCTGCCGTGTCAGTGCCGTATCTGCTTTGCGGGGACGGCGTATCCACCCCAGCTTGCCGTAGCGGCCCATTAATACCACATCCTGTACCGTGGCCGGAAAGTCCCAATCCACGCTGCCGCTTTGCGGCACATAGCCGATCCGGTTTTTCAGCATTCGCACATCACCGCTGTCTTCCAGGAAGCGTACTGCTCCGGTAACAGGCTTTATGAGGCCCAGCATGGCTTTAATAAGAGTTGTCTTTCCCGCGCCATTTGGACCGACCATGGCCATTAGCTTTCCTTTGGGAATTTTAAGGTCAATATTCCATAGGACAGGCTTGGAATCATAAGCTATCGTAAGCTTTTCTATCTCTACCGCATAATTTGCATGTTTATCCATGTTATTCCCTCCTCGCTATTTTAAAGCATCCACAATAGTATCAATGTTAGCCTTGACGGTAAGAATATAGGTCTCCGCACCGGTATCTTCGCTGCCCAGGGAATCGGAATACAGCTCGCCTCCGATGGCAACGTCAAAGTTTCTGGACTTTACCGCAGCCTGTAATGCTTCAATGGTTTTGGGAGGGACTGAGGATTCCACAAAAATTGCCTTAAGCCGGCGCTCCGTAATAAAATTGGCCAGATTACTTACGTCTGCCGTGCCCGCCTCCGCATCTGTGCTGATCCCTTGCAAACCCCGTACCTCAAAACCATATGCCCTGCCAAAATATTGGAAAGCATCATGTGCTGTGACCAGTACGCGTTGCTTTTCCGCAAGCTCTGAGACTCTATTGCGGATGTATGTATCCGCTTTATCCAGCTCCTTTAAGTAAGCAGCCAGATTTGATTCATAATAGGCTTTTCCGCTGTAATCTGCCTGGGATAGCCCTGCTGCTACAATTTGTGCGGCATCCTTCCACAAGGAAACGTCAAACCAGATATGCGGGTCAAGTATAGAGCTGTCACCTTCAGACCCAAGGAGCTTCGATTTATCCAGTCCCTCCCCGATGCAAATGACTGTAGAGCCTTGCCCGGATAGATTTTCAAAAATTTCGCTCATTTTTCCCTCCAGATGCAGTCCGTTGTATACGACAGCATCTGCATTCTGCATCAGAGATACGTCGCCTGCGCTGGCCTGATAAAGATGGGGATCAATACCCGGGCCCATCAGACCGTTTACCATGACACGTTCGCCCCCTATGACTTGAGTTAAATCTGCAAGCATTGTTGTAGTGGCAACAGCGCTCAGCTTACTGTCCGCAGATTGTGTGCCTTTCGTGGGTGAAGTGCATCCCGCAGGCAACAGGATACAGCTTAGAAGTATTCCTAAAAGGATTTTTGATTTTAGTTTCATGGATAAACCCCCCTGACAATTTATAAATTTCATATTATTATGTATGTTTTGTGTCATCAACATAGATTTTACAGGCGGACTTATAAATTATTTGAATTTTCCGCCTTAAGGGTCAAGTACCATCAGCCTTCGCAGGCACCCGGCTCCACAGCCATAATGGTGCTGCCGGTTGAGCTCCGCGAAAGTTAGCCGAGGGAAACAACGTTTCCTTTAACTAATTTATGAAATTCGGGCGTTAAGTGTTACAAAAAAATGTTTTCCTAAATAAAAGAATTGACGATTGTAGAAACTTTGTATATACTTTGGGTAGAGGTGATTTTTATGTACACAACTATTCAGAAATGGGGAAACAGTCATGCTGTCCGTTTGCCAAAGGGAGTTCTGGAGGCTGCCGATTTGCGTGAAAATGACAGGATTGAAATTAATGCGGAGAATGATACTATCGTGATTAGACGTGCAAATAAAAGGCATAAGAAATTGGAAGAACGTCTGGCTGGATATACAGGAGATTATAGCCCCAGTGAGTGGGATACCGGGGCATCAAAGGGAAATGAGGCATGGTAATGGATTATATACCTGAACAGGGAGATATTATTACTCTTGAATTTGATCCACATGCCGGACATGAGCAGAAAGGAAAACGTCCGGCAATGGTAGTCAGCAACAGTACCTTTAACAAGTTTACCAAAATGGCGATGGTATGCCCAATCACCAACACCAATCGAAATTTCCCGCTTCATATAGTTCTTGATGACAGGACAGCAACAACAGGCGTTGTTATGTGCGAGCAGGTTAAAACTCTTGATTTATCGGCAAGGAAGGCTGCATTTAAGGAAAGGTCACCACAGGATATTATTGAAGAGGTTGTAGACATTATTTATGGTTTTATTGAATTGACGTAAAAATCAAACAGGACTTCATATGAGCTGCAGCTAAAACGGCCAAATGGTGCAGGAAAATAGCAGAATTGTCTGAACAAGATTAAAGGATTAAATGACAGACACGATTTGGAGATAAAGAGACAGATTCCTATCTGGAAGCATACGATATTAATGACGGTTTGCTGATTAATTCCGGAAGGCCCAGCCTGGAGCTTAAAAGAATCTATAACAAGAAAAAGACTTATCCTGTAAATCCTTTAATCCCGTAATCATGTTCAGACAACTTGGAAATTTTATACACTCTAATGGTGCTCTTGCTTTATCTTTACCCTGAAAACTTTATCCAGAAATATATAAAAATAACTTGAAATTTCTACTAAAAAACACTATAATGTTCCGTAGGAAGACAAAAAAAGTGCAGCATCCCGCAGAGCTACCACCCTCTGCGGGCTTGCGCAGGTGCCAAAACACCCGACACAACAGCCATAAGGCTGTGCCACACATACATTATTATAAAGCCTTTGCCGAATTATGGCAAGAGCTGATTTCTGCGTACGTTTGCATTAATTGTATTGTGGCTGTGACGCGCACTCCGACTTTAAAAATCGGCGTTGTGCATGGGTAACCCTGCACGACGCTTTTTTGTTTTCCTTTAAGAAGCAGGCCAGGGGGGCCTTCCCCCTGTACCTGCGGATTTAAAGGAAAAATATATTTATACGATGGATCGGTGCCACGGTGCCGGTCCTGAAGTAAAGCAATGGGAGTCTTTATATGCTGAAGGAAAAAATAGCTGACATGCAGCAAAAGCTTAACAGGTCCGTAACCGATGAAAACCTGTCTTCGGAGTCTATATTAAGCATGAGCAGGGAACTGGACAGTGAAATGGCAAGCTATGTAAAAACAGACAGCTCCAAAGGGTGGACTATGGAAATAAAGTTTGTCGTCTGTTGCTGATATATCCCCCAAAGATTATCGTATTTGAATAACAGGCGGCAATGTACACTTAAACTTTTTAACATACTTTTACTTCCTTATCTTATGGGAAGGGCGTTGCACAAAGGACTGCAGCGTCTTTTTTTACATAAACAGTGTTGCTTTCTAACTGTAAAAGTTGGTCCCTTTTCTGCTGATTTTTCAAGTTTAAAAAGTGGTAGATTAATTTCGGAGGACTCAGTCTGGAATTTAAAAGAGTCTATAAGAAAAAAAGACTTATCCTGTAAGTCCTTTAATCCCGTTCCTGAATAAAGCAAAGGATATATATGTATGATTTAAATTCAATAAATAGCAAAAAAATTATAAAACAGGAAGGATTTTTGTAAACGTATGGAGAATTATACCATAGAAATTTATAAAATTGCTGAAAGATCATAATTTTTGCCATGATTTTTCAGGTAAAAATATATGATACAGGATAATCTTGCTGGAAAGGAGCTTTCTATAGGATGATTATGCTTTTGCTTTTATGATAGTTATTGCCTTATAGAAAAATAGTTATTATGTTGTATTTTTTACAAAATTCATGGGTCATTGGTATTGGCGGAGGCTTAATAAGCGGAGTAATAGTATTTTTTGTTTCGAACTGGATTATGAGCAGGAAAAATAATACTGAATATGTCAGGCAAATTCAATTAGCAAATGCTGAAGTTATAAATATACTTAAACCATATATTTCAGACAATGGTCTGCCTGATAAAAGAGTGCTGGATGCGATAATTTCATCTGTCTCCAGAAAATATAAAATAAAAAAAGACGAATTATATTCTATTACAATCTTTTGTGAAGAACTGATACGTGAAATCATTGGCAATGTATACGTTTCCAATGATAAAAAAAGTGAGCATTCCAGGCAATTATCCGAGTATATAAATAATCTGGAACTATCAAAAACAGTTAACGAAGCTATAGATAAGTCAACGGAAATAAGTGTGAGATCTGATTACAGACAACGCTTGAGCAAGCAGTATAGTATTTTGCTGTCCCTTACCGCAACTATGCTGACCTTTTTCGCATTAGTGATAAGCGTAATGGAAGATAAGCTTAATTTTTTGATATACCCATTTAATGAAAGCAATATAATTATTGCAGTTGTCGGGATTATTACTGCTGCAAGCCTTGTGCCTCTGACAGCAGCCTCATTATTACGGGATATACTGCGGATTAAAGCTAAAAAAAGGCCTTTTAAGGAGAATGAAGCTGAAAACGGAGGTTTGTGCAAAGAGAATTAGCTAAGTGATATTTATTTTTTACCATAAATTCTTGTAGTCGAAAGGAGAGGTTCCGGTGCTTTTTTTAAATACCTTGCTGAAGTATCCTGTGTTATTGAAGCCTACCATCTCGGATACCTCATTTATTTTATATTTTCTGGAAAGCAGCAGCTCCTGGGCTTTTTCAATACGCACCTTGTTTAAATAATCGCTGAAGGTTTCCCCCGTCTCTTTTCTAAACAGATAGCTTAAGTGGCTTTTACTTATGTTTATATGCTTTGCAAGCTCGTGAAGGGTGAGATCCCTGCTGTAATTCTCCTCTATATAATTCAGCGCTTCAAGTATGTCGGTTCTCGCGACTCCTTTATTTATGTGGCATAAAAATCCTCCCAGGGTATCAAGAAACCTGCCCATCCATGCCTTAAGCTCGCTAAAGCTCATAATAGCGGCTATTTGCTGGTAGTAATATATATATTCTTTATCAAGGTCTGATAGTGAAAAGCCTATGTCCCTTATATAGATAGCAAAGGTATTAATTATTTCTATAGTATTCAGCTTGACTGCATCGGGACTTATGCTTGCATATTCCTCCACTCTGTTGAAAAACATTCCTATAATATTTTTAAGCTCGGAAATATTTCTCCTCTCTATGTTTGTCCTTAAATTTTTCTCAAAAGCAGTGGAATAATATGGATTTAAAGGCTCGAAAAAAGAAAGCTCCGAAAAGCTCGACAACAGTTTATCCTCTTTGTAAAAACTGGCCTTGACTGCCTTCTGAGATTCCTTAAAGGCATCAAAAATCTGCTCGGGAGAGCTTTTTAAAATGCTTATGCCTATTCTGGGAGGCGAGGAAATATAATTAAGCAATATCCTGTTTACCGATTCCAGATGCAGCTTAAACGAATCAAGGATATGCTGCCCGGTGCAGGTAGGAAAGGCGCTGATTACACAGGGTATATGCTTATCATGCAGGGTTACAAAGCTTTTAACTCCCTCAGGCTGATTTTTGGCGAACAGTTCGACGCACAGATCACAAATAATTGATGCCTCCATAAATGTAAGCGTATTGTGATAAAAGGAAGCAATATAATAGTCCATGCCGTATATTTTTTTCGAGATGTCTTCAAGGCTTCCGGCTGATTTTTGTGCCTTGTCCGGAGAGCCCTCCGGGAGATTAAAGGCGGCGTCGCTGATAATTCTTCTTGCAACGGACTGTAAAACATTGGATATTTCCTCCGGGTTCGCCGACAGCTTCAAAATGTAATCATGAATACCGCTTTTAAAGGCCTCGCGCACATATGAGTAATCGTCGTGGCAGCTTAGGATAATTATGTTGGTCTTTATCCCGCGGGAAAACAGCTCGTTTATCAGCTCAATGCCATTCATAACAGGCATCATGATATCCAGGAGAATTATATCGGGGATTTCCTCTTCTATCAGTCGAAGAGCCTCTTCTCCATTGCTTGCTTCTCCTACGAGTCTTAAATTCATTTTTTCCCAGTCAATGCAGTTTTTTAAGCCCACACGAACAATAAATTCATCGTCTACAATTAAAACCTTCAGCATTTACTCACCTGCTTCATATGCCGGGAAGACGGCATGATTCAAATCCTTTACAATGAAAGTAAGTTAAGACCATGACAACTTAAGAGATTATATAAAATTATAACACAGTTCGCAGAAAATTTGCTATGTAAAAATTTGAAGGAATGCGGACAGATTTGCTACTTCATAATATATTGCATGTTTTCGTATAAATTTTCTATAGCAATACTAAATGCATATTAAAGTATATGTTTTTGATAACCCAGATTCTTGTGGCAGGAATGTTTTTATGAAAAAATAGAGTCAGACGATGTTCCGTCAAATATATACGAGGAGGAGAAAAAATGAAGAGATTTTTGTCCAGCCTATTGTGTCTCTGTATTCTTTTATCACTTGCCGCGTGCGGACAGAGTGAGAAAAATGAGCCGTCCCAGTCCGGGGCCTCGGGTGGTGAAGAAAAGCAGACAAAAGGGAAGATAGTCTACATGTATTGGGAGGATGTACAGGGAAGCAATGATTTCCTTGGAGAGGATTGGAACAGCAAGAATCCGGACGTAACTGTGGAAATGCAATCGGTAGGGTGGAATAACTACCATGACACACTAATCACGGCTGCGGCATCAGGATCGATGCCGGATGTATTCAAAATTGAACCTTCATGGATACCTGAGCTCATTAACCTTAAGGCGGTGCTTCCCCTGGATGATTATGTAGATAAGTGGGACAGCAAGGATTCTATCCCTCAGAGCATGTGGGAGGCGGCAAGAGCCGATCAGGATATGCTGTATACCTGCCCGAATTCTTTGGTTGCACTGTATCTGTATTGCAGAAAATCATATTTCCAGCAGGCCGGTGTGGAATACCCTGAAACTATGGAGGAGTTTTACAATGCCTGTGAAAAGCTGACTATGGACACAAACAATGACGGAGCAACGGATGTGTACGGGTTTTCTCTCAGAGGTGCGAGAGGCGGGCATTATATGTGGGCGGGCCTTACAATGAACAGCGGTGTTAAGTTCTTTAACGACGACGGAAGTGTAGCTCTCAATAGTCCTGAAATGGTGGAAGCAAATAAAAAATACCTGGACATCTACAGGAACGGCTGGGCGCCTAAAACAGCCCCTACAGACGGAAACAATGAATGTGCGCAGAACTTTAAGTCCGGAGTAACATCCATGCTTGTGCATCATGTTAATTCATATCAGGATATTACAAACGCACTTGGGGATGATGTGGAAATAGTCCCTCTGCCGACCGGAGAGGTGGGAAGATGGGTTCCTATCCAGACTGCTACTGTAAGCGTATTTTCGGAATCAAAGTTTAAGGATGCCAGCGTGGAATTCCTGGAGTTTATGCTTCTTCCCGAGGAGCACAGCCAGTATTGTGAAAAGGTGGGACAGGTGCCATTTGTAGAAGAGGTAACAAAGGAAGACAAGTTTACCAGCAATAAGTCCCAATTGGTTTCAATGGCGAATCTTGATGCTGCTAAAACCTTCCCTGTAGTTCCGACCTTCGGGGACTGGTCTGAAAAGCTATGGCCCCAGACTATGCAGAGAGCGCTGCTTGGGGAAATTGAAAGTAAGGAAATGATGCAAATTCTTGCAGACGGACTATCTGTGAAGTAGAGCAAGCGTAAAGGTTTGTTTAGGTTGAGCCGCCTGCCTGATTTATGCAGGGATTTTCAAAAGAACGGATAAATACGGCGGGCGGCCGATATATAAATTTACCCTCAATTTTAAGGGAGGAAACGTATAAGTGAATCATACAGCCTTTAAAAAGAAAGTTAATGTTGGACTCATAGTGCTCCTTGCGCCGGCGATTATAGTAGTGGTTCTTATTATAGGATATCCGCTGGTGAGGGCTCTGGGATTGAGCCTGTACAGGTATAAGCTTACGGATTTGCTGAATAGCGGATTTATAGGGCTCAACAACTATAAGGACATTATATTTAACGATCCTGCCTTTAATGCGGCATTTGTAAATACCATAATCTGGGTAGGGGTTACCGTGGTCTGTCAGGTGCTGTGTTCTCTGGTGCTTGCCAACGTATTGAATAAGCCTTTTTGGGGCAGAGGAGTAATACGCTCCATAGTGCTTATACCATGGGCTACTCCATGTGTGCTGATTGCCCTGATGTGGTCGTGGATGTTTAACGGCAATTACGGAGTCATAAATGAGATTCTGAAGGATTTTAATGTCATTAGCCAGAATGTCGCGTGGCTGGCGATGTCGGAGACATCTCTGGGCTCTCAGATATTGGTTATGGTATGGCAGGGAATTCCGTTCTTTACTATAATGCTTCTTGCTGCAATGCAATTAATACCCAGTGAATTATATGAATCTGCCGATGTGGACGGAGCGGGGCCTGTGAGAAAGTATTTCAGCATAACTCTCCCGGGGATTTCAGCCACTCTTGTATCCACAGTAATGATTAGGCTTATATGGGTTTTTAATAACGTGGATATCGTGTATATCATGACGGGAGGCGGTCCCGGATACAGCTCGCTGACCTTATCCGTATACACCTTTATTGAGGCCCAGAAGTCGCTGAACTTTGGATATGCCAGTGCTCTTGCCATAATAGGAGCCATATTTATGGCCATAGTTATGCTGGTTTATATGAGGATGGCCAGGTCGCGGGGAGGGATAGTAGACAGATGAAAACGAAACGCAAAATGAAACGCAAAAAGAGAGGTATATTTGCATTTTATATTCCGCTGGTATTTTTTACGGTTTTTGTAATGGCGCCTTTTGTATGGACGTTTATAACCTCCTTAAAAAATAACAATGAGATGTTTAAGATGCCGTTCAGATATCTGCCGGAAAATCCGTCCTTTAAAAATTACGTGGAGCTTATGCAGACCACTGAGTTTCTGTTCAATATGAAAAACAGCTTTATCGCGTCCTTTTCCACCGTATTGATTGCCGGCGTGATTTCCGTAATGGCGGGGTATGCTTTTTCGCGCTACCGCTTTAAAGGAAGAAATGCCTTGCTGGCAGGGTTTTTAATGCTTTATCTCGTGCCCCAGACATTGCTGCTTATGCCCCTTTACGTAATTTTCAAGCAGATTGGAATTATCCATACAGTATTATCGCTGATTGTTGCATACAGCACCTATGCAATCCCATATTCAGTATGGCTGACTACAAGCTTTATAAACCAGGTGCCCCGTGAATTGGAGGAGGCCGCCATGATAGACGGCTGCAATTTGCCCAGATGTATCATTCAGATTGTTCTGCCTCTGGTAAAGCCGGGAATTATTGCCTCATGCAGCTTTATATTTATAACCTGCTGGAATGAATATGCTTATGCCGTGTTATTTACTGATAAAACCTCCCGTACTGTTACAGTGGCGCTGGCATCATTTATGTCGCAGTTCAACATACGGTGGGATATGATTACAGCCGGAGGAATTATTATAGTAATACCTGTTGTAATTATGTTTATGTTCATGCAGAGAGATCTTGTAGCCGGCCTTACCGCGGGAGGAGTAAAGGGATAGAGCATACGGCCGGCGCTTTTAATAATAAGGCTTTTAATATTTCCGGCAATGCCTCTGTTATACTGCGTATAACGCTGAGGCTCCGGAGCTTTAAAAATATCCTAAAACAATACTATCTTAACAGGAGGAAATTAATATGATAAAGGAAAAGCTGGAAGAGCTGAAGAATTATGACACGCCCTCCATAACCAATGTTGTGGCAACTTATCCCAATGCGGATTGGTGCCTGGGGCTTTATCATCCGTGGAAGGGCAAATGGTACACCGATCAGACTCTTAAATGCATGTACCCCGAGGTGGGAAGAAGAGTGGGATATGTTGTGACCTGTGTATACGGCCTGCCGGATCCCGACTATAAGGCGCTTAAGATGTCGGATCTGCTGAAGGCAATCGGGAACTCGCCCAAGCCTGTAATTCTTGCGGTTAAGCAGAATTTCCCCGAGGAGATCAAGAAAATAAACGGGCTGCTGGGCGGAAATATGATGACAGCCTTTAAATCGGCAGGCGTAGTGGGAGTGCTTTCGGATGGGCCGTCAAGAGACCTGGATGAAATACGTCCTATGGATATCCAGTATATGCTTACGGGTGTTTGTGCGGGCCATGGAGATTTTGCGCTTGAGGCAATTAATGTTCCGGTGGAAATTTGCGGAATGGCTGTTGCTCCCGGAGAAATTGTTCATATGGATGAAAACGGAGCGGTAAAATTCCCCGCCGAGCATATTGAGGAAATTGCAAAAAGAGCCGAGGCCTTGCAGAAGATTGAGAACAGACGCCAGAAAATGATGAGGGAAACCAGTGATATTGATGAGCTTGGGAAAATAATAAGCGGATTGTATGACTAAGACGTGTATGCTTAAATACAAAAATAATGAATGCGAGGAGACACATGATGGAAAGACTGATTGATCCTAAAAAATATGAGCAATTCTGTAAAGAGGCGTGCATAAAGACGGGTCTTAGCGAGGAGGTTTCGGCAGTAACCGCTAATCTTCTTGTAAGAACCGATATGCTCGGCACCTTTACTCATGGAACCTTAAACCTTTTCCCTTATCTTAAAAAGGTGCCCGCGGGCGGAATAAATTTAAAGGCAAAGCCTGAGATTGTGTCGGAGGGGCCAGCGTGGGCGGTTGTTGACGGAAATAATGCCATGGGAGTTTATAACGGCCATTTCGGAATGCAGGTAGGAATAGAGAAGGCGAAAAAAGAGGGCGTGGCCTATGTGGGAATAAGAGGCAGCGGGCATTACGGCGCTTGCGGCATATATGCGATAACTGCCGCGGAGCAGGGGATGATAGCTCTTGTAATGAGCAACACTACAAGGAATATGTCTGTTCCGGGAGGAAAAGGCCCGGTTGTAGGAAACTCTCCAATTGCATACGCAGTACCTGCGGGAAGCCACAGGCCTGTATTTATGGATATTGCCACCAGTAATGTTGCAGGCATGAAGGTTCACAGAAAAATTGATGACGGAGAAAAGGTCCCGGAGGGCTGGATAGTTGACGGAGAAGGCAGGCCGACAACGGACCCTGCGGTAAAGGGATGGTCTCTTTGCCCAATGGGGGGACATAAGGGCTATTGCATATCCTTCTTCATTGAGGTTATGTGCGCCGTGCTTACGGGAGGCGCCGTATTCGGAGTAAAGCCATGGATGGATCCCGCGCAGGCCGCGGATGTGAGCCATTCGCTTATGCTGGTAAATGTGCCTGATATAATGGACAACAGTATATTCGGGAAGAGGATGGAGGATGCCATAAAGCTGATTGCAGGCTCTCCCAAGGCTGAGGGAAGCGACAGGATTTATCTTCCCGGAGAAATTGAGTGGGATAGGTATGAGAAGGCGGAGAAGGAAGGTCTTGAGCTTCCTGCGGATATTATTAAGAATGCCAGGGCTCTTGCTCAGATGACAGGTCTGAATTTTGAAAGCTGCTTTACCAAATAATGGCTGCGAGGGCTGACATTGCTTGTGTTTTTATGATGCCGGCAGCAGCGATGAATCGGATGGCCGTCAGGAATATTTTCAGGCATGCACATTGTAATTTAAGGATGCGGGCGGCACGTCTATTGATGTGCTGTCCGCATCTTTGCCGTTAATGCTTCCGGCATGATAAAAATTTAATTTGCAAAAAATAAGAATACCCGGAGGTTTGGAATTATGAGGGAAAAATATACAGGGGAAAGGCCGGCCAAGCCGGTGAGGATAGCGGCATCCATTCTTGCCTGCAACAGCGCGTATATAGGGGAGGCGGTGCTGGCTGCGGATAAGGGCGGGGCGGATATTATCCATGTGGATATAATGGACGGGCATTATGTTAAAAATCTTACCTTTGGGCCGCAGACTGTAAAGGATTTAAAAAAAATTACGGAGCTTCCCGTTGACGCCCATCTTGAGGTAAGCAACCCCCACGAGCTGATTGAGGTTTTTGCCGGGGCGGGAGCCGATATCATAACCGTTCAGATGGACTGCTGCGATCATCCTGTAAGAGCACTGGAGACCATAAGGCTTATGGGCAAAAAGGCAGGGCTTGCAATAAATCCGGGTATGGGGATAGAGCAGTTAAAATATCTTTTAACGCATATAGACATTATATTGCTTATGAGTGTGGAGCCGGGGTTTGGAGGACAGAAATTTGAGGAGAGCATATTTAAAAAGCTCCCCGAGGTAGTCTCCATGCTTGAGGATGAGGGCTTAAGCATTCCCATAGCGGTAGACGGCGGAGTGAGCCTGAGCAATTGTTCAAGTCTCAGAAGGGCCGGAGCTGATATTTTAATAGCGGGCTCCTCAATATTTTCACATAAGGATATAGGAAAGAGAATTTCAGAGCTTAGGGGAGAATTTTGAAAATAATTACGGCTAAGAGCAAGGATATAGAATATGTGAGTGCATCCACACCGATATACAATTGACAAGCAAATTAACAAATGATAAAATAGTAATTGGAAATCCATATATGCTAAAAAAGCTTTAAGTAATAAAAATAGAGGTGAAGGTAATGGAAATTAAAGAAATCGGCAGGGAAAAATTACTGGAGATGTATACTAAGATGCTGCATACCAGAAGATTTGAGGAAAAGGTGGCATATTTCTTTTCAAGAGGAATGGTGCATGGGACGACTCATTTGTACGTAGGCGAGGAGGCAACCGGGGTGGGGGCGTGCTGTGCTCTTGAGGAGCAGGATTTAATAACAAGCACCCACAGAGGGCACGGGCATTGCATAGGAAAGGGCATAGATCTTAACAGAATGATGGCTGAGCTGCTGGGAAAGGAGACGGGGTACTGCAAGGGAAAGGGGGGCTCAATGCATATCGCCGATCTCATGAGAGGAAATCTGGGGGCTAACGGCGTGGTCGGAGGGGGACAGCCTATTGCTGTGGGAGCTGCGCTTACTCTGAAAATGAAAAAGAAGGATCAGGTGGTTGTATGCTTTTTTGGTGACGGGGCTTCAAATGAGGGAAGCTTTCACGAATCCCTGAACCTGGCTTCAATATGGAAGCTCCCCATAATATTTATATGTGAGAATAATCTTTACGGAATGTCAACGCATATAAGCAGGCATATGAATATTGAGGATATTTCAATAAGAGCTTCATCCTACGGCATACCCGGAAAAACCGTAGACGGCAATGATGTTCTGGAGGTATACAATACGGTGCTTGAAGCGAAGGAATATGTTAAGAAGAACGGACCTATGCTGATTGCGGCAAATACGTACAGGATAACCGGACATTCGAAGAGTGATGCAAATGTTTACAGAACCAAGGAAGAGATTGCAATGTGGAAAGAGAAATGCCCTATAAAAAGGATGCGTAAATATCTTGAGGAGAATAAAATTTTCAAGCCGGAGGAGCTGGATCAGATTGAAGCCGGGGCTGCGGAGGATTTGGAAAGGGCGACGGAATACGCGCAGCAAAGTAATTATCCGTCTTTAGATACTATACTTGAGGATGTATATGCTTAGGGGGCAGAGAAAATGAGAGAAATAACATATGCACAGGCTATTAAAGAGGCTATGTGTGAGGAAATGAGAAAAGACGAAAATGTATTTCTGATGGGCGAGGACGTAGGAATATACGGAGGCGCATTCGGCGTATCCGTGGGGATGTTTGAGGAATTTGGAGAGGACAGGATAAAGGATACTCCAATCTCGGAGGCTGTTATAGCAGGCGCGGCTACCGGCGCGGCAATAACGGGCATGAGACCTATTGCTGAAATTATGTTCAGTGATTTTACAACGATAGCGATGGATCAATTGGTAAATCAGGCTGCAAAATGCAGATATATGTTCGGGGGAAAGGCAAAGGTCCCTATGGTGCTCAGAACACCGGGCGGCTCCGGGACGGGAGCGGCCGCCCAGCATTCACAAAGCCTTGAGGCATGGTTCTGCCATGTGCCTGGGCTTAAGGTTGTAATACCGTCTACTCCCTATGATGCAAAAGGCCTTTTGAAGGCGGCGATAAGGGATGACAACCCCGTGGTGTTTATAGAGCAGAAGCTGCTGTACAGAAGAAAGGGAGAGGTTCCGGAGGAGGATTATGTAATCCCTCTTGGAAAGGCTGATATAAAAAAGGCCGGAAAGGATGTTTCCATAATTACCTATGGAAGAATGCTTCCTATTTGTTTAAAGGCGGCCGGGGACCTTGCTGCAAAGAATATAGACGTAGAGGTTATTGATATAAGAACCCTTGTGCCTATGGACAAGGAAACCGTTATTAATTCCGCAAAAAAAACGGGGAGAGTATTGATAGTACATGAGGCTGTGCAGACAGGGGGATATGGGGCTGAGATAGCGGCTACAATCACCGACAGCGACGCGTTTTTCTATCTTGACGCGCCTGTAAGGAGGCTTGGAGGGCTGGATATTCCGATACCCTATTGCCCTGAGCTGGAAAAGAATGCGGTACCTACGGAGGAGTCTGTCACACATGCGGTTATGGAGCTTGTAAAGTGAGGGTGGTGTTATAGTGGCTGTTGAAGTGATTATGCCCAAGGCGGGAATGGCTATGGAGGAAGGAACTGTTTCAAAATGGCTTAAGAAGGAAGGAGAAAGCGTTGAGGCAGGGGAGCCTCTCATGGAGATAGAGACAGATAAGGTAAATATGGAAATAGAGTCTCCTGCTTCAGGGGTACTCCTTAAGATATTAAACGAAGAGGGAGATGTAGTTCCTGTAACGCAGGTAATTGCATACATCGGAAAGGCTGGGGAAAAGCTTCCGGGGGCGGATGAACCGGCGAAGAAGGAAAAAAGCAGGCCCGGCGGCAAGGAAACAGGCATGAAGGAAGCATCTGCTTATGAAGCCGTGCCGAAGCTGTCTGAAGGCAGGGCTGCGGCAACTCCGCTTGCCAGAAGGCTGGCGTTTGAGAAGGGGATTGACTTAAAAGCGGTAAAAGGCACGGGAAGCCGCGGAGAGATAAAGGCGGGGGACATAAGAGAGGCGGACGGGGTAAAGGCGACGCCTCTTGCGGCAAGGATTGCCGCAGACAAAAATATTGACCTGAGGAATGTACGGGGCAGCGGATTCAGGGGCAAGATAAGAAAAGAGGATCTGGAGGAAGAGAAGCCGGAAGCAGCAAAGAATTTCAGACTCCCTGAAGGAAGCGCAGGCGAAAGCGCAAGAAAGCCTATTAAGGGCATGAGAAAGGTTATAGCGGACAAAATGCTGAAGAGCCATCTCGAAATTCCTCCCGTAACACTTCATGCGAAAGCGGATGTAACCGGGCTGGCGGCTTTAAGAGCAAAGATGAATGCTTCGCCGGAAATTAAGATATCAATTAATGATTTTGTTCTTAAGGCTGTGGCTATGGCTCTTGCTGAATCTCCTGACATAAATGTCAGTGTCAGCGGAAATGAGATAATATTCAAAAGTGATATAAATGTAGGTATGGCGGTAGCTCTTGATGGCGGGCTTATAGTTCCCGTTATAAAAAATACCGATTTGCTGTCCTTAAGGAGTATTTCCAAGGTGAGCAAGGAGCTGGCGGGAAAGGCGAAAAGAGGGGAGCTTACGCCTGATGAGTATGCGGGAGGCACATTTACGGTAAGTAATCTGGGTATGTTTGATATTGTTGGGTTTACGCCGATAATAAACCTGCCTGAGGCGGCTATTCTGGGAGTATGCGCCATAGAGGGCGAGCTCCGGATGGTTGAGGGCAAGGCGGAGGAGAGAAGCATTATGGGGCTTAGCCTGACCTTTGACCATAGAGCAATAGACGGAGCTCAGGCGGCTGTTTTCCTGAAAAAGATAAAGCTGCTGCTGCAAAATCCGCTGGAGATAGTACTTGGAAATTGATGCACATTACTTGGAGGTGATATCCTTGGCAGTTGAGGTTATAATGCCTAAGGCAGGAATGGCTATGGAGGAAGGCACGATTTCAAAATGGCTTAAAAAGGAAGGGGAGGCTGTTGAGGCGGGGGAGCCTTTAATGGAAATAGAGACGGATAAGGTGAATATGGAAATAGAGGCCCCCGCATCGGGAGTGCTGATTAAAATACTGAACAGTGAGGGAGATGTAGTTCCCGTAACACAGGTTATTGCCTATATAGGAAAGGAGGGGGAGGATATTGGAGCGTCTGCGGGCCCGGAGGGGAAAAAGGGCACGGAAACGGACAGGGAGCTTCAGCCCCGGAATATTGAGAAGTCCGGGGGCGGAGCGGAATATGATTATGATGTGATTGTCATAGGCGGCGGCCCGGCGGGATATATATCGGCTATAAAGGCAGCCCGGCTGGGAGCGAGAGCCGCGCTGGTCGAAAAGGATTCTGTGGGAGGCACCTGCCTTAACCGCGGCTGCATACCCACCAAGACCTACCTTAAAAATGCTGAAATACTGCACGGGCTGAAAAATGCGGCAGACAGGGGAATTGGTGTTGGCGCCGAGGATGTCAGTATTGATATGGACAGGGCTGTAAAATTCAAAAATGGTATAGTTAAGACCCTTACCTCGGGAGTTTCCGGCCTGCTGAGGAGCAATGGAGTAAAGGTCTATAAGGGCACCGGGAGGATATTAAAGGATAAGAGCGTACAGGTAGGGGAAGAGAGGCTTACGGCGGGAAGCATAATACTTGCGGGAGGCTCAAAGGCTGCCAGGATAAAGGTTCCGGGAATTGAAAGCCCTCTTGTTATGACAAGCGATGAGATACTGGATTTAAAGGAGATACCCGGGAATCTGGCTATTATAGGAGGAGGGGTTATAGGGGCCGAGATGGCAATGGTTTTCAGCTCTTATGGCAGCAAGGTCACGATAATAGAGGTTATGGACAGAATTGTACCCGTAATGGATTCTGAAATTTCTCTTGAGCTTAAAAAATCCATGGAGAAAATGGGAATTGAAATTCTTACCTCCAGAAAGCTGGAGAGCATAGCTCAAAAGGGAAATAAGCTGTATCTGGCTTTGGATGACGGGAGCCTGATAGAGGCGGACAGAGCCCTGCTGTCCATAGGAAGGCTCCCCGATCTTGAAGGAACGGGCGAGATAGAGCTTGAGCTTGAAAGAGGAAGAATAAAGGTAAATGAAAAGATGGAGACCAGTGTGGAAGGCATATATGCCCCCGGCGATATAAACGGAAGAAGCATGCTTGCGCATGCGGCGTTTAAGATGGGAGAGACTGCGGCAATAAATGCAATGGGGGGGGCCGCGGAGGCTAACCTCAAAAATGTTCCGTCCTGTATCTATACAATACCCGAGGTAGGGGCTGTGGGCCTGACAGAGGAGGAGGCCGTAAAAAAATACGATATTTCCGTAGGAAGATTCCCGTTTGCGGCTAACGGCAGGGCTCTGGCATGCGGGGAGGCAGAAGGCTTCGTAAAGGTAATATCTGATAAAAAATATGGAGAAATACTTGGGGTGCATATAATAGGGCCATGTGCGGCAGAAATGATAAGCGAGGCTGCGGCTCTCATAGATATGCAGGCTACGGCGCATGAAATTGCTGAAGTAATACATGGGCATCCTACCTTTTCCGAGGCCTTTATGGAGGCTGCGGCCGACAGCATAGGAGAAAGCCTTCATTTGCCTAAAAGGCAATCTCCGGGTTGAGGGACAAAATAAAAGAGGCTGGTCTTGCAATTACCACAGAAGGACATACCGATAAGCAAAGGCTAATTTCATCCTTAAATAATTAAAAACAGGTGATTAGAATGCTAAAGGTTTTAATTGTAGACGATGAATTTATTGTACGGGTAGGCTTAAGAAACTGTATTGACTGGGATACAATGAATTTGAGACTTATGGGTGAGGCGGAAAACGGAGCGGAAGCACTCCAGCTTATAGAAAAAGAGGTTCCCGATATAATTCTTCTTGATATTATGATGCCTGTTATGAATGGAATTGAGCTTATGAATGAGCTGGCTGCAAGAGAAATAAGGACCAACATAGTCATATTAAGCTGCCATGGGGATTATTCCCATGTCAGAGAGGCCTTTAAAATAGGGGTTCAGGATTATATTCTCAAGCTTTCCTCCGATCCTGAGGAAATATGCAGAGTTCTGACCTCTGTAGCAAAAAGGATTATGGGCGGCTCGCCGTATAATACTGAAGGGCATGTACCCGCAAAGGCGCAGAAGCGTTTTAAGGAGATTAAGGATATATCGCCGGTATTGCAGGGCAGGGAGTACTATATTGCCAGCTTCTGCTGCAATGGGCTGACATCCGGAGAGGTGTCCGTTATATACGGCCTGTGTGAGGATATGCTGGCAAAAAGGAGTGCGGATAGCATAAATACCGCTGCGGCTGTGTATAATGACAGCATACCCTGCATAGTAAGAAATTATCCTGCCGGAGCCGGTGAAGCGGGGCTTGATATATTCAAATCGGATTTACAGGAGCTGCTCCACGCATTGCCGGCTTATATATCCTCATTTCCCCACATAGGAATAAGTCTTTTGAAAGGATCCCGGGAGCAATTGATCGAAGCTGTTAAGGAGTCTCAAAAAGCGGTAAAATTTCTTTTTTACAGCGAGGGTGAGCGCATGGCGGATCTTTCCCAGCTATCCCGGTTCAGCACCTTCAACCTTTACTATTCGAAAGAGTTTGAAAGGAAGCTGAAAATAAATATAGAAAGACGGGACATGCCGGAAATACAAAACCTTATTGAGACATTTCTCCGGAATGTGAATGAATGTGCCTGTGTCAGTCCGGATGTGCTTAAGCTTAATGTTATAGAAATAGTCAATGCTTTTAATTCCTATATAAGAACCTTCGGGTATTCTATATCCGATCTGGATACGGAATATATGTATTACTACCAGCAAATAGCCGCAATTATGAGCTTTGACGGGCTTAGGGAATGGATGTGCGGGTTTCTTGAGGTTTTCGGAGGGTTTTTATGTGCTCTGAATAAGGAGACTGTAAGGGGAGATATTATTGAGGCATTGAGCTATATAGAAGAAAATTACAGCACAGATATATCCCTTCATGATCTTGCCAGGCATGTAAACATAAGCAAAAGCCACTTAAGCTATATTTTTAAAAAGGAGACGGGAGAGACCTTCAGTGATTATGTAAATAAAATACGCATTGAAAAGGCCAGAGAGCTGCTCGCTTCAGGAAAATACAAGATAAATGAGATCTCGGACATGGTAGGCTTCAACAACACAGGATACTTCAGCAAGGTATTCAAAAAAAGCACCGGAACCTCGCCGCTTGACTATAAACATCAGGGTATATTGCGTTCCGGGCGGGAAGCCTGCTGCGTGCCTTTTTAATAAACAGATTAATTGACAGGGTACAGGCCAAATAATGTTGTAAAGGAGGAAGATGGTGTTATGAGCTTGTTGGGCATAGATATCGGGACCAGCAATATAAAAGGGGTAGTTTTTGATTATTCAGGAAATGTAATAGCTAAAATGGAGAAGCCTTATAGCCTTATCACCCCATGTACGGGCTGGTGTGAGGTGGATGCCGGCCTTTTTATAAGCGCGTTTAAGGAGATTACCAACGGCCTGGCGGGGCTTACGGGGGAGGATCCTGTGATAGCTCTCGCACTTACATCTCACGGAGAAACAGTTATTCCTGTAGACAGGAGCGGCGCTCCTGTTTGCAACGGATTTATGCATGCCGACAGCAGAGGCTATAAGGAGGTAGAGGAGCTGGAGGGCAGGCTGGGACGCAAGCGTATTTATGAGATTACCGGAACGCCTCCTCACCCTGTGTACGGTCTTTCAAATATTATGTGGCTTAAAAAGAACAGGCCTGAAAGCTATGCCGCGGCCTACAAGTTTTGCAGCTGCGAGGACTTTATCCTTATGAATCTGGGCTTGCCTCCCACCTGCAACTATTCCAACTGCAGCCGCCTTTTGATTTTTGACATAAAAAAGCGCCAATGGTCTCAGGAGATACTTGAGGCGGCGGGGGTTGATATAAATAAGCTGAGCGAGCCGGTTTCATCGGGACAGATTATAGGAAAGCTGGATGCGGACATTGCAAGGGAGCTTGGGCTTAATAAAGGCGTAACTGTTGTCTCGGGGGGATTTGACCATTTTTGCTCCTCAATAGGCTCAGGCGTATTCAAGCCGGGAACGGCAAGCTGCTCTGCGGGGAGCTATGAGGGACTGGTTGTAATTTCCGATGAACCCAGTACCTCTGAAGAGGCTTTAAACGCAAGCATGAACAACTTTTGCCATATGGACGGCAGAATTGCCAACTTCATGTATTTTCCTTCCGGCTTTTCTCCCAAGTGGTTTGTAAACGAAATGTGCGGAGCTGATAAAATAGAGGCGGAAAAACAGGGAATTTCAGTTTTTGAGCTGCTTGAAAAAAAAGTTGCCGGGCTGGAGGACAAGCCCACCAATATTTTTATAACACCGCACTATGTAGGCTCCTGCTGTCCCTACAATGATATACGCGCAACTGCCACAATAGTGGGAATTACTCCTTCGGCAAGCAGGCACCATATGTATAAGGCTGTATATGAAGGAATTGCGTATGAATTTTCTATTTTATCCCAGCTTATGGACGGTATGACCACGGGCTTTGACAGAGTCCGTATAAACGGAGGGGGAGCGAGATCGGAATTTACGCTCCATATGAGAGCCAATACCTCGGGAAAGATCATTGACCAGCTTGATACAAATGAGGCTCCGTGTCTTGGAGCGGCTATGCTTGCCGGAACTGCCGTAGGAGTATTCCGGGATATGGAGGATGCGGTGCAAAAGGCTGTGCGCATACGAATGACCGCTTATCCGGATGAAGCTAAGGTCAGAAGCTATGAAAGGCCTAAGGAGATTTACAAAACCATATATAAGTCTCTGGCTCCGGTAAGGGAAATGACCGGCTTATAGCTCATATTGCATTTAAGCCTGACATATAGAGAAAAAAATAATATTTTAAGACATGAAGGGAGTTATGACTTGTGGAGTTTACATTTGAAATGCCTGTAAAGGTTATCGTAGGAAAAGATTGCATTAAAAAGAATGCGGAGATATTTTCTCAGTTCGGGAAAAAGGCGTTAATAGTGACTGACGCCGTATCAGCCAAGCTGAACGGTTCTCTGGCGGATGTGACTGAAGCACTGGACGGACAGGGAATAGAGCATGTTTTATTTGACAAGGTAGAGAGCAACCCCACGGTAGAGGCTGTGAGGGAGGGAGCATGCCTTGCAAAAGCCCGGGGGGCGCAGTTTATTTTAGCTATAGGCGGAGGATCGCCTATGGATGCGGGTAAGGCAATATCTCTGCTTGCAAAGCAGGATATTTCAAATGAGGAGCTTTTCTCAGGCAGCTACGGTCTGGAAACACTGCCGCTGCTGTGTGTTCCCACTACCTCGGGAACGGGCTCGGAGGTGACCTCGTTTGCTATTCTTACCAATCATTTGGCAAAGGAGAAGAGCAATCTCAACTCTCCGTGCCTTTATGCCAGGGTGGCGTTTTTAGATGCGACATACACTCAGACAATACCTAAAGGCGTGGTTGTCAACACTTCTATCGACGCAATGGGACATGCCGTGGAAAGCATGCTTACTGTAAAGTCCAACGGGCTTACCGACGCAATAGCCAGAGAGAGCTTAAAAAGCATATCCGGCTGTTTTCAAAAGCTTCTTGATAATGAAAGAGATTTTGAGACCTGCGAGAAAATGATGTACGGATCAGTTCTGGCGGGAATTGCCGTAGGTCAGACAAGAACAAGTGCCCTGCATGCCATGGGCTATCCCATGACATATTTTAAGGAAATAGCCCATGGCCGTACGGTAGGCCTTCTTATGGCTCCTTATTTCTACTTTACCCAGAAGAAAAATCCCGGGCTTATAGCCGATATTCTTGGAGCTATGGGGCTTAAGAGCGTGGATGAGCTTAAAAATATTCTGGACCGGCTGCTCGGAGAAAAGGACAGGCTTACAAAGGAAGAAATAGAGGAATATGCATCTGCGGTTATAAAGAGAAGGAATATTCAGAACTGTAAGGTTAAGCCTGCAAAAGAGGATCTTATAGAAATTTATTCAGGCATTTAGGAATGTGAGGTTCCGGGCTATTAAAATATTCCGGGCCTTCGGCCCGACGCAGAGCCGGAATGCTTACCGGAATATGAACGGAAAGGGGGATTTTATGCTTAAATATAAGGTGGAGCTGCCGGAGGCTGCGGCAGAAAGAATTGAAGCTCTGAAGGATGAGTCTGTAAACGCACGCCAGTATGTTTGCGTTCAAAGGGCGCGCTATTTGACCGAGGCATACCGTGAAAATGAACAGGACCCCATGATTATCCGCCGTGCAAAGGCTTTGAGAAATGTTTTGAATAAGGTGGATATATTTATAGAGGACAGGCAGCTTTTGGCGGGAAATCACGCCGCGGCCCTAAGGGCTGCGCCTATTTTTCCGGAATATTGTGTTGATTGGATTCCTGAGGAAATAGATCAGCTTGAGAAGCGTCCCGGAGACAGATTTTATGTAAAACCGGAGGTAAGGGAGGAGCTCCTTGAGATTGCAGCCTGGTGGGACGGAAAGACCATTAAGGACAGGTGTATGGCCACTCTGCCGCAGGATGTAAAGGATGCGTATAAAATGGGAATATTATCCGCAAACGGAAACATGACCTCCGGAGACGGGCACATTATGCTGGACTTTGAAAAAATTTTAAAGTCCGGAGCCCAGGGGATAATAGAGGACGCCGAAAGGGAAATGAATGCCCTGGATTTGACGGATCCGTCAAGTCATAAGAAAAGAATTTTTTACCAGGCGGTTGTGACAGCCTATAAGGGTGTGATTGAATATGGCGAGCGGTATTCAAGGCTTGCCTTCGGTATGGCTCAGAAGGAAAGGGATGAGGTCAGAAGGAATGAGCTTTTAAATATATACAGGGTTTGCTCCCGTGTTCCCAGGTATCCGGCGGAAAGCTTCTATGAGGCTGTTCAGACGGTATGGTTTGCCCATCTTATTTCCCAGATAGAGAGCAATGGGCATTCCATGTCCTTTGGAAGGCTGGATCAATATCTTTTTGAGTATTACAGCAGGGATCTCGCCCAGGCAAAATTGAAGGACGGCTTTGCGGTGGAGCTGCTGGGCTGCTTATGGATAAAATCCTTCGGTATTGTTAAAATAAGGCCCTGGTCCCATACAAGGTTTTCGGGGGGAGGCCCGACATATCAGAATCTGGCATTGGGAGGAATTACCCCCCGGGGCGGGGACGCGGTAAACGATCTGACAATGCTTTGCCTGGAGAGCATAGCATTGACACGGCTTCCACAGCCCAATGTTTCGGCCCGTTACAATAAGAAAAATCCTGAGGAATATATAAGAAAATGCGTTGACGTAATAAAGCTGGGCTTTGGAATGCCGGCCATGCACAGTGATGAAATGATGATTCCCTCTCTTATGGACAGGGGAATATCCCGGGAGGATGCCAGCAATTACGCCATAGTCGGATGCATTGAGCCTATAATACCGGGTAAATTCGGCTACCGTGCGGCAGGAATGAGCTTTACGAATTTCCCCAAGATACTTGAAATAACTCTTAACGGCGGCAAGGATGACAGGACAGGGCTGACTCTTATGCGGCAGGGCAAAACACTTAAGGATTTCGGAAGCTTTGAGGAAATGCTTGACGCCTACAGAGAGGCTATTGCACATACCGTAAGACTTCGTGTGGCAGGAGAGCATTGTATTGACTATGCTATTGAGGAGCTGGTCCCGGAAGCCTTTTGCTCAGGACTTATACAGGACTGCATAAAGCGCGGAAAAACCGCCAAGGAGGGCGGAAGCGTATATGACATGGTAACAGGCCCTGAGACCGGCGTCGTCAATGCCGCAAACAGCCTGGAGGCTATAAGGAAATTGGTATATGAGGATAAAAGGATTACGGCCGGGGAGCTTTACGATGTCCTTAAGAATAATTTTGAGGGAGCTTACGGAGAGGATATACGAAGAATGCTCTTAAACCATGCTTCAAAATTCGGAAATGATGAGGACCGTGTGGATAATACAGCCGGGGATGTATATATGATGTTTATAAAGGAGCAGGAAAAATATCCTACGGCCCGCGTGGGAAGAGGGCCTATAGGGTGTCTTAGCTATCCCTGCACAGCGACAATTTCGGGCAATGTCCCGTCGGGAGTATGCGTTGGGGCATCTCCGGAGGGAAGAAAGGCCGGGGAGCCTCTTACCGAGGGCTGCTCTCCGTATCACGGGACCGACAAATCCGGACCTACGGCAGTGCTTAAGTCCGTTTCAAAGATGCCCAACCATCTTATTACCGGGGGAAATCTATTAAATCTCAAATTTTCTCCGTCGGCACTTTCCGCCGATAAGGGAATACAAAAGATGGCGGATCTTGTTAAGACCTTCTTTATGCTTGGAGGATGGCATGTCCAGTTTAATATTGTTTCCTCCAAAACTCTGCGGGAGGCGCAAAAAAAGCCTGAGGAATATAAGGATCTGGTTGTGAGGGTGGCAGGATACAGCGCTTTGTTTAATGATCTTGAGCTGAAAACTCAAAACGATATTATTGAAAGGACCGAACATGAACTCTAAACCTGAAGCAAGGGAGCAGCTGTGTGAGGAAAAGGAAGGCATTATATTTGAAATTGAGAGGTATGCTGTCAATGACGGGCCGGGGATAAGAACCATGGTGTTTTTAAAGGGGTGCCCTCTCAGATGCATGTGGTGTGCAAATCCTGAGTCGCATAAAAGGGAGCTTCAGCTAATGTATTGGAAAACACGCTGCATAGGCTGTATGAGATGTATAAAGGAATGTCCCTGTCACGCTCTTTCCTTTTCGGATGGCCGGATAAGGATAGACAGGAAGCTCTGCAAGCTGTGCGGCCGCTGCACGGAGGTATGCAACAGTATGGCTCTTACCGCAGTGGGCAGGAGAATGACTGTAAGCCAGGTCATGGAGCAGGTAAGGAGGGATGAAGCGTTCTATTCGGTTTCAGGGGGAGGCGTCACTTTTTCAGGGGGAGAAGCCTTTGCGCAGAGCGGTTTCCTGATTGCCCTTTTAAAGGCGTCAAAGCAGCATGGATATCATGTCTGCATAGAAACGAGCGGGTATGCCGGCTGGGAAGCTGTAAAGGAGGCGGCAAAATATGCGGATATTTTCCTTTACGATTTTAAATGCATGGATAGTGTGAGGCATAGTGACCTTACGGGGGTTTCCAATGAGGGAATACTGGATAATTATAAGAGGCTTGCAGCTCTGGGGGCCGATATTATTGCGAGAATTCCCGTTATACCGGGCTGTAACTCCGGCCGGGAGAACTTCTCTTTAATTGCGGATTTTCTTGAGGAAAATAATCCCGGCTGCCGGGTGGATCTTTTGCCTTATCACGCTTTGGGGGCTTCTAAATACGAACGCCTTGGAATCAGCTATGGGCTTCCTGAAATCAAGCCTCCTTCTCCTGAATTTATGGAAGAGGCAAAGAGGTATTTCTCCGGGAGGGGATTTGAGGTTACTGTTGGGGGGTAGGAGCATTTATATGACAGGGCTGCTTTATTAATGCTAGTTGAAAAGGAGGAGCTTAAGGTGGAATATAAAAAATTTACGGGAAGCTTTGCGGTTGAGGGGAAATGCGCTCTTGTAACAGGTGCGGCCAGCGGTATAGGAAAGGCTGCGGCCAGGCTTTTTGCCGGAAACGGCTCAAGGCTTGTTATGGTCGATATTTCTCCGGAGGTGGAAAAAGCCGCAAACGAGCTTCGCAGCGGATACGGAGCGGAGGTGCTGGCTGTAGTTTGCGATCTCACGGCCCCCGGGGAGATTGACAAATTAATTGGCAGGGCATTAAAAGAGTTCGGCAGAATAGACATTCTGGTAAATGTTGCGGGGATATGCATTCTTTCTCCGGCGGAGGATTTGCCTGAGCAGGTATGGGACAGGATCATGGATCTCAACCTCAAATATACCTTCCGGCTCTGCCAGGCGGCAGGAAAATCAATGATTGAAAGCGGGGGGGGAAGAATCGTAAACGTGGCCTCTCAGGGGGGAGTTATTGCTACGGATAAGCATACGGCTTATTCAGTAAGCAAGGCGGGTCTTATTCATATGACAAAATCTATTGCGCTTGAATGGGCAAAATACAATATTAATGTTAATGCCGTCTCTCCCACGGTAGTGCTTACAGAGCTCGGAGAGAGGCTGTGGCAGGGAGAAGAGGCGGAGCTTATGAAAAAGAAAATTCCATGCGGCAGATTTTTATATCCGGATGAGGTCGCGGCAGTTATCCTGTTTTTATCCTGTGATGCTTCCAATATGATTACAGGTGAGAATATAATGCTGGACGGGGGATATACCATACAATAACGAAACAGAAAGAGAGGCTTGCAATGATGGATTACAAGAAAAAAGCAACAGAAATAAGAATTAACGTTTTAAAAATGATCCATGCGGCAAAATCGGGGCATCCCGGCAGTTCTATGTCTGTTGTGGAAATTCTTATGGCTCTGTACTACGGAAGGGTAATGCATGTCGATCCCGGGAATCCGCGGTGGGATGGCAGGGACAGGCTTGTTCTGAGCAAAGGGCATGCCAGCCCTTCCCTTTATTATGTGCTGGCGGATATGGGTTTTTTCAGTAAGGATGATCTTATGAGCCTTCGCAGGCTTCACAGCCATCTTCAGGGGCACTGCGACGTATGCAGAACTCCCGGAGTGGACATGACCTCCGGATCTCTGGGACAGGGGGCGGCTATTGCCGCGGGCATGGCGCTGGCGGCAAAGCAGCAGGGAAGGAGCTATAAGGTTTATTCTATTATAGGGGACGGCGAGGCTCAGGAGGGCATAATATGGGAAATGGCTATGTCCTGCGCGCATTATAAGCTGGATAATTATACTCTGATTTTGGACAACAACGGCTTTCAGATTGACGGAAGCAATGACAGCGTAATGTCTCTCGGGGATATTAAAGCAAAGTTTGAAAGCTTCGGATTTAATGTTATTAAGGTTGACGGACATGATGTTGAAGCACTTATAAATGCTCTTAACGCACCTGCCTGCGGTAAGCCCAAATGCATTATCGCCAAAACCGTAAAGGGCAGAGGTGTTTCTTTCATGGAAAATAACCCCAAATGGCATGGCAAGCTGATTGATGATGAAAGCATGGCTAAGGCAATGGCGGAACTGGAGGCGGTTTTATAATGGATAAAAAATCTATGAGGATAGGCTTTGGGAAGGCCTTGGTTGAGTTGGGGGAAAGCATGCCGAACCTTATGGTCCTGGATTCGGATTTAAAGGGGACTACCATGACCGGCATGTATGAGCAGGCATACCCGGACAGGTTTTTTGATTTCGGTATTGCGGAATGTAACATGGTAGCCCAGGCGGCGGGAATGGCACACTGCGGGGCGGTGGTTTTTGCAAGCACCTTCGCGGTTTTTGGAGCGGGGAAGGCATATGAAATTATGCGTAACGCCGTTTGCCATACCGATGCGAATGTAAAGCTGGTATGCTCCCACGCGGGCGTTACGGTGGGAGAGGACGGAGGCAGCCATCAGATGCTTGAGGATGTTTCTCTTATGCGCTCTCTTCCTAATATTACCGTTATTGTGCCATGCGACCATATTGAAATGTATAAGGCAACAAAGGCTATAGCCGGTATACACGGCCCTGCTTATATGAGGACTGTCCGCCCTCCTGTGGAAGCCTGTACTGACGAGGATACTCCGTTTAAAATAGGAAAAGCCAATATAATGAGAGAGGGAAGCGATCTCTGCATTATTGCCTGCGGAGACATGGTAGTACCCGCGCTTGAGGCGCATGCCCTGCTAAAGGAGCAGGGTGTGAGTGCGGCTGTTGTCAATATGCATACTATTAAGCCCATTGACAGGGGCTGCATCAAATACATGGCCGAAAAATGCGGCAGGATAATTACCGTTGAAAATCATTCTGTGATCGGAGGGCTGGCATCCGCCGTCTCCGAGGTGCTGGCCGAGGAAGGCCTGACGGTAAGGCTTGGAAAGATTGGAATAAAGGATGTGTTCGGACAGTCGGGCAGCGCGGCCGACTTGCAGAAGGAATACGGTCTTACGGCAGGGCATATAGTGAATGCCTATAATTATATGAAATAAGGATATGTGAGGTGGAGATAATGGAAAGCTTTTCTTATTACAACCCGGTAGAGGTTGTCTTTGGGAATGGGGTAAGGAACGAAATCGGGGAAAAGCTGAAGGGAAAGTATAATAACATTCTTCTTGTATGCAGCAAAGGGCCCTTTCGTGAAAACGGGCTGTACGATCAAATAAAGGACAATATTGAGGAAGCCGGTATGAAGGTATTCGGAATGAGCGACATTGACTCTAATCCCAGGCTGTCAAGTGTGCGTGAAGGCGCACAGGTATGCAAGGAGAACAAGGTGGACTGTGTTATAGCATTAGGAAGCGGCTCCGCCATGGACTGCACTAAGGCTATAGCCGCGGCTGCGAAAACCGGTAAGGATCCCTATCACTTTTTTTGGGGGGAAAGAGTAGAGGTTAAGGAGTCCCTTGACATGATAATGATACCTACGCTTGCGGCCACAGGGACAGAGCTTAATCATTTCTCGGTTATTGTAAATGACGACACTAAGGAAAAATACTTTTTTAACTCCCAGTATGCCAAAATAGCCGTTATGGATCCGGAAATTACTGCTACAGCACCTATAAAGCTGACTGTATGGGGAGCTATGGATATCTTGAGCCATACCTTCGAGTATTACTTTAACGGAAATATGAGATCAGAGTTCCAGAACAGGTTTTCTGAGGGAATTATACTTTCTGCCATGCATACTGTAGAGGCCTTGGTTAAGGATCCTCTTGACCTCTGTGCCAGAGGTGAATTG
Organism: Bacillota bacterium; assembly: GCA_023390115.1. Classification (GTDB taxonomy): domain Bacteria; phylum Bacillota; class Clostridia; order Acetivibrionales; family DSM-27016; genus Anaerobacterium. The sequence continues at coordinate 447,415 of JAEWDM010000040.1, forward strand.
ATGTGGTGTGCCGCCATTACATGGGGAACGGGGCTTACGATGATTGGACGCGGGGATGCGGACATGGCCTGCCATGGAATAGAGGAAAGCTTCAGCGGGTATTTTGATACTCATCATGGAGCCTGCCTGGGAGTTCTTACTCCCCGGTGGATGGAGCTGGCATGTGCCGGGAGGCCGGATGTCTTCGCAAGATTTGCAAGAAATGTGCTTGGGGTTAGTGACACTGATGATATAACTGCCGCCCGCGAGGGTGTTAAACTCTATAAAAAGTGGCTGAAAAGCGTAGGTGCCCCCAACACTTACTTTGATATAGGAAAGCGCGAGTTTAACGACGAGCAGCTAAGGCACGTCGCGAAAACCGCCTGCAGGATATACGGAGGAGGAGTGGGCAGGCTTAAAAGATTTAATGAGGATGAGGTGCTTGAGCTTCTTAAAGCGGGAAGAGAGGCTTATTAGTTCTGTTTTTGACTTCAAAAAGGAGGGAGCTTTTGCAAACAGCTTCCTCCTTTTTAGCCTGTAAATCATATACCCATTGAGTCCGCCAGCTTAAGCACTCTCTCTGCGGTAAACTTATCGGTAATCAGCATATGCAGGTATTTCCCGTTCAACGCTCCTAAGATGGATTTAACCTTATAGGCTCCTCCTCCTATGCCAATTACCTTTTTATGCCTGTGAAGGCTGGAAATATCAATAGATACTATCCTATGCCGGACAGAGGTGTCGCATACGCGTCCGTAAATATCAAAAAAGTTTGCGCAAATATCTCCCACCGCTTCATGCTCCTGCATTTCCTTTATAATTTCAGCTCCGTAATGGTAATGCTCATGGCGGCTGGTTGCAATATCAGGGGTTTCTCCTATTCCCGCAAGCGTAATATCGCAGTCTGCCGATCTTTTAATAATGCTGGCTATATGAGGCTCCTGCTTTATGGCCTCACAAAGCTCCCTGGTTCTGCATATGAAGGGGGCGTTAATTATATATCCCACCCCTGAGACCTTTTTAAGAAGCCGCTCTGCGATTATATTCGGCTGGATCCGGGATTCGGAGGTGCCTGCTCCTCCCAGAAGGGTATAGACCTCGATCCCGGAAATAGAGTGATTTTCCGTAAGACTGTCGACTGTCATTTCCAGAGTACGTCCCCATGATATCCCCAGCTTCATTCCGCTGCGAAGAATATGATCGAGATATTTTGCCCCTGCGGAGGCCAGATTCTGGGTGATAATGCTTCTGCTTTCCTCATAACAGTCCACCACCTTTACATCCAAAAGGCCAAACCGGCTTTTTATCTGGTCCTCCAGCTCAAGAAGCTGATGAAGGTTCTTTTTATCAACAATCTCTATCTTGACCATACCCTCATCCCTGGCTTCCTTAAGAAGCTTGCCGAGTGTAATACGTGATATGTCCAGAATTTTGGCGATTTCTATTTGGGTATAATTTTTTTCGTAGTAATAATAAAGGGCCTTTAACTTCATATAATACCGCTGTTCGGAATCTATCGACATGACTGCTATTCAACCTCTTTTCCGTCACCCGTTAAAAACAGCCTTACTTAAGCAAGCCTTAGTTTTTATAATGCACAGGCTAGAAAATCTGATTTTACAGGAAGGCTTGATTTACGGATGCAAACCTGTTATACGTTAGTTAATAAACTATGGTAAGGATACCATGTAAAATTAATGCTGTCAATGGGCCAATAAACATCGGGAAAAGGCTGTGCGCAAATTATTTTAATAAAGGCACAATAACCGTAACTGTCGTGCCATTTTCAGGAGAGGACTCTATATCAAGCCCGTATTCATTGCCGTAAAACAGCTTTATTCTTTGTAAGGTGTTATATAAGCCTATGGAATTCATGGACATTCTGTCTTTTTCCTGATTGCCTGATAATATGGAACTAATCTTTTCAGGGGGAATGCCAACGCCATTGTCATGTATTTTGCATATCAGCCGTCCTTGGGCCTGAGAACAGCTTATATCAATATATCCATGGCATGGAAGGGCTTTTAAGCCATGAAGAATCGAATTTTCTATAATGGGCTGGAGCAGGAGCTTTAATATGCGGCAGTCTAAAAGCTCTTCATCCTCCAGCTTTGTTGCCAGAGAGATTGTTTGCGAATGGTGCAGCTGCATAACCTTAAGATAATCCTTTATGCAGTCCAGCTCCTGCCTTAGCGTTATTTCGTCGCCTTTTATACGCATATTGGCCTCAAGCAGCCTTCCAAAGGAAGAAATATTATCGGCTACGGCCCTGTCCTCATTCATGAGGGCAAGCCATTTTATATTGTTAAGGGCATTAAACAGGAAGTGAGGGTTAATCTGCGATTGAAGCACCATATATTTTATTTTTTCCTTTTCATTTTCCTGCTCCATTATTTTCTGCCTTTGCTCGGCATCATTCTTAATTAGAATCTCAAGATTCCTGACCATCTTATTAAAGCTTTCTCCCAGTACGGACAATTCATCATGAGAGCGGGATTTGAAGGAAACGTCGAAGTTTCCTATTTCAATCTGAGCCATTAGGGCTCTGAGATGCGATATCGGCTTTAAGAAAGTGGAGACTACAATAAAGGTAATCAAAACAAAAAACAGAGAGAGAAAAATATCTGCCATAATAATTTTCATATATATTTTATTGATTTCTTCATACACGATTGTTTTAGGCATAATTGAGGTTAAAACTAATTTGTTTTTTAAAATATGTGTGTTGATAAGGTGGTCGGGAGATTTATCCAGGACCTCTGAAATATTGCGGGATATGTCGTTCTTATCCTTTGCCAGATAAATCGAGCCCTTGCTGTCGGAAAGAAAAATGCTGCCCTCCTTATACTGCATAAAATTTTGAATCAGCTTATAAAGCTTATCCTCATCGATTATTGATATGACCTGTCCGAGTATCTGATTATTATAATTTTTAACGGTTTTACAGATGCACAAAACATTTTTTTTACTGTCTCCGCCAAGGGCGTCCATGGTTGTGGAAATCCAGGTAAAGATATTGCCGTTCAGGTTTATTTGCTCCACCCACTCCTTGGCCTCTGTTGATGAAAGCTTGGAAGGATCGCTTATAAAATAGGTGCTGTAAAGGTTGCTGTTGGCATCAAGAATAATAAAATCAACCTCAAAATAAAAAATATAGCTTTTTACAAGGCTCATTTTATTTACAAGCAGGCTTCTTGCTTTTATTTCGCTTTTATAATCCGTGCCTGCGGTCAGAAGAGAATTATGAACCTCGGGGTCATTGCTTACTACGTTCATTGCCAGACTCACTTCGTTCATAATAGTTTGTATTTCCCTGTCGATATTGGACACAGAATTTTCAAAGGACTCATTTATACTGGTCACAATAATATTACGCAAGTAAAATTGAAAAAAAGAATTTATAAGCACAACAGGAAGCAGAACAAATAATATAAGACAGAAGCAAATTTTTTTCTGCAGCATGCCTTTAAAATACATAGCGACATCCTCCGCCTTTATAGTATAGAAAAGCCTGTAAAATTACATTATAGTCCCCTACATATAAAAGCATATCACAATTTGAGAGGATTTATAACATCTGAGGCTTATAAAGTGAAAGGAATTACAATTATTCATATAATATTTCATATTTTCATATAAATTTTTTCAGACCGCGGCAAATTCATATTAAATTATATATTTTTGATACTCAGGGCTATTGTGATAAGGATACTTCTATGAAAAAATAATATTTAAGAGGTTTGTTTGGATGGGCTGGTATTAAGCCTTTATATTATAATAATTTATTATAGAAAAGCTTTCGATTAAAGAAATGGAGGCAAATATGAAAATTGTCATACTGGACGGTTTTACACTTAATCCCGGGGATTTGAGCTGGGATGGTTTTAAAGAGATGGGAGAAGTAACATATTATGACAGGACTCCCGGTGATCAGGAGGAAATTATCAAAAGGGCAAAAGGTCATGATGTACTGATTACAAACAAAACTCCTTTGAGAGCCGGAACACTGGCACAGTTGCCTGACTGCAAATATATAGGAGTGCTCGCCACCGGATATGATGTCGTGGATTATGACTACGCAAGGCAGCATGGCATTCCGGTAACAAATACGCCCTCTTACGGAACCACCGCGGTTTCCCAGATGGTATTCGCACTCTTGCTGGAAATGACAAACCATGTACAGCACCATGCGGACACGGTGAAGGAAGGCCGGTGGGCGGGCCAGAGCGATTTTTGCTATTGGGACTATCCTATGGTGGAGCTTTATGGAAAAACACTTGGCTTGATAGGCTTTGGACGTATAGGTCGTGCTACTGCCAAAATCGGCGAGGCGATGGGCATGAAAATTATTGCCTATGATAAAATTAAATCGGATGTTTCTGAATTTAAGGATTTTAAATGGGAGGATGAGGCTGAAACGGTGTTTGAGGCGGCAGATGTGATATCCCTGCACTGTCCGCTGTTCCCGGAAACAAAGGGAATTGTAAATAAGGATACTCTGTCCAGAATGAAGAAGACTGCATTTCTGGTCAATACATCCAGAGGTCCCCTGGTTGTTGAGCAGGATCTGGCGGATGCTCTTAACAACGGAAAAATTGCCGGTGCTGCGGTAGATGTTGTCTGTAAGGAGCCGCCGAGCATGGATAATCCTCTTTTTACCGCCAGAAACTGTATTGTAACTCCTCATATCTCCTGGGCAACCAGAGAGGCGCGTTTCAGGCTTATGCAGATTGCCGTTGATAATCTTAAGGCGTATGTTGACGGAAAGCCTGTAAACGTTGTTAATAAATGATGTGATGCGCTTAAAAACAGCATTATTTCCGCATAGTCAAAATTGATAGCTGGAGAGGTTTCCCGGACATTGATTTCGCGGCTACTTATTGGAAAGGGCGGGGCCGTTATATGAAATATAAGCTGCTGGCAGTGGATATGGATGGAACTCTTGTAAACAGTAGCCATATAATTACTGAAAACACTAAAGATACACTCAGGAGAGCCGCTGAAAAAGGAGTGACGGTTATTATTTCGACGGGGAGGCTTTACTGTACGCCTGCGGAATATATAAAGGAGCTGGGTATAAGCGCACCTGTAATATGCTGCAACGGAGCTTATATATATGACAGCTCTAAAGATAATATAATGTTCAGAAATCAAATTAAAGCGGAGGACTGTGAAACAATTATCCATATATGCAGAAGCAATAATATTTATTATTATTTTTATTCAGATGAAGAAATAATAGGTGAAAGGAATTTCGCGGAAGCCTGTTATCATTCGGAGCTTACCGGAGCTCTTCCGACAGAGGAAAGCTCCAGGATAGTCCTTGTGGATGACTGCATCAGCATGGTAAGGAACAATGGAAAAAATGTTTATAAGTTTGTGCTGTGGGCCGGGGATGAGGCCGCAGCTTCGGCCGTTGTGAGAAGGGCGGCCGGGCTATGCCCCGTTTCGTTCTATAAATCCAGCAGAGATTTGATTGAGATTGTCAGAGATGGAGTATGCAAGGGGAAAAGCCTGGAAATGCTTGCCGGGCTGATGAATATAAAAAAAGAAGAAGTAATTGCCATAGGTGATGGAGAAAATGATGTAAGTATGCTAAGATTTGCCGGTATGGGTGTAGCAATGGGAAATGCATGCGATTCTGCAAAGGCGGCCGCGGATTACATAACAAAAGGTTGCGACGAAGACGGCGCCGCTTATGCAATAAATAAATTTATTCTTTGAAGCCCAGGCAGCTATTCAGGGATAACAATGTCAAACAAAAACGGAAATGCATCCGCCTTATTATTCTTAAAATCAACACTGTAGCCTGTGCCGTCTTTATGGAAAAAACCGTGCTGCAGTTCAATTTTTACATAGCACATAGCCTCATCTTTTTCATTGTTGTGTTTGAAGTACCAAGGCTCAAAAACCCGTATGAGTTTTTTGCGGATAGCGGAGTTTTCAGGAGCTAAAGGATGTCCGATATTGCGGGCAATACCATTAAACCGATATGCCTGGCTGCATAGTGCTACTTTTTCGTTGGCCTCCAATTCTTTCACTTTAGCGGAGCGTGCATAGGTAACCACATAAAAAGCGCCGTCCTCATAATAGGTATCAATCATTCTCACGGACGGCTTGTTTCCGTTTACAGTCGCCAGTGCAAAAACACAATCCTTTGAGAATAATTCAACCATAATAGGCATTGCAGTCTCCAAATTACTCATCTTCCTTTCCTATCTGTTAAATTGGTGCTTGTCCGTAAGCTATATGAATTTATTTTACCATGTAAATACAAAAAAGCCAACTGCAATTGCAACCGGCTTCTTATAAGAGACTTTAGGATCTAAATTATATAGGTAAGAACTATTATTAAGCGGGACATTTAAAAATGAGGCAGTCAGCCTCCATGCTGTCTGCCCCGTTTTTAATAAAATTGGTCTGCTCCGTAAACCGGGATTATGCCCATGCCCTGGACTTAGAAATTAAAAACCCCGCTCCAATCAAAGCTTCCCGATGCTTCTACATCCTTAGGCCAATTGGCGCACCATTGGGGGACAATTGGATTTTCTACCCTGTCAAGGCTGGGTGTATAAGGCTTTATGTCTATAACGGGGGTTCCGTCCTCCGCATCGATAAAAGCTAACCCAATAATTCCTTTTTCGCAGTCCATATAAGTGACATAGGAGCAGGTAAGGGCTATCGGGTTTGGACGCTCAGGAGAGCGTGTTGCAAATATGCCTAATGCAGCCGGTGAATTCTTATAAGGGCTTTTCTCTATAAGCTTTGAGCGGGAACCGGGATTGTCGCTTTGATGGCACCACCAAAGTACGTTGATATAACCAAAATCCCCAAGATTTTTAAGGGCAGGAATAAACTCTTTTTTAAGCTCTATACGCATTCCACTGGTGTCCACACAAACCTTTCCTATTGGTTTTACTGAAAATTGTTCCATAAATAAATCTCCTGTTCATTTTATTTACGGCGCCGTTATATCCAGTATACCAGCATGTTTTTATACTACAAGCTTATTTTTATAATTATTCTAAAAAGGTATAATGCTCACCTTTCTTACATTTATATCAAAGGCATGCTCAACATGCCTGGTTGCGCGGCAGCGTTGCCCTTTTGCTTTTGCTCTTTAAAGCGCATAACGCAAAAAAACGTCTTGACAAGTGGGTGCGCCGCGATGGTATAATATTCATGTTAATGATATTTATGTATTTTTTGAAGTTTATTCACTTTGGCTTTATTATCTCTTCTAATAATAAAGTTATTTCAGAAACGGAGGAAAAGTGATGAATGGATTAGCAAGGCCCAGCTTGCTTTGGCCTGATAATATAGAGAGCTTCAGCGATATTGGTGCTGCGGCAAAGAATGTAAGCTTTACTACCGATCTGGATCTAAGCGGAATAGCAAGGGCGATGGACCTCGACAGATACCATCTGGTTTCAGAGGATAAGCTTGCGGCACTTCTTACGGATAACGTGGATATAATAAATTACCGGCTTGAAATTGCAGAAGAGCTTTTAGAGCACAGCGGTTTAGTAATGGAGCTTAAAAGCTTGCTGCCGCTGCTGGACGACCTTTCTGCCATGAATAAGAAAAAAGAGGCTGAGCAGGTGCCTTTGCTAAAAACAGTAAGGAGGCTCAGTGAGCTTGACGCTTTTATTAAGTGCATCAATGACATAAAGTCAGCTTTTGAAAAAAATAGTCCTACATTGCGATCGAAAGGGCTAAAGAAGCTTTATGATTTTGTAAGTGAAATATCCTTGAATGAAGAGCTTCAGGCTCTTGAAAAGAAGATGCCGGAATTGCGTGCGGGATTTGAAAGGCTTGCAAGTGTTACAATAGGCATTAATCTTGATGCCCAGCTTAGGCCTGTTGAGTCGGTGCTTTTATCGATAAACGACACCAGGTTTAAGGGGGAACCGTTTATTGACAGCATATTCAGCAGGAAAAAGCCGAGAGATGAGTACACAGGAGTGTCAAAGCTTAGAAGTATAAGTGAGGCTATTATAGCGACAGATCATCAGGAACTGGTGGTTAAAGCAAAGAGAGACGGCTTTTTTCAAGATAGGGATGTTATAAACAGTAAAGAGCTTACAATTGCGCTGTTCAGTGATTTGCAGTCAATACTCGGCAATACGGCAAAGCGCATAAATGTCCCGCTGTCAAAGTACACAGAGATAAATACAGGCCTCCTTTCAGGTTTGGGCGATGAGATTGCTTTCTATCTTGGAATGCTCAAGCTTATCAATACAATCACATCTTGCGGTATGCCTATGTGCAGGCCGGAGACAGCTGCAATGGACGAAAGGGTGTGTTTGCTTAAAGGGTTCTATAATATTGGGCTTGCCCTTAGAATGAGTTACTCCGATCCTCAAAGTAAAATAGACAATAAAATTGTAACAAACGATGCAATATTCAATGAGGATAGCAGAATATTTATACTTACGGGCCCCAACAGGGGAGGCAAAACCACATATACCGTGGCAATAGGGCTTGTACAAGTGCTTTTTCAGCTAGGAATGTTTGTGCCGGCAAAATATGCCCGGATGAGTCCTGTAGACAGGATATTTACTCACTTCCCTATAGAGGAAAAGCCGGAATCAAACCTTGGGAGACTCGGGGAGGAATCAAAAAGGTTTTATAAAATATTTAACAGCGCTACAAGGCATAGTCTTGTATTGCTGAATGAATCCTTATCCAGCACAAGCCCGGGAGAGAGTTTATATATTTGCAAAGAAATCGTATATTCTCTTAAGGTATTGGGTGTTAGAGCGGTTTTTGCCACACACTTTCATGATCTCGCGGAAAATTTAGATTTGATAAACTCAAAGATGCCGGGAGATAGCAGGGTTGTGAGCATGGTTTCAGAAATAGTGCAAAATACCTTTAGCAGTGAGGAACATCCTGAAGAGGCAAAACGGACATACCGGATAATTCCGGGGCCTCCAAAGGGCGTAAGCTATGCGCGTGATATTGCAGCTAAGTATGGAGTAAGCTTTGAAAAGCTTGTTAAAATGATGGAGAATAGAGGTGTGATTGCAGAAATTGAAGACATAAACCTGTGTATTAAAGGAATAGATAGCCCATAAAACCGCACAATCTCTGCCGGACGAAAAGCGAAAGCAATGTGGGCTTATGGCTGGTAAAGCTTTCTGCACACTATTCTAAGCAGTGTATGGTGATTTACAAAGGATTAAGAAAACAGCCGTTACACCTGCGAATTGACTGGTTTAAACAGTAGCTGCATTGAGAAGCGCTCAGCTTCATAAAAAGCAGGTAGCATATCCCTTGATACCGCTCCTCCTAAATTTCTTGCTTCGAACTATATAGACAGATATGCCACCCCAAAAATATTTATACATATCATTCAAGCGGTTAAGAAATATGTCGTGTTTTAGGGCTGCACTTATACCTCTGACAGTCTGTAATAATTCGGTATTTGCTCATATGACTTTGTTTAAATATAAAAAAATGTTGTGACGGATGAAGAGTAAAAGCATTTCAAAATGAATTATGGAGGTATTTATAAGTGAAACAAAAAGATATATTGCAAGATCAGCAAGATATTAATATCTATCCATTGACATCATATCAGAAGGACGTATGGCTGCAGCAGAGCTTATACCCATTAAGGCCGTTATATAACATAGGCGGCTATATTGATGTAAAGGGGCAATTTGACTATTTAACTTTCTGTAAAGCTTTAAATATTGAAATAAAAGAAAATGATGCTATGAGAATAAGGATAGTTTACAGGAATGGCGAGCCTTTCCAGAGCTTTTGGCCTGAATTGGACTATAAGCCGGATTATAATGATTTTTCAGGCGAAGAAAATCCGGTGGGATTTTGTATGGATAGGATGCAGAGAGACTTTACCGGAGTGTTTGATATAAAGGGTAATTTCTTGTTCAAGGCTGAAGTACTCAAGCTAAAAGAAGGTTTACATTATTTATATTATAAATTTCATCACTTGATAGCTGATGGATGGAGCTTTTCCCTGCTTCATAAAAAGATAACAGACAGGTATAACCAGTTGATAAGCGGTACTGAAGAAAAAGGCCACACTATTTGCTCATATAAGGACTTTATTGAGATTGACCGGGAGTACGGCAATTCAGATTCTTATATAAAATCTACAGGGTTTTGGAAAGAGAAGATGAAGGGTTTAGAGGAACCGCTTATAATTAGGAAAAATAAGGAGGATGACAGCCGGATTATCACGAGCTCCAGAAAAACAATAACGTTTGAGCGGAATTTTTATAATAGTCTGGTTGCTTTTGCTGAAGCCAGGTCCTGCACAATATTTCACTTTTTTCTCGGGGCTCTGGCTTTATATTTTTGCAGGGTTTATTCTAAGAATGAAATAGTTATAGGAGTTCCGACAGCCAACAGAAGGAATGTAAGAGAAAAATCTACCATAGGGTTATTTGTGAACATAATACCTATAAGAATAAAGCTTGACAGCGGCTTCAGCTTTTCCGAATTAATGGGAAACATAAAGAGTGAGCTGAAAGAGTGCTACAGGCATCAACGGCTTCCTTTAGGGGAAATATTGAGGGCGGCGGAGGTAAAGGACAAGAAGGTCTATGATATTGCCCTCTCATATCAAAAACAGGAATTTGAAAAACAATTCACAGGTATGTCGGCCGAAGCCGTTACTGTTACACACAGCAGTGAAATGCAAGCACTGGTTGTAGGTGTGAGGGAATTTACAAAGGACAAGGATATAAAAATTGATTTTGATTATCAAATGGAAATTTTCAATGAAGCTTTTCCTGTCGAAAATGTGATAGAACATTTCAAAAATATACTGGCGGAGGTTCTGAAAAGCGGCGGCCGGGACAATATTTATGATATTGATATAATTACGCAGGGGGAAAAGGAAAAGATTCTTTACAGCTTTAATGATACGGCAGCGGATTATCCCGGGAATAAGACGTTGCATGAGCTGTTTGAAGAGCAGGCGGAAAGGACGCCGGACAATATAGCCGTGGTATTTGAGGATGAGCAGCTTACATACAGGGCATTGAACGAAAGAGCAAACGTACTGGCAAGACTTCTGAGGGAAAAGGGAGTAAGACAGGACAGCATAGTGGGCATAATGGTTGAAAGATCTTTAGAAATGATAGCCGGTATTCTAGGTATACTGAAAGCAGGGGGAGCATATCTGCCCATAAGTCATGATTATCCTCAAAGCAGGGTGGTGTCCATGCTTAACGACAGCGGTGCATCCGTTCTTTTGACAAGCGGGCAGGCATCGGGCAGCTTCCGGTTTACCAGCCTCAGCAATACCTTTTCAGGTACTGCAATTCCCACTTTTACATGTCCCCGGCAGCAGATAAAGGATTTTAACAGCTTACCGATACCAGACAGGACACTGATTGATTATGAAAAATATAGTCAATATATAGGACAGGCAATGGTAAAGAACTCTATCACCATACAGGCTACAAGGGGATGCCCCTACAATTGTGCTTACTGCCACAAAATATGGCCCAAGGCTCATTCTGTAAGGCCGGCGGAGAATATTTTCGAGGAAGTGAAGCTTTATTACAGCATAGGAGTACGCAGGTTTGTATTTATTGACGACATCTTCAACCTCAACCGGGAAAATAGTATGAAATTTTTCAGGCTTGTGACAGAAAATCAGTTAAAGATACAGTTGTTCTTCCCGAATGGAGTAAGAGGGGATCTTATGACAGAGGAGTACATAGACTTAATGGTGCAGGCAGGAACGGTAAACATGGCGCTGGCGCTTGAAACCGCGTCTCCCAGGCTGCAGAAGCTCATAAGGAAGAACCTGGACCTTGACAGGCTAAGGGAGAATATAGAATACATTACCTGGAAATACCCTCATGTAATACTGGAGCTGTTTACAATGCACGGCTTCCCCACAGAAACAGAGGAGGAGGCCGCAATGACAATGGAATTTATAAAAAGCATCAAATGGCTGCACTTCCCTTATGTGCATATACTTAAGATATATCCTGACAGTGATATGGAAAAGATAGCGCTTGAAAATGGTATTTCAAAGGAGGCAATAGAAAGATCGACAGGGATGGCTTTCCATGAGCTCCCTGATACCCTCCCGTTTCCTAAAAGCTTTACCCTCAAATATCAGGCTGAGTTTTTAGAGGAATATTTCCTGTTAAAAGAACGCCTGCTGAAAGTTCTGCCCTGCCAGATGAAAATACTAACGGAGGATGAATTGGTTCAGAAATATAACAGCTACTTGCCTGTTGATATTACCAGCTTTGAAGATCTGCTCGGACTAACCGGTATAACAAGGAATGAATTAAGCAGGAATGAATTTGTTGATGAAGCTTATGGAAAAGTTGAGGAATTCAATAGGAAAATTAAGGAATGCTTTCCGGTGAAAGAGAAATGTGAGGATGCATTGCGGGTAATGCTTCTGGACCTGTCACAATTTTTCAGCAGTGAGAAGGATAATTTATATGATGTTGTGGAGCAGCCGTTAGGCCATATGTACCTGCTCACATACCTTAACAGTAAATTCGGCAAAAGGATCTGCGGCAAAATAGGAAAGTCAAGAATAGATTTTGACAGCTATGATGGTTTGAAAGCATTTATAGAAGAGTTTAAACCGGACATGATAGGTATACGGGCGCTGACCTGCCATAGGGAATTTTTCCATAAAGCCGTATCGATGATCCGGCAGTGGAAAATAAATGTACCCGTTATTGCCGGGGGGCCTTATGCTACCAGCAGCTGCAGCACAATTTTGAAGGATGGCAATGTAGACCTGGTTATCCTGGGGGAAGGAGAACTGACACTGGGAGAATTAGTGGGAAAAATGCTGGAAAACGGTAAGAGGCTTCCCTGTCAGGAAGAGCTGGAGAATTTACCGGGAATAGCCTTTATAAAAAGAGAAAATATGTCTGCTTGCGGTCAAGCCAACCGCCACGTGGTTTTCCTTGATAAAATAGACGGTGCGCCGGAGGATGGCTGCTATAGCAATCTGGAGAATATAAACCGGCCGGATAATCTTGCGTACATAATTTATACATCAGGCTCAACCGGGCAGCCCAAGGGTGTAATGATAACGCACAGGAATGTGATAAGACTGATGTTTAACAGCAAAATGCAGTTTGACTTTAGCCCGGCGGATGTATGGACAATGTTTCATTCATACTGCTTTGACTTTTCGGTGTGGGAGATGTACGGGGCATTGCTTTACGGGGGCAAGCTTGTTATAGTACCAAGGCTTGTAGCACAGAACACAAAGGAATATCTAAAGCTGCTGATCAGGGAAGGGGTGACTATATTAAACCAGACCCCTACGGCATTTTACAGCCTGTCAAATGAGGAAACGCAGCATGACCGGAAGCAGCTTGCAATAAGGTATATTATTTTCGGCGGGGAGGCGCTGAAACCCATAATGCTTAAGCGGTGGAAGCAAAAGTACCCCCAAGCCAGGCTGGTTAATATGTATGGTATAACCGAAACAACGGTGCATGTTACATATAAGGAAATATCCGAGGACGATATGGAATCCAATATTTGCAATATCGGAAATCCTATTCCCACTCTTTCGGCATACATAATGGACAGCAATATGAAGATGCTTCCTATAGGCGTGCCGGGTGAATTATGTGTGGGCGGAGAAGGGGTGGCAAGGGGGTACTTGAACAGGCCGGAGCTGACATCGCAGAAGTTTGTAAGGAATCCGTACAAAGAGGGCGGAAGACTGTACAGGTCGGGAGATTTGGCACGCTTTTTGCCAGGCGGAGACATGGAATACCTGGGTAGAATAGACAATCAGGTAAAGATTCGAGGCCATAGGATAGAGCTGGGTGAAGTTGAATCATCCATACTGAAGCATGAGGAAGTAAAAGAAGCCGTTGTGCTGGGAAAAGAGGATAAGAGCGGTGAGATATCCCTCTATGCTTTTATCGTGCCCTATAAAGAAATTACGGCAGCACAGCTAAGAGAATTCCTTTCAAAAGAACTGCCCGGTTATATGATCCCATCGTATTTTGTCTGCCTTGAGAAGCTGCCGGTGACTTCCAACAAAAAGCTGGACCGTAAAGTACTCATGGGAACGTATGTTAATGCAGATACAGGGATAGAATATGTTGCACCGGAGAACGAGATGGAAGAAAGACTGGCGGACATGTGGAAAGAAATACTTGGAGCAGAGAGGGCAGGAGTAAACGATAACTTCTTTGAGCTTGGAGGGCATTCATTGAAAGCGGCAGCTCTTATATCGCGGGTGCACAGAGAATTCGGTGTGGAGATTCCGCTCAAGGAGATATTCTCCAGGCAGAGCATAAGGAATCTTGCAGGGTATATAAGAGAAACGGGAAGAAGCATATACGCATCGATAGGGAAGGCGGAAGAGAAAGAATACTATCCCGCTTCATCAGCCCAGAAAAGGCTCTATGTGCTGGGGCAGATAGAGGGGCCTTCCACTGTCTACAACATGCCGGGAATAATGATGGCGGAGGGCAGGCTTGACAGGGATAGGCTTGAGAATGCCTTCAGGCAGCTGGCAGCAAGGCATGAGGCGCTGAGGACATCCTTTGAGGTGGTCCGGGGAGAGCCGGTACAGAGGGTGCATAAGGAAGCGGATTTTGAGATAAAGTACATGGAATGCAGCGAGGAGGAAGCAGGCGAGGCAGTAAAAAGGTTCATAAGGCCGTTTGACTTAGGCAAGGTCCCGCTGATGCGGGCAGGGCTCATAAAAACAGAAGAGGACAGGCATATGCTCATGGTGGATATGCACCATATCATATCGGACGGCGTGTCATTAGATATTTTTATAAAGGAATTTACAAGCCTGTATAGCGGTCAGACCCTACCGGAATTAAGGATACAGTATAAGGATTTCTCGGAGTGGCAAAACAGCCTGTTTAACAGCGGGGAGATAAAGAAGCAGAAAGAATACTGGCTTGATGTGTTCAGTGGAGAGATACCGGTGCTGGACATGCCTGCCGATTACCCCAGACCGGGTATACAGAGCTTTGAAGGCGACAGCATAGCCTTTGCGATAGACAGGGAGCTTACCGATAAAATAAGAGCACTGTCTTCAAGGATGGGTATAACCGTTTACATGGCACTGCTTGGAGCATATAACATAATGCTTGCAAAATACAGCGGGCAGGAGGATATAGTAGTAGGCTCGCCCATAGCCGGAAGGCCCCATGCGGATGTGGGGAATATAATGGGGATGTTTGTAAATACCCTGGCCATGAGGAACTATCCCAAGGGAAGCAAGACTATAGAAGAGTTCCTGAAAGAAGTGAAAGAGAACTGTATTAAGGCATATGAGAACCAGGATTACCAGTTTGAGGAGCTGGTGGAAAGGCTTGAAATAAAGAGGGATTTAAGCCGGAACCCGCTGTTTGACACCATGTTTGCACTGCAAAATGCCGATATAAGCGGGCTGGAGGTTGATGGACTCAGGCTGAAGATATACAGGGCTGAAAACAGAATATCCAGGTTCGATATGACGCTGAATGCATCAGAGGAGGAAGAGGGCATAGCGTTTGTACTTGAATACTGTACTAAGTTGTTCAGAAAGGATACCATGGAAAGGCTTTCGGGGCACTATATAAATATATTGAGGGAAATGGCCGGGAACCCGGGTATGAAGATATCTGAAATAGACATGATGCCGGAGGAAGAGAGAAGAAGGATACTCTATGACTTCAATGATACGGCAGCGGAGTATCCTAAGGGCAGCACCGTACATGAGCTGTTTGAAGAGCAGGCAGAGAAGGCCCCTGACAATATAGCCCTGGTGTTTGAAGACAAACAGCTCACGTACAGGCAGTTGAATGAGAAGTCAAACCAGCTGGCGAGAGTATTGAGGGATAAAGGGATAGTACCCGGCAGCATAGCAGGAATAATGACCGAAAGATCGCTTGAGATGGTAATAGGTATACTCGGCATCCTAAAGGCGGGAGGGGCGTACCTGCCAATAGACCCCGGATATCCGCAGGACAGGGTAAGGTACATGCTGGAGGACAGCGGGGCCGGCATACTGCTTACACAGGGACACCTTGGGCAGAAGGCGGGCTTCAAGGGAGAAATACTTGATGTAGAAGATGGCGGCATATTCAGGGGCGACGGTAAAAACCCGGATAAAACCGGTATATCGGGTAATGCGGCGTATGTAATATATACATCAGGGTCTACCGGTATTCCCAAAGGAGTAGTGGTGGAGCACATGTCGCTAATCAACCTGTCATACTGGCATAAAGAGTGCTTTAATGTTATGGACTGCGATAGAAGTGCCAAGTATGCGGGATTTGGCTTTGATGCCTCTGTGTGGGAGATATTCCCTTATCTTGTATCCGGGGCTTCGATTTATATTTTAAATGAGGAAGCCTTACTTGATATAAACAAGCTAAACCGGTATTTTGAAGAAAATAATATAACCATAGGCTTTTTGCCTACCCAGGTATGTGAACAGTTTATAAAGCAGGAAAACAGCACGCTTAAAACACTGCTAACGGGTGGTGATAAGCTTAATTCTTTCAGCAGGAAAAGCTACCGGATATTCAATAACTATGGCCCTACAGAGAATACCGTTGTCACGACAAGCTTTCTGATAGATGGAGAATATGCCAACATACCAATCGGCAAGCCAATAAGCAACACAAAAGTATATATAGTGGGCAATAATGACAGCCTACAGCCGTTGGGAGTAGCCGGAGAACTATGTATATCAGGGGCTGGGCTGGCCAGAGGGTATCTGAACAGGCCGGAGCTTACGGCAGAAAAGTTTGTGGACAACCCCTTCATGCCAGGGGAGAGAATGTACCGGACAGGGGACCTGGCAAGATGGCTGCCTGACGGCAATATAGAATTTCTGGGGAGGATAGACCACCAGGTGAAGATACGCGGCTTCAGGATAGAGCTTGGCGAAATAGAAGCACAGCTGTTAAAGCATAAGGACATAAAGGAAGCGATTGTAATACTGAAGGAGGGCGCAAACGGGGATAAATGCCTTTGTGCATACATTGTGCCGGAAAATGACATCACAGTATCCGGCATAAGGGACTGCCTGTCAAGGCAGCTGCCCGGGTACATGATACCTTCACATTTCATAAAGCTGGAGCATATGCCGCTGACCCCTAACGGCAAGATAGACAGGAAAGCCCTGCCCGGGCCTGACGGAAGCATAAAAGCGGCAGCGGAATATGAGGCGCCTGCCGGTGCCATACAAGAGAGGCTGGCAGAGATATGGCAGGAGATACTAAGAGTAGATAAGGTAGGAATAAATGATAGCTTTTTTGAACTGGGAGGGGATTCGATAAAGGCACTGCAGGTGTCATCCCGCCTATATGAGCATGGATTGAAGATGGAAATAAAGGATATGATTAAAAATCCCAGAATAAAGGAATTGAGCAAATATATATCGGAGGCAGCTGCTAAAGCAAGTCAAGGGATAGTAGAAGGGGAAATAGGGCTTACGCCAATCCAGAAATGGTTCTTTGAGCTTGAGAATGAAATGACGGGCCACTTTAACCAATCAGTTATGCTGTATAGAAATGAAGGGATTGAGGAAGAAATTGTAAGAAGAGTTTTCGCTGCTGTTATTGAGCATCATGATGCCTTGAGAATGGTATACAGGGTGAAGGATGGAATACAGCAATACAACCGGGGAATTGATGTGCAGCTGTTTGAGCTGAAGGTTGTTGACCTTTATGGAAATAAGGAGTATGCGGATATTGTGGAAAAAGAAGCAAGCATACTTCAAAGCAGTATAGATTTAGCCGGAGGGCCTCTTGTAAAATTGGGATTATATAAAACCGATGAGGGAGACCATCTGTTAGTTGTAATACACCACCTTGTAGTAGACGGGGTATCGTGGAGGATAATAATTGAAGATGTCGTCACGGCATATAATCAGGTGTTGAACGGAGCTGAGATAAAGCTTCCCGATAAAACCCAGTCGTTTAAAGAATGGTCAATGGGATTGCAGGAGTATGCAAACAGCAGAAAATTACTGGAGGAGATAGCATACTGGAAGCAAATAGAAGAGACTGATATACTGCCTCTGCCTAAGGATGGAATTCCTGACGGGAACAGGTACAAGGACAGCAGCACTTTAATAATGTCTTTATCCCGGGAAGAAACATCAAAGCTTCTCAATGAGGCAAACCATGCATACAATACTGAAATAGATGATATCCTGCTTACCGCCCTGGGGCTTGCGTTAAAAGAATGGACAGCTGCAGGCAAAGCTGCGGTGGCTTTAGAGGGCATCGGCAGAGGTGAAATAATAAAGGATATTAACATAACCAGGACCGTAGGATGGTTTACAGCAGTATACCCTGTAATACTTGATGTAGACGGAAAGCATGGCACGGATCATTATATAACAAGCATAAAGGAGAGCCTGAGGCGTATTCCCAACAAGGGAATCGGATATGGCATATTAAAGTATCTGTCAGATAAGTATCTGTCAGATAAGTATCTGCCAGATGAAAAAAACACAGGCAAAATAATGTCCGGCATGAATCCTGAAATAATGTTCAACTACCTTGGGCAGTTTGATTCTGATACCGGCACAGGGTCGTTTAAGGTGTCAGGCCTGGCATCGGGCAGCCCTGTGAGTCCGGATATGAAAAAGCTGTATCCTGTTGAGATAAACGGAGGAATATACGGAGGAAGCCTGCAGCTTAAGTTTAACTATAACAAAACGCAATTTAAGGAGGATACAATGGTAAGGCTTGCGGAGGGCTATAAAAATAAGCTTCTAAAGGTTATAGACCATTGTGTAAAACATGAGGGGACCAAACTTACGCCTCACGATTTAACCTATAAGAAGCTCTCTGTAAAAGAGCTTGATAATGTAATCGCAAAATTGAAAGCCGCTAAAGGGAAGGGGAATTAAGTGATGACAGAGGATCAGGACAGTATTATACAGGATATATATACACTATCTCCAATGCAGGAGGGGATGCTGTTTCATTCGTTGCTTGATAAGAATTCGGAGGCATATTTTCAACAAATTGTATTATCGATAAACGGCTGCTTTATAGCAGATATCTTTAAAAAGAGCATGGGGGCATTAATCAAAAGGCACGAGGCATTAAGGACGGTAATCCTGCACGAGGAAATGGAGAGGCCGCTGCAGGTGGTGCTGAAAGAATGTGAGTGCGAAGTGGTTTACGAGGATATCTCAAGATACGGAGAAGAGGATAGAGAGTTATATGTGGAGGAATACAAGAGGAAGGACCGTCAAAGGGGGTTTGACCTGTCAAAAGATGTTCTCATAAGAACCGCGGTATTGAAAATAGAAGAACAGCAGTATTTAGTAATACTAAGCTTCCATCACATAATAATGGATGGGTGGTGCCTTGGAATATTGATGAAAGACCTTTTCGGCAGCTACAGGGCATTGCTGGATGGCAAGCCCGGTAACCCGGGAGCAGTGTATCCGTACAGCAGCTATATAGAGTGGCTGGAACAGCAGGATAAGAATGCGGGACGCGAATACTGGAAGGAATATCTTAAAGAATACGCGCAGCGTACCGGCCTTCCTGATTTAAGGAGAGGGGAGGATTCCGGCGTATATCGGAGGCAGGAAGCTGTGTTTACTCTGGATGAGGCAATTACGAAGGGCCTCGAGGACCTTGCAAAAAAAGAATCTGTTACATTGAACACCATTTTACAAAGCGTATGGGGAGTACTGCTGCAAAGATACAATAATACCCAGGATGCGGTATTCGGAGCGGTGGTGTCAGGAAGGCCTTATGAAGTAAGAGGAATAGAAACGATGGTTGGGCTTTTTATAAATACAATACCCGTCAGGGTAATGAATGGCGAAAACACATCGTTCAGACAGCTGGTAAGGCAGGTACAGGATGCTGCTCTGAAATCTGATATATATCATTATATGCAGCTGGCGGATATAGAGTCAGAAAGCGAGCTGAAACAGGAGCTTATAGATAACATAGTAGTGTTTGAGAATTATCCCATACAAAAAGAAGGATTAAACCTGGTAAATAAAGATGAGCTGGGATTTGAGATATGCGGCGTTGAAGTGTTTGATCAAACGAGCTACGACTTTAATGTCGTCGTTGTACCGGGAAGTAATCTGGAAATAAAATTTATTTATAATGCCAATGTGTATGGGAGAGATATTGTAGACAGGATACCTGGGCATCTGATCAGAGTGGCGGAGGAGGTAGTAGAAAATCCGGACATATTGGTAGGGAAGATAAATATTCTTCCGGAGGAAGAAAAGAAAGAAATATTGGAAAAATTCAACAATACAGAAGCTGCGTATCCAAAGGACAGTACCATCTATGCGCTGTTTGAAGAGCAGGTGGAGAAAGCGCCTGACAATATAGCCCTGGTGTTTGAGGATAAGCAGCTTACATACAGGCAGCTGAATGACAAGGCAAACCGGCTGGCAAGGGTATTGAGGGAAAAGGGAGTAAAAGCGGACAGTATAGTCGGAATTATGATTGAACGCTCCATTGAAATGATAATAGGTATACTTGCGATAATTAAAGCAGGAGGCGGGTATTTGCCCATAGACCCCGATTATCCCAGGGAAAGAATTCTTTCAATGCTTGATGACAGTAATGCCGGGGTACTGCTTACGAATAGCAATGCAGTAGTGGAAATGCCTTTTTGCCTGCTGGAAGGCATACATGCATCAAAGACGGATCATATCTATACAAAGGCCAGGGACCAAATCCTTGAATTGGATACCCTTCCTATTCCGGATAGAACACTTGTTGATTATGAGAGATATCATAAGCATATCGGACTGGGAGCTGCGAGAAACAGCATAACCATTCAAGCCACAAGAGGATGTCCGTATAATTGTGCATTCTGCCATAAAATATGGCCAAAAAAACATGTTGTCAGATCTGCGGAGAATATATTCAAGGAAATTGAAATTTATTACAACGTTGGTACCCGGAGATTTGTATTTATAGATGATATTTTCAATCTCGATATGAAAAACAGCAGCAGGCTGCTTAATATGATAGTTGAGAGCAATATGAAGGTTATGCTTTATTTCCCTAACGGGCTGAGAGGAGATATTCTTACAAAGGAATATATTGACCTTATGGTAAAGGCAGGAATGGTCAACCTTTCATTGGCGCTTGAAACAGCCTCGCCAAGGCTGCAGAAGCTTGTCGGCAAAAACATGAACCTTGATAAGCTCAGGGACAATATCAGGTATATACTTGAAAAGCACCCTCACGTCATTGTCGAGTTGGAATCCATTCATGGTTTCCCTACTGAATCGGAAGAAGAAGCTATAATGACGTTGAGCTTCATAAAGGAATTGAAATGGCTGCATTTCCCCTATGTACATCTGCTGAAGATTTATCCCAATACGGACATGGCAAGACTGGCTGAAGAGAACGGCATTTCCAGAGAGCTGATAGAAAAATGCGTAAACCTTGCATACCATGAATTTTCTGATACCCTGCCTTTTTCAAAGAGCTTTACATCAGAGTACAAGGCCGACTTTTACAATAATTACTTCATGAATAAGGAACGTTTGCTTTATGTATTGCCTTTGCAGATGAAGGTAATGACGGAAAAAGAGCTGGTAGCAAAATACGACAGCTACCTTCCTGTGAAAATTGACAGCTTTGATGCACTGCTCAAACTTATGAATATTACGGCAGGCGAACTGGGGGATGCGGCATTTGCGGATGAAGGATATGGCGCCGTCCCGCATTTTAACGAGGCTATCAGGGAGTATTTTCCCCGGAAGGAGCATGATGAGGATGCACTGAGGATATTGTTCCTCGATTTGTCACAGTATTTTACAGCCGACAGGGGAGAGGTATATGATGTTGTAGAGGCCCCTTTGGGACAGATATACCTGTTATCGTATTTAAACGAAGTGTTCGGGAGCAAAATTTCCGGTAAAATAGCAAAAGCCAGAATAGATTTTGACCGCTATGACGAGCTGAAAAAGCTGATAGATGAGTTTAAACCGGATGTAATAGGTATACGGACACTGTCGATATATAAGGATTTTTTCCATAAGACAGTATCGGTCATAAGGCACTGGGGCGTAAGTGTTCCTATAATAGCAGGAGGGCCTTATGCAACGAGTGAAAGCTCATATATTCTTAATGATAAAAATGTTGATTTGGCTATACTGGGAGAGGGAGAAGCAACACTTAGGCATCTGGTGGAAAAGATGCTTGAAAATAACGGTAATTTGCCCTCAAAAGAAGTATTAAGGACTATACCGGGTATTTGCTTTTCGGAAAACATGGAGGCGCTTACAGCAGACAGGGAGATTATCCTGCTGGATGAAATAGAGCCGCAGCTTGCGGAAAAAGCCGGTGAAAACCTGTCCGGTATATCTAAAGCACAAAATCTTCTGTATGTGTTATATACGTCGGGAACAACAGGAAAGCCCAAGGGCGTAAAGCTTGAACAAAGGAATTTAATTAATCTTATCTTCTTTGAATATGACAAAACCAGTATTGACTTTAGCACCAATGTAATGCAGTTTGCCAGCATGAGCTTTGATGTATGCTATCAGGAAATATTTTCGACACTTCTTGCGGGAGGAAAACTTTACATAATAGGTGAAGAAGATAAAAAAGTATTATCCATACTGACCGGCTTTACTCAAGCGAATAATATTAACGTAATGTTCCTGCCCACGGCATTCCTGAAATTTGTAATAACTCAGGGCGACTATGAAAAATTAATTCCTGGTAGTGTGAAGCACTTGATTGTTGCGGGAGAACAGCTTGTAATAACGGATAAATTCAGAATGTTTCTGTCTGAAAGAGGAATTTGCCTGCATAATCATTATGGCCCTTCAGAAACGCATGTGGTCACCGCGTTAACAATGACACAGCCGGATATGCCTTTAATTCCGCCCATAGGAACACCGGTATCAAACACCAGAATGTATATTCTGGGCAGAGAAAAAACACTACAGCCGGTGGGAGCAAGCGGTGAATTATATATATGCGGAGATAACGTCGGGAGGGGCTACTTAAACAGGCCTGAGCTTACGGCGGAAAGGTTTGTAGACAATCCCTTCGAGCCGGGAAAAAAGATGTACCGTACAGGCGACCTGGCAAGATGGCTGCCCGACGGCAATATAGAATTCCTGGGGAGGACAGACCATCAGGTAAAAATACGCGGCTTCAGGATAGAGCTTGGCGAGGTGGAAGCAAAGCTGCTAAAGCATGAAGATATAGAGGAAGCACTTGTAGTAGTGAAAGAGGGGGAAAACGGTGATAAATATCTTTGTGCATATACGGTGCAGCAAAAGGATATAACCGTACCGGACATAAGGGAGTACCTGTCAAGGGAGCTGCCCGGCTATATGATACCTTCATATTTCATAAAGCTGGAGCGTATGCCGCTGACTCCTAACGGCAAGGTAGACAGGAAGGCCCTCCCCGGGCCTGACGGCAGCATAAAAACAGCAACGGAGTATGAAGCTCCTGCCGGCATTACGGAAGAGACGCTGGCAGAAATATGGCAGGATATACTTGGGGTAAACAAGGTAGGGGTAAAGGACAGTTTCTTTGAACTGGGAGGACATTCACTGAAAGTTACTATGCTCGTATCAAGGATACACAGGGAATTCGGCGTAGAGATGCCGCTAAAGGAGGTATTCTCCAGGCAGAGCATAAGGAATCTCGCAGAGTATATAAGGGGAGCGGGAACGAGCATGTACGCATCCATAGCGAAGGCGGAGGAGAAAGAGTATTATCCTGCTTCAGCATCCCAGAAGAGGCTCTATTTACTGGGACAGATAGAGGGGCCGTCTACTGTCTACAACATGCCGGGAATAATGACAGCGGAAGGCAGGCTTGACAGGGATAGGCTGGAGCATACCTTCACGCAGCTGGCAGCAAGGCATGAGGCGCTGAGGACATCCTTTGGGGCAGTCGAAGGAGAGCCTGTACAGAGGGTGCATAAGGAAGCCGGCTTTGATATAGAGTACACGGAATGCAGCGAGGAGGAAGCAGGCGAGGCAGTAAAAAGGTTCATAAGGCCGTTTGAGCTGGATAAGGCGCCGCTGATGCGGGCAGGGCTCATAAAAATAGAAGAGGACAGGCATATCCTCATGGTGGATATGCACCATATCATATCGGACGGCATATCGCTGGGTATCTTTATAAGGGAATTTACAAGTCTGTACAATGGTCAGACCCTACCGGAATTAAGGATACAGTATAAGGATTTCTCAGAGTGGCAGAACAGCCTGTTTAACAGCGGAGAGCTAAAGAAGCAGGAAGAATACTGGCTTGATGTGTTCAGTGGAGAGATACCGGCGCTGGACATGCCTGCCGATTACCCCAGGCCGGGGATGCAGAGCTTTGAAGGCGGCAGCATAGCCTTTGGGATAGACAGAGAGCTTACGGGCAGAATAAGGGAGCTGTCTTTAAGGACAGGGACGACCCTTTACATGACACTGCTCGGAGCATACAGCATAATGCTTGCAAAATACAGCGGGCAGGAGGATATAGTAGTAGGCTTGCCCATAGCCGGAAGGCCCCATGCCGATTTGGAGAACATAATGGGGATGTTTGTAAATACTCTGGCTATGAGGAATTATCCCCAGGGCAACAAGACGGTAGAGGAGTTCCTGAAGGAGGTAAAGGAAAACTCTCTTATGG